>MWYV01000024.1 GCA_002050435.1 Chitinophagales bacterium 33-2 | reverse complement strand
CCACCAAACAAACCAATTTTACCACCTTTTGCATAAGGCTCGATCAAGTCAATAACCTTAATACCGGTAAATAAAATTTCTGTTGCTGTGGAAAGGTTTTCAAATGCAGGTGGTTTAGCGTGAATGGCAGGTCCGTTCACCTTTGAAACCGGTGGAAGGCCATCAATAGGATCTCCGGTAACATTAAATAAACGACCCTTGATCAATTCACTTGCAGGCATTTTAATGGGCCCACCGGTATCCACAACATCAACACCACGCATAAGACCCTCAGTTCCGTCCATTGCAATGGTTCTTACACTGTCTTCTCCCAGGTGATTTTGCACCTCGAGAACCAGGGTATCGCCATTATCTCTTTTAATTTCCAATGCATTGAAGATCTCGGGAAGGCTACCGTGGAATTGTACGTCCACAACGGCGCCAATGATTTGTTTTACCTTACCAACTTTTGCCATATATAGCTTTTAAAAGAAGAGATTTAAGGGAAAAATGGCTTGTTTAAGCCTTAATTTCCTTTTTCAGGCTGCAAAGGTAAGGGGCGCGGTGTAATTTCCCAATTCAAAAAAGAATTTGCAGGGATAATAACAGGCAGGCAGATCAGCCAATCTGGGATTTTAAAGCATTTTCAATTGCAGCGCAGGGAATCATCATGGGTTTATCTTCTATATTGATGTCCAGGCTTTGTTCGGATACAGTATAACTCCCGCTGATGGTGCCAAAAACAGAAATAGAAAAACTGCCAGCATGGGCATCGCCATTAAAACTGCCACCCTGTTTTTCAACAGCGGATTTTGCTTTATTGAAAATTGCTTCCGGAGTACCTGAAAACTGAATGGAAAAATTACATTTAGACATTTTGAATTTTTATATAGGATTCAAATCCCGTGCAGGAATCAATTTTTCTTTTTATACTAAAGCCGCCAGCTTGTTGTAATTATATTTTTAAACATGGTGTCTGGCTGATTCCCCACAACTTCCCCAATATTAGCCAACAGTTCCTTAATAGGTTAAAAAAAACAATCAGTACAACAAAGGCATAAGGTTTGCACACCTCAGCCATATGAGATACCCCCTTTTCTACCTCTCCCTTCTTTTTTGTTCATTTTTTTCCTGTCAGCAAATTGGTAGTGGCGGAAATGAAGATGATGAAAAAAAGGATGAACAAAAAAAAGTCAGCAAAAGAAATTACAGCATTAACGAATCCAACGCTTATTCCAATCTTTTCCTTGACAGCATGGTAATGGAAAATTTTATTACCGAAAAAAAGCTGGATGCGTCTGTTTCCCGAAGGATGCGCAGTTTTTATAATACCCGGAATTACCAGTTCGCCTGGTTCAGCAGTGACGGACTTACCGAACAGGCGCTCGGGTTTTGGAACCTGCATGATTATGTTACACAACATAACAACGATACGCTTTTAAAAGATAAAGCACTTCAAAAGCGAATGGAAAGCCTGATCTACCAGGAAAATCTTTCCGTTAATAAAAATGACAAATCAGCACTGAACACGGAATTGACGCTGACACAACATTTTATCATGTACATGCGGAGCAACTATGAAAAAGGATATGTGAAGCGCAAGGAAATGGAAAGATTCATTCCATTTAAAAAACAGAATGTTTTGTATGTAGCCGATTCACTGCTGAATAAAAAGCACAACGACAATAAATATTTTGAAGATGTTAATGAACCCTACAAACTATTGAAACAGGAAATGGGACGCTATTATAATATTGTAAAGCAGGGCGGCTGGCCGAAGGTCAGTATTGCTAAGAAATCACTTAAACCTGGTGACAAGGACCCTGGAATTCCGCTGATTAAAAAAATCCTCGTCATGACCGGCGACATGCCTGGCAACGACACTTCGGCTCTTTTTACAGATACTTTGCTGAATGGTGTAAAAAACTACCAGGCAAGGTTTGGACTCAAACCAGATGGCGTGATCGGCGTACAGATGATCAAAGACATGAATGTTCCCGCTGAGAAAAGACTGGAACAGATCATGATGAACCTGGAAAGAATGCGCTGGATGCCAATAGAGGCAACTGGCAAACTGGTAATTGTAAACATTCCCGAATTCAAGCTGCATATGTATGAAGGCAAAAGCAAGGCATTTGAAATGGTGGTGGTGGTTGGGAAAGTCGGGCACAATACCATGATGTTCAATGGAGATTTGAACCAGGTAGTATTCAGCCCTCACTGGAATGTACCTCCAAGTATTGTAAAAAGTGAAATCCTGCCGGCACTGGAAAAAAATCCTGATTATTTCGCCAGCCAGAACATGGAACAAACCGGCACGGAAGGCGGGCTTCCGGTGGTCAGGCAAAAACCAGGTGCAGGAAATGCATTGGGTAAAGTGAAATTTTTATTTCCAAACAGCTTTAATATTTACTTCCACGATACACCTTCAAAAAGCTTATTTGAAAGAGATAAGCGTGCATTCAGCCATGGATGTATCAGGCTGGCAGAGCCGGAAAAAATGGCCAACTACCTTTTAAAAGATCATCCTGACTGGAACCCGGAAAAAATAAACGTTGCGATGAATGCCGAAACAGAAAAATTTGTAAAACTGAAAGAATCTGTTCCAGTGGTGATCACTTATTATACTTCCTGGGTGGATGACAATGGCAGGCTGAACTTCAGGGACGACATTTATTCCCACGACAAAAAGCTTTCAGGTAAAATGTTTGAAGGCACTTTATAGTTTTCAATTAATTTGCAGCGTTTGTAAACGCATGCAATTAACAGAAGTAACCAACAAAAGTTCGGAACAGGATTTCATCCATGTAAATGTGCTCGTAAACCAGGGCAACTCCAATTATATACGACCGCTGGAAAAAGATGTGGTTGATGTATTTGATCCTGCAAAAAACAAAACCTTTCGTTTTGGTGAAGCTAAGCGCTGGGTCTTAAAAAATGCAGATGGAGAACTGGTTGGTCGCATTGCTGCCTTTACCAACACTAAATACCGCAACAAAGGCGATGATGTTAAAGTTGGCGGCATGGGTTTCTTTGATTGCATCAACAACCAGGAGGCAGTTGAATTATTGTTGAATGTAGCAAAGCACTGGCTGTTGCAACAGGGGATGGAAGCCATGGATGGTCCGATCAATTTTGGTGAAAGAGACCGTTGGTGGGGTTTGGTAGTGGAAGGTTTTCAGTCCCCGCTTTATTGCATGAATTATAATCCTCCTTATTATAGAGCCCTGCTGGAAGCATACGGGTTTGAACCTTTTTATCACCAGATCTGCCTGGGCATGGACCCAAAAAAGCCTTTGAGTGAAAAGATTGCGGAACGACATGCCTTGTACGCAAAAGATCCGGCTTTCAGTGTGACGAACATCAAAAAAAATCAGTTTGAAAAATTTGCGGCTGATTTTGCTTCTGTATATAATGCTGCATGGGCCGGACATGGCGGTTTAAAAGAGATTAAAAAAGACCAGGTTGTGCTGATGTTCAATAAAATGAAACCGGTGATGGATGAACGCCTGCTGTGGTTTGCCTATTACAATGAAAAGCCCATTGCTATATTTATCAATCTCCCCGACCTGAACCAATGGTTCAAACACCTTAATGGAAAATTTGACCTGCTGCACAAACTCAAATTTCTATGGGTGAAGAAAACTAAGGAGTGTAAAAAGTTTACCGGACTTGTATTTGGAGTGATCCCCGAATACCATGGAAAAGGAATGGATGCTTTTATCATTGGTGAAGCCGATAAAATGGTAAAAAGTAAAGAATTCCAGTATTTAGATTATGAAATGCAGTGGATCGGTGATTTTAATCCTAAAATGATCAATGTGGGCCTGGGTTTAGGCGATGTTTACCAGAGCAGGAAACTCACCACTTACCGTTATCTTTTCGACAGAACAAAAGAATTTAAACGCCATCCTATTTTGTAAAAGCTGGGTGTAAGGGACAAGGTGGCCAGGATTCTAGGTTGAAGCCATAAGCTGCGTGAAGCATGGTACCAGGAAACCACTAACCTCTAACCTCCCGGTGGATAAATCCCATTTTATCAACAGGGAATTCAATCCAAACCATGCTACATTTGTTCACAGGTTTTTTATGGAAAAATTCATTGTTTCAGCAAGAAAATACAGGCCCCAGGCATTTGATACAGTTGTGGGCCAGAACCACATCACCACTACATTAAAAAATGCAATTAAAAGCGGGCAACTGGCCCATGCCTTTTTGTTCTGCGGACCAAGAGGTGTTGGAAAAACCACGTGTGCCCGTATTCTTGCCAAAACCATCAATTGTGAAAATGTAACTGCAGAAGGGGAAGCCTGCAATGAATGCCATTCCTGCCGTTCCTTTAATGAAGGCACTTCCATGAACATTCACGAACTGGATGCTGCCAGTAATAATTCGGTGGACGATATAAGAAGTCTTGCCGAACAGGTAAGGTTTTCACCACAGGCAGGCAAATACAAAGTGTATATTATCGACGAGGTACACATGTTGTCGACTCAGGCGTTCAATGCGTTTTTAAAAACGCTGGAAGAGCCCCCACCCTATGCCATCTTCATTCTTGCTACCACAGAAAAGCACAAGATCCTTCCTACAATTTTAAGCCGTTGCCAGATCTTTGATTTTAAAAGGATCACGCTGCAGGATACAGTAGATCATCTGCAGGGCATTGCAAATAAAGAACAGATTCATGCAGAAGAAACGGCGTTGCAGCTTATTGCCCAGAAGAGCGAAGGTTGCATGAGAGATGCCTTAAGCATCCTGGATAAAATCGTAAGCTTTACCAATGGTGAAGTAAATTATTCCAACACGATCGAACACCTGAATATTCTGGATGCTGATTATTATTTTAAACTCACCGATTGCATGCTGAACCAGGACTTGTCTGGTGCCATGCTTTTGTATAATGATATTGATAGGAAAGGTTTTGAAGGCGACATGGTTTTAAATGGGTTTGCCGAATTTCTCAGAAACCTCCTCGTTTGTAAAGATGAAAGAGTGGCCGGGCTGCTGGAAGTAGTGGAAAGTTTCCGCCAGCGCTTTGTGGAAACAGCCAAAAAAACAGATACTGGTTTCCTCGTGAGCGCACTGAATATTTTAAATGAAGCCGAGATCAGTTACCGGTTGGCGCGTAACAAAAGATTACATGTAGAACTCATTTTGATCAAACTCTGTTATTTAAAACAGGCACTTGAGCTCTCCCTGTCTGGCAATGATTTGAGTAAAATAAAACTGATTGATGCTGTAAAAACCGTCAATTTCCGGGCTATTGTCCCGATGGCTCAAAAACCGCAGCCCAAAAAGGAAGCGGAATCCACCAGGCTCCTAATCGAATCACCCGGAACGCCACCGGTAAAAAAAGCACCGGAACCGGTTGCCATTCAATCACCAGAAGTCCCGGCTACAAAGGCAACCAGGGTAGAAGATCCACCTCCTGTTTCAACAAAAAAGATCGGATCTCTGGATGCCATCCGGAAAAAAATCAGCATTGAAAATGGACTGCAGATCCCGGTGGATCAACCGCTGACTGAAGTGACTTTAAAAAAGGGTTGGCAGCAATTTATTCTGGAACTGAAAAAACAGCAAAACCCCGCCTGGCAAAGTTTTGAGGTGGCTGAACTGGTAATTAAAGAGGCACATATATTTGAAGCGATAGCGCATAACAGGATCAACCATAAGTTCCTGGAATTTGAACGCAAACAGGCTTCTGCATTTTTAAAATCTGCTCTCGAAAACCAGCAGCTTCAACTGATTGTTAAACTCGTTGAAACGAAAACGACCCAGGTGCAGACGGATATTCCCCTGAGTTCAAAAGAACAATACCTGAAGATTATTGAACAATATCCGCTTATAAAAGAATTAAAGGACAGGCTGCGGCTAGAACTGGATTATTGATCCCCGCTTCATCAGCTGCCAATAGATTGTCTTGTTTCCTGCTTTTGCTTTAATTTCGGCACTCTAAATCATAGAAAGAACATGGCCGAAGTGATCTTGATGCCCCGCCTGAGTGATACCATGACTGAAGGTGTAATTGCAGCCTGGCATAAAAAAGTTGGCGATACGGTAAAGAAAGGAGAAATACTTGCTGAAATAGAAACAGACAAGGCCACTATGGACCTGGAAAGCTATAAGGATGGAACGCTTCTTCACCTTGGAGCGGACAAAGGCGGAAAGATCCAGGTGAACGATCTGCTGGCCATTATAGGAAATGAGGGAGAAGATATTTCCCAGCATCTCGAAGAAAAACCTGCACCCCAACAGCAGGAAGCCAAACCCAAAGAAGATCAATCAGCAAAACCTCAGGAAGAAGCCCCTAAAGAAAAATCAACTTCCGTTGATATTTCTAAAATGGATGAAGTGGTCTTAATGCCACGCCTGAGTGATACCATGACGGAAGGTGTAATCGCGGGATGGCATAAAAACGTGGGTGATGAAATAAAAAAAGGCGATGTACTGGCAGATATAGAAACCGATAAGGCTACCATGGAACTGGAAAGCTATAAGAACGGAAAATTGCTGTACCAGGGTGCCAAACAGGGCGAAAAGATCCAGGTGAACGACCTCCTTTGTATCATTGGAGAAGAAGGCAAAGTGGATGTTGAGGCCATTGTTCAGGCAACGAAAGAAGCCGGAGCACCTGCACCCTCCAAAACTGAAACAAAAGAAACTGAAGGAGAACAACCCAAAAAACAGGAAGTTGCCCAGGAAAATCCAAAAGCGGAAACAGGTGACGGAAGGATCAAAGCTTCTCCGCTGGCGAAAAAAATAGCCAGGGACAAAGGCATCAACCTTGCCCAGGTAAAAGGCTCGGGTGATAATGGCCGGATAATAAAAAATGACGTCGATAATTTTACACCTTCACAGGAGGCAAAACCAGAACAAAAAGAGCAGCAGCAAAGTGCACCTGTTTATTCCGGTGAAGAAGGTTACAAAGATCTTGACCTTTCTCAAATGCGTAAGGTCATTGCCAAACGTTTGGGAGAAAGTAAATTTTCTGCTCCGCACTTCTACCTTACCATGGAGATCAACATGGATAATGCAATGAAGGCCAGAACAGAAATGAATGAGTTGGGTGATGTGAAGATCTCTTTCAATGATATGATCGTAAAAGCCACTGCCATGGCATTGCGCAAACACCCGGCCGTGAATTCCTCCTGGATGGGTGAACACATACGACAGTACCAGCATATCCATATTGGCATTGCTGTAGCAATTGAGGATGGACTGATGGTGCCTGTTGTAAAATTTGCGGATAATAAAACATTGAGCCAGATTGCGGCAGAAAGCAAAGAACTGGCAGGCAAAGCAAGAAATAAAAAATTGCAGCCAAATGAATTTACCGGAAATACATTTACCATTTCCAACCTCGGCATGATGGACATCGAGGAATTTACCGCCATTATCAATCCACCAGACAGCGCTATTATGGCTGTGGGAAGGATCAAAGAAGTGGTGGTGAAAAAAGGTGAAGGTTTTGATGTATCCAATGTGATGAAGATCACCTTAAGCTGTGATCACCGCAGTGTGGACGGCGCAGTAGGTGCGACTTTTTTGCAAACCTTCAAAAAATACATGGAGCACCCGGTAATGATGCTGGTTTAAAAATCAGTCAACAGATTTATAAAGTAGTTGGTATTGGGGATCGATGGCAACTTTGACCGGCCCTGAGGATTTCATTTGGAATGTGAAATGTTCTTTATCGATCCAAAATCTTTCCCGGATCAATTCACCATCTGGTTTGATCAGATGAATATGCAGGGGAAAATGGTAAATGAATTTATGCTGCCGCACACTTAAGTGATAGCCTTCGTGATCTACTTTCATTTCAATTTTTAATTCAGGTATACCCGGCTGATACAGCCATTGATCAAAAAACCAGTTCATTTTTTTTCCCGTCACCAATTCTACCACGGACTGGAAATCTTTTGTATCGGCATTGCTGAATTTGTACCTGGAATAAAATTCCCTGAGGATCTTTATAAAATTGGCTTCACCCACTTCTTCCCTGAGCATGTGCAGAACCCAGGCACCTTTCTGGTAGCTGTTTGCATTCAGCAATGACATATAATCCGAGCTGGAATCAACAACGGGCTGGTTAGAGCGGCTCACAAACCTGATCACGTCATCACGTTCTTCAACCATACGCATCATAAAACTATCCTGCCCATATTTATGACCCATATACATACTTGCCATGTAAGTAGCAAAACCTTCACTCAGCCAGAGGTGTGTAAAACTTTTTTCCGTTACTGTATTTCCAAACCACTGGTGTGCAATTTCATGAGCGATCAGGGCTTCTGAACTTCCGGTACCGGTAACTGAATTTTCAGCATAGAAAATGGTATTGGCATTTTCCATTCCTTCAAAGATGGTTTTGCTTTGAACGTTTGCCAGTTTTTTATATGGATAATCGCCAATAAGCGATTCAAAATAGCGAAGAATGTCATCTGCCAATTCGTAATCAAAATTTCCTTTCGCGCTATCCTGCGGATATACCCATGAAGTAACAGGCACTTTATAATTACTATCTACCCTGGTTTCTGTAAATCTTGCCGCACCAATGACCATGATCTTTGTTGAAATTGGAATGGATTCTTTCCATCGTGTGCGTTTAAGTTTGCCTTCGACCGGCTTTTCTTCCAGCAGCACTCCATTTGAAACCACCTTGTAATGTTCCGGGGCTTTTACAATAAACTCCACCGAAGCTTTGTCTGCCGGATCATCTACACAGGGAATCCAGTTCCTGGCGCGATTGGGCCAGTTATCAGCAAAGAAAGTTCTTTCACCGTATTTGTTTGAAGAGATGATCAGTCCATCTTCAGGCACACCCATGTAATCTATTTCATAAGTACGTAACTGGTTTGCCATTGCTGAAGCATCCGGTCTGATTTCCAGCCGATCCTGCCTGTGCACAAATTTTACAGATTTTCCATCTTCCTTCACCTGGAATACTTTCATGCCCTTTTCTTCCTTCATACCCACCAGGTCAAGCAGCACAGTGGAAGCTGGTGCAAGGAATTTTATTTTGATGGTGGCTTTGCCTACGATCACATCTGAAAGGTCAGATAAACTGATCTCATACTGATAGTGCTGTACATCAATGGGGCGCTGGGCGCAAACCGGCCAACAGAAAAACAGCAATAAGAGAATAACAGAAAACAATTTATTTACCGGATGCAACATAGTTATGAATTTAATATTCAATCATTTTAAAAATGCGATCTCCTTAGAGTTTATCGAGCATCTCCACCACTTTCTCCCGCCTGAGAATTACATATCCGATGCGGTCATTACTGATCCCATCTTTTAACTGGTAGGAAAATTCGAGCTGATCATCCTCTACCTTCGTTTCAAAATACTTAAAAGAGATATTTGGATACGTATTTAATTCTTCCCCTATCTCGTATAAATGGGTGGAAAGAATAAAAACAGAATTTTTGATCCGGATCAGTCCGCGGATCACAGCCAGCGAACATTTCATGGCATCCTGCACATTAGTTCCTTTAAACAGTTCATCGATCAGCACCAACCATTTTTTCCCATCTGTAATTTTGTAGATCGTGTTCTTGATGCGCTGCACTTCATTAAAAAAATAACTTTCACCTTTAGCAATATTATCGGCTACATTAATATTTGTCAGCAGTCCGTCGAACAGTGAAAGTCGCATATGCTTCGCAGGCACACCCATTCCAATATGTGCAAGAAAAACCGAAGAACCCACTGCTTTTATCAATGTACTTTTCCCGGCCATGTTCGCGCCGGTCAGAAATAAAAAATTCTCTCCTGGTTTTAATACAAGGTTATAGGCTGTTGGCTGTTGCAGCAATACATGGAACAATCCCTGCACTTCAAAGAGAGGATCCTGCTGTTCAACAAATTCGGGAAAGTGCAGGTTGTACACTTTTACCGCTTTTGCCATGGAATACCAGGCTTCAAGCCGGCTGAAAATATCGATTAGTTCCAAAACATCGTGCTTATGGTCTGCACGCAGAGTGTAAGCGAAATGAAGATTTTGAGTTGGAGTAAAAATTTCTGTACCAGTGGTATCCGCAAGTTCTTTTAAAGGTTGGTGGCTCATGATCTTCGAAACCCTTTCCACATAATACAACAGGTTGCCCGGCAGATCAAGTTCATCCAGCAGGTTGCGAATTTTTTTCAATCCGCGAAAAAAATCAGCAAAATGCCTGATAGAATATTTTACCATAGAATAATCGTGGAGGTGCAATATCCTGTAAGTAAAACTTGAAAGGGTATTGGCATTTTTGGGCACAGGATCGAGGTTGTAATCCAGAAACTTGTCCATCATTATAATGGTACCGTTGGTAATTTCCTGCGGCCAGTCCTCAATATGATCCAATAAAGTTTTGATGATATTCTGCACACCAATGATCCTTTTAAGGTCCTGGTGTGGTTCTGTAAAAAATCGTCTTAACCAATCTTTTCCCCCTACTGTCTGGGTAAAATTCAATTTATTGAAAATGGAAAATTCCTCTTCATGATGAAAAATGGAAATGTCGTTAAAAGTAATTTTATCTACCTGCATGAAAACTGGGTTCTACAAAGCTTTACAAGACTGAATTTACCTGCTGAAAGTTAGTCGTTTTCCTTTTATGGTTTCGTTCCATTCCGGTTGACCATCTTCTGTTTTGAAAACAAGATTTCCATTAACAAAACTATGTGTAATGGAGGTACTGAAACGATGTGATTCGAAGGGGCTCCATCCGCATTTGTATAAAATGTTTGACTTACGAACCATTGTTGGCCGGTTGGTATCCACAATAACCAGGTCGGCATAATATCCCTCGCGGATATAGCCTCTTTCACTGATCTGAAAACAATCTGCCACCGCATGGCTCATTTTTCTTGCAATGGTTTCCATATCGATCCTTCCATTTTTATAATAATCCAGCATCAATAAAAGGCCGTGCTGAACCAGTGGAATGCCTGCATGTGCTTTTTCATAAGCCGTATTTTTTTCTTCCCATGTATGCGGTGCATGATCGGAGGCAATGATGTCCAGCCTGTCGTCAAGAAGTGCTTTCCAGAGTGCTTCCCTGTGATGAGGCGCTTTAATAGCAGGATTACATTTGATCTGGTTACCCAAATCAGCATAATCTTCACTGGTAAAATGCAAATGGTGCACACAAACTTCTGCAGTGATGCGCTTATCCTTTAACGGGATCATATTGGTGAACATCTGCAATTCTCTTTCTGTGCTGATATGAAGAATGTGCAGCCTGGTATTGTATTTTTTTGCCAGCTGCACGGCCTTGAAAGAAGATTCAAAACAAACCTCTTCATCCCTGATTACAGGATGATCGGCTGGTTCCAGCGTTTTTCCTGTACTTTTCAGTCTCTCAAGATTGGCCCTGATCAGGGGTTCTTCCTCACAATGTGTGGCGATAAGCACTTCACTTTCTCTAAAGATCCGGTCAATGGTAAGATAATTATCCACGAGCAGGTTACCGGTTGACGATCCCATAAAGATCTTTATGCCGCAAACAGCTGCTTTCTTATCATTTATTTTCAGAACCTCTTCTGCATTATCGTTAGAGGTGCCCATGAAAAAAGAATAATTGGCCAGTGCATTTTGTGAGGCAATACTGAATTTTTCTTCAAGCAGTTCCTGGGTAAGTGTGGCAGGTTGCGTATTGGGCATCTCCATAAAAGAAGTAACGCCTCCTGCAACTGCCGCCCTGGATTCTGTATAAATACTGGCCTTGTGGGTAAGTCCGGGTTCCCGGAAATGCACCTGATCGTCGATCACCCCTGGAAAAAGATATTTACCTGCGCCATCAATCTCTTTACAACCGGCATCCTGCACCTGTATGTTGTGATCAATTTTTTCAATTCTTTCATTGGCAATCAAAACATCCATAACTTTTATGGATCCTTCATTTACGAGATGGATGTTCTTAATCAGGTATTTTTGCATAAATAAAAAATAAACCGGTCTGCATGCAATTTAAACAAACCGTTGTAAGACTAATTCTTTTGATTATTCCATACACTGCCTTTTCGCAGTCTACTTACCTGCCCCAGGGTTCCAGGGAACATCATTTGCTTGAAAGATTGGAGATACTGGCTCAAAATGATTCGGTATTGAATTTTTCAAAAACCCGTCCATTCAGCCGCAGGCATTTTATGCCGCACATCAACGGGCTGGATACTATGGCATCATTAACTGATGTTGATCGTTACAATTTATATGTGGCCAATATCAATAATATTGAGTGGACAGACATCCCAAGAGACAGCCTCTTAAGCCGGAGATCCATTGGCAGATTTTATCAAACACCGGCACATTTATATGAAGTGCATGCAAAGGATTTCTTTCTTTCCGTAAATCCTGTATTCCAGTATTATGTTGGAAAAGAAAACAACAGTGATCAGCATATTTTCCTGAATACACGCGGTGTAAGTATCAGGGGGCGCATCGCAGACAAGATCGGTTTTGCTGCTTACGTTACCGATAACCAGGAACGCGATCCGCTGTATGTACAGGCCTGGGAAGAAGAAAGAAAGGCAGTTCCGGGCCAGGGCTTTTATAAAGACTTTAAAGTAAATGGTTATGATTATTTTGATGCAAGGGGCTATGTAAGCTTTAATGTGGCAAAATATATAGATGTTGTTTTTGGTTATGACCGCAACTTCATTGGGAATGGTTACAGGTCGCTTTTTCTCAGTGATTTTTCAAATAGCACTTTATTTTTTAAGCTGAATACACGCATCTGGAAATTCAATTACCAGAACCTGTTCATGGAACTTCAGAATGCGGAACGTTTCGGTGCCGACATTTTAATTCCAAAGAAATATGCAGCCATGCACCACCTCGACCTGCAGGTAACCCGCTGGCTCAATATAGGATTGTTTGAAGGTGTGATCTTTGGAAGGAAAGACCGTTTTGAATTCGGATACCTGAATCCCGTGATCTTTTACCGTTCGCTAGAACAGCAGCATGGAAGTTTTGATAATGCCGTGGCTGGACTTGATTTCAAAGCGAATGTGAAAAAAAAGGTCCAGGTTTACGGACAATTTTTACTGGATGAATTTAACCTTACGGAACTCAGGAAAGGTTCGGGATGGTGGGCAAATAAATTTGCGTTCCAGCTTGGGATGAAGGCGGTGAATGCTCTGAATATTAAAAACCTTGACCTGCAATTTGAATACAACCGTGTGCGGCCTTTTACTTATTCCCATAGGGATTCGGTGGCGAATTACACCCACTATAACCAGCCGCTGGCGCATCCGCTTGGTGCTAATTTCAATGAAATGGTGGGCATATTCCGGTATCAGCCTGCGCCGAAGTTGAACATTCAGCTTACTGTAATGCAGTATAGTAAAGGACTGGATACAGGGAATGTAAGTTTTGGTGGCAATATTTTCCTGCCCAACATTCCGCCTTACCGCACTGCAGAATTTGGATATAAAACAGGAGGTGGTGTAAAAACCACGGTGGGCATGAGTTCCCTGTTACTTTCCTATGAGTGGAAACCCAACTTGTTTTTTGAGATCAACCCTGTAATGCGACAAACACTGGCCACTTCCATAGCGCCTTCACAAAATACATTGATCATTTATGGAGGCATCAGGTGGAATATGAACAGGAGGGAATTTATTTTTTGAGGACAAGTCAAGGGTCAATGGTCAATCACTGCTGTCCGGTAAAAAATCAAACATCAGTTTTAATTCAGATTTTTTGCCTCAGACCGGCGGGCCTCGTACCTGGCCGACAACCTTTTTGAGCGTTGCCGGAAGACTTGCGAACAGGCAACAAAGGCTTCCCGCAGATTACGCAGATTTTCGCTGATTGGTTTTCTGCGTTCATCAGCGCGATCTGCGGCAACAATAGGCAGGTACTGGTTCAAATAGTTACAGGTTTCCTCATAAAATGAAATTCCAGGCCTAATCTTATAACATTTGGGTGGTTGTGTGCGCCTTATTGCTCCTGATTTTTCCTAAGAAATCTTTAACCCTAAGGTGGAGCAATACAGCGCGAAGAACGCTTGCACAATCAGATCGCATGGAGTTGCACCTGTTTTCATTTTTCGGTGCGCTCCCTTGCGCAATCACCCGAAGGTATCTGATAAAAACAGACTGTTACGCATTGATTGCGCTTGAATTTTTGCCACCTTTTTTTTCAAGAAAAAAGGTGGAAGATGCATTTATGATAGCGCTGCTGTCTGGCAAGAAACTCCATTAGGTTATTGCAACTACAAAATATAAGGCCCGGTTTAAGTAATCATCAACAACGCCAGAACCATTGCGCGTTTCATCGAAATCAAATAAATTCCCCGGACAACGGTGATTGACCATTGACCATTGACCCATTCACCCATCCACCTCTATCCTTCCAAATGAATCGTAAACATGATCATGCGGGACTGAATGCCTTCCAGCACTCTGGAATATTTCAATGCTTCATTTCTGTCGTGGAGATTACCCAGGCCGTTGCTGAATTTAATTTCGGGTGAAAGGATGAAGCTTGGAAAATAAAAATTAAAACCCATGCCCGCTTCAATGCCATAATCAAATCGCTGGATGCGCACCATATCATCAGCGCGCCGGGCTTTTGCATTGGAAGCAAGGTCAATATCAAACTTTCCTCCACCAAGAATGTACACGCGGAAATTTCCGATCCTGTCAGACCTGAATTTTAAATGAAAAGGGAAAGTGGTGATTACAGACTCTACTTTTTTTATCACCTGGTGGCCCATGTCGAGGTCACCGGGATGGGCA
Source organism: Chitinophagales bacterium 33-2 (assembly GCA_002050435.1). GTDB lineage: Bacteria > Bacteroidota > Bacteroidia > Chitinophagales > Chitinophagaceae > Flavisolibacter. The sequence continues at coordinate 24,061 of MWYV01000024.1, read as the reverse complement.
GGATTTAATTTGTACAACAAGTTTCTTTCCGTGAACATTAGCTGGGGATTGAAACGGAATTCAAACCTTTCGTTGAGTCTTAATGTAGCCAGCAAACCAAGGGCAAAACCACCTGCATTGGTAGGTTCGGCCACCATGATGCTGTCCTGGTTCAGGAAATAAGGATCAAGATGTGTTTTAAATTTTGCACTGTTAACACCAAGTGTAATTCCGAAATAATAAGGTTTCAGATCATGTTCTTCCTGGTGTAAAACACGCTGCGCTCTGGATCCCAAAGAAATTGAAAATAATAAAAAGAGGATAAGACCTTTTCTAATCAACTTACTGGTTTTCTTCCACTGTAAATACAACATATTCCTAAGCTTAGCGGTTTAAATAAGGTATCGGAAAAGCCCGAGTTGTTTATTATTTCTACAAATTGCCGACGTTCTGGAAAAGCTTTTGCAGATGCATTTAGATACTGGTAAGCTTTTTTATTCTGTTTGAACCAACCTGCTATGCGGGGTGCAATCACTTCCATATAGAGGTTATAAAAATGCCTGACACCGGGCAATTTTGGTTTACTGAATTCGAGTACAACCAGCTGAGCACCCGGTTTTAATACCCTTAGAATTTCTGAAAGTCCTTTTTCAAGGTTTTCGAAATTGCGCACACCAAAGGCAACCATCACGCCATCAAACGTATTGTCGGGAAAGTTTATTGTTTCACCGTCGCCGCCGTAAAGTGCAATATTTGTTCCAAGTTGTTGTTTTTCAATCTTTGCCCTTCCGATCTCCAGCATTTTTTCGGAGATGTCAATTCCGATAATTGTTGCCGGCTTCAGGATCTTTGCAGCCAGGATCGCCATTTCCCCCGTACCGGTAGCAACATCCAGCAATTTTTGAGGGGCATCATTCTTAAAGTATCCAATGGCTTTTTTTCGCCATATTCCATCTATGCCTGCACTCAGGAAGCGGTTCATAAAATCATAGCGCGGGGCGATCTTATCAAACATGCTGCCCACCTGTTCTTTTTTGGAACCTTCTACTGAAAATGGTTTTATGTTGTCGTGTGAAAACTCCGTCATGGTCGGCAAAGATAAAGGGTTGAGGGTTTGACGTGTAGAGTTTGGAGGTTAGGGGTTTGGGCATGCATCTTGCACCTAATTCCTTTTCCTTTCACCTATTTTCCCTCACAATCCATACTGGTCTACGAGGTAGATCAATGCGGCCATATTGATGGCCCCGAGCAACAATTCTCTTTTATTCACCGCTTCAAAAACATCGTTGCGTGCATGGTGATAGTCGAAATACCTTTGCGAATCTGGTCGGAGACCTGCCATTGGTGTTCCCAATGCACGGTTCAACGGACCGATATCTGCACCGCCGCCACCAGGATTGTAATCATGGCTTCCATAAGCAGATAGCAGTGGTTTCCATGAAAGGATCTTATTGAATTGCATTGCAGAGGCAGTAATGTCGAAGCCACGCGGACTAAATCCACCTGCATCACTTTCGAGTGCAAACACATGTTTTTCACCTTTGGCCTTTGCTTCATCGGCATATTTATTTCCGCCGCGCAAACCATTTTCTTCATTGGCAAACATCACAAACCTGATGGTTCTTTTTGGTTTGTAACCAAGCGCTTTAAATGCCCTGAGTATTTCAATGGTCTGTACACAACCTGCGCCATCATCGTGCGCACCTTCGCCTACATCCCAGCTATCCAGGTGGCCGCCAACCGTAATGTATTCATCAGGAAATTCCGTTCCTCTTAATTCAGCAATGATATTGTTACCCGTTGTATCTGGTTTGAACCTGCCATAGGTTTTCATAGTAACCATTGTTTTTTCCTTTTTCACCTGCGCGCTCAGCCAGTCTGCATCCTGCAATCCTATTGCTAGCGCAGGCAGTTTGGGGAGAGTGTCAACATACCTTGTAGAACCCGTATGCGGAAAATTATCGGTGCTGTGCGACATACTGCGCACAATGACGCCAACCGCACCGTGTTGTGCAGCACGTATAGGACCAGAACCACGGTATTGAACGGCATCGCTGTAGGACCGGAAAGTTCCGATGGGCTTTGGATCAAAAGCATAATTATAAAAAACTATTTTGCCTTTTACTTCAGCACTTCTGGATTCCAATTCTTCAAAACTTTTTACTTCAATAATTTCTGCTTTCAGTGGTTTCATGGAACCCATGGAATTGCCCAGTGCGATCACATCCAGAGATCTGGTCCTGGTTTTTCCATTCACCCTGAACGTTGCCTGTGCTGCGTCTTTACCGCCACGCACCCAGTAAGGAACCATGCAAGGTTGCTTCCATACTGAATCAGCACCCAAAGCAAGCATGGTTGCTTCAGCCCAAAGCTCAGAAGCAACCATGCCTTTGGAACCTGCGAGCCTGTGCCCTATTTTTTTGGTCAGATGACGCAGGTCTTCATAAGCCCTTCCATTCACGAGCACCTGATCGGCCAGTTTTCTTATAAATAGGGAATCAACATCCTGGGCCTTTAACACGGCAGAAAAGGAAGAAATGAAAAGAAGGAACAAAAAATACTTCATAGGGTTAAAATTAATTAAAAAGGCAGGCTGAAATCAACTTTAAATAAATCGAACAATCGGGTGAAGATTTTGTTTTTACCTTAGTTATATAATTGAATTGAATGATCATCGGTATTGTTTGTTATCCAACATTTGGCGGGAGCGGCGTTCTGGCAACAGAATTAGGCAAGGCACTGGCACAGAAAGGTCACCAGATCCATTTCATCACCTACCAGCAACCGGTAAGGCTGAATGGATTTATTCCTAATATTTTTTATCATGAAGTACAGGTGCCCACTTATCCCCTGTTCGATTATCCTCCGTATGAAACGGCTTTAGCCAGCACCATGGTGGATGTTATTAAAAACAACAACCTCCAGCTTTTACATGTGCATTATGCCATTCCGCATGCCTCGGCTGCCTATATGGCGAAAAAGATCCTTGAACTTGAAGGGATTCATATCCCTGTGATCACCACTTTGCATGGAACAGACATTACACTGGTTGGAAGAGATAAGACCTATGCGCCAGTTGTTGCATTTTCCATAAACCAGAGTGATGCCATTACAGCGGTATCACGGAATTTAAGTGATGAGACCTTTAAAACGTTTAAAATAGAAAAGCCGATTGAAGTGATACACAATTTTGTTGATGTTCAAAGGTTCACGCGTAAACCTATTGATGCATTTAAAAAAGTGATCGCTCCCAATGGAGAAAGAATTTTATTACACGTATCCAACTTCCGGCGAATTAAAAGAGTACAGGATGTAGTGCGGATCTTTAATGAGGTGAGAAAACATATTTCCGCCAAATTGCTGTTTGTAGGTGATGGCCCTGAAAGAACAACAGCTGAAGACCTGAGCAGGCAACTGGGCATTTGTGACGACACTATTTTTGTTGGAAAGCAGGAACAAATGGAAGATATCCTGGCAATTGCTGATCTTTTCCTGCTGACTTCAGAATATGAAAGTTTTGGACTGGCGGCACTGGAAGCCATGGCTTCAGGTGTTCCTGTAGTTTCTACCAATGCAGGTGGTTTGCCCGAGATCATGATCGACGGAAAAACAGGATTTATGGGAAATGTGGGGGATGTTGAAACCATGAGCAGGTATGCCCTGGACATCCTTGAAGATCCTGAGCGTCTTGAGGAATTTAAAAGAAATGCTGCCGAACACGCAAAAACTTTTGATATCAATCGTATCATTCCGCTCTACGAAAAATTGTATGATGAAGTGCTGAGTCATGTGGAGGTGTGATGGGGAAGGGTCAGAGGTGAATGGTGAAGGGTCATTGACCATTGACCATTCACCTTTACTACTTCCTCAGCCACGGAGATGGGTTCACATTCTTGGATTCAATCATCAACATAAAATCCAACTGCCCACCTGAACCATCATCTGCCTGCGCAGTACGACCAATCGCCTGACCCGTTTTTACTATATCACCTTTGCTTACACTTGCACTTGAAAGATTACTGTACACAGTAAAATATTTCCCATGACGGATCATCACCATCATTCCCTCACCTGTGTTGGATACTGCACTGACCTCACCATCAAAAACAGTTTTTACTGTGGTACCAGCTGAAGGTGTTGAGATCGTGATGCCTGGATTGTCGAAATCCAGCCTGCCCACCTTACTTGTTCCAAATGGGATACTAACCAGTCCATTATCTACAGGCCAGGGAAGTCCGCCTCTGTTTCTTTCAAAACTGGCTGCCAGCCTGCTTTGTCCTTCATTCAGCGTAAGGTAGCTTTCCTTTTTTGCCGGTGCAGCAGTTGTTTTCACCGGAGTAGTGACAGCAGTTGTAGTGGAGGTTTTTGCCGCTTCCGCTTCTTTCTTTTTAGCAGCGGCAATCCTTGCTGCTTCTTCTTTACGTGCCGCTTCGATCTCTCTTCTTACTACAGCTGTGATCTGATTTTTTAACTGACTATCTCTTTTACGTTTTGTACTTAATTGCTTGCCAAGGTTTTTTTCTTCTGACTGTAGCTTATTGACAACTGCATCCTTTTCTTTTTTCTGTTCGGCCAATGCTGAAAGTTCTTTTTGCTGGTTCTGCAATGCAGACTTTTTCTGCGACTGCTTTCCGAGCAATTGTTGTTTTTTCTTTCCGATCAGGGCCTGAGTTTCATGAATATTCGCCACCTGCTGCTGACGGTAGTTCCTGTAAGATTTGAGGTAAGAAACCCTTTTTACCGCATCATTAAAATTATTGGCAGAAAAAATAAAATTCAGAAAATCATAATTGCTTTTATTCTTGTAAGCGTATTGAACGCTTTTTGCATATTCCTGTTTCAATGTATCCAGCTGGCGGTTCAGCCTGTTCACTTCAAGGTTACTTACATAAATATCGTTGTTGATATGTTTAATCTCTTTATTAATGTTGCCGATCAGTCGATCCTGCAGTTGCAGTTTGCGCTGGAGCAATTGCAATTTTGCCAGGGACTCCTTCTTCATTCCCTTTACTTTGTTCAGGTTGGACTGAAGCGCTTTGATCTCGTTCTGAATCTCCTGCCTTTCTCTTTCCATCCGAACTTTATCCTGTTGCGGCTGGGCCGAGGCCAGATGGAAACTTAAAAAGCAGAGCAGGATAATGGATAGTTTTTTCATACCTGGACTTTTAAGGTTAATCCGATAACGGATTTAAGCTAATAAAATTTTATTTGCGCTCATAATTTTTAGGGATCGAGAATGGAAAACTTACCGGCTGGTTAAAATCAAATTGTTTAAAATCAAGATCAATCTCCAGCCTGGTCTTTTCCACCACAATGATTCTTCTCCGCGTGGAAAAGTTCATACCCTTCTTATTTTCAAAATTTGCATAGTCAAGTTGGGCAGTCCTGCTCCTCGTAATATTTACATCATCCAGCTTGCTGTGCAGCAGGTTATTATTCAGGTCAAGTGTTACCAGGTTTTTAAACCATTCACCAATGCTTAAAAATGAGAGATAGTTGCTCCCGGTTGAATAGGAAACAACATTGGAATCTACAAACACCGGGTTGCCGATGATCAGTTCCTGCAAGGTGCTCAGATCAAGTGGAAGTGAAGTGACTTCCTGTAAATAATCGATGCTGCGCGCGGTATAAATGTTATTCATCTTATCCAGTAGTTTTACCGAATCTCTTGTTACCATTACACGCATGGCTTCAATACCCAGAATGGCATTGGCAGAGATCCAGAGCGCACTATCCTTCAACATCCTGATGTTTGCATTTACATTGTGTTTTTTTCCGTCACCTCCTCTGTAATCAACATTCAGCTTTGCGGTAAAACTGCTATACTCAATGCGCGTGGAATCCAGCTTCGTTAACAAAAGCCTTGCAACCTGGAGTGAATCTTTATGAGCAGGATTCAGGATCACCACAGAAGTCGTATCCTTTTTTTGAATGGCTACCTGGATGGGTCTTGTAGACCGGCAGGCGGTAAACAATCCTGCAACGCAAACGATCAATAAAAATCTTGTCATAGTTTAATTTTTTCCGGTAGAACCAAAACCTCCTGTATTTCTTTCAGTAGCAGAAAGCTGGTCTGCACTTTCCCATTCGATCTTCTCAAATTTTTGTATCACGATTTGTGCAATCCGGTCACCGGGCGCTATGATTTGTTCCTGCGCCGAAAGGTTTATCAACAAAACCTTAATTTCTCCTCTGTAATCACTATCAATGGTTCCTGGAGTGTTCAAACAGGTAATGCCCTGTTTTACTGCAAGTCCGCTCCTGGGCCTGACCTGGGCTTCTAATCCGTCCGGCAGTTCTATAAAAAGACCGGTAGGTACCAAAGCTCTTTCCATTGGCTTTAACACAACTGGTTCTGTCACTGCTGCTTTAATATCCAGTCCCGAAGAACCGGAAGTAGCATAAGCCGGAAGCGGATTTTGTGAGGTGTTCCGAATTTTGACCTTAAGCACCATGTTGATAAAGATAAGTTTGAGTGAAGGGAAAGCTGTTAAATTGATTCCAATAAAATAGATGCGTAAGCAATGAGTCCTTCTTCTCTTCCTACAAAACCCAATTTTTCAGTGGTGGTTGCTTTAATAGAAACATCTTTGATTCCTATTCCGGCCAGTGAAGCAATCACTTCCTGCATCTGCGGTACATAAGGTTTTATTTTTGGAGATTCCAGACATAATGTGCTGTCGATATTAATGATTTTATATCCTTCTTTCCTAACCAGTTCAACCGTACGTTGTAGCAGGATCCTGCTGTCTATATCTTTAAATTCATTGCTGTTATCAGGAAAATGAAGACCGATATCACCCAGGCAGGCGGCGCCCAATGCGGCATCACAAATAGCATGCAGCAAAACATCAGCGTCGCTGTGTCCTACCGCTCCTTTGTCATGCGGGATGTGTACACCACCGATCACAAGTTTCCTTCCTTCTGCCAGCTGGTGAAAATCTACACCTGAACCAATCCTGATTGCCATTATATTTTTTTGCAAAAGTAAGGGCTTCGTGCAGAGTCATTAGTGCAAAAAAAACGGCCCAGAAGGGCCGCCCGATAAAAAAATGTTTTATGATCGTTTATTCATTAGCGAAATCAAACACTAAAGAAAAGCGAAGTGTATTGGAAAGAGGGTTTTGGTTGTTTGCATTTCCTGAAGGGATCAGGTAAGAAAAATTTAAACCAAAAACATTGTATTTGATACCAACACCTGCAGTAAAATACCTGCGATTGCCCTTGTCTTTATCTTCATGAAAATAACCTGCACGCAGGGCAAACTGGTTGTTATACCAGTATTCTGCACCAAGAGAAAGTTGAAATTCTTTTATTTCCTCAGAAAAACCACCATTGGCATCACCGAAAGAACTGAACCAGCTGCTCAACACACCTTTATTTCTGTAAGCAGAAAGATTTTGTGCATCCTGGTCCGGATCACCTGTAGAAACGGGTGGCGTGGGCACCAGCAGTTTATTGATGTCAACACCAAAACTGAGTTTATTGCTTTCATCCATTACAGCGGTATAGGTGGTTCCGATACCAAAGTTGGCAGGAATAAAATCTTTCTGATCGGCGTTATCGGTATAAGCGATCTTGGAACCCAGGTTGGTCAGTGCCAATCCGAATGCCCATCCTGCACCTGCATCATTCTGGCGGGTATGATAAATTCCAATATCACCTGCAACAGCGCTTCCTGGCTTGTAAGTATTTCCACCGCTGCTAAAACCGCTGGCGAGGTTGGAATGAATGTATTTCAATCCAACACCAATTCCGGTTCTGGGAGACAGCTTTCTTGAATAGCCAAGGTCCACACCAAATTCGCGGGGATTGGAAGTATTCAGGGCATTGCCCATATTATCAGTGAACTGGATACTGCCCAGAGAAAAATAACGCAGCGAACCTGATATTGCAGAGTTTTCGTCTAATTTATAAAATCCGGACATGGAAGCCAGGTAAACATCATTTACCAGTCTTTTCAACCATGGCGTATAAGTAAGATTTAAGCCAGCGTTTGACTCATTGAAAACCACCTTTCCCAAATTGAAATAAGAGGAGCTCGCGTCCGGACTGGTAGCAAGTGAAAGATCGCCCATACCACCGGCGCGGGCGTCAGGGGAAATGCGCAAAAACGGAACAGCCGTAGTTACAACGTTGATTCTATCCTGGGCCTGAACGGAGGGTACGACGCCTGCAAGCATAAGCGTAACAGCAGCAATCAGTTTTAATGCAGTTGATTTCATAGTTCTTCTTTAAAAAGTGTGTGAAATTATAGCGTTTTGGTTAAAAGTAAAAATTAATGATTTGCACGATATTAAAGAACTACAAGGCGTTCCCATTTTTGAGCGGTTTTGCCATCGAAGCTTCTCACAAGTAATCTGTAAATGTAAACGCCCCGACCAATTTTGTTACCAAATTCATCGCGGCCGTCCCATTCAACCTCCATCGAACGGTTTCCGGCAGTATTTATTGTACGGGTCAGCGATTTAATTAATTTACCACTGACGGTGAAAATTTCCACCTTGGTGTTCAGGTCGGTGCCTGGGTAATTATGTTCAAACCAAAAAGCAGTATGCGTTGTGAAAGGGTTGGGATAGTTGAGCACATGATCGATCCTCAGATTGCCTTCTTCCACCACGGTAAAATCAAGCATATATTCACTAGAATTATTCATTACATCCCAGGCCTTGATCTTCAGGGAATGCGGGCCAGGTGCCAATTCCGGCAACTGGAACCTTACCGTGCCTTTCTGGTAATTATCCAGGTCGGATTCATAAAAATTATTCAGGATCAAATAATTGTTATTATCGTTATCAAGCGTGGCCACAATATCATGATCAATTCCCGAACTTCCCGTGTTGATGCCGGAAGAATCACTCAGCTTCAGTATCAGAATGGGGTTGGAATTGGTGATGCTCCCATTGACAAATTTTTCATCATTTAAAAAGGCTTTGATATCCGGACCTACATTATCCGTTCCCGGGTTGGAACTGAGTCCGCCTATTATAATGTTCCGGGAAAAACCATTTCCATCCTTTTCAGCATCATGGGCATAAAGGCTGATCTTTCCATTACCATACTGGTAGTTAATGTCTCTCGGCACCTTGAACTTAAAACTGAATTTTCCATTGTTGGCCGTGGCCTTACCTCTGAAAAGCACATCGCTCTGGTCCTGGAAACTTACTGGCAGGCTGTTGGCATCGTTGCCTAGTGTGGTAATAGCGCGGGGTTTATCAAAAAGGGAAAGAAAAACAGTTCCCTGGAAATTCTGCATGACAATGCCATTCAGGTCTTTCACCTCTCCTTCCAGTGTTACAAAATCAGCTGCTTTTACAGTATCGGCAACAGCAGTAATATCAATTCCATTCAGCGTGGTGGCATTCACCGAAAACTTAGGGAATCCCAGTGTCATGGCAGGATCGCCCAGCAAAGCAAATTTCCTGTTATTGGTAATATCGCCCGAAGTCTGGTAAGTATAATTTTTAGCAGCCATGACGGCTTCACCCAACGACTTATTAATGCCGCTGGCGTTAGGTTCAAGCGCGATCCTTAAGTAATTATCGTTCATGATCCTGTTGCTGTAAGCAAAAACAACCCTGGTAGTGGTCATCAGTGCAATGGCACCCGTTTTAGGGCGCACCAATAAATTTTCACCCAATGAATTCGCAACAGGATTATCATAAGGCGCAAAATCGCAGGTTGCTGTAATAAAAAGCGGAAGCCGGTATTGGTTGTTCCACTTGTTTACGATGGACTGATCGATCACCACTTCCTCTGCCAGCCTTTGTGGACCGCCATGGCCACTATAATTCCAGATAAGTGTACCATTGAAGATGTTGTTGTTGATCATTACATTGGCCTGGGGATAGCGCCCACCCGAGGAACCGCCTTCCTGCTGGAAAGCATCGAGGTAAATTTTCTGGGGATTAAAGACAGGCGCCGTAGTGGCCACAGTGCTGGTAAGTACTTGAGCATCCTGTAGGTGTAGGTTAAAATCCTCATCATCAGCAATAAAATTCATATTGTTCCGCCACGGACCAAAAGAAAGTGGTTGATGATAATCCATCACTTTGTCAATGAAATTCCTTGCCTCATCCAAATTTTTAGAAGGTACCCTTCCAATCCCAATATCGAGGGTATTGATGATCACACCGGAATTGATGTCTTCCTGATCTTCAAGAAACCCAAAAAAATCATCGGAAGTGTAGGTGGATAAAGGGTCCACCGAGCTGAAACTTTCATAGGCAGGAACCAAGTTAGTATTGTTCTTGAGCCTTTGTTTATAATCAAAAGAAGCCTTTCCGAAAAGCAGCAGGTATTTTCCTTTTTGAGTCCAGGTGCTGCCATATCTGTCGTAATACATTTTTACAAAATCCCTGATAGCGGTTGGGTCGGGAATGCCTGAAGCAAATTCATTAAATACCTGGTCGGTGGTCACAACCAGCGTTGCCAGGTTGCTTTTATCCTGGTGAAACTGGGCAAGCCGATGGGCCTGTGATAGAAAATCAGGATGGGTGATGATTAAATAGTCTTTTGGCGTGGACTGGTGCAGGTTTTGGTTGGCCACTTTACCTGCATTCACCGGAGACAGGAATTGACTGGAAAAGGCAATATATTCCCTTAACCTGCTGGTGGAATTGGAAAAACGCAACAAAGACCCATTGAATGATGCGAGCATCCTTTCGGGATGAAGCGGGTTGGTGACATCCCAAACCTGGGACTGGGCATCTGCATTAGCCACCTGGAATTCAGCATTTCCCTGTCCTACACTGTTCCAGTCACGAAACCCCAGCTGGCTGGCTGCGGGTAACAAAAGCTGCCTCCGCGCATGAATTTCAAACCAGTTCAGCCATCCCTGGCTGTTAAAGCTTCCGGGAAAATAAGTATAGGTGATCTGAGGGTTGGACTGGGGGAAGAAAACATTAGCCGATTCTGCCTGCCTGGCAAAAATTTCGTATTGCCCGGTTGAAATATGTGTTATGCCAATTTGTTGGAGCGACACATTATTGACTGCAACATTAAAGCTGCTGGCCGCATTTACTGACCTGGCGGCCAGACTGGAGATGATGCTGCCTGGCTGGCCCGGAACAAGATCGGGCAGGGCAAGATTAAAATTGCGGACAACTGTTTTGCCGGGTGTATTTGAAAACTCTTCACCAAACCATTCTTTGCCGCTATTCAGGAAATTCACCGAATCCAGTTCATGAAAGAACCTTTCATTAAAGCTGTTTACAGTAAAGGCACCGGCAGGGGCATTGACCTGGGTGCTGATCCTTTTGCCATTTCCCCCCAGGGTTATATAATAATAAGAAAGGTCGGAATAAAGGTTTTTCTGGTGGCGGAATTGTTTGTTCAGCGAGTCTTTGGTCCAGTGGTGCGGGCCCTGCGCGTAAAAAAGAACATAATCCGAACCATTCAGTTGTCCATCGCCCCCGTCAAACACCAAAATGGCATTTTCTTCGAGGTCATCAATGGGTTGAAAACTATTATTTTCGGGGAGCATTCCGCCCCCGTTTCCATACAGCCTGATTTGAGAGGAAGGGATTGAACCGGTGATTCCCAATGAATTAAGAAAGGCAACATCCATTTTATAGACCCCGGCCGCAGGTACGCCCACCCTGAAAAAATTACCCGAAGCCAAAACCGAACCCGGATTATAGCTGCGCTGGGCCTTTGTTTGGGTCACAATTACCATTAGGAGACTTAAAAACAGTAGGTTTCGGGATAATTTCATGAAGGGGAATCGTAAATTCTACATATAATAAACGTAAAATCTCGTAAATATTTTATGCTAATGTATATATATTCGCAAACTGCCTCTAAATCTTTTTTGGATCACAATAATAACGGTAAGCACCCGTTAAAGTCATTCAAACTCAAGGTTTCATTGGCAGGCACGTGAAAAATCCATGTGTCAACCGAAAGACAAAAAAAGCAACCATGCAAGTTAGAAATTTTGTAATCCTCTTATCCTGTGCCGCTTTATTCGCCTCTTGTAAAAATGGGCTATTCGGCAAAAACAAAAAAGAACAATCTGATGTTACCGGCTGGAATTATAATGATTCCAAGCAGGGTGGCTACCAGGTGGCTAAATCAAGGGAGCAGGGTCTGGGCCCTGGTCTTGTGTTTGTACAAGGTGGAACCTTCACCATGGGGCAAACAGAAGAAGATGTTATGGGCAACTGGGATAACATCCCGCGCCGTGTAACGGTTCCTTCGTTTTATATCGATCGTACTGAAGTTGCCAATGTACACTATCGTGAGTACATCCACTGGCTCAACAGGATCTTCAATCCTGAAGATGAACCAGGCAACCAGGCCATTATCGATGCCTCCTTACCGGATACCCTGGTATGGCGTTCTGAATTAAGTTATAATGAACCCCTGGTTGAATATTATTTCCGTCACCCGGGATTCAACTTTTATCCTGTTGTAGGTGTCAGCTGGCAGCAGGCACACGATTTTGCGCTTTGGAGAAGCGACCGTGTGAATGAAGGTATCCTGATGAAAAAAGGATATATAGCTGCGCAAAGTGTTCAGGGCCAGCAGGGCCAGGAAAACTTTACTTCCAAATCATATCTGTTGGGTCTTTACCAGGCACAACCGGGTAAAGGAGCCACTTCAAAAAAGAATCCTTTAAAAACACCACAGGGAACACCCAGAACACAGGTTACCATGGAAGATGGTATTATGCTGCCTGACTACCGCCTGCCTTTTGAAGCAGAGTGGGAATACGCCGCTTATGGCCTGATCAATCAAAACCCACGTCCTTCTGAAAAGGAAGGAAAAAGAGGTGAAGAATTGCATTCGAATAAGCAGGTTTTCCCATGGTCGAACAATTACAATGGTTTGCGTGAAACCAAACATGGCAGCTGGCAGGGTCAGTTCATGGCGAACTTTAAAAGAGGTTCCGGTGATAACGCAGGTGTTGCTGGTGGTTTGAATGACCGTGCAGTTTATACTGCTGAAGTAACTTCTTTCTATCCAAATGGATTTGGTATCTATAATATGGCAGGTAATGTGAGCGAGTGGGTTGCCGACGTGTACCGTCCTTTAACAGGGTTGGACATTGTAGGAAACCAGGATGATGTAGCTCCATTCCGTGGTAACAAATACCAGAAGCTTTATGTAAAAGATCCTACAGCAACAGATCCTAACGACCGTTATGAAAGAGACAGTCTGGGTCGTGTGAAGAAAGTTGATGTTACAGATGAAGAAAGCAAGAACCGCCGTAACTACCAGAGAGGTAATGTGATCAATTTCCTTGATGGTGACAGTCTTTCCAATGCCTCTTATGGGTATGGTATCACTACGCTTGTAAGCGATAAATCAAGAGTGTACAAAGGTGGAAGCTGGAACGACCGTGCTTACTGGTTAAGTCCGGGTACGCGCCGTTTCCTTGAAGAAGACCAGGCCATGAGCACGATCGGATTCCGTTGTGCAATGGACAGGATGGGAAGCCCTGAAGGACCCAACAGGAAAACAGGTAACTTCTGGAAATCCAAAAAACAAAAACGATAAGCCTACCTCTTCTATAATGATCCCGCCAACCGGCGGGATTTTTTTTGCATGCTTTTTAAAGAGAATGCGTTGCAGATTGTCCATTGAAATGAAATGCTTAAGTGGCACCTATATCTTTGCTTATGACCATTCCTAATCTTTACCAGCTTTTTCTTAAATATCCTTCCGTTCAAACCGATACCAGAAAATTAAAAGAAGGTGCGCTATTTTTTGCATTAAAAGGTGAAATTTTTGATGGAAATCTTTTTGTGGGAAAGGCGCTGGAAATGGGTGCAGCCTATTGTGTTGCAGATGATCCTTCGCTGGCTGAAAATGAAAGAATTATTGTAGTGGAAGATGTGCTGACCACGCTTCAGCAATTAGCAAAATTTCATAGGCAACAACTTACAATACCGTTTCTAGCCATTACAGGAAGCAATGGCAAAACCACTACAAAGGAACTGGTACATACCGTTCTGGCCTCTGTATATCAAACCTCCACAACCGTTGGAAATTTAAACAACCATATTGGTGTGCCGCTCACTTTATTGAGCATTCCCCTGGATGCTGAAATGGCTGTAATTGAAATGGGCGCCAATCATTGCGGAGAGATCGCCTCTTATTGCAGCTATACCCTGCCTACCCATGGCCTGATCACCAATTGCGGTAAGGCGCACCTTGAAGGATTTGGAGGGGTGGTAGGGGTAAGAAAAGGAAAGGGTGAATTATTTGATTTCCTCAGGGCAAACAATGGAACAGCGTTTATTTATGCAGCCTACGATTACCTGGAAGAAATGAGCAAAGGCATTCATGAAGTAATCCGGTATGGAGATCATAGTGGCGTGGCAGGAATTGCTTTGCCCACGGAGCCTTTTATATCCGTTGGTTTTGAAAAAGGGTTTGAAGGTATCATTCATACAAAGCTCATTGGCAATTATAACCTGCCGAATGTGCTGGCTACGGTAGCCATTGGAAAATATTTTAATGTGCCGGAAGAAAAGATCAGGACAGCACTGGAAACTTACTATCCATCAAACAGCAGGTCGCAACTGGTTGAAAAAGGAAGCAACCGGATCATCCTGGATGCTTACAATGCAAACCCAAGCAGCATGAAACTGGCTATAGAAAATCTGGCACACCTTGATGTTGATAATAAAATTCTTGTTCTGGGCGCCATGGCCGAACTGGGTGATGAAAGTGTAGCGGAACATCGTTTGCTGGTTGAATGCATAAAAAAATTCGGGTGGAAAGAAGTGTTGCTGGTAGGTGGTGATTTTGAAAAGGTGAACCATTCCTATAAACAATTTGCCTCACCTTTGGAGGCGGGCGCATGGATGAAAGGAAGGGTGCATGATGCCTATCTTCTCATTAAAGGTTCGCGCAGTACGCAAATGGAAAAAGTATTGGAATTTTTATGAAGAATGAAAGACCAAGACGTGGATACATTTCTTCCATCCTTGCTGGCCGGTGCCCAAGGTGCAGGGAAGGAAAACTTTTCGTACACCCGGTTTCCATCAGCCTGAAGAAAAATACCAAAATGAACGATCATTGTCCTGAATGCAAACAGGCCACAGATATTGAAGTGGGTTTTTATTATGGAACTGGTTACCTGAGTTATTTGCTGGCCTTGTTGATCACCGGGATCAGTTTTGCAGCCTGGTTCCTGTTGATAGGATTTTCTTACAGCGACAGCCGTTTTCTTTACTGGATCATTTCTAATTCCGTATTGCTATTGTTATTACAACCGTGGCTGATGCGTTTCTCCCGCGTGCTCTGGCTTTCATTTTTTGTTAGTTACGATCCCGACTGGCAAACTCATGATCCTGAGGATCCGGAAAGAATTGTAAAAGAACACATGAATAACTGGTAAAAGAAGCTGTTAGCTGTTAGCAGAACTACAAACCCTTTCATTCAGTCAATACGCCTTTTCTCCTACATAATTCCCTGCAGGGTCATAATTGGCAACAATAATAATGGCCCCATTTGGACATTGTGCAATGCCCATCCCGATAGATTTGGTATTATGCCAGACCATCTGTGTATAATGTCCTGTTTTGCCGGCAAGTTCCGGTTGAATGGGTCCACCGTCAAAATCCTTTATCTCGCTAAACCAATGCTGGGAAGCTGTTAAAGCGGTGAAACCGGGTTTGCTGCCCCAGAAAATATTTTCACCATATAATTGTTTCCATTCACCTGTGGGAGGACGGTGTTTTGGCCGGCAATCTTTTTTAGTAAGCTGCTCAGCCCATGACTGCGCATAAGCCGACAATTCCACAGACCAGGTCAACGGGCCTACGCCCACATCCTTGCGTACTTTATTATGAAATTCCAATGCAGCTATGGCCTGATCCTGAGGCAATTTTGAACCGGTTGCTGCCGGAACTTCCTGCGCTGATAATGAGCTGGAAAAAAATAAGGCGCAAATGATCAGGAGTTTCATTTTTTCTAAACGCCATTGCCCTAAAATTATTTTAACCAGGTTGTAATCATGTATAAACCGGGGCGTTACCTCACCTGGGAAGGAGGAATGCCATAAAATTTTTTAAACGCTTTACTGAAGGTAAACACATCCTGGAAACCAGATAAACTGGCAACATCAGTGATTGTATATTTTTTTTCCAACAGCAGGGATTTGGCAGCCTGCATTTTAATTTCTGTTAGGTATTGGTAAGGCGTTCTTTTATACACTTCCTTGAACCTGCGGTAGAAATGATATTCCGACATACTGCAATGATCCGCCACTTCTGAAACCAACCGGATCTGCAGGTAATTATGATCAATAAATTCTTTGGCGACCTGCAGCCGGCGCAAAACTTCTTTTCTTGTTGATGGTTTCACAGAATGTATTTCTTTTAATGCCATGTAATTACCATATTCCTGATAGATCATTCTTTCTGCCAGGTCAATGAACCATTCCTTATTCAATAAAATGTCTGCGCCTGAATTTACCTTGTACAGCAGGGTAAGTAATTTATTGCCTATTGAAGTTGATTGTACCTGGTGCAGCGTTTCCATGAATTCAGGGCAATGAAAATAACCAGCGAGGTAACTATCAAAATCTTCATTGGCTGTGGTAAGGATGGTATAGGTTTCTGCAATAGTTTCAGGACAGATATCTATACAGAAACTTCTTGCAGCGTGGGGAGAAACCAGTTCACCTTTTACGTAATCCTTTTTACATGCCATCAGGTAATGTCCTGAGCGGACATCAAAATAGAAACGGCTGTCTGAATAACTGATACAACCATCAATTACATATTTAATACAGAAACTTCTGAAAGCATTGTTTGTATTCCATTCATTCAGCTCAGATGCATACACAATATCTGTGGACAGCGGTTTATCAAGCAGAAATTTATTTTGAGCTGATATTTTTTGAAACATGTGCATACTGAACTTTAAGACCAGTAAGAAGGATAGATTTGCTGCCTTACCCGTAACAGCATTTTACCATTTATCACATAGAAAAAGATTTAAAAAAAGACAAGCGGTAGAAACCGCCTGTCTGGACTACTTTATTATTATTAATTCTTGGGATCGTGAGACCACGTTCCCGCAACATGAGAATAAATTGAATTCAAAAATACCCTATATAACATCGTTGATTTTTACTGATTTATCCAAACCTATTGATCTCTATCCCAACCATTAAATATGATTGCTCAAACCAAAATCTTTAAATCAGATACTGTTACAAACGGCAAAATGAATTGATGAATGCAGGACAAAAAAAAGCTGCACAAGGCAGCTTTAAAAATTAGTATGCAAATATTATTGTTTCTTAAGCCTGACCTGGTAATCCTGGTCGAGTATAGCAGTACCTGCAGCATTGGTTAACTGAATGGTTACAGTAATGCTCTGGTCGCAGGAAGAAAAAGTATTGACTTTTCCAGCGTGGGAGCGTACACTTGTTGGACCAGAATAATTTTTTCCTGTTGCCTGCAAGGGAATGGTTGCTGTAAAATTAGCTGGATTCGTCCAGTCAAGGATTACTTTAATATCATTCCATCCATCGTTATAAATATTTTCAATAAAACCCTCCGCTTTTGTAGTACTTCCTGCGATCATTGTCAGGTTCTTTACTAGTGTGGTATAAGGCCCGTATGGCGAGGTTCCATTACTATAACTCTCCCTGGTATTGGGATAACTTCCATTCAGCGCAGCAAGGATTACGTCGCAATACTTTTGCAAGACAAGTTTAAATTCCTGTCTGCCGCTTTCAATATCCACATCTCCTCCTGAAAGTTTTACCACCAGGGTGTCTTTTCTTCCGGTTGGATAACCTGCAAACAGGCCGCGGATCTCAATTGTATCAAGTACTTCTCCTGCTGGAATCGTTATTGAATTGTTGTGCGACAACGAATACTGAGTACCGAGTACGGCACCTGTTGGAGAGGTAACTGTAAAATTGATCGTCCTGTCCTTATCAGAAACCGTAGACAAACCGATTGGAATTTTATAAACAGAATTCGGATTGTTCTGTATATAGTAGTTATCAACAGCTGTATTCTTCAGGATCTGTGCAAAACCTGGAGGAATAAAAGTTTCTTCCTTTTTACATGCATAAGTGCCCAGCAAAACTACTGTGGTTAAAAATAAAATGATTTGTCGCATCTGTTCGTTCTTTTAAATGATTGAAAAAACCAGGACCGCCCTAAGCGGTCCTGATCATTTTATTTATGGGTTCTGGTCCGCTTCCGTAATGTTTGGATTGGACTGTAATTCTCTTAATGGGATCTGATAGGTAAATCTTGGATCACCTGCAGGGATTACAAGAACGGCAGAAGGAACATGGTTGCTTCCGGTTCTGTCGATACCCATATTCAGGCGTTTGATATCATAAAAAGTTACGCCCTCACCCCAAAGCTCAATTCTTTTCTGCAGCAGGATCTCGTCGATCAGTGCAGTCCCCGTATTCGTAGATAGAGTATAGGCAGGATTTCTTTTGCTTACCACCTGAAACAAGGTTTGTGCAGCACCTGTAAAATTATTTTGCCTGGCCTGCGCTTCCGCTTCGATCAGGTACATTTCTGATACCCGGAAAAAAGAATAATCACCTGTAAATCCACCCGGATCCCTGAATTTCAATTGTGCGTAAGCAGGAAGATTGGGAGCAAGGGTTTTTGCTGGATCATTAAATAGATTCTTACGGATATCAGTTGCCGGTATTGCGTCATATAATTTTTTACTTATCAAAATGTAGGCTTGTAATGCACCCGCATAACCCGGGGTTGTATTATCGATCATCGAAAAGAAAGATGCATAAATGGTGGTAGACTGTGCATCGATATTTGAACCCCACATCCATTCACCATTATTCAGGTTATTGAAACCGCTCTGGTATTCTGCCGGCGACATCAAAACATATCCCTGCCTTGCATTTTTTGCAGCAGTTTCGGCATCACTCCATCTTTCCATGCTCAGGAATACCCTGGCCTGGATCGCATAAGCCACCTTCTGATCGATCAGTTCCTTTGTGGGTCTGTTGAAACCTTGAAGCGCTGCAATAGCATCATTGATATCAGTAACGATCTGTGTGTATACTTCACTTACAGAAGCACGTGGCTTTGCTTCAAGCGTTGCAATGCTGGTATAAATTGGAACCCCTTTTGCAGATTCATTTCCCTTATAGGTTTTTTGAAACAATTTTACGAGGTTATGATAAGCATACGCGCGCAATGCCAGAGCCTGTCCCCTGATCGCCCTCAATGCGGGATCTGATATGCCAGGCTCGATCTGGTCAAGAATTAAATTTGTGTTATAGATGATCTTGTAATAAAAATTCCAGATCATGGTTGGGCGACGGTAATTTGCATTCCGGTTATCATGGATATAATCATATCCAAACCATGAAAAAGTGGTCTGCACCAGGTCCTCGGTCATAAGATCCAGGCCAAAATCAACAGCCTTTTGTCCGAAATCATCGTGGCTTGACCCATAGGTAGCATATTGTCTCATGAAAGCATAGATCCCACGGATGGATGCATCTTCCAGTTTTAATAAAGCCTGAGGTGATGAAGCTGCAAGCTGGCTCACCTGGGCCGACGTGAGGGTTCCGGAAGAAGGCTGCCTGTCGAGGAAACTTTTTTTACAGGAAACAAGGCTTCCCACCAGGAACAATAAAAGCGAGTATTTCTTCATAATTTTTTTTTTAATTGATGGATGTTGACAGGCCAACTGAAATGGTTCTGATTGGAGAATAAACATTGCCGATGGTACCTGTAAATGATTGTCTAGGATCTAATCCTTTTCTTGCACTGAACATGTAAACATTATCAGCGGTCACATAAAACCTGGTTGCACCAAGGCTAACCCTCTTTGTTAATGAAGTAGGAAGTGAGTATCCGATGGAAATATTCCTGATATCAAAATAAGAGGCACTGATCAGCCAGCGGTCAGAAGGAGAATTGGCATCCTGATAATTGTCAAGTACCATTGGAACGTTTGTAACATCTCCTGGTTTTCTCCACCTGTTTTCTATATCCTTGTGCCATGTAGTAATCACTCCACCACCTGCATACATCAGCCCCCGGTAATTGTTATCATACACATAACCACCAATGGCATAGGAAGACAAAACAGAGAAGTCAAAGGACTTGAAACGCACATTCAGGTTGGCACCGCCAAAAAGATCATTAAAGGCAGTTTTTCCGGTATAGTAACGGGTAGCTTCAGAATTCACCTGCGTGGTCAATAATTTTCCTGTTGGTTTATTATCAGCACCCAGTTCGTCTTTATAAAATAGGGCTCTTCCTGTTGAAGCATCTACACCAGCATAGCGCCAGGTATAAAACTCATAAATTGATTTGCCTTCCATGTATTTGAAATTACCTGTAGTAATTCCCTGCTCCCTGTTGATCTCGTGCAGCCTGGTGATCTTGTTCTGAAATGTTGAAGCATTTACACCTAGACTAATATTCCAGTCTTTCGACCTTACAAAATCAACATTGACTTCAGATTCCCATCCCCAGTTCTCCATATTACCTACATTCAGAGGTACAGAAGTAATACCGGTTGATAGTGCCTGAGGTACATTGAATAAAAGATCATAGATGCTACGCTTGAAATAAGTAACCCCACCAGTGATCCTGTTGAAGATCCGGAACTCGGCTCCGATATCCAGATCCCTGTTCTTTTCCCAAGTCAAATCATAGGTGCCTTTGTATGTAAATCCTAGACCAATCTGTCCGTTATTGTTTACAACACTGAACTGGTCCAGGTAAGGATAATAATTATTGAATGCATCGTTACCACGAATACCATAGCTGGCTTTAAATTTCAGCATATTGATCCATGGAATACCTTTCATAAAGTCTTCTTCCGAAATAACATATCCCGCACCGACACTGTAGAAAGTTCCCCAGCGGTTTTCCGGTGCAAACCTGCTGGAACCATCTCTCCTGATGCTTCCACTCAGCAGGTATTTACTTTTGAAGTCATATTTTACTTGTCCGAAATATCCTTCAACCGAATATTCGTCTTCAGAAGAAGAAAGCGATTGAATGGATACTCCATTACCTAATTGCGGATTTTGTGGAAGAAGAAAATTTTCCTTTGATCCCGTTAGAAATTCTTGCCTTAATAAATAAGATTCATGTCCAAGAAGAAAATCCAGGTTATGATCACCAAACCTTTTATTGTAGTTCACCAACTGGTTAATATTTGTTGTCAGGTCACGACCGCGGTCCACCGAACCACGACCACTCACACTGGCTGCATTACCAAATAGTGGTGTCTGGAAAGACACCTCTCCATAGTTATTCAGATCCATGCCATAATTAATTGTAAGTCTGAGATCAGGCAGGATCTTAAACTCTGCAAAAGCTCTTCCACTTAAATTATCAGCATTATAGGTATTGATATCGTAATCTAAAGTGGCCCTGGGATTTTCAGTAGCAACAAATTGTCTTGTACCCATTACGCCATTACCGAAATCATACAATCTCTTGCCATCACTGCCCAGCACAAATTCACCCTGCGCATTCCTGAGATAAACAGGATAAATGGGTGCAATGTTGCGCGTGAAATTGAATGGATTCTGGTAAGCACTATTCTGCTCATTGGTAGTAGCCTGTTTCGAGTTAGCATACGCTGCGTTGAATCCTACACGCAACCATGTATTCACTTCCTGTTCAAGATTCAACCTGCTGTTAACCCGGGTAAAATCAGATTTGATTACATATCCTTTATCATTCAGGTACCCGAATGTGAGGTAGTAGCGGGTTTTTTCTGAAGAACCTGAAAGTGTACCTACATATTCCTGTCGTGGACGGGGTTCAAACAATTCTTTTTCCCAGTCGTCCTGGTAAAGGAGTTTGGCATTCGGATTCACTTTTCCTGTTGCAGGATCAATCAACAATCCTGGTGCCACATTAAATGGATTGTATCCACCCACTTTTGGAATCAGGTTAGCACTCGCATAAGCACGAGCAGCGGATTCGCTCAGTGGATTTACAGAGCGTGCCATTGCCTCATTTTTCAGCGATTCCCAATACACTTCCAGGAATTGCGCCGGATCTCTTATCACATCATATTCAGGAATACCTCTTGAATTAACACCATAACGTGCCTGTAATTCAAACCGGGGTGCACCCTTTCCTTTTTTAGTTGTGATCAGGATCACACCATTGGAACCACGTGCTCCATATAAAGCTGCAGAAGCTGCGTCCTTTAGTACGCTGATTGATTCAACATCATTAGGATTGATAGCAGAAATATCTCCACCATAAGGAACTCCATCTACTACATACAACGGTGCACTAGATGCGCTGATGGAGCCAATACCGCGGATCCTGATAGATGCACCAGATCCAGGCTGACCTGAACCGGCAGTTGCTTTCAAACCCGGAACCAATCCTTCAAGTGATTTGGTAATATTGGATACCTGCTGCTTGCTGATATCTTCACCTTTCACCGTGGATGCAGAACCAGTAAAAGTCTGGCGTCTTGCAGTTCCATAGGCCACTACAATCACCTCGTCCACTGCATTGGCAGCGGTAGCAAGCGATACGGTGACGGTATTTCGGTTTACAATTGAGAATTCAGCGGCATCAAAACCTACTGAAGTAAATAATAGTGTTGTGGCGGTAGAAGGAACACTTAATGTGAATGTACCATCTGCGGCAGTGGTAGTACCAATTGAAGTGCCCTTAACAATTACAGATGCATCGCCAATACCAATACCCTGCGCATCTGTAACACGTCCGGTAACTGTTTTGTTTTGGGCCCATAGCTGTGCACACAACACAAGCAGTCCCATTAGGATTAAAATTTTTCTCATCAGCTTTTACATTTGTTTGAAAGACCGCAAATTCATAATATTTGTCTCAGCAAGCAGTTGCTTAAAATCCTAAGCATGAAATTTCTGAAATGAAATATGAAATATTACAACTGAGATTCCGCGGTTGTTAAAATGGTTTCTTATAAAACAGGACATCTCCACTCTTGTCAACACGCAACAAACCGGTATGAGCAAACAGCGAAAAATCCGGAGGAGAATTTTTTAGGAAGGAATGCAATCAACAATAAAAGCATTTTGACTTCTTTAACATATCCATGATTTCATGTAATAAATGAACATTGGTTCAAAGGAAAAGATGGTTAAATGAACGTTCAACATCCATAGTTTCCGTTTATCAAGTTAGCAATTCAGGACAAAGGATTTAAAGAATGGAATGATAATTTACGAAACAAATCATGGAGAAATGGAAGTAACAACATCTATGAAAAAGAAAAAGACAAGGCTTATTGTCAGGAAAGGCAACGAGAATATTGCGCTTAAAATAGAAGACATCGCCTATATATACCGGGACAATACGATTATCATTGCTGTTGACAAAGAAGAAAAGAAATATTTATGTGATAAGCATTTGTCTGCGCTTGAAGAAGAATTGGATCCTGCATTGTTTTTCAGGGCCAACAGAAAATACCTGATCAACATTCAATTTGTCCGTTCTTTTAAATCTTATGAAAAGGTAAAGCTTGAAATCTATCTTACTCTGCCTGGCAACGGACACCAGATCATCGTGAGCCAGGAAAATGCGCCCCTTTTCAAGAAATGGATATATGAAGAGTGAACAACGATCGCATGATTCCTTATTTTTTTGACCTTGTAATAAACAAAAAAAGAGAAGCACTGAGCTTCTCTTTTTTTGTTCTGGAAATATTATAATGGAAATACTACCGGCGCTGATCCCGCACCAGGCGTATTAAAGTCCAGTTCATTTTGGGGCACATCAAAATAATCCATGTAATTGTACACGATGGTAGCATTCGTATTGACTGCGCCTCCCGGGCCCAGCACCACAACTCCTGTACGCTGGCAATTCTTACATGCAAATCCAAAACGTCTGTAATCATAGAATGAAGTATTCTTTAAAAACATGGCGATTCTTCTTTCACTATATAATTCCTGTAAGGCCTGCGCCAGCGTAAGCCCTGCACCTGCAACTGCCGGCAACTGGGCATTCTGGTATTGCCGAACTGCATCTATTAATGCCAGCCCCAGTTCAACACTGCCTGTACGGATCAGTGCTTCTGCCCTGGTCAAAGCATTTTCTTCATAAGTGGCTCCAACAGGCAACTCGGCTCGTCATGGAAG
>MWYV01000013.1 GCA_002050435.1 Chitinophagales bacterium 33-2 | reverse complement strand
GCCTGAGGCAAAATAGCTTAACTAAAAGCGATGTTTGATTTTTACCATTGACCATTCAATCGATGTTTTTCTTTTTCAGCTGGAAGGACCGCGAGATATTAAATCCAAACTGCACACCACCATCGGTTCAAGCGCAATCAATGCGTAGCAGTCTGTTTTTACCAGATACCTTCGGATGATTGCGCAAGGGAGCGCACCGAAAAATGAAAACAGGTGCAACTCCATGCGATCTGATTGTGCAAGCGTTCTTCGCGCTGTATTGCTCCACCTTAGGTATAAAGATTTCTTAGGAAAAATCAGGAGCAATCATGCGCACACAACCACCCAAATGTTATAAGATTAGGCCTGGAATTTCATTTTGTGAGGAAACCTGGATCTATTTGACACCAGTAGCTGCCTAAGCTGCCTAATTCCCCGCAGGATTTATTCTGAAGATGATCGTAAGCATTGCTGAAGCCTATTGTTTTGCCTGGCTTTAGTCACCACGGGGAATTCAGCAGCGGGGCAGGTACGAGGCCCGCCGGCCTGAGGCAAAATAGCTTAACTAAAAGCGATGTTTGATTTTTACCATTGACCATTCAATCGATGTTTTTCTTTTTCAGCTGGAAGGACCGCGAGATATTAAATCCAAACTGCACACCACCATCGGTCCAGTTGTTTATAGTTTCTGTAATAAAAACTCTTTCATTCATTCCTGAGGCATTTGTAAAATGCAACTGAAAAACATGCCCACCTGTTTCGATGTCTATGCCAATAGACAAGGGATGCTGGAATTGATACTGGAAAGGATTGAATACATAATAATAGTCAGCCGTCATTGCTATTCGTTTGCTTAATTTAATTCTTCCTCCAAAGCCAAGTGCAAATATATCATTATCATCCGTGGCCTCCGGTACAAGGTTTTGGTGGACCATTGAAGGCATCAATTGAAAACTAAAGGCATCACTGAATTTTTTTCCTGCGATCACCTGCAGGTAATATCCCATTCTGTTCACCAGCACATCTTTTCTTTCAGGATAGATCCACTTAGCCGTATTGATGGTACTTCCCGCAGCAAGTACCAGGCTCAGAGGAGCGGAACTGTTGCCAGTGCCCTGTTGTATTGGCCGGAATTTGACAAATCCATCCAATTCTTTTTTATGGGTACTTCTGCCTATTCCCAGGGTAAAACGATCCGAGATGGCATAGTCCAATCCCAGTCTCACAGAGGCCGGGCCATCCAGTCCGAAAAGTTCACGGGCACCGCCATTCACAGGACCAAACCTGTGCAGGATCCGGAAATCCAGCACACCTTTTTTCAGCATTTCCATACTATGCGACATGATGACCCTGGTAGACTTGAAAGCACCCGTTACATAATTTTTTTCTGCAGGTTCATTTTCCGGAAGGAGCAGAGAATCGAGGTCCTGGCTATAACCCATAAAAGGGCGGGAAAATAGCAGGAGGAAAAGGAGGGAGGTTAAGAA
This sequence comes from Chitinophagales bacterium 33-2, assembly GCA_002050435.1. Lineage (GTDB taxonomy): Bacteria > Bacteroidota > Bacteroidia > Chitinophagales > Chitinophagaceae > Flavisolibacter. Next base: position 41,873 of record MWYV01000013.1, on the reverse strand, counting down.
TTTCATTTTTATTTATTGACAGGATCCAGTTTTGCTGCAACAATTATCGCTACGCGTGATGAAATATTATCCTTTACTACTGCGGGAATGCTGACATTAAAATCAGACAATAAAATGGAAAAGTTGGTATGGTTAAAGATGACGCCATTTTCGATCTGGATGGTGCCATTAATTTTCATTGTTTTTGTAACACCATGAATGGTCATGGTTCCATTGACGATAGCGGGGTAAGTGCCGTTTTTTGAACAGGTAATATCCCATTCTGTTCACCAGCACATCTTTTCTTTCAGGATAGATCCACTTAGCCGTATTGATGGTACTTCCCGCAGCAAGTACCAGGCTCAGAGGAGCGGAACTGTTGCCAGTGCCCTGTTGTATTGGCCGGAATTTGACAAATCCATCCAATTCTTTTTTATGGGTACTTCTGCCTATTCCCAGGGTAAAACGATCCGAGATGGCATAGTCCAATCCCAGTCTCACAGAGGCCGGGCCATCCAGTCCGAAAAGTTCACGGGCACCGCCATTCACAGGACCAAACCTGTGCAGGATCCGGAAATCCAGCACACCTTTTTTCAGCATTTCCATACTATGCGACATGATGACCCTGGTAGACTTGAAAGCACCCGTTACATAATTTTTTTCTGCAGGTTCATTTTCCGGAAGGAGCAGAGAATCGAGGTCCTGGCTATAACCCATAAAAGGGCGGGAAAATAGCAGGAGGAAAAGGAGGGAGGTTAAGAATTTCATTTTTATTTATTGACAGGATCCAGTTTTGCTGCAACAATTATCGCTACGCGTGATGAAATATTATCCTTTACTACTGCGGGAATGCTGACATTAAAATCAGACAATAAAATGGAAAAGTTGGTATGGTTAAAGATGACGCCATTTTCGATCTGGATGGTGCCATTAATTTTCATTGTTTTTGTAACACCATGAATGGTCATGGTTCCATTGACGATAGCGGGGTAAGTGCCGTTTTTTGAATAATTGATCTCACTGTTATTGGTGATGACTCCTTTAAATTCTGCTTTGGGATATTGATCACTTTCAATATAATTTTCATTAAAATGTTCCTGCATCAGGGCTTTTTTAAATTCAAATCCTTTCATCAATACCGCGTATTGAATAGCGCCTGTTTTAATATCCATAATGGCAGCTGCTGTTTTATTCACAGCCCGGATATCTTCGAGTGGTGCTTTTGATAAAAATTCTATCCTTGCCGTTTTGGTATAAAAGCGCTGCGCATCAGCATTGATGGCCGGCAGGCAAAGTAAAAGGCCGCTAAGGCAGTTAATTATTAGGCGCACCATCATCAATCCATTTTTTTATTTTATTGATATCACACTGGCTCATACGCGCAGCGCCCTGTGGCATGGGCGAAAAACCAGGAGAATGACTTACAGCTCCTAATAATCTTCCATCCGTAACTTTTGCTTTAAGGGCATCGTAGGTGTGAAGGGAGAAGCCCGCAAAAGGGTTGGTGGCACCATGGCAGTTCATGCAATTGTATTGTGCAATAATGCCTTTAATGGTGGTACCATACCTTACCTCATTGGTATTGCAGTAGGAATTGGGAAATAATACCTCTTCCTTGTTATAACGGCAACTGACAAAGCCTAACACCAAGAGAATCAATAAGTTCAGTTTTTGCATTTTTTAAATAGGTTGTAATAAAATAAATACGGTGGTTCCCGCAAAGAGTTGCCTTATCCGTATGATTAAAAAAAACCAGAGGAGGGGCAACCTTCTTTAATTATTTGCGTATTTTGAATGAATAATCTGCTGGGCTCGAGTTGGATCTTCAACAAACAATAACAAACTGCATCAATAATCATCATAGAGAGCAGAAGGCTTTTTATGAGAAGTACTACGGATACTGCCTAAAAACGGTGTTCCGTTATATCTATCATTACGATAAGGCGGTTGATGTGGTGAATGATGGATTTGTAAAAGTTTTTCGCAATCTGGAAAACTTCAAATACCAGGACGTTGATAATATTGAAATGATGCTCATGGGCTGGATGCGCAGGATTATGGTGAATACTTCCATTGACAGTCTGAGGAAAAATAATTTTGCCCATGAAATCGGGGATCTATCTGAGCAGGTCTGGATGCTGGAAGACCGGAGCCAATCCGCAGAACAGGTAATTTTATACAAGGAACTGATTAGCCAGGTCAAAAAATTACCGCCGGCCTACAGGGCTGTTTTTAATATGTATGTAATTGATGGTTTTAATCACCAGGAAATTGCTGCTCACCTGGGCATTGCGATAGGAACTTCTAAATCGAACCTTTCCAAAGCTAGAGTGTATTTACAAAAGGTTTTGAAAAATAATGAGCAGGATCTAGCCTATGCAACAAATAGATGACGATATGGATGATGTGTTCCGCCGTGCGGGAGTTGATTACCCTTTAAATACCAGCGGAGCAGATTGGAGTAAGGTGGCGAGTGCTTTACAGTCAGAAGAAGAAATCATTCCGCCTCCAAAAAATACCCGGCGGCACTGGTGGCTGCTATTGTTATTGTTGATTCCATGGGTCTGCAATTATTATACAAACCATTCCGGTCAGGAAACGCAGGAAAGGGTTTCAACTACACAGAGAAGTGGTGAGGAAGAAAAAAGTTTGATGAAAAATACAGGAACAGAAGAACAAGCAGTTTCTATAACGTCAACATCTTTACCATCTCAGGAAAAGGAAGGTATTGGAAACACCTTCATTAAGGCAAAGGCTCAAGACCATGTACTTCATCAGGAGAATAGCGTTGAACCGGTTCAGAAAAACGTTGTGCCGATGAAGGAAGGTAGATTGGAAGATTTAGCTGTTGCTAAAGGTGCTCAAAATAATAAAAAACAAACAGGCGCATCAGCCGTAAGAAAAACTTCAGATCAGTCCAGCGCAGGTGTGCCCCTGGATCATGCGCCAAAAAAACCTGCCAGGGAAATGGATATAAATTCCAGCCAGGGACAAATAAATGAAAATAATAAAGATGAGGCCATTGGGCTTAATCAAAAATCGGTATTGGCTAAAGACAATGAAGATCAAAAACTCCAGCAAAACATTCTGGTAGAAGTGGATAGTACCCCCCATGAAATAAATGAGGCTTTTGTGTATAGTGAAGTAGAGGTTGATACTATTAACTCAGCACCCGTCGGTCCTGTGAAGGTGGACAAAAACAACAATAAGAAATTTTACCTGGGAATCATAGGCGGTGCAGGGTATACCTCTGTAAAAATGCAGGAAGTGAAAGACGCCGGATATGAATATGGCGTGATTGCCGGATATAAATTCAATACACGACTTAGTTTGGAGGCTGGCGTACTTTCTTCAAAGAAGAATTATTACAGCGATGGTAAATACCTTGATCAGTCGAAGATTTACCTTCCGCCAAATTCAAAGATCACTTCCGTGCTGGGTATCTGCCGCATGCTGGAAATTCCAGTTGTACTCCAATATCATTTTCCTTCTGTGAAGAAAGCATCCTGGTTTGCTTCTGCAGGCGTCTCAAGTTTTATTATGAAGCAGGAGGATTATGATTATACGTATCTCTACCTTTCTTCAGGCAATTCAACTGTGTATAGTTATTCCTATAAAAATGTTTCGCGCGACTGGCTTGCGGTGTTACAGCTTTCGGGAGGTTATCGTTTTCCTGTTCAATCGCTATTTCAAGCGAGGCTGGAACCTTATCTGCAACTTCCAATAAAGGGTGCAGGTTTTGGCAAACTTCCATTAAGCAGTGCCGGTTTAAGAATTGCCATTACAAGAACTATATTCTGATAAGGCAACCTTCACCTTCAGGTTTCGTTTTCAATAATATAAAGATTACGAATGGAGCTTGAACCGCCTCTGCCTAATACTTCTACAGGATCAGTTCTTGAATCAGTTTCTTCGTCTCATGTAAACCTGTCTATTGCAAGCCAGGTGCATGATGCAACCCGATATAATATTCACTATGCAGCTGTCATTCCACTTGAAAAATTGCACAATGCATTTTTAAAAAGATGCACTGATGTTTTTTTATCTATTATCCTGATTCTGCTCATCTTTCCCTGGTTTCTTCCACTTGTTGCGCTGCTGATCAAAGCTGAGTCAGGCGGCCCTATTTTTTTTAAACAAAAAAGGATCAAAAAATTGAATCAGTTGTTTACCTGCCTGAAGTTCCGGACCATGTTTGTAAACAATGAAGCAGATACACATCCTGCAACTCCATTTGACCCCAGAATCACACGTGTTGGACGGTTTTTAAGAAATACACACCTCGATGAATTACCCCAGTTATGGAATGTTTTAGTTGGAGACATGTCTTTGATCGGTCCCAGGCCGCACATGATCTCGGACCATCAGAAATTTGAACCCCTGATAGATAAATACCACATCCGTCAACTGGTAAAACCGGGAATCACCGGGCTTGCACAGGTTCTGGGATATACGGGGCCCGTTACGGATATCAATGTGATGAAGGGGAGAATAGTACAGGATGTTTTTTATGTATGCCATTGGCATCCGGGCCTGGATCTTAAAATAATTCTGAAAACCATTTCAAAGATGTTATTTATAAAGCAGCGCCGTGAAAAATGATATAAAGAAGATATGGATGGTGCTGGAAAAAAAGGAAAGAACAGGATTTCTTTTCCTGGTTATTTTCGACATATTGATCAACCTTGCCGACCTGGTTTTTCTTGCCGGACTTGTTCTGGTGGTTCAGTTTTATATTCAGCCTTTGAACCCCATTTTATCCGGGTTTCTTCCTTCCTTTCTAAGTGATCCGCATTCTCCGCTCCTGATCCTGGTGTTTTTTGGTTTGTTCCTTATAAAAAATGTTTTGGCTGTAGTATTGTCGGGTAAACAATCTTCTTTTTACAGGGATGTTACGGTGCGCTTATCCTCTAATAATTTATCGCATTATCAGTCCATGTCTTTTCAGGACTTCCTTGATTCGGAAAGTGCCGTTCAGGTAAGAAAAGTAAATTTTATTTCGGTAGAATATTGCCAGTATTTACTTTCAGGCATTCAACAGATAGCCACTCAGGTAGTGATGGTTTTCACATCTGTGGTGTTTTTGTTAATGGTGAATGCTTCTTTATTTCTTGTTTTACTTTTAGCGCTGCTGCCACCGGTAATATTGAGTTTTTTTATTTTAAGAAATCATCTTTCCAGGCACCGAGAGCAAACCCACCGGTACCAGGATCTTTCTCTCAGGGCACTGCTGGATGCCCATAATGCATACATGGAAACAAATATTTATCACGCCCATGAATTTTTTCTTTCCAGGTACATCAGGTACCGAAGCCGGTTTGCAAAGAATCTTTTCCAGATGCTTCGTATTCAGATGCTGCCTGTACGCTTTATAGAAAGTTTTGCTATACTTGGATTGCTGGTCCTTGTGCTGATATCCACAGGGTCTGAAAGCAGATCGGAAAACCTTATGCTCACCATAGGGGCTTTTATGGCAGCAGCGTATAAAATGATTCCTGGTTGTGTGAAGATCCTGAATCTTTCAGCACAGGTAAAGGCCTATGCAAAAATTTTAAAAGAATTAAAACCCCCTGTAATTAATGTAAACAAAATCCAATTTTCATTGGAAGAAATGGAAGTGAGCAATATTGGTTTTCAACGCAAGGGCAAGACCATTTTCCAAAACCTCAGTTTCAAACTGAACAAAGGAAGTTTTACCGGTATCTGTGGAAGGTCGGGTTCGGGGAAAACCACTTTAATGCATATTTTATCCGGATTTCTTGCTCCATCAAAAGGTGCAGTATGGGTGAATGGAAAGAAGATTTCTTCTGAAGAAATGCATACGATCAGGAAGGATATTGCTTATGTAAAGCAACAGGCTTTTCTTTTTGAAGACAGTGTGGATGTGAATATTTGTTTTGATGAAAACCTTTCAAACCCGGATGTTTTATCAGAGGCGAAAAGATGCGCAGGGTTGGATGATTATAATTTCGCCGTTGGAGCAGGGGAAATGATCTCAGAACATGGAAATAATATCAGCGGAGGCGAACAACAGCGCATAGCACTTGCTCGTGCTTTTTACAAAGAGGCCAGGATGATCATTCTTGATGAACCTTTTAACGAACTGGATGAGGCAACAGAAGATGCCCTCCTTGAGCGGTTGCAAAAAATGGCCGAAGAAGGAAAGATCATCATTCTTGTAACCCACAATAAAGCGAGCCTCAGATTTTGCCATCAAATAATCAACCTTGATGAAAAGGGAAAAGACGTTGTTGCTGATCACGCCAGGCTTTCCGGATTCGGAGTCAGATAGTAGCTGCCTTCCTTTCATTGGATGCCTTGTTCAATCACTCTGCCTGGAATATCCACAGCTCCGGGTAATGGTATTGAGTCTTCATTATCCCTTCAGGGAAAATACATACAGGTATTATGATGCGACCATAATGCCTTTCAATGGGAGGAACAAAGGAGGCATCCAGGGCATTTTTCTAAGAAGAAAAGTCAATCGTATGCTTAATAAGCTCTACGAATCTTCCCGCTTAATAGGGCTGATCAGTTTTTGGTATGGCGAAGGTTTTCTTTTGGCAGACCGCTTTGCAAAGAAACACAAACTGAAACATTTTTGCTGGATATTGGGACAGGACGCAAGACCTTTGAATCATTTTCCACAAAGATTTCCATCACCGCCCGAAAACCTTATCGCGCTTTCAGATCATTTAAAAGAAACATTTCATTTGAGTCATGGCATTCTACCTTCACGCGTAATAGAACCGGGACTTGACCTCAACCTGTTCACGAATGGAACAACAAAAAAATCCATAGATATTCTTGGCGTTGGATCGCTGATTCCATTAAAGCAATATGATTTGTTTCTTGAAATCATTGCCCAACTTAAAAATTTATTTCCGACCATAAAGGTTGTACTCGTGGGCGAAGGAACGGAAAGAGCCCGCCTGGAAAAAAAGATCCGCCAGCTTGAACTTGAACAACATGTAGAAATGAAAGGGGAACTTCCTTATAAGGAAGTGGTGCAGCTCATGAAAAGATCTTATTTATTTTTGCATCCCTCTTCCTATGAAGGTTTTTCAGGGGTTTGTATGGAAGCCCTGGCGGCAGGCATGCAGGTGGTAAGTTTGTGTCGGCCGGTGAAAAGGTTAATAGTCAACTGGCATTTTGTTTATTCAAAAGAAGAAATGAAAAGTAAAGTTATAGAGCTGCTAGAGGTGCGACCTGAAGCTGAAGCAACCGAATCTTTCCCCATTCAAAACACTTCCAAACGGATCATGGAATTATTTCTTCCACCTGGTCTGGAAGTGTAATGCCTGATGGTTTTTTACCCGTTTCCAGAAAGGCCTTTACTATTTTTTCTGCGATGGCTTTAAAAGAAAGATGCAGGTTAAACTGCGCTATTGATTTAAGGCTTTCTTCGTGGATGCTGACAGAAGTGGTGGAGCAGAGAACGGAAAAGAGGTCATCTTTATCACCCGCTTTATATACAAAACCACAAAGGCCATCACCTGTGAGTTTTTTAAAAGAAAGAATATCAGTCAATATGGGAATACATCCACAGGACATAGCTTCAATGATGGCGATCCCGCAGCCTTCATAGTGTGAACCGGAAATCAAAAAATCAGCGGCGTTGTACCAGGCTTCAAGGTCTTTGTTCAAAATTTTTCCAACTAGAATAACGGCTTCATTGATCGTATGCGCATCGATAAATTCCTTCACTTCCCGCAGCAGTTGGTCTTCCTGGTAGATCATAAAAAGCCGGGAGCTGGGACGAACTTTAAGGTAAGCAGCAAAAGCCTTTAATACCGTCAGCGGATCTTTATTTTTTTCCAGTCTTCCCACCCAAAGAAAAACCGGACTACCCTTGATATGAAGATCATTTGCTGCATCAGATTTATTGGTCTTTTTGAAAAAGGAAGAAGATTGAACAATCTCCTTTACTTTTTTTTGATCCGTGATGATACCTGCCTCTGCCCATTCCCTTGAAGCGTGTGCAGATGTAAAGAGAAAGGCATCCACGCATTGCGCTGCTAGTTTTTGTAAAGATCTTTTGGGACCAGTAAAAGGTCTTTCTGAGCGGTTCAAAATAAAAATACCCACCTGTTTTCCGAGGTGCAATCTTAACTGAATGATCTGCAGGGGAAAAATAAATCCATTGATCAGGATAAGATCGGGTTTGCGATTTTTTATCCAGGCATGCATCTTCCATGGGATCAGTGATTTTTTATTTTTTCCGCCAGGGAATACATAGGTCACCCTGTTTTTTTTCCGCAAACCTTCATAATCTATTTTTTCAATACTGATCACTTCATGCTCAATGGCCAGTTCTTCCAGAATTCCAGTATAAAAACGGATCCTTTCCAGCCAGTCTGCAGGATTGGTAAAACCGGAGGTCCGGTGGTAGCTGGCACTGATAATAACCATTGGATTAAAGTTAATTTGTTTTTAGCAGGTCAGGAGCATTCAATCGTAGCCCCGAGCTGGTTTAAGGAATTGAAATTCGAAAAGATGCAGGCAAAAACTTATGAGATAAACTGAGTGCAAATCAGTAATGGACATTACTATGAAGGGCCTGAGGCAACTCTATAACTTTCCCTGCGTATTTAGTTTCAGAGACTTCCAATGAATCATATTATTTTATTCAATCCACGCAGTGCGCGATCCAAACCGCGGATACCCAATTCTATTTTAAGTATTGCTGCATCTGTGGAAGGAGTATTTGATTATGTGATCGTAGATGGGAATATGGAAATTGATCCATGGGGAAAGATCAGGGACTACCTGCTGACAGGCAAATTCAAGTATTTTGCCTGTACTGTTATGCCCGGTCCCCAGCTGAAGCAGGCGATTCCGATATCAAAAGCCATTAAACAGCTGTTCCCAGGGATCATCATTACCTGGGGTGGATATTTTGCTTCCAACCAATATAAAACGGTGATCGATTCCGGCTATGTGGATTTCGTCATCTACGGTCCGGGCGATAAAAGTTTTCCTGCATTGGTCCGTACCCTTGAAAACAATGCCGGCGTTGATGGTGTGCCCAACCTGATTTACAAATTCAGCAACAACATCTGCAAAAATCCTAAAGATCCATTGTATGAACAGGATGCATTACCCGATTTGCCTTATGAAAAGCTGAACCAGTTTTACCCGTTGACAAATTATCTTGGAAAGTCTTACCTGGGTACCAAAACCATTGCCTACCATTCCAGTATCGGTTGTCCCTTTACCTGTTCTTTCTGTGCGGTTGTACCCATCTATAATGCAAGGTGGAAGGCTAAATCAGCCAGCCTGGTGTACAGGGATATAAAATTTCTAAAAGAACAGTTTGGCGGAAATGCGATTGAATTTCATGACAATAATTTTTTTGTTTCTGAAAAAAGAACCATTGAATTCTCGAACCTGATCATGCAGGAAAATATGGTATGGTGGGGCGAAGGAAGGATAGACACTCTGAATAAATATGCAGATGAAACCCTTGCCCTGATGCGGAAGTCGGGTTGTAAAATGATTTTTTTCGGAGCAGAAACCGGGAATGATGCCGTACTGAAAATAATGGACAAAGGAGGTACACAGTCGGGTGCGCAGATCAAAGCATTTGCGGAAAGACTTGCAAAATTTGATATAATTCCTGAATATTCTTTTGTACTCGGAACACCTGCAGATACGGCCGAACTGGCAATGGAACAGATCGATTTTGACATAGCATTTATTAAGGAGATCAAGCGCATCAACCCAAGAACCGAGATTGTTATCTATGTGTACAGTCCCGTGCCAACAGAAGGTTCAGAAATGTACAATAAAGTTCTGGAGCAGGGTTTTGCTTTTCCCAGGCAACTGGAAGATTGGATCACTCCGCAATGGGAAAAATTTGACCTGAGAAAAAATCCACTGACACCCTGGCTCACACCTGCTATGATCAATAAGATCAGGGATTTTGAAACCGTGCTTAATGGCTATTTTCCCACTGTTTCCGATATCAGGTTAAACCGTACCAAAAGAAAAATTATTCGCAGTCTGGCTGCTTTTAGATACAGATCTGGTTTTTATACAAAGCCACTTGAATTAAAAGCATTGCAGTTGTTATGGAAATACCGTCAACCTGAAATTGAAGGTTTTTAAATGAAGGAGATAATTAAATATATTGTAGGTAAAACCTATAAACCTTTACTGGTAAAATATTTATCCCGTACCCGAACCTATACGTATCAGAATATTGTGCTGGAGGTCCCGGCCGAAGTTTTTCATCCTGGATTTTTCAGCAGCACCAAACTTTTAAATCAACAGGTTTCGAAATTGAACCTGCTCAATAAAACCTTTTTGGAACTTGGAGCAGGCAGTGGGTTGATCAGTTTTTCTGCAATAAGAAAAGGCGCCATTGTTACCTCAACCGATATCAACCCGGTAGCGGTACAGTATATGAAAATCAATGCGGCGCGCATGGGCATGCATCCCGTTATCATTCATTCCGATCTTTTCAGCCGGATTCCTCTTCAGCAGTTTGATGTGATTGCAGTTAATCCGCCCTATTATAAAAAGCATCCTAAAAGTTTTCGGGATCATGCCTGGTATTGTGGTGTGCAGGGTGAATTCTTTAAAGGTTTTTTTTCTGGTTTAAAATATTATACGCATGAGAAAACCATTGTTTATATGGTTTTAAATGATGACTGCGATATGCAATTGATTAAAGCCAACGCAGAATTGAATGGTTTTAGCCTGGAGATGATGTTTAAAGCAAGAAACCTGGTAGAAACCAATTTCATTTTCAAAATCCTTAGCCATGCAAATAAATCAGCAGAAAAAATGGACAGGCAGCAGGAAGGGTTTTCTTCCTTATACCATTCTCTGCGAAAAAGTGAAAGAAGGATTTATTCAGATGAAGAACTTGCTTTATTGCCTTTTGTTGAAAAAGATCATAGATACGCTTCAGAATGGAAGGTGAGAAAAAATACTGCGCATCGGCTGAAGCATTACCTTATGGCCAAACCAGGATCATATACCCTGCTTGAAGTGGGATGTGGCAATGGCTGGCTTTCGCATTTTCTTGCCCTGAACAGTCAGTTTCAGGTAATGGGTCTGGACCCGCATGGACATGAACTGGAACAGGCAAAAAAGGTTTTCAATTTATCCAACCTTGATTTCATCCACGGTTCTTTTAATAAAGATTTTCTGGAGCAAGGGCAGTTTGATTTTATTGTTTTTGCTGCATCTGCACAATATTTTCCTTCCTTCAAATACCTGATCAGCGTTGCCCTCAAACACCTTAGTGAAGAGGGGGAAATTCATATTTTGGATTCCGGTTTTTACAATAAAAAGGAGTTGCCAAAAGCTGTGAAGCGCTCGGCCAGTTATTTTGAAATGCAAGGATTCCCGGAAATGCAGCAATATTATTTTCACCATGCATTCGATGATCTTAAAGAATTTTCATTCCGGTTTATGAACCGGCTGGAACTTCAGTTTGCAAGGATGATGCATCAAAACCAGGTTTTTCCCTGGATCAGGATCAAACACCAATGAAGCAATCACTTTACCATACCTATAAGCGGTTCAGAACACTTCAGACAGGTGTGATTTCTGCTATGCCCATCCTGATCCTGATGCCGCATAGCGCCTGTAATTGTCGTTGCCTGATGTGTGATATCTGGAAAGGCAATCATGATTCAAAGCAGCTGTTAAAGGAAGACATGAAGGCACTCATTGAGGCAATGCATCAACTGGGTACAAAACAGGTGGTGTTAAGCGGAGGTGAGGCCTTGATTCACCCCGACATTTTTGTGTTTTGCGCATTGATGAAACAACAGGGTTTACACATTACCCTTCTTACCACCGGCTTAACATTAAAAAGGCATGCAATACAGGTAGTTGAATGGGTGGATGATGTGATCGTTTCTCTTGATGGAGATGAAGCACTGCACAATGCCACCAGGAACATCAGTAATGCTTATGGAAAATTAAGTGAAGGCATCAACGCCATCAGGACTTTGTCGCCAGGTTATAAAATCTCCGGAAGATGTGTGATTCAGAGATCAAATTTTATGATTTGGAGCAAAATCATTGACACTGCAAAATCATTATCGTTAACATCTATCAGTTTTCTTCCGGCAGATGTGAGCAGCGAAGCTTTCAACCGGACTACGCCCTGGGAAAATGCAAGGCAGCAGGAGGTCCTGATTCCTTTTGAACTGCTTGGTAAATTGCAATACATCATAAAACAATTGGTGGTAGAACACCAGGAGGATTTTGCTTCAGGATTTATCCTTGAAAATAAAGATAAGATCAAAGCCATTGGGACATATTATGAAGCCCTTCATGGTTTAAGCGATTTTCCTGAAAAAAACTGTAATGCGCCCTGGGTATCTGCGGTAGTTGAGGCCAATGGTGATGTGCGGCCCTGTTTTTTTCATAAACCTTTGGGGAATATCAGGAGTGATCACCTGACAACCATTCTCAATAGCCGGCAGGGGCGTGACTTCAGGCGCACTCTTGATACTATGAAAAATGAAACCTGTAAGCGATGCGTTTGTTCGCTTTCACTTCCCGCATTTAAAAATCCTGTTGCATGACAGATATATTATTTACGCATTCTTATTTTTTAAAACTGGATCCCAAGCAGTGGAAGCTGCGCCAGCCCTATGCACCACTTGGAACACTTTACGCGGCAAGCTTATTAAGAGAAAATGGTTTTTCCGTGGCTTTACATGATACCATGTTCTGTGGAAAGGCTGCTGATGTTGTTGATGTTATTAAGGCGCAACAACCAGCCTATTTTGTGGTGTATGATGATGGATTTAATTATCTCACAAAAATGTGTCTCACCAATATGCGTGATGCCGCACTGGAAATGATCCAGTTTGCCAGTATTCTTGGATGTAAAATCATTGTTTCGAGTTCCGATGCAACGGATCATCCGGAAAAGTATTTTGATTCAGGCGCGGATTATGTGATCAAGGGCGAAGCAGAACAAACATTGCTTGAGCTGGTTCAGGAACTTGAAAAGCACAACCCTGATATCAATAGCATTAAGGGTATCTGCTATATGAAAGACAACAGGATGGAAGTAAATGAAAATAGAAAAGTGATGAAGGATCTTGATCTGCTGCCTTTACCTGCCTGGGATCTTGTGGATCTTAAACCATACAAAAAGATGTGGTTTAAAAGTGCCGGTTATTTTTCCATGAATATCGCCACTACGAGGGGTTGTCCTTTTAAATGCAACTGGTGTGCAAAGCCCATTTATGGCAATAGGTATAATGTGCGTTCACCTAAGGAAGTCATCGCTGAAATCAAGATGATAATTTCCAAATATGATGCGGATCATATTTGGTTTTGCGATGACATCTTTGGATTAAAACCAGGATGGGTTATAGCGTTTGCTCATCTTTTAAAAATGGAAAATATCCGGATCAGGTTCAGGATCCAGTCAAGGGCCGACCTGTTGCTTCAACAAGATTATGTGCAGGCACTGAAAGATGCTGGTTGCGAAACTGTTTGGATCGGGGCAGAGAGCGGATCGCAAAAGATCCTCGATGCTATGGATAAAGGAATTACGGTTGAACAAATTGAAAAGGCCACCGTTTTATTAAAACAGTTTCAGATCAAGCCCTGCTTCTTTATTCAGTTTGGATACCTCGATGAATCACCATCAGATATTGAATCCACTATTCAAATGATACAGCGCCTCATGCCGCATGAAATAGGGATCTCGGTTTCTTATCCATTACCCGGAACACCGTTTTATGAGCGAGTGAAAACACAACTATCTAAAAAATCAAACTGGACGGATTCTGATGAACTCGCACTTATGTTCAGAAACCAGCAATCTTCTTCTTATTATAAACAATTGCATCGTTATGTACATAAACTATTCCGAACAGAAATGGCATGGCAGCAGGCAAAAAAACTTTTGAAGCACCCTTTGCAGTTCAATTTTAATTCTTTGAAGAAAATCATTGCGGGTTGTTATTATTTACCCTCGAGTTATCTGGCTAAAACCAGGCTTCGTCAATTAGAAAATATGAAATGACGGATAGCATAGCAAATAATGAAGCAAAAGTAGAAGCTGCGTTTTCTGCGCAGGCGAAGATTTTCGATGCAGAATTCTGCAACAACCCTGTTATCCAGTACAAAAGACAAAGAGTTAGAACTGTTGTGGAAACCCTGGTTCCACAAGGAAGTTCCATCCTTGAACTCAATTGCGGCACAGGTGAAGATGCAGTTTATTTTGGAAGCCGGGGATACCAGGTGCTGGCAACAGATTTGTCAGATGCAATGGTAGATGAAACCCACCAAAAGATCATGTTGCATGAACTGGAAAACCTGGTGACGGTCCGCCAGTTATCGTTTCACAACCTTGACCAGCTGAACCCACCTGGTAAATTTGATTTGATCTTCTCCAATTTTGGAGGATTAAATTGTACCGGTGATCTTAATAATGTGTTGCTTTATTTTGACCGCTTATTGAATCGAGGCGGTGTGGTTACGCTGGTGATGATGCCAGGATTTTGTTTGTGGGAATCGCTGCTGCTATTTAAAGGTGAATTTAAAACAGCCACCAGGCGATTTTTTAAATTTAATGGTAGTGCTGCCATCATCGAAGGCAAACCGTTCAAATGTTTTTATTATGCGCCTTCATTTATCACTTCCCGGTTAAAGAATCAGTTTGAAGTGGAATTGATGGAAGGTCTTTGTACTATTGTTCCTCCATCATACAAAGAAGCTTTTATGGTGAAACATCCAGGCCTGTTTTGCAAACTGAAGGAAATGGAGGATCATTATAAGTCTTCATGGCCATGGAAGTTGTGGGGAGATTATTTTATTTTAAGCCTCCGGAAAAAATGCTGACCTGGTAGTAGTAAGGTCTGCAAGGGTTTTGTTGCTTTTACCGGAATGCACAACGTGGTGTGACCGCTTTTCAAATAGGTCCAGAAGTTTTACCTGGAAATGTCGCGGATCCGGTTTTGCATAGTGTTTTCCTGTTTTCATTCCCATTAAGATCCCGCGGCTGTTCAATTTTCCCTGTTCCGTTTTTTTGCTCCACCTGTATCCGGTTATTTTCATAAAAATATTATCAAGCATATTGCCTAGTGGGTTGTCAAGGAAAAATTCCAAAGCTGCTTTTAAATAGGACTGATTGATCTCCTTTACATAGGAGATCCTCATGGAATGATTAGGAAGATGGTTTCTTGTCCAGGTATTGGCTTTATAAAAACGGTCGAAAATCGTAATGCCGCGAACAGGAAGGAGGGTGGCCACCTCGGTAGCTGTGTAGAGATTTTGCTCTTCAATTTCAAGCGCTGCTTCGTCTATGAAATAATTCATGCAGAACAATTGCTGCTTGTTAAAGAGGAAACTTAATTTTTTCATGCAATGGAGCAGGGTTCTTGCAATCCATAACCTGTTTTTTTGGGTGATGATAAAGAAATCAATATCGGATGTGTCATCAGCATAATTCTTGGATAGTGAACCTGAAACTGCAATGCCTTTTACAAAAGGGAAGGCTGAAATAAATGACGCTGCTTTATCTGCTGTTTCGAGGAGTTGTTTGGCTTTAAGGTTTCCTCTTCTTCTCCTTGAAATAATATTGTAATCATTTTGTAGTGTATAAAGATCATCGATACGGAAGATCTCTTCATTTAAAATAAGTTCTTCAAGTTGTAGTTCCCATGCTGCTGTTTGGCATACTGAGGTGGAGAATAGCTTTATTTCTGCCAATGTCAGAGGATAATTGAACAAGTCAAAATAAGTGAGCGTGGATAATATGTTGGTTCTAATGCACAATTGGGAAAGTTTGCATGGTTGATTCATTTGTAATAACGTGTGTAGGTGCCGCGGGGTTGCCAGCACCTAGTTTGGCCGGCTTTTTATTGGCATTCCGCCTTGTTTCCGCCACTGTGAACAGAGAGATAAAAAATGCATAGAAAAAGATGCCTTTGTTCATATTGAGCAGGTTTTCCGTGAGCCCCGTGACCCCGATCAGTATTATGAAGCAGGTAAAGGCAAGGTTGCCTGATCGGATGGAAAGTCTTAAAAAATAGAAAAGGGTGAAAAGGTAGATGGTAAGGGCAAATACGCCGCCTTTGATGGCGAAACTGAGGTATTGGTTATGCGCATTTAATTCATGCACATAAGAATCATACATTTTGTTTTTAAAATAAAGGTCTTTAAGCAGGGGAACTTCTTCTCCTGTGCCATAACCGATCCAGGGTGAACGTTGAATCAACTCAAAGGCCAGCTTCCACCTGTCCATTCTGGGATCCGCAATTGAAAAAGGCGCTGTTTCGAGGTTAAAGTCATGTTTTACCTGGGTGATGAACCTGTAGTTGAAACTTTCCGTGGAGTAGATGATGTAACCTAGCAGGATGGTCGCAATACCAGCAGCTACCAGGTAAATAGCTCTATTCTTTTTGTTTTTGTAAGCATTTGGGATTATGATCAGCAAGATAAAAAAGGTTGCCAGCAAAACGGAGCGTGAGCCCAGCTGCAATAATCCTCCGAATAAAATAAGGGTAGCAGCCATTATAACAGGCGTGGTAATCCTGAATATAGATCTTTTGGTGAGCAATGACAAAACAACTACCAGGGAAAGCGCACAATACAATGAAAGGTAAGTGGCATGCATTTCTATGGGTCCGGAAAATTTATGGCTGATAAAATTTGATGAAAAAATATCAGTGGCTGGTAATCCCAGGTAAAGGATGGTGCGCGCAGCATCATAGTAAAGAAAAATAATGACCAGCACATTGACTGTCGCAAAAGATAGAAGTATGTGCTGCAGGTATTTTTTTACAGGGATAGGATTTATATAAAGGATCAGCGGAAAAAGGAGAACAGCCAGTTGTTTTTCCCATAAACTAAATGCCTGGGAAGGAAATAAACTATATGAAGTTCCGATGAGGGTGAGGAAAAAAACCGATTGCAGTTTAAATACTTCTTGCCATGGAATGTTTTTGAGATCTTCTTTTGTTAAATGAAACAGTGTGTGTAATAAAAAGCTGATAAGGATCAACTGGCTGTAAAACCGGTCCAGCGGCAGGCTTGCTGCAAACAGGAAGCAATGCAACAGGCTGATCTTATTGGCAGCAGTATCATTTAATTTTATCACAGGCATAAGATTGTATTACTGCTGATTCAATAAGGTTGTTATAACCCTCGAGCACGCTGGTCCAGTTAAACTCCCGGGTGATCTTTACAATGTTGTTTTCGATCTTTGCTTCTTCATCGTCTTTACTAACTGAATTCATTATTTTTCTTACATCTTCTGCACAAGAAAAATAGTACGCATCATCTTTTAAAATGTGGCGGTTGAATATATTGTCGTGGGCCGCTATAAGAATACGATCCGCCATTGCTTCAATAAGAGAAGGATTGGTGCCGCCCACGCTGTGGCCGTGAAAATAGAGATAACAATTTGCTCTCAGTGAGCTAACAATAGACTGATTAAAAACAGGGCCGGTGAAAATTACACCCTGCTTCGCAAATTTGTTTTCTATCATCCTTCCATAACGATTGTTCATATTGCCTATAACCACCATTTTTTTTTCCGAACTGCACTTTACAAAACCAGATAAAATAGTTTCAATATTATTCTCCGGTTCCATTCGGGCCATCAGCAGGAAATAACCCTCCCTGGTAAGCTTATATTTTTCCAGAATATTATTCTCCGGAGGAAGTTTGTGGCAGGCCCCATAGGGAATGTAAGTGCAGTTTATCCTGTATTTTTCATCCAGGATCTTCTTGATCATTTCAGAATCCGCTATATGAAAATGGCTGTGTTTTATGGCCAGTCCTTCTGCATATTGCAGGAATCGCTGCACCAGCCATGAGTATTTCTGTCGTTTCCATTCTATCCCATCCATATTGGAAATGATGATGGTTTTTTTGGGAAAGTACCTGCTCCAGACCGAACTGCTGGTGTATCCCATAAACAGCAGCACATCAAAATTTCTATTGCGCGCATCCCTGATGCAGTTAAAGTCGTAAAAAAATTGTCCTGCCATCTTCATATAATATTCTGGATCCTTACACCGGATCAGTTGAATTCCATTCCAGCTATTTTCCTGGTAAGGATGATTGTGGGAACAATACACCATTACTTCATGCCCCTTTGCTGCCAGGCCTGTGGAAAGGTATTCACTGGCCTGTTCAAACCCACCGTAATGGTTAGGTATTCCTCTCGTTCCAATTATTCCGATTTTCATATTAATGTTTGGCAGTAGCACTTCCGAAAAACATGTTTTTTATTTTCACAGCCGGGTCATATACCCATGCCAGTAATTTCTTGATGTATTGTTCATCACCAACATGCCAGTCAGTTGTTCTTCTTTTTTCAATTTTGTACTGGTGAATCATATACGCATATCCGGCAATGGAGGTCCTGTTCTTTCCATCCGGGAAATTGGTGCGGTCGTATCCATGGAGGGTATGCCTTCCCGTTAGCTGAACTACCATTCTGTTAAAGGGAATGCCTATAGATTTTTCTTCCCCACTGCGGAGGTCATGCAGTTTAAGTGCACCACCGAAAGAAGTTTCCCAATCTTTGTTCAGGTAAAGGAGCATGTTTAAAGTGCGGTACCATTTGGGTTGTAGCGGATGGTAGTTGAAGTCAAGGTGCATATCCAGGAAACTTCCTTTTTTTCCCTGGTGTATGCCACCTCCGTGGAAACCCGGGTCTACAAAAATTGCTTCATTAGAAATAAATTGAAGCCAATTACGGAATCGATCCGACACGAGGTCTTCGTAAAGCTCATTGAACAAGGGGCTGATTTCCCTGAAACTGCTTTTTTCAAATTTATTGGCTGCAAAAACATAATCCCTGCTTTTTTGGGTGATCTCGGGGAGGTCGTTCAGCAATTTGGTTAGCTTCTTTTCATCGCAGATGCCATCAATTACAAGATGCTGGAATGGCTTAGCGGTGAGAAACTTCAGCCGGAACGCTTCCTTCCTGTTTTCTATGTCCTGGAATAGAATCATTGGTTCTCAGATTATGATCGTTAATAATTAATTTTTGAAAGCTATCTGCAGCAGTCTTCCAGCTAAACACTTTCTGAACGTATTGTGACCTGGACTCAAGCTGCTTCATGCTGATGTCGCCAGACAAAATTTTTAATACCCTTTCACAAAAAGCCTCTTCATTTCGTGGGTCCACATGATCCTGTTCAAAAAAATCAAATTGTTTCAGGCCAAGCATGTTTGAACAAACTACCGGAGTTTCCATGGCCGCAGCTTCCAGTGGAGGTATTCCAAAACCCTCGCCTATTGAAGGGTACACAAAAAGCGAAGCGGCTTTATAAAAAAAAGGAAGTTCCTCATCAGGAATATGGTCATTTATTAAAATATTGTCGCGGACTTCCTTTTTCAGCCCATTTAAAACTTTGTCGAACAAGGGCGTGCTGCTCGTACGGCTGCCTAATAGCACAAGGGTAAATCCCTTTTTGTATAGTTCCAGTTGGCAAAAGATATTCACCAGCAGTTGATGATTTTTCCTTGGTTCTATACGGCTTACGTAAAGGATGAAATTTTCTATACCATAATGCTGGTAAATATAGGCGCGTGCTGTTTTCTTATCAACAGGATCCATGAATATGTGATTTACTCCGTTGGGCACCAGGTGGATCTCTTTTTTAACGCCCAGGTGTTTATAAATGGCGTTTTTGGAATGTTCAGAAACCGTAGTGATAAGATCTGCCATTTGCGCAGACCTTTTGTAAAAATACTTTCGGGAAATCCGGTAATTCCTGCTGTAATATTCGGGCAGGTCTTCAAAAATAACATCATGCGTTGTGATGATATAGCGGCATAATTTTACCGGTGGACAAACATATTGGAAATGGGCGTAGTTGATTCCATACTTTAAAAGCATAACCGGGATCTCCAACAGCAGCCTTGAAAATGACCAGGGGCTCTTGTATTTTAAATAAACAATCTGTTTGTTGTTTCCGAAAACTTGTTTCAGGTGTTCTGTATCATAGGCTGCCATATATATTTTTAAATGACGTTCCTGCGAAAGATGCTGATAGATATTTCGGATAAAGCTTTTGGTTCCCTGGTGCACTCCATCAAGCACATGGGCATCAACAAATAATCTAATTTCTGCCTTTGTCTTCATGCGATCGCCTTAAATTTTTTATAGATGCCTGAGATCATTTTTCCGGGTAAGAAGGAAACAAGGTACAGGCCATAACCTGTGGTGTAAAATGGATTGAATGCAAGGGCTTTTTTTATATGAGATCGTGCCCGCTCTGGTTGAAAATTATTCCAGAGATATTTTTTTCCTATCATGGCATAATATGCTCCTTCCTTTATACCAGTGGCTTCCTGGTTCTTTATAATATTCTTGATCACCGCTCCTTCGGTTGCATTGATCCGGCTGGTACGCAGTGCATTTTTTTTGATCCGTCGGAATTGTTTTGTGCGCCATTTTTCATCAATAGTGATGGATTGCTTATTCAATCTTACTTTAATCAGCGACTCATCCACGTTCGCAGATTTTGCTTTTGGTACAACCTGAGTCCAGAGTAAATGATCTTCAAAACTGTGCGCATGGCTGTTATAACCGCCATTCTCTATTATAAATTCCTTATTGTATAGAACACTTGAATGGATGAAGGGGCAGGTAGTTGTCAGGATTTTTAAAATTTCTTCATGTTTGAACGCCGGAGGAAGTCCTTTAAATATAAATCTGCCTTCTTCATCCACGTAGTCAGCAGCGGATCCAACTAACATGATTTCCGGGTCAATTTTAATCAGGTTGTATTGTTTTTCAAGCCTTTCCGGATAACAGATATCATCTGCATCAAATCTTACAATGTATTTGGCCTTTGCTATAGCAAGACCTTTATTCAACGCCGCAGCAATGCCCTGGTTGGTGGTGTTGATCAACCTGATCCGGTTGTCTTTATAAGATAATATAATTTCTTTTGTACGGTCCGTAGAGCCATCGTTGACGATGATCAGTTCAAAATCAACGAAGGTTTGTGTCAATACCGATTCAATGGCTTCGCCAATATATTTTTCTGCATTGAAGGCAGGCATGAGCACCGATAATTTTACCTGCATTTCAATCATCTGTTATAGTTTTGAAGTCCGTATATATCAGCAATTCAAAAACGACAACTACAGACAACAACTCAAACCAGTAATCTGTAAAGAACAATCCCAGCATCAAAATCAACAAAGGCAATCCATATCTGAGACAACGACTTCGTTTTAAAATAAATCCTGCATAAAAAATAAAAAATGCCAGCATTCCCGCTATACCGTATTCTGATAGGAGCTGGTCGAAAACTGAATTGGGTGTATTGACAACAGAGTGCAGTTTCTCCTGTTTGGTAAAATATGACAGGTGAAGTTTGAGGTGGTTGATTTCAAAATCGGGATTAATGTAGGCCAGGGAAGCAGGGTAACTGCCCGCGATCCCTAATCCGGAAACCTTAAAAGCAAGCCTGGAAGAGAAATTCCCCATGCCCATACCTGTCAGGGAGTAAAAATGGTCTTTTTTTAAATGAAGTAAAGTCTCTTTAATTGCTTTAATCTTGCCCGGAATCCTGGAATCCCCTGAATTTGTTCCCTGTGGAATTTGGTTATCCAGTGCGAATTGAATCCATTCTTTTTTTATTTTATTGCTGTCATCTTTATGCTGGTAGGCTGATGTATGAATATCGGGTTTGGGAATGGATTTTTTTTCAAGAGCTGCCTGTAGTACAGGCGAGGATGCATTTATCTGAACAACATGAAAGCTGTCCATCATTTTTTTTCCCACACTGTCCAGAAACAGAATGGCCGTTTTTTTCTTTAGTTGATCCGGATTTAATTCATTGTCGGGTATTTGGGTCAAAACAGGTGGCTTTTTTGAAATGTTTTGTGCGGGTGTTCCACTTGTATTTTTTTTAAAATAAGAAGCGATGTATTCATTGTTCTGCGGCGAAACCTTTGCCCAGAAAATGATAAAGGGAAGGACACATAAAAAAATAATGCTTTTTTCCAGCTTCGTGCTTTTAAACAAAAGAAGAAATGCAAGTGTGAGCAAAACCAGCATATTTACGAGGTTGCTGCCCGCCAGAACCAGGATAAAAAGACAGACCATCAACATCATCCAGTTTTTGCGGTAAAAAAAATAGATCATTCCCATACCATTCAATGCTGCATTTGTTGTACTGGTATCGAAACTGACGCCTTTAATATAATCGCCTGTATTGATAAAGTATTTTTGAAAATTACCCTGGTACTGGTAAGGATTGAAATGCCCGGTTTCAAAAATGATGGATATTAAAACGGCTATTGAAACGGCTGCGTTAAGCAGAAATAGAGCGGCAAGGGTATTTTCCAGTTTTTGCTGACTTAATTTTTCTGCAAATACCCTTAGCTGGTGTGTTACCAAAAAACAGGCAGCCCAGCCGAACGTACCTAACAGAAATACAGCCCAGTAATTTTCAATGCCAAATAAACCATTCATGAGGGCATTGAAAATGGCAAGCCCCAAAAGAATCGCATAAAAAATTCCAAACCCGGATTTTTTAAAGCTTTGCGCAAATTTGAAATCAGGTTGCAGCAGGTAGATCAGTACAATGGCCAGCAGCTTGACCAACAACTTAACATTAAGCAGTAGTACAAGGAAGATGAGCAGTTTTGGATCAATTTTTTTTTGCTGTTCCCGCAGAACACTTAATAAGGTGTTCATCTCATGATTTTGATTAAATACGCATTTTTTTTAAAAGCGTTGCTTAGGCTTTTAATATCCGGAAGAGGTTTTTCCTATCATCTGATCCAATATTTCCGGAAAAAATTAAAAGCGCCAGGAAAACAAAAATTCCTGCTGGTGCAGATAGCCAGGGGTTTTTAATGAGCATCGTCACTGCTAATCCGCCCAGCGCTGCAAAGCTGCTGGTAAAAAGTATGAACCAGTAACTGCTGTTCACTTCTTCTTCTTTCCAATGATAAAGGACAGTTTGCATAAAAATGGCACCAAGAAAAGCAAGGGCGGCTCCTTCAACGCCTACTGATGGAATTAATATGCAATTCAGAAGGGCATTGATCAAAAAGGTGAAGGCGAAGATTCTAAAAATGAGGTTGGTTCTTCCTTTTGAGAAATGCAAAGACCATAGAAAGTTATTGTAGTAAAGCAGGGGCATGGAAAGGGAAAGAATGAAAATGGTGTTGGTATTTACAGCGCCATATTTGCCATCGCTGATCCAGCCGGCAACGGGTTGCCAGAGAAGGTTTAGCATTAAAACAATTACGCATGCCAGGATCATTTCCATCCGGAACAGAAATTTTAGCTCCTGCAGTTCAGAATTTTTATCAAGGGATTTTTTTGTAAACCTTGGAACCAGCAAAGGTGCAATCACCAGCATGGGCAAAAGGGATAATTCAAACACCTTGTAAGCAAAACTATACTCCGCTAATTGCTGCCGGGGTAAGATGATGCCAATAAGGATCCAGTCAAACCGGGCCAGTGCTGCGGCAAAGATCACCGTTCCTAATTGTGGCAATGCTTCTTTAACCATTTTTTTATAATGTATCATGACCTGTGTTTTTTTGGCCACAGCCGGAAAAGTTTTATGAAACAGCCACATGCAAAAACCCATTTCAAACAGATCTGCAAGCAAAAAAACCAGTGCAATGAAAAGGAGATCCGTGTGGTCAAGCAGGAACAGCATTCCAATTCCTGCAGCTTTGGCAGCATTGGATACCACGGACATGGGCAGCAAAAGGTCAAACCTTTCCATCCCCGCCATCACCTGTTTGTAAGGAACAGCTAGTGAAAAAGCCAGTTTTCCAACCGATAAAAAAATCATAACTCCAATGGGAAAGTTTTCTGTGAAAAAGGAAGCGAGGGAGAGAAGGATTATCAGACCCAAACCCGTCCACAGGTTATGAAACAATCCTACAGAAATCAGCAGAGACGGATCTTTTCCCATTGCTGTGTTTTTAACCAACAGCTGGTCTATGCCAAAAGAAAGTATGCTAAAGATTGTTAACAGAACGGCCAGCATCCAGTTAAACAGGCCAAAATCCTGCTTCCCCAGTTCACGTGCCAGGAGCAAAAACACCAATAGGCTGAATCCATGGTTGATCAGCAACTGCAGCGAGTTTGCAGATAAGTTTTTCGCCAAAGTGCGCCGCATGGAAATAAATACGTGATTTTCATGAATAGGTTGTTTTATTTTATTGGGTTGAGATTCAGATTTTTCCATTTTCTTCACGAATCTGGGATTGATGTTTGCACATTGTCAGACCTATGCAAAAACTGTTTGCCATTCTTTTCATCACTTGTATTTTCACCTATTCCTGCAATAGCCCATCATTGGGGATTTTTAATAAGAAATCCGCCTCTGAGCGGTATGCGGAAAAAGTAGAAAATCGCTACCAGAAAACCCCGGAAGGGCGTCAATGGCTTGCAGCATCCAGGTCGGCGGTTGAGCATCCTTACCTGGTGCAGGTGCCCTACAAGCAGCATGGTAGTTTTCATGCCGATAAACCCCGGGCCATGGGTTTGCAGTTTCATGCGAAAAGAGGAGAACAACTAAAGTTCTCAATTGATAAATCATCAGAGGCAGCATTTATATTATTCGCTGATATATATAAATTGGATGCATCGGGACAATCCCTGGTGTTTACTGCCGATACCGCAAATGCTAGTTTTACATTTAATGTGGATGAAGAGGCAGATTTTGTTTTGAAACTACAACCAGAACTCTTTATGTCAGGGAATTATAGTTTGTCTGTTGCCGTCGGGCCGTCATTGGCTTATCCGGTTTCCGGCAGCATGGCCAAAGCTGGAAG
The DNA here is from genome assembly GCA_002050435.1 of Chitinophagales bacterium 33-2. GTDB lineage: Bacteria > Bacteroidota > Bacteroidia > Chitinophagales > Chitinophagaceae > Flavisolibacter. The sequence continues at coordinate 17,126 of MWYV01000013.1, read as the reverse complement.
TTTCTGGGGTGCAGCACGCGATGGTGGAAAACGCAATCATGAGGGTATAGACATATTTGCTCCAAAAGGAACGCCGGTTGTTGCTGCTTCCGATGGAATGATCACAGCTGTGCGCGATGGAGGCATTGGCGGTAAAACGATATGGCTTCGTCCCGCAGGACGAAATATCTCCCTATATTATGCGCATCTCGATGAACAATTGATTCAACCGGGTGCTTCAGTGAAAGCAGGAGATACGATTGGTACAGTAGGGAATACCGGGAATGCTCAAACCACACAACCACACCTGCATTTTGGAGTCTATGGTTATGGTGGAGCGACAGATCCTTTGCCCTTTATCAACAAAATAGTTAAACAGGCTGCTGCTGTTCAAAAGAAAAAAATTGAAAAGCATCTTCAGCTTACGAAAGCACATAAAACTTTGAATGGGTTACCCCTAAAGGCTAACACAATTTTGGTACCGCTGGCAGTAGATGCCAAAGGATACATTGCTGAACTCCCGGATGGACAACTGGTTCAAACACCATTTAATATTGTTAAGCAGGTGGAGATCGGCACGGTTTCCGCTTCCCCACTGAATGCTAATGCTGGCACCGAATGAATTAATGTATATTCTATAATTTTGAATTGATCAATAATTCATTGGATTTGGCCAGATATCTGAGCTGCATTTTTGTTTTTAGTTAGTATTGAAATAAAAGGGAAAAGTTTTGACTAAGAACAATACAAATATTTTATATGCAATCATTGAAAGGAAAAGTGGCACTAGTTACAGGTGCCGGAAAGGGTATTGGTAGGGCAATTGCAAGAGCATTATCTGCTGAAGGTGTTCATGTGGGTTTGATTGCCCGGACAGAAAAAGAAATTAAGCAGGTAGCGGAACAAATTAAGGCCATGGGTGTAGGTGCTTCTTTTGCAACTGCCGATGTAAGTAACCGTGTGGAATTGGAAGGCGCCATAATAAAAATACAGGATGACCTGGGTGTGATCGATATTCTGGTGAATAATGCAGGAACGGCCACATTTGGAAAATTCCTGGAGCTTGAGCCCGAAGATTGGGAAAACCAGGTTAGGGTAAACCTATTTGGAGTATATTATGCCACGCGTGCTGTTTTGCAAAATATGATAGATAAAAAATCAGGTGACATCATCAATATTTCTTCTACTGCCGGAAGATCAGGCAGTGCGACAACAAGCGCATACAGTGCTTCCAAATTTGGTGTTTTTGGATTGTCTGAAAGTTTGATGCAAGAGGTGCGCAAGCATAACATTCGGGTAACTGCCATGGCCCCCAGTACGGTCGTCACTGATCTTGCCGAAGACCTTCAATTGATCACTGGTGACGCCGAACGCATCATGCATCCTGAAGATATTGCTGAACTGATCATAGCGCAATTAAAATTGCATCCAAGGGTTTTTGTCAAAGAGTCCAGCATATTTTCAACGAATCCTTAAATAATAATGAATTAGAAGATCCAGACAATGGCTTTGTAAGCCAGGTAAATTCCTGCACTGATGATGAGCGTTAATAAAAGCAAAATTGGAAGAATCACCTTCCATGCGCTGCCGCGGTAACGGCCTTCCTGGTAGTATTTGTTCATCAGTCGCATGTTTTTCATATTTGCTTTCCATGCAAAATCGAATATATCGCCTATAAAAGGAATTGCTCCAAAAACCGCATCAATGGTAACATTCAGGATCATGCGCGCCAGCACATATCCACCGGCACCATTACGCGCCATGATCGCAATCATGTAACCTGATACGGCAAGTGTTGATATGTCGCCTGCACCTGGCACCAGTCCAAGGATGCCATCCAGTCCAAACCTGATACTGGTGCCCGGAATTGTAAAGCGTGCATCCATCCACCTGGCCAGTTTGTCCATGTGCCTTAGTGATACCGGGTAAGAAACAGGTGCTGAAGATTTTGCCATACAGGATGATAAACGAAAATCATACCGGCAAAAGATTCAGATTTAATTTAACTTTTACCGATGGATCCATTAAACCGTTTAATACTTGCGCTTGAAGAAAACATTCCTCACCACCATTTAGTGCACCCGGACATTTCAAAAGCTTCTGTTGGCTGGCATATTGCTCATTCGTTTCTCACAATGGAGCAGGTGATCAATATGATCAGCAAATCAAATCCTGGGCAATACCATCCAAAATCAGGATTATTAAAATCAGTGATTTTGCTTTTTGGAAAAATACCCAGAGGAAAGGGAAGGGCACCGTTATCAGTTCAACCCAAAAATGAGTTTACGGTAGAAAATTTACAATTACAGGCAGATCATGCAAAAGGAAGCATCCTGTTATTAGATACATTAAGTGTCAACCATTTTTTTGATCATCCCTATTTTGGAAATTTAAATCTGAAACCTACCCGAAGGTTTTTATATGTTCATACAAATCATCATGTTTCCATTGTCAGGGATATTGTAAAAAAACACTGACCTGTAAGTAAACAGCCTATAAAAAACTTAGTTCATTATTTTGGAGATGGATTTCAGGGAAATCATATTGCTCATTATTGTATTAGCCGGAATGTATGGTGCCGTGACCTTCCGAAAATTAAGCATTGCAGGCAGTGTATCTGGTGGAATCATTACATTTTTTATTTATTGCGGTGCCGGTGTGGGTGGATTCATTTCCATGAGCAGTTTTTTTGTAATGGCCACACTTGCCACATCCTACAGGCGATCTGTCAAGCAAAGGTTTTTGCAGACTTCGCACCAACCGCGCGATGCTTTCCAGGTATGGGCAAATGCCGGCATAGCCGCCCTGGCAGGTGTTGTTTCTTTTTTTTCAGACCACCATTTGGTCATCATCATTATCTATTCAGTTTTATCTTCAGCAAGTGCGGATACCATTTCCTCCGAAATGGGAATGGTTCATGGCAAAAAGTTTTTCAACATACTGGACTTTCAACCTGCCAAAAAAGGTGATAACGGAGTGGTGAGCCTGGAAGGAACTGCCTGGGGTTTGTTAGCCAGTGTGGTGATCGGATCCATTTATGTTTTGATACATGGGTTTAACACCGTTTTTTTTATTATCATCATTGCAGGAATGATGGGTAATCTTTTTGATTCATTATTGGGAGCAACACTGGAGCGCGATGGTAAGCTGGGTAACAATGCTGTAAATTTTTTAAATACCTGCTTTGCATCAGTTATAGCTGTCCTGCTTTATGGTTTATTGCCGCTTTCATAAAGGCGCATGCGGTAACAATTCATAGCTGTGCTGCCCAATTTGTTCAGCAGGCTGTAATTGGCAATCACACCTACAACAGCACCAATACCCGGGATCAGTTGCGCCATTTTAACCAGGTCGATATAGTCACGGTATTCCTGTTGAAAAGAACGCCAGTCGAAATCATTGATGTTTTCAGGAAGGTTTTGTTTTAAAGTTTCCCAGTTTTCGATCTGCTGAAAGATCTGCTTTCTGTGTTCCTGGCTGCTGAAAGCCAGTTGGAAAATATACAGCAGGTAAACCCGCTCCCTGTAATCCCTTACGTCAAATCCATACACTGCTGCAAGATCAAAAAGCATTTTAAACTTGATGCCGATCAATAGCGGAAAATCTGCTAATCCCATTAAAATACCGCCGGCACCTGTAATGCCACCTTCCACCGCCCCGGTTTTTCTGTGTTTTTTGATGATCAGTTCCGCGGCTTCTTCAGTTTCCTTTAATGTAATGATCGCAGCAGGTTCCCGTGCTGCCAGTTTTACACCAAACAACACACCGCGGATCATTTGTTTTATGGTTGATGTAATGGCGCGATGAAGTTTTTCGGGAATGTAGCTATTAATCTTCTTCTGCAGCTTCTTTGAAAGACCATTCAGCAAAGAAGGATCACGCACCATTTGCTGCTGCCACAGCCGCATCTCATTGAAGGCTTTTTGTTCGTACTCCATTGCTTATCTTTAACCTGCATCAAATTTAAGGACGTGGACTTAAATTATGCAAAACTCATAACCTGGATTGATAATAATCAATATTCATAGTTGCTTCCCAATTATTTCCGACCAAAAGCTTTTATATGAAAAACATACTGGTACCAACAGATTTCTCAGATAATGCACTTAAGGCGACCATGTATGGTTGTGAAATTGCTTTGAAGCGTGGTGCAAAAGTGCACCTGTTGCATGCCGCAGAAATGGGACATGAGGCTTTTTACCAGCCTGTTTCCATGTACGAGAAATACAATAACCTGGTACTTGATGAAAATAAAGAACGCATTAATACCCTCAGGTCGCTGCTACAAAAAAATTATCCAGGTTGTTCTTTTATCACTACCATTGATGCACAGGCAGGCGTTGCCGCGGCAGTAATCAAATATTCAACGGAAAAAGATATTGACCTTGTAGTTATGGGCACCCAGGGTGCTTCTGGAATTAAAGCTGTTGTGATGGGAAGTGTGGCTACTTCTGTTATGTCTGCATCCAAAGTTCCGGTGCTGGCCATCCCTACAGATCATGTACCCGACGCTCCTCAAAATATTCTTCTGGCCACAAATAGTTTTGAAAAAGACCTTACGCTTACCAACCCGCTCATGAACCTGGTAAAACTGCTTGGTTGTACCCTTCATGTAGTGGTGTTTATTGATAAAGCGAATGCTGATGCCGCAGATTATGTAGGTAACATGGCTAAGATGGAACAATACAAAACTTTTCTCCACCAGCATTATCCCCGGCTTTCGATTGTTTCACATGTTATAGAAGGAGAAAGCCTTGAAGATTCAATTGAATTGTACAGTCTTAGAAATAACATCGGGATGATTGCATTGATCTCTCACAAGAAATCATTTTTAGAGCGCCTTTTTCAGCAAAGCGTTACAAGAAAGATGGCCTTTCACTCTAAAATTCCCATACTCTCCATTCCTGCTGTGGTTGTATCTGAATAAAGAAAAAAGATGGAGATTGTGCTGCATTAGTTATGAATGATTTTAATTTAGATCTCCAGGCTGTTTATAAAAAATTTTCGACTTCGGAGGAAGGCCTCGATGAAGAAGAAGTGCTCAGTATCCGCAAAGAGACGGGACCCAACAGTCTTGAGGAAAAAAAGAAGAAACCCATGTGGCTTCTTTTTATTTTGCAATTCAGGGATTTCATGATCCTTGTATTGATCGCAGCAGCCATCATTGCCGGCATTGCCGGAGATGTTACGGATACCATTATCATCCTTGTTATTGTATTGCTGAATGCCATTTTGGGCTTTGTGCAGGAGTACAGGGCCGAAAAAGCCATGGAAGCCTTAAAGCAAATGGCTACTCCGCAAACCACGGTAGTAAGGAAGGGAAAGAACCACACCATCAATTCTGAAGAACTGGTTCCTGGTGATCTTGTGTTGCTGGAAGCAGGCAATCTGGTTCCTGCCGATCTGCGTTTAACGGAAACACATGCCCTGAGGATCATTGAATCATCACTTACCGGCGAATCTGTTGCCATTGATAAGAACGAAGCAGTATTAGAACAAAAAGACCCTTCATTAGGCGACCAACTGAACATGGCATTTAAGGGTACGCTGATTTCCAATGGAAGAGGAAAGGGAATAGTGGTGGCAACCGGCATGCAAACAGAACTGGGAAAGATTGCAGGAATGTTGCAGGAAGAAGAAGCACAAACGCCCCTTCAAAAAAGAATGAATGATTTCGGAAAAAAACTTTCTTACCTGATCATCATAATTTGCGTGGTACTTTTTGGTGTTGGCCTTCTCCGAGGTGAAGAAACGCTTACCATGCTTTTGCTTGCCATTTCCCTTGCGGTGGCTGCCATTCCGGAAGCATTACCTGCACTGATCACCATTTCATTGTCAAGAGGGGCCAACCGGCTGGTGAAACAAAAGGTGCTGATCCGCAAACTTCCTGCAGTTGAAACCCTGGGCTCTATCACATTTATCTGTTCCGATAAAACCGGTACACTTACGCAGAATAAAATGACGGTAGTAAAAACCATTCCGTTTCAAACCGAACTGAAACCTGAAAAAGATATTTCACTTCTGGATCTTTCCATGATCCTGAACCATGATGTTAAAAAAGATAAGGAAGGCCGATGGATGGGCGATCCAACAGAGATCGCGCTGGTGGAATATATCATAAAGGAAAAAAAATCACTGGCAGATAAGGCAGAGCAGCAATACCCCAGAAAGGAAGAACTGCCTTTTGATTCCGACAGGAAATGTATGAGCACCATACATGATTACGATGGACAATTTCTCCTAATTACAAAAGGAGCTGTTGAATCCATCATTGGTAATTTAAAAGACGGACAGGACGGTGATGCTATATTAAAAGAAGCAAACGGCATGGCGGCGAATGGTATCAGGGTGCTTGCTTTTGGTTTTAAATTGATGGATAAAATTCCAGAATCACTGGATCCCGAAGCCATTGAAAAAGAGCTGCAGTTTGCCGGACTTGCCGGGATGATCGATCCGCCGAGAGCAGCCATATTTGAATCTATAAAAGAATGCAAAGCGGCAGGCATTCATCCAGTGATGATCACCGGTGATCACAAGGAAACGGCGGCGGCCATCGCAAAAGAAATCGGCATATTGGGAGCAAATGAACTGGTGATTACGGGAGGAGAATTGAAAGCGTACAGCGCGGAAGAACTGGCAGACAAAGTGGAAAGGATCAAAGTGTATGCAAGAGTAAGTCCGCGCCAGAAGCTGGATATTATACAGGCGCTGCAAAAGAAAAACCATTTTGTGGCCATGACTGGTGATGGTGTGAATGATGCACCTTCTTTAAAAGCAGCCAATATCGGTGTGGCAATGGGCATTACCGGTACGGATGTGAGTAAAGAAGCCGCTCACATGATTTTGCTGGATGATAATTTCTCCAGTATTGTAAATGCAATTAAGGAAGGTAGAAGGATCTATGACAACATCAGAAAGTTTGTCAAATACATCATGACCTGCAACGGTGCGGAGATCCTTACCATTTTTATTGCGCCGCTGGTAGGCCTGCCGATTCCTCTATTGCCCATCCATATATTATGGATCAACCTGGTAACTGATGGCCTGCCTGGTCTTGCATTGTCTGCAGAAAAAGCGGAAAAGGATATTATGCAAAGGCCACCAAGACGAACCGATGAAAGTTTGTTTTCAGAGGGTATCGGTACACACATCATCTGGGTGGGCATGCTTATGGCGGCGCTAACACTGGGTACCCAGGCCTGGGCCATTCAATCGGGAAATGCGCACTGGCAAACCATGGTATTCACCGTGCTTGCTTTTTCGCAGCTCGGACATGTGATGGCGATTAGAAGTGATTATGAATCGATCTATAAAAGAGGTTTGTTTTCCAATCTTCCACTCCTGGGCGCTGTTTTACTTACCACTTTATTACAACTGGGAACGATCTACCTGCCTTTTGCCAATAAGATCTTCCGAACACAACCACTCACATTTTTTGAACTGCTTTTTTGCTTTGGTGTAGCGGTAGTGATCTTTCATGCAGTTGAACTGGAAAAATTTATCAGGAAACGCAGGAGAAAGCATCCGCAAACCAATATTAGCCATTAAGGAGAAAATCTTTGGAGCAGTCTTAAAGTATCATTTCATAAAAACGAAGGAAAAGAGCGATTTTTTACCGTTTAACATTATTTATTGCCGCTAATAGCAGGGTTTCGGTAAATTGCGAACTCCCTGAAAAACAGGAGATTCAGTAATTGTTGATGGATAAAGCTTCTGCATGAAAGTACAATTGATTCTTTTTTTCCTGGTCACTTCTTTAACCGGTTTTTCACAGTCAGATTCCCTGAAGCAAACTGAAACAATGTTTGTTGGTCAATCCAATCCCTCTCATGCAAGCAATTTGTATAATGGATTGGAACACCTTCCCTATGCTGCTTCTATTGAAGGTTACGCCTACCTGGTGAGCGACTGGAGCGAAGGCTGGGTAATTTATGAAGGAGTGGAGTACAGTAAGGTGCAATTGAAGTACGATTTGGTTAAGGAAGAACTTGTGGTGCGCCAGCCCAATGGTCTGCAGGTGGTGCTTTTCTCACCAAGAGTAAAAGCTTTTTATTTCCAGGGTTATTTATTTGAAAATCTCCCCAAACCTGAAACAAAGAACCATCCGGATGCGGGATATTATGAAGTGCTTCAATCCGGCACCATTCAGCTATATGCAAAAAGAAAAAAACTGTTGAATGAAACAGTTACCTCTACAGGTATCGTTAAAAAATTTACAGGCAGCACAAGCTATTATGCTTTCAAAGGAGGCAATGCTTATCAAATACGAAATGAAAATTCACTGCTTGACCTGATGCCAGAAAAAAAGAATGATGCAAAGAATTATCTTAAGCAGCATTCCATCAGTTATAAATCCAATCCGGAACAGACCCTCAGCACCATTGCTCAATTTTACAATCAACCAGCTCACTAACATGCGGCGATCTTTTCTCTTATTGATCTTTTCATTTTGCGTCCTCCAACTTTCAGCGCAGGATCCCAAACTTCCCCTGATCAATGGTGAGTTTAATAATACGCCTTTTGCGCGGTTTGTAAATCATATTGAGGCGAGCACACCTTATTTTTTTTATTTTGATGCGCGGCAGGTGGACAGCATCAGGGTAAATGTAAAAGCAGTTGACCTCCCCCTCGAAGAATTGCTTAAAAAAGTTTTTTTGAACACAGACTTTCATTTTTCTGTTGACCGTCAGCAGCGTGTTTATATTACCCGGAAATTTCAGATTGTTACTACACTTCCTGAGGGATTTGGTACGGGTTCGGGGAATGATACAGGGAATAAGCAATTGCTTGTTTTAGGTGAGGAAGATGAAAAAGAAATAGCCTCCACGCCGGAAAATAAATTATACGAAGTAGGTATTAAAACCAATACGATTAAGCCGGGACGAACCAACTTATCTGGTTATGTAAGGAATGAAAAAAGCAGTGAGCCTGTAGTGAATGCAACGATTTACCTTGAAGGTGCTTCGTCAAGTATTTCCACAGATGCTTATGGATACTATACGCTGGCGTTGCCTTCTGGTAGAAATACTCTGAATATATTTTCACCGGGAATGAAGGATGCGAAGTTCCAGCTGATCATGTATTCAGATGGTAAGCTTGATTTTTCTATGAAAGAACAGGTCTCCACACTGAAAGAAGTAATTGTTTCCACCCAAAAAGTTTCCAATATCAAACGTGTGCAGATGGGAGTGGAACGGCTGAATATTGAAACCATTAAACGTGTGCCCACTGTATTTGGTGAGGCGGATGTGTTGCGCGTGGTCACCACACTTCCCGGCGTGAAAACCGTAGGTGAGGCCAGCACCGGGTTCAATGTAAGAGGCGGATCTGCCGACCAGAACCTGGTATTACTGAATGATGCCACCATTTACAACCCTTCGCATTTCTTCGGAATGTTCTCTGCTTTTAATCCGGAAATTATCAAGGATATTGAATTGTATAAAAGCAGTATTCCTGCTGAATTTGGAGGAAGACTTTCTTCCGTACTTGATATTTCTACCAGAGAAGGTAACAAAAAGGAATTTACAGGTTCTGCAGGTATTGGACTTGTAACCAGCCGCTTTAATATTGAAGGCCCCATTGTAAAAGATAAAACTTCTTTCATTCTTGGTGGACGGACCACCTATGCCAACTGGCTTATGAAATTACTTCCTGATCCTTATGACCAGGCAAAGGCTTCATTCAATGATGGCAACCTTGTGCTGAACCACAGGATCAATCCAAATAACGATATTTTTATTACCGGTTATTTCAGTAACGACAGGTTCAACCTTGCCAGTGATACCACTTATGGTTACAGCAACAGAAATGGTTCTATAAAATGGAAACATAATTTCAATCCAAAACTGATCAGCTATTTTACTGCAGGTTTGGATGAATACAAATACAGTGTGAACAGTGATCAAAATAAGCTGACCGCTTACGATCTGAATTTTGATATCAGGCAGCTGAATTTTAAATCCGATTTTTCTTACCTGCTTGATTCAAGACATACATTTGATTTTGGCGCGAGTTCTATCTTATACAGGTTACGCCCCGGATCCTTTACACCCCGGGGTAAAGAATCTTTAGTGAACCCGGATATTGTTGCACCTGAACAGGCTTTGGAATCTGCTATTTATTTTGGTGACCGCTTCAATATCACATCCGACCTTTCGCTCAATGCAGGGATCAGGTATTCTGTTTTTAATTACCTCGGTGCGCGCAATGTAAATTACTATACTCCTGGTTTACCAAAGGAAGAAGATAATATTGCAGAAACCAGAGAATTCAAAAAAGGAAGCATTATCAATACCTATCACGGACCGGAGTACAGGTTATCCCTGCGCTATGCCATTAATGATGGATTTTCAATTAAGGCTGCCTACAATACGCTGCGCCAGTACATCCACATGTTATCAAATACCATGGCCATTGCGCCAACGGATATCTGGAAGCTGAGTGATCCCAATATAAAACCGCAGCAGGGCAACCAGGTTTCTCTTGGCTTTTACAAAAACCTGAAATCAAACACCATTGAAACTTCAGTGGAGATCTACTATAAACAAATTAAAGATTACCTGGATTATAAACCCGGCGCTTCGCTTATCCTCAATCACAATGTGGAAACAGAAGTGATCAATACAAAGGGAAAAGCTTACGGTGCTGAATTCATGGTTAAAAAGCCCGGCGGAAAATTAAATGGCTGGGTAAGCTATACTTTTTCAAGAATCCTGTTGCAGGCAAACGATCCTGATGCTGGTATCAGTGTCAACAACGGCGCATGGTATCCTGCCAATTACGATAAGCCGCATGATGCAACTGCTGTTGGTAATTTCAGGGTTAACCACAGGTTCAGTATTTCATTGAATATGACCTACAGCACGGGCAGACCGATCACACTTCCCATTGGAAGATATGTTTATGGGGGTGCGCAGCGGGTACTGTATTCCGACAGGAATTCCTACAGGATCCCGGATTATTTCCGTGCAGATTTCTCCATGAACATTGATGGAAATTTCAAGGCAAATAAAACAACAAGGAATTCATGGACCATCGGCGTTTATAATCTTACAGGGAGAAGAAATCCATTCTCTGTGTATTATGTTTCGGAAAATGGTTTTATCAACGGATACAAGCTTTCCATCTTTGGAAACATGATCCCATTTATTAATTATAATATCAGGTTTTAATGATGAATCGTTTATTATACATGGTTGCGGCACTTGTTTTATTCAGTGGATGCAAAGAAGAATATGACTTTCCCCTTCGTTCAAATGATGTTTCCCTGCTGGTAGTGGAAGGCGTTTTAAATGCAGGCAACGGACCCACACAGATCCTGCTTTCCCGCACAATGAAACTCGATGAAGTGGTACAGTTTAAACCTGTACTGCAGGCGCAACTTACTGTAGAAGGTAAAGACAACACTTCAAAGCCATTGAGTTCTGCAGGAAACGGTAACTATACAAATCCAAACCTTGGAATGACCATCGGAACGGAATACAGGCTAAGGATCAAAACAACCGATGGTAAAGAATATTTATCCGAGTGGCTGGTAGCCAGGAATACGCCAGAAATCGACAGTGTTACCTGGAAAAGAACACCAGCCGGGTTAACTGTTTTTAATCATACCCATGATCCTTCTAATAATTCAAGGTATTATAAATGGGATTATGATGAAACCTGGCAGATCAATTCTGTATTCCCTTCAGATTATGTGTGGGTGAGCGGCTCAACAATCATCCAGGGATCTTTACCCAGTTCCTGCTGGAAATATGGGAAGGCCAGCACCATCATTATCGGCTCGAGTGCACAACTGCAATCAGATGTGATCACAGAGCTTCCCGCGTTTTTTATTGCCGACAAAAGCGAAAAAATCAGTGTGCGGTACAGCGTGTTGATGAAACAGCAAACACTTTCAAAAAAAGCTTATGAATATTTTTCATTAATGAAGAAAAATACAGAATCATTGGGAACAATCTTCGATCCCCAGCCTTCTGAATTGCGTGGGAATATTGTCAACATCGCTGATCCTTCTGAAATTGTGATTGGTTATATGAACGCAGCCAAAGTAACACAAAAAAGAATATTCATCACAGCCCAGCAAGCCAATTGGTCCTATCCTCAAAACTGTTCCAATATTCTCATTCCCAATCATCCAGATACCATAAGGAAATATGTACCGATTTATTTACCCTGGGGCGCAGTTGAAACAGGACCAGGAACAGTTACTGATTATTATTTATCAGAACCCCATTGTGTGGATTGCACCCGCAGGGGAGGATCACCAACAAAGCCATCTTACTGGTAATTTTTAAGCAACTTATTCAATACATGATGCACCGAATTCTTTTGTTTTTGATTTTCCTTTATGCAATGAGTGCAGGCGCACAGCAGAATTTTCTGGCTGAAATGAGTGCGCGTTTCCACCAGTACCAGCAGCATCATTTTCAGGAAAAAGTTTACCTGCATACGGATAAGAATTTTTATGTAACAGGTGATATCCTCTGGTTCAGGGCCTACACTACTGATGCTGCAGGCAATCAGCCCCTGTTTCTCAGCAAAGTTGTATATACTGAATTGCTTGATGCCGCTCATAAGCCGGTATTGCAGGCAACGATTTCCATGGAGGACGGAGGAAGTGGATCTTTTCAATTACCACTTTCCCTGCAAACTGGTGTTTACACACTGAGAAGTTATACCTCGTGGATGAAAAATTTCAGTCCGGAATTTTTCTTCACAAAAGCGATCAGCGTTGTCAATCCCCTGCAATCTGCAGGAAGTGAAATGCCTTTAATTTCAAACAATCTACATGTTGAACACTTTCCGGAAGGTGGGCAGATGGTAAACGGACTTCCTTCAAAGCTGGTATTTAAACTTACAGATGCAGGTGGAAAAGGTATTGATGCTGAAGGTTTGTTGCTGGATGAAAAAAATGATACCGTAACCCATTTCCGATCTTTTGCTTTTGGCATTGGCAGTTTTACGTTTACGCCCATGGAAGGGAAGAGCTACCGGACGGTTTTCACACTATCCAACGGAAGGTCTGTAACTAAAGAACTTCCTGTAGCATTAAGTACAGGATTTGTCATGCAACTTCAGGAACAGGGACAGGGCGAATTGCTGATTCATGTCCGTTCCAATACAGCCACCGATGGTGCTGAAATTTTCCTGGTTGGACATAACCGCAAACAATCACAGGTTGCAGAAAAAACCAATATGGTGAATGGCCAGGCTGTATTTCGTGTCAGCAGGGGAAACCTGGGTGCGGGTATCAATACTTTTACTGTTTTTGCAAATAGAAAACCAGTTGCAGAAAGATTGTATTTTATCCAGCCGCCTGTTTCTTCATTCACTGCCCGCCTGGACCAGAAAGAATATTTTTCAAGAAAAAAAGCCAGCGTCGTTTTTGCGGAACCATCACCCGAACTTCTGGATCCTCAAACTGTATCGCTTTCGGTGTACAAAATCGATACACTTCAACAGAGAGATCAGATGGACATTGTGAATTATTTGTGGCTGACATCCGAACTCAATGGTAACGTTGAACATCCCGCATTTTATTTTTCCTCCCATGCAATGGCAAAAGAAGCCGCTGATAACCTGATGCTTTCTCATGGATGGAGAAGATTCAAATGGAATGATGTGATGGAGCTAAATAAATCCACTTTTACTTATCCTTATGAAACAACAGGACCGATGCTGATGGCCTCTGTGTTAGATGCTTCCGGCAAAAAAGTGACAAGGGAAATTCCTGTTTTTTTGTCCATTCCCACTACCCGTCACAAACTTTTTGCTGCAAAAACAAACCCGTCTGGCGTGGCGCAATTCCAGGTTAAAGATTTCTACGGTCAGGGAGAGGTTTTTGTTCAAACAGCAGCGCAGGACAGCATGTACAGCGTTGAATTGCTGAGCAGCTTTTCAGACAAATACACTGTAGTAAATCATAAGGCGATCCAGAATTTTTCCGTCGATCCGGCCTTATTGGTACAATACAGTGTGGGAATGCAGGCTTCCAATATTTATAATGGAGCCAGCCTTGCAAGATTCAGATCGGTCACGCCTGTTGATAGTTTTCCTTTTTATGGCAAGGCCATGTATTCTTATAATCTTGACGATTATAAAAGATTTACCACCATGGAAGAAGTGTTCAGGGAATTTGTTAGAGAAATCAATGTGGGTGCGCGGAGTTCAGGTTTACGATTCCGATTGTTCAACGAGGTTAAAAGAGAAATGGGGGAAGAAAACAACCTGGTTACCATTGATGGAGTGATCCTTCAAAACCCGCACAGGATTTTCAGTTTTGATCCCTTGTTATTTAAGAAGATAGACATCATTACAAGGAATTATGTGCTTGGATCTTCTTTGTACAATGGTGTAGCTGCCTTTTATACGTATAAAGGAAATTTTGAAGGACTGGAAGCGGATGCGAAAGCGGTGGTTGTAAATTACGAAGGCCTTCAGCAGCAAAGAGCGTTTTATGCACCTGTTTATGAAACAGAACAACAACTGCTTAGCCGTATTCCTGATTTCAGGAAAACTGTTTACTGGCAACCTTCAGTAGGAACTAAAAGCGTTGAATTTTACACACCAGATACAAAAGGACGTTTTATGATTTCCATCCAGGGTTTTGATAAAAAAGGAGCACCTGTATCATGGAATGAATTTTTTGAAGTAAAATAAAAAAACCGGGATCACCCGGTTGATTTTATTTTGTTTTTCCCTGGTAGTGATCTACCTGTTTGTCTTTTGCTTTGCGAATCATGGCCTGAATTTTATTTACAGCTGCATCAACGGCCTGTTCAAATTCCACACTGTGTTCTTTCACAAAATGGTCATTGCCCGGCACCTCAAGTCGAATCTCAACATAAGTGTTAGGTGTACTGCGATCGGGACCAACGAAGAGCGTGACGTTGGCTCTTATGATATGTTCACTCGGAGTCAGCTTTTCCAGTTTTTCCTTAATATAACTTTCCAGTTTTTCTCCTGCTGTAAATCCAAGCGATGAAATAATTACATCCATAGAAATAGTTTTTACAAAAATAACCATTATCATACCAACTAAGGAAGGTGAATCGCAGTCTAGCCGTAAATTTGCAGCACCATCATTATGGATAATTATCTGATCGATGTGAACCAGGTGGAAACCCTTCAAACCATTCAGAATGTTGATGAGCTTGAAAGAATTTTTGCAAGAGCTAAGTCTGCCATTGTAAATGGTGCTATGGTAATTCTTGCACGGAAGCAGCAGCAGGTGCTTGCAAAATTTGATGAGCTCACCACTCTTGAAGCCCTGGATGAATACAAGGCTTCTGTTTTTAAGTACCTGTCACCCGGTTAGTTTTCGTTTTGACGGGCCAATAACATCAGTGGCTGGTTGTAGTAATAAAATAAAACGGCTAACTTACTTTATATATACAAACTCCAAACCTCCAACCCCTTCCCTTAAATAATGAAAAATAATTTCATCAATCCTTCTGATTTTAAATCATTGTATGCTCCGGTGCTTTTTATTGCTTTAGCCTTTTTTACAGCAGGATCAGGATCTTGTTTTAAAAGACAAGAACCAGTTGTGGTGCCGGTTTTTGATTCCATTCCGCAACAGAATCTGCTAAATGCATCATTGACAGAAATTTCGGGGATTGCAGCTAGCAATAAATATCCTGCAACAAACTGGGGAATAGAAGATAGTGGCAACCCACCTGTTGTTCATTTGTTAAGCCACCAGGGCTCTATAATTTACTCTTCTTACATTAAAGGGGCCACCAACAGGGACTGGGAAGCAATGGCCATTGCAGAAAACGATGTTTTTATTGCAGAAACAGGAGATAACGCACTTCAGTATAGTGAATATGCCATTTACAAATTCCCTGAACCGGTAAATTTGGGTGATACTATTTTCAATGCAGAAAAAATAAGGTTTGTATATCCTGATGGTGCACATGATTGCGAAGCCATGTTTGTTGATGCGGCCACAAAGGATATTTACCTGATCACCAAAAACAGTAATCCATCAAAAATTTTCAGGATCGCTTTTCCTTATTCCAGCGGTGTGCAAACTGCCATCGCTGAAGGCACACTCAGTTTTGGTGGAGTGGTATCGGCCGACATTTCACAAGCACAGAATGAGATCCTGGTAAAAACATATACTACTGTTTCATATTTCAAAAGAAACTCCGGAGAAACCATTCTGCAGGCGCTTCAAAAAACGCCGGTACGTCTTGCTCATATGCTGGAACCCCAGGGGGAAGCGGTAGGTTTTACCAGGGACAATACCGGGTATTATACCATCAGTGAAAAAGCTTTCGCCAACCAGGTATTTGTCAACTTTTATAAAAGATTATAAAAAGAGGCTGTCTCAAAAGTCTGAGACAGCCCTTTATTCTGGTAGGCAGAGGAGTAAAGTTTCATTTAAGCAATCCTCATCGCCTTGATTTTACTTTTGATTCAGTTTTTATATCAGGCGAGAGTAGCTTCTGAAGTGATCTCTGTATTCAGCAATTTTGAAATGATACATTCCTGGGCTGCTTTATTTACAATTTCTTCAAATTTAGCCTGATCTATTTGTGCAACTTTTCCATTGATCTTTAGATGTGATCCGGTGATAGCACCATTTTCCAAACCGATTTCACAAATAGTTTCCAGTGTTTCCGGAGTGAAGCCACCTTCACCTAGTAAAAAACTCACTTTCATGGTAAAACATCCGGCATGTGCAGCTGCAATGAGTTCTTCGGGATTTGTTCCCGTGCCGCTTTCAAACCTGCTATGATAAGAATACTGGGTTTGATTTAATACCGTGCTTTTTGTTGACAGATGACCTTTTCCTTCTTTGCCTGTTCCGTTCCAAACGGCTGTAGCTGTACGTTTCATATATTATTGGTTAAGAGTTAAGCGGCAAAGCTAGGGAAATAGATCTTTGGAAGTCAGGGAACTGGTGTTTAAGCTGCTTGTGCGCTTTCCACAATCTCGTTCATGGAGATACCCAGGTGACTTTCATCATACACGCATACGCCATCCCGGATCAGGAGCACCTGGGGCGATTCATGGTGCACCTTGAAAACTGCTGCAATTTTTACTTACTCGACCTGATCGCTCACAGGTCCGTATCTCAAAAAATTGCAGCAGTTTTCAAGGTGCACCATGAATCGCCCCAGGTGCTCCTGATCCGG
>MWYV01000047.1 GCA_002050435.1 Chitinophagales bacterium 33-2 | reverse complement strand
CATCACCAGGGAACCCTGAACCGAAGCCGTTGACCGCACGCCACTATCCCCTCTTTCCAGCTCCTGCATCATCAATCCATAGCTGATATAATCCAGGCCACCGCCTCCGTATTCAACTGGTACGGTTGGACCAAAACAACCCAGGTCGCCCAGCTGCTTAACGATCTGCTCGGGAAATTCTGCCCGCTGTGCATAATCTTCAATAATGGGTGAAATTTCTTTCTTTACATAATTGCGAACAGTTTCCCTGATGAGTTTATGTTCGTCGGACAAGAGTTCATCTACTAAATAATAATCGGGCGATTGAAATTGGTCTGTAGCCATAAAATTGCTTTAAAAGGATCATTTAACTGATCGGCAAACAGTATAAATAACTGCAAATGCCCCGCAAATGTAAAGCTTAATTGATTAGAGGCCGTTGGCCATAGGAAGGAAGAACCTGCGTATTCAGGGTTATTTAGCGCCGAAATTTTGGGTCCAATAACGGCCGGAGCGGCCCATACCCATTTCCTTGTACATTTTGTTCATGATGTTTTTACAATGTCCAGGGCTTTTCAACCAACCTTCAACCACTGCAGCCTCAGTGGAATAACCACTGGCAATATTTTCGCCATAGGCTTTCCACTTATATCCCACTTTCTCAATTCTTTTACCGGCTTTACTGCCATCAGGTGCTATATGGCTGAAATACTTTTTCTGTTCCATATCAACGCTATGATGAAAAGCTGCTTTTTCCAGGATGCTGTTCCACTTCAATGCCGGCACAGGATAATAATAAGTATCCCCGCATTTGCAACCATTGGTACGCGCACGGTTCACCAGCTCAAGAACAAGATTTTTGTTTATTGCTGATGATGTTCCCGGTTTTGGTTCATAAAACCGGATGGAATCAAAGCCACTTGAAATAATCAGAATGGAAAACAAGAATAGAACAGACTTCATTAAAATGATTAACAGCGGCCCTATAGCGAATATTGCTCCTGTTTTCGTTAATAAAAAGCATAAAAAAACCACCCGAAGGTGGTTGCCATTATTTTTTCTTTCCTGAAAGTTGCACTTCCCTGTTCATTTCAACAATATCCACAGGTGGTAACTGAGCGTCAAGCAAATGCTGACTGTAAAAATCAGCCATGCGCCAGAAAAAATATTCTGTCATATCGCCAAACCCGTGTCTTTGCCCGGGAAGCACCAGCATTTCAAATCTTTTATTGGCCCTGATGAGTGCATTCACCATTCTTGTGGTGTTGGCAGGGTGTACATTATTATCGATATCTCCGTGCACCAGCATTAAATGCCCTTTAAGGTTTTGTGCAAGCGCAGGATTGCTTTCAATTGAATACGTAAAACTGGTGTCGCCCTTATCTGTGATCACTTCTTTAACCCCATGGTGCTTTTCACTCCACCAGCGGTTGTAAATACTGTTGTCGTGATTCCCTGCACTGGATACCGCAACTTTAAAAAAGTCGGGATAAACCAGCATGGCAGCAGTGCTCATAAAGCCACCGCCTGAATGTCCATGGATCCCCACCCGCTTGATATCAATAAATGGAAAGCGGGCTGCGAGTTGTTCAACCGTTGCTTTTTTATCAGCGAGTCCATAATCCCTCAGGTTACCATAGCCAAAGTTGTGGTACCATTTACTTCTGGAAGGATGTCCTCCCCTGTTTCCTACGGTAACTACAATAAATCCAAGTTGCGCCAGTCGGTCAATACGATCCATACCCCGGCTCCAGGTGGAATTCACGGCCTCGGTTTGCGGGCCCGGATAAACATATTGTATGATGGGATATTTCCTGGTTGAATCGAAATTAAATGGCTTGTACATTACACCATACAGATCAGTGATGCCATCATCTGCCTTTACTTTAAATGGCTCAGGGAATTTATAACCCGCAGACATGAGTGAAGAAAAATCAGCCTTTTCAAGATCCATGATCTTTCTTCCTTCCACATTATACAAAGCAGATTGAGGAACACTGTTCACTCTTGATGATGTAGATACAAAATAAGACCTGCTGTCATTCAGGCTGGTTGAATGATCAAAGTTTCCCGTGTTCAGTAAACGCAAACCGGTGCCATCCAGGTTTACGCGGTAAAGGTGTGTATAATAGGGATCTTCGTTTGCTTCTCTTCCATTTGCAATAAAATACACCACACGTTTTTTATCATCCACACCTACTATGTCTTCTACATGGTAACTTCCGCTGGTGATCTGATTTTTCAATTTACCCTGGCCATCATAAAGGTATAAATGTGCCCAGCCATCTCTTTCACTCCAGTGAATTAATTCAGAACCATTATTCACTAATCCCGGTCGCCTGGTTTCTATATAAGTGTTCAGTCTTTCAGGGATCAATACAGAAACATTGCCTGAATTGATATCCACACTGCACAGATCAATTCTTTTCAGGTCGCGGCTTGTTCGGTTAAAGTAAAAATTATTATTGTTGCCAAGCCATACCAAAGGACGCCAGTCATCATCTCTTGTATTTAATGGTGGTCGCGCCGACCAGATCGTAATATCCTGGTCGCGAAATTGTTTGATATCAAGTTCACGGTATGTTTTGGTGGCATTTGTAAAAAGATAGATGTTAGACAACGGTGATTCTTTTTCGCCAGGCATCCAGTATTTATAAGTTTCAAGCGTAGGCCTCGGATCGGAAATGCTGTTGATCACCCAGAGTTCATTAACTTTTCTAGCATCAGTGCGCACCATGGCAAAATGTTTCGAATCCGGCGCCCAGAAAATAAAAGCTGGTTTTCGTTTGTTCTTATTTTTCTCTTTATCAACATTGTTTTCACCAGTTCCACCAAGGAAACCCTCGGTGCCATAACTGAAATATTCCATTCCATCGCTGGTAATTTTATGTTCCACTATGGTGCTGTCCTCTTCATGAAGCAAAGCTTTTTCATAGTTGGAACGATCCATCCAGAACAGATTATAATTCTTTACAAAAACGATGGTTTGCCCGTCAGGAGCAATCGCAGCCCAGCGCGGATTGCGTTTTGGCTTTTTTAATTCACCCAATTCCACCAGTTGACCCGAATTCAGGTTGTATTCAAAATAATAGACCTTTCTTTCGCGGGCCGGTGTAGCACCTTTTTTCGTAGCTGTGTCTTTTTTAATTATTTCTTCAGTGCTCTTTACTTCAAACTGTATCCAGTTCTCATCACGCACGAACCTCAGGCTGTCGATCATCAAATGTTGTGCATCCATTGGATCTTTTACAATTGCAGTTAACTGGGCGGCCAGTTTTTCGTTATCGAACATTAAACGCTTTTGTCCTTTAGCCGGATCCACAATATACCAGTTCTTACCATTGGTTGTTTCATAGGTGTACCAGAACCTGTCTGAATTTTTTAACCAGTGTGGATCCACCGAAGTGGAGAAAATCATTTTTTCGAGTTTCTTTGGAGAGAACCTGGAAGCAAGCTGGTAGTTCGCAGCTAATTCAGTTGAAGTTTGTCCAAATGAGGAAAACTGTACCAGGGCCAGGCAGATAATTATAAATATTGATTTCATGGAATAATAATAAAAGGTTACTGATGAAGATAAATATGAAGTTTTGGATTTAAGAAGATGGTTTTTTAAGTGAAAGAAAGATTTTCATTTCTTTCTGATAACCTGAGACCATTGATCCTGCCATTTCTGCAAAATCAGCTCCTGAAGACGCATAGATCACCGCCCTGCTGGCATTCACCAGTATTCCGCAATCCTCAATCAGTGCAGCAGATGATATATCTGACAAGCTTCCCCCCTGCGCTCCAATTCCCGGGACCAGGAAAAAATGGTTTGGACTGATGGTTCGCACCTGTTGAAACTGGTCGGCGCGCGTAGCACCAATAACAAACATCAGGTTTTCAGTTGTACCCCAGGAAGCTGATTTTTCCATTACGGTTTCGTACAGCTTTTTATTTTCACGGCCATCTGAAATATTTTGGAGTTCAAAATCCTTTGCCCCAGCATTGGAAGTGAGCCCAAGCAGAATGGTCCATTTGTTTTCATATTCGAGAAAAGGCCGGATGCTGTCTTCACCCATATAAGGCGCAACGGTTATGGCATCAAAGTTCATGGTCTCAAAAAACGCCCTTGCATATTGAGAGGAAGTATTTCCAATATCGCCTCTTTTAGCATCCGCAATTTTAAAATGCGTAGCAGGGATATATTCAGCGGTTCTTTGCATGATTTCCCAACCTGCAGCACCCATGGCTTCATAAAATGCTGTATTGATTTTGTAGGCTACACAGTGGTCTTTTGTAGCATCGATGATCGCCCGGTTAAAATTATATACCGCATCAGGATCTGATTGCAGGTGTGGCGGCAGTTTTTGCGGATCTGTATCAAGACCCACACATAAATAAGATCCTTTTAAAAATATTTGTTCTGTTAGTTCCTGTCGGTTCATAATAATGATTTATCCTGCTCCAGTCGTTGCAACACCTGCGCTTCTACATTAGGTGAATCCCAGTGCTTTTCTATTTCTGGTATGCGCATAACTTCCTGCATGATGGCTTCCTGTTTCATGCTGTTTTTAAGCGCTTCGCTGTACCTGATACCCGGACTAAAAGTTACCTGGGCATAAGCTGGAATCCATTTGTCGGGATGGCGTTCATGAATTCTTGCCTCGATCTTTTTTTGCAAAAGAAATCTGGGATCAGCAGTCTTTGCACGCATCTCAATAAAATTATTAATGGCCAGGTCTGCAATGGCATCCGCGTCGGGTTTTCTGAGTTCCTGGAAATTGCGCAGGATGGAAATCCAGTCTTCCCCATGTTCCCCGATCAATCCATCCAGTACACTGCAATCTTCAAATCCGGCATTCATTCCCTGCCCAAAAAAAGGAACAATTGCATGTGCGGCATCACCCAGTAAACAAAATTGATCGGCTCTAATCCAGGGAAAGCATTTTACAGTTACCAATGATGCAATCGGATTGTGAAAAAACTGCTGATCCATGTCGGGAACCAGCGGCACCACATCAGGAAAAGTTTCATTGAAAAAACGTTTAACGGCTGATTCAGTTGTAAGCTTTTCAAATGAAAGCTCGCCTTCAAAAGGAAAGAACAAAGTACCTGTAAAACTTCCATCAAGATTGGGCAGTGCAATCAGCATGTATTCCTTTCGGGGCCAGATGTGGAGTGCATTTTTTTCCAATAAAAATTGCCCGTTAGCACCTGCAGGAATAGAGATCTCCTTGTAACCACAATCAATATAGTATTGATGATATTCAAATGTATTATGGCTCATCATGTGCGCGAGCCTGGCAGAAGAATAAGCACCATCCGCACCAAACAAAAGATCAAAAGCAGTTTCAATTGTTTTGTTCTGATCATCTTCAAAAATCACCTGGTTTTTTTTCCAGTCAATACTGTTGCATTTAAGTTGAAAAGAAAACTGAACGTCATGTGCTTCGGCAAGGTCAAGCAATTTTGCATTCAATTCGCTACGCGAAACAGAATGGATCGACTGCCCCTCTTTTCCATAAGGCTGAAAAGCATGAGAGCCATCAGGATTATGAATATGCCTTCCTTCCATAGGTATGGCGATCTTTATAACTTCATCGGCAATTCCAACTTCTTTAAGTGCTTTGATGCCCCTGTCACTCAATGCAAGGTTAATGGAACGACCAGCTTCCACTACCTGTTTGCGCATATCCGCCCTGCGCTCGAAAACATGAACCTGGTAACCGCGCTTCGACAGGTAAATAGACAACAAGGATCCAACAAGACCGGCACCGATGATTGAAATATTTTTTTTCTTCATTCCTTACTTTTGTCAGGCATCAAAACCTGTTTCATGATATTTCCAAACATCCATATCTCTTCAAAACTATTATACAGTGGAACTGGTGCCACCCGGATTACATTGGGCGCTCTCCAGTCGGCAACAACCCCTTTTGCTTTTAATGCATCAAACACTTCCTTTCCATTTTTTATCATCAGGATAGAAACCTGGCATCCATAAGCGCCTTCATTTCGTGGAGTGATCACTTCCACTATTTTTTCCTGGTGTTCTTTATTGATGTTATCCAGGATAAAAAACAGGAAACCGGTAAGTAGTTTTGATTTACGAATCAATGCCTCCATTCCTACTGACTCAAAAATATCAAGTGCAGCTTTATGTGCGGCCATAGACAATACCGGTGCATTGCTTAACTGCCACCCTTCAGCAGTTGGAATGGCTTTGAAACCCTGCTTCATTTGAAACCGTTCCGCTTTTTCATGTCCCCACCAGCCAGCCATTCTTGGAAATGAAGGATCGGATGCATGTTTCTGGTGAATGAAAATTCCTGCAACACCTCCAGGCCCGGAATTTAGATATTTATAACTGCACCAGCATGCAAAATCAACATCCCAGTCATGAAGCTCCAGTTTAATATTTCCTGCAGCATGTGCCAGATCAAATCCGGCATAAGCACCCGCTTTATGTGCAGCCCGGGTAATCGCGGACATGTCCATTACCTGACCATTATAATAGTTCACGCCACCGATCATTACAACCGCTAATTCTGCCGCGTGTTCTTCGATAGATGCTAAAATATCTTCCGTTCTGATATGGAATTCACCATTTCGGGGACCCACTTCAATGATCACTTCTTTTGGATCCAGGCCTTGTAATAATGCCTGGCTTTCAATTGCATATTGATCGGATGGAAATGCTTTGGCTTCGCAGAGTATTTTGTAGCGCTTACCATCTGGCCGGTAAAAACTGGCCATCAGTACATGCAGGTTCACAGTCAGTTGGTTCATGACCACCACTTCAACAGGAAGTGCCCCAACTATTTTTGAAATAAGTTCAGGAAACAATTCATGATAGCTTACCCAGGGATGCCTGGCTTTTACATGACCGTCAACCCCAAGTGCTGCCCAGTCATCCATTTCCTGCAATACATAATCTCTTGCTGTTTTTGGTTGCAGCCCCAGCGAATTTCCTGTAAAATATATAACATCTTTCCCGCTGTGCTGCGGTATAAAAAACTTTTCTCTGTATAACTGTAAGGGATCTTCCTGATCCAGTTTCAATGCAAATTCAAGGTTATGCTGATAGGTCATCCTTTTAATTTATCCTTCATTTATAATGGCGATCACTTTTAATTCTATAGCGATGGGTGTTGGCAGACTATTTACTTCCACTGTTGTTCTGCAGGCATGAACATCTTTAAAATAATCGCCGTAGATCCTGTTGTACACCGGAAAATCCTTTTTCATATTGGTAAGAAAAACCGTAACATCCACCATGCTTTCCCAACTGCTGCCACTCGCTTCAAGTACTGCTTTTACATTGGCAAATACCGAATGACATTCTGCTTCGATATCGTAGGAAACCATATTGCCATTTTCATCTTGCACCAGTCCAGGTATGGAATTGTCTTTTGCTGAACGTGGACCAATCCCTGAAAGAAACAGCAGGTTACCCGCTCTTCTTGCATGCGGATATGCGCCCAGCGGTTTTGCAGCATTGGTGGTATTGATGATATTTTTAGTCATTTAGTAAATTAATTTTTGCTTCTTCACAACTCCACGCAAATATTTTTCGCTTCAGTAAAAAACCGCAAGGCATCCCAGCCGCCTTCCCTTCCAACACCACTGTTTTTCATTCCCCCGAACGGTGTTCGGAGGTCGCGGAGGAGCCAGCAATTGATCCAGACGATTCCCGCGTCGAGTTTTGCAGCGATTTTATTGGCCCTGCTAATGTCCTGCGTCCAGATGGTAGCCGATAATCCATATTTACATGAATTGGCAAGGGCAAGTACTTCTTCATCAGTTGAAAACTTTTGCAAAGTAACAACAGGTCCAAAAATTTCTTCCATATTGGTTTGAGTGTTGCAAGCCAGGCCTTCAATTACAGTGGGTTCAAAGAAATAACCCTTGCTGCATCGACCCCCCGGATCAACAACATTGCCTCCACAAAGAACCTGGCCGCCTTCCTTTTTTGCCATTGCAACGGCAGCCACAATTTTATCAAAATGAATTTTACCAACCAGCGCACCTTGTTTTGAACTTTCCTCCAAAGGATCTCCTACAGTGAGTTTTTTTACCTGGCTGACAAAGGTTTCTTTAAACCTTTCATATATATTTTCATGAACCAGGATACGGGAGCCGCACAAACAAATCTGTCCCTGGTTCGCAAAAGATGACTGAATGGTAGTCTTCATCATTTTTTCCCAGTTACAATCATCAAATATGATGTTTGGATTTTTACCTCCTAGCTCCAGCGACAATTTTTTAAACATCGGTGCTGCAATGGATGCGATCCTTGCACCTGCTCTTGTACTGCCGGTAAAAGAAATCGCTTTTATTGAAGGATGTTTTACAATGGCCTCACCGGTAGTTTCCCCTTTTCCATGAACAATGTTCAACACACCATCTGGAAGTCCGGCAGCCTTTACTATACGCGATAAAAGAAATGCGGTGACCGGTGTAACCTCGGAAGGTTTGGCAATGACACAATTTCCTGCGGCAAGTGCCGGTGCAATTTTCCAAGTAAAGAGGTATAAAGGAAGATTCCAGGGTGAAATGCAGCCTACAATTCCTACAGGCTGACGGAGGGTGTAATTGATCGCTCGGTCTTCCATTGCATGACTTTCGCTTGCAAAATGCATGATGCCTGTTGCAAAAAACCTGAAGTTGGCAGAAGCGCGTGGAATATCAACACGTTTACTCAGCCACAGCGGCTTTCCATTGTCATTGGTTTCCGCCAGGGCCAGTTCATCCATGTTTTCATCAATCAGTTTCGCGATCCTGTTTAAAATTTTAAACCTTTCTTCAACCGGAGTTACAGACCATTGAGGCAACGCTTTCTTTGCAGCCTGCACCGCCACTTCAATATCCTTTTCATTACTGTCAGGTACCAAACAAAAAACTTCTCCTGTTGCAGGATTGATATTTTCAATAAATGCGCCACTCAGTGGACCAATAAAATAACCACCTATAAAATTTTCAAGATGGTAAGGTACAGAAAACAGGTTAGTGCCCTTTTTCTCTGAAGTATCGTTGGTCTGTAATTGCATAATCAATTTATCGTGTTTTATATCGCACCTGTTCTTCCTCCATCTACTGGCACGCTTACACCATTTACATAAGATGCGGCAGGTGATGCAAGAAATGCGGCAACAGCGGCCACTTCGTATGCTTCGCCAAATCTTTTCATAGGAACATCCTGCATCATCTGGTTTTCTACTGCTTGCTTATCTATGTTTTTCTTTGAGGCCGCCAAATCCACAATGGTTTCCAGTCTTTCTGTTTTTGTAAATCCGGGTAAAACATTGTTTACGGTAATATTGTACTGCCCTAACTCATTGGCCATGGTTTTTGCCCAAGAAGCCATTGCACCCCGCACAGTATTGGAAACACCAAGGTTGTTCAATGGAATTTTTACGGAAGTGGAAATGATATTGATGATCCTTCCATATCCATCCCTTTTCATTCCTTCCATTACGGCTTTTGTAAGCATGTGACTGGTGAGCACATGCTGATTAAAAGCTTTGGTAAATTCTTCTTCCGCTGCAACTGTTATAGGCCCGGAAGCTGGTCCCCCGGAATTGTTTATAAGAATATGAATGGTTTTTTCAGATAAGATTTCAGAACAGAACTGCTCCGTTGCGGACCTATCATTAAAGTCAACCGCATGAAAATAGTGTTTCTGGCCAATGGAGAAATCCAGTTGCATCAATGCGCTTTCAAGTTTGGATGCACTCCTTGCTACGAGGATACAATCAGCACCCATTTGCGCGAGTTCTTTTGCAATAGCAAAACCAATTCCCTGGCTGCTACCGCAAATAAGCGCCGTTCTTCCTTCAAGTGATAAATTCATGCAGCCAAACTTAGGCAGATTTGTTGTAATTTTTGCTCCGTTTCGTGCCTGCCAGTAAACTAAACTATTTTTTGATTTCAAAAACAAGGTAATATGTCTATTGTTGCTCCTTTCAACTTGAAAAAATGGATCGATGAGCACCGCGATCTGCTTAAGCCACCCGTTGGCAATCAATGCATTTATAAAAACGCAGAAAACTTCATTGTAATGGTTGTAGGCGGACCCAACGCGCGCAAAGATTACCATTACAATGAAAGCGAAGAATTATACTACCAGGTGGAGGGCAATATTGTATTAAAGATCATAGACAACGGAGTACCGAAAGCGATTCCGATCAATGAAGGGGACATGTTCCTGCTGCCGCCACAAACACCACACTCTCCGCAAAGACCTGCCAATACCGTGGGCCTGGTAATAGAAAAAGTGAGAGAGGAAGCAGAGAACGAGGAGGATGCTTTTATGTGGTTCTGCGAGAACTGTGGCAATAAATTATATGAAGAATCGGTTTTTGTAAAAGATATTGTACAACAGCTTCCTCCTATCATGGAAAGATTTTATGGTAATACTGACCTGAGAAAATGTAAAAGCTGCGGAAGTGTGATGGAACCGCCGGTGAAGAAGGGATAAGGGTTGGAGGTTAGAAGGGTTAGGGGTTAGAGAATGCTATCACCTTGCATTTTGAAACCTTCCTTACTCATAATAAAAACACCACTACATTCGCACCACTAAAAAACAGGGTAATTTGACTATTGACATTCACACGCACATAATGCCATCCAAAATGCCCAATTGGGTGCAAAAATTTGGTTATGGCGAATTTATTCATCTTGAACACCGCAATTGCAAGGCCTGCATGATGAAGGGTGATCAGGTTTTCCGCGAGGTGGATGCAAATTGTTTTGATGAAACCGTCCGTATAAAAGAAATGGATGAAACCGGCGTAAACATCCAGGTGCTTTCCACAATTCCTGTACTGTTTAATTATTGGTCCAAACCTGCGGACGGACTGGAAACATCCCGTTTTTTTAACGACCATATTGCAGAAACGGTCAACAAAGAGCCGCAACGATTTATTGGACTGGGTACGGTTCCACTCCAGGATATTGACCTGAGCATACGGGAAATGGAAAGGTGTATCCAGGAATTAAAGATGCCGGGTATTGAGATCGGGACCAATGTAAACCAGAAAAACCTTGCAGACCCGGAGTTTACTCCATTCTTTGAGGCCGCAGAAAAAATGGGCTGTGCCATTTTCGTACATCCCTGGGATATGATGGGAGAAAAAGACATTCAACAATACTGGTTGCCATGGCTGGTGGGCATGCCGGCAGAAACCACCCGCGCTATTTGCTCCATGATCTTTGGAGGCGTGTTGGAAAAATTTCCAAAACTCAGAATTGCCTTTGCGCATGGCGGTGGTTCGTTTCCTTATACATTAGGCCGTATTGAACATGGATTTATGGTAAGACCTGATCTTGTACAGGTTGACAATCCAATACCTCCGCGATCCTATTTAGGAAAATTCTGGGTGGACAGCCTGGTTCATGACGCTGCAGCATTTGAATTTCTACGCAATTGCATGACGGATGATAAGATTTGTCTTGGTTCTGACTACCCCTTCCCGTTAGGCGAGCACCACCCGGGATGTTTAATTAACAGCTTGCCTTTATATGAAAAACAAAAGGAAAAATTTTTAATGAAAAATGCCTTAGACTGGCTCGGGTTGCAAAGATAAAATACATGCTAATCAACAACCATTCAACCACTGTTCAACCACTGTTCAACAACTACTCACCACCCCCTCTCCTGTCTTCTCTCTTCCGCATTTCCTCCGCAATGAACCTGCCTCCATCATCACCTTTTTCCAGTTTGCTTATAATGGAATGGTAACTTTCCTTATCCCGGTTCTGGCTTAGTTTAAAAACATGATCGATGGATTGCACTTTAACTTCAAAAGCCACAATGGCCTTTAGCAGTTTTTCGCGGTAATCAACCGGCAAATTATCGTAAACAGTTGTAGAATGTTGGTCGCCTTTTTCAAAATGTAAAGAAGTTTTTTTCAGCACATCGATCAAGGCTGCATCGTCAAGAAATTTTATAACGCCTTTTACATGAACGGACATATAATTCCAGGTAGAAGCCTGCTGCGGATCCTTATACCATGTAGCGCTCACATAGGATGAATTTCCGGTAAATACGCAAAGCACATTAGGGTTTTGCTCAAAAGCTTTATGATGATCCTGCTGTTTCATCATATGGCCTGAAAGAAAAAGTTGGTGATCTCTTTCTTCAATAAAAACAGGGATCTGTGTAGCTACCGGCTGCTGGTCCTGATTGCAACCTGCTATGAAAGCAAAAGGATGGTTGTGGATAAATTCCATTACATCCTTAGGATCATTTTCTTTAAAATATGGAAGGTTGTACATTTTTATTCTACTACTTCAGCAATGGTTTCAGCTTTCATGTGCGCATTGCGCATGGAAATACTCCTGGCAACGATTCCTGCAAATTCACTGAAGGCAAGTTTGGTGATCTCATCACTGCCTTCCATTACCGGCACTCCATCATCACCGCCTTCGCGGATACTTTGCACCAGAGGGATCTGGCCAAGGAAAGGAAGATCATATTCTTCTGCAAGTCTTCTTCCACCTTCTTTTCCAAAAATATAATATTTATGATCAGGCAGTTCTGCAGGAGTAAAATAACTCATGTTTTCCACCAGCCCGATGATAGGCACGTTGAGTTGTGCCTGTCCGAACATGGCAATTCCTTTTTTTGCATCTGCCAGTGCAACATCCTGCGGCGTAGTTACTACAACAACACCTGTAACAGGAGCCGTTTGCATTAATGTTAAATGAATATCACCTGTGCCTGGAGGCATGTCAATCACCAGGTAATCCAACTCACCCCAATTCACATCTGTAATAAATTGGCGTACGGCACTGCTGGCCATTGGACCGCGCCATACAACTGCATTGCGTTCATCCACCAGGAGCCCAATACTCAGGAGGCTGATCCCATATTTTTGTAACGGTACGATCATGGCTTTCCCATTCATTTCTGTCATCATGGGTCTCTCACCACGAACACCAAACATGATGGGTACGCTGGGCCCATAAATATCGGCATCCAGCAACCCAACAGCAGCACCGCCTTTAGAAAGCGCCAGTGCAAGGTTGGCTGAAACCGTGCTTTTTCCTACACCCCCTTTTCCACTCACCACCGCAATAATATTTTTTACACCCGGAAGCACATTTGATTTATCGGCACGAATCGTAGTGGTACTTGAGGTGAAATTTACCTGAACATCAGCAGCAGGATTGAATTCATGGATGGCGGAAATGCAATCTTTTTTCATCATTTCCTTTAAAGGACATGCAGGTGTGGTGAGCACAATGGTGAAAGAAACGGCATCGCCTGAAATTTCAAGGTCTCTGATCATATTCAGCGTTACAAGGTCACTCCCCAGATCCGGCTCCTGCACTTTACCGAGCGCCTTTAACACTTCTTCCTGCGTCATATCAGCATTTGTTAATGAAGTTGCAAAGTTAGGCTAAACAATCATGCACCAACATTGTTATAATCAATAGATTCTATTTTTGAAAGGATGAAAAAACTGTTCCCTCTGTTGATGCTTTTTCTTTTTGGATCTGTAAAGGAATCCAAAGCCCAATTTGAATCAGTAAAAGATTCTGTTGTGCAGTTGTATGGTATTGTAATGACAGCCGACAGCCTGGTGGGCATTCCGGCGGTGAGCATTACCATTAAAGGATCCAACCGCGGAACGATCTCCAACAACCAGGGTGTTTTTTCTATTGTCGTTTTGAAAGGTGATGAAATTGAATTTACGCACGTTAGTTTCAAAACAAAAGCAGCAGTAGTGCCCCGAAACCTGGAAGGCAATCAGCATAGCATGGTGCAATTGATGGTTGAAGACACCACCTATCTTCCTGTTACCATTATTAAACCCCGACCGTCGCCCCAGCAATTTGAAAGAGATTTTGTAAATATGAAAGTGTCTGATGATGATATCGAGATCGCACGCAGGAACAATGACGTGGCCAAGAGAAGGGTGCTGGCAAAAAATTTACCGGCAGATGGCAGCGAGGCCTCCAGCATGCAATTCAGAAATATTGCAACAAGAGCTTCTTATACGGGACAGATCCCACCTATGAATATTTTTAATCCTGCCGCATGGTCTGAATTTATCCAGGCCTGGAAAAGAGGAGATTTTAAAAGAAGAGACTGATCCCCTTCCGAAATAAATAATACCTTTTAATTATGCAGAAGGTCAACATAAAAGAAAAATTCAGCCTTTTTGCCGATCACTGGCATCCGCGCATTGCAGGAGAATTAAATGGTCAGCATGTAAAACTCGTCAAACTGAAAGGACCTTTTATCTGGCACCAGCATGAAAATGAAGATGAGCTATTTCTCGTGATCTCCGGAATCCTGAAAATGGAACTTGAAGAGCAGACCATTGAGATCCTCCCCGGGGAATTTATTATTATTCCCAAAGGCACACTGCACCGTCCTGTAGCTGATGATGAAGTTGAAGTGCTTTTATTTGAGCCTGCGTCCACCATCAATACCGGCGATCAAAATTCGGGATTACGCCAGGATCAGCTCCAGAAAATCTAGTGCTGTGTTTAGAATAAAATGACCGATCGAGATGTGAAAAGGTGAAGGGTGAATGGAGTGGTGAATGGTCAATGGTCAAGTGAATCACGCTGTCCGGTAAAAATCAAACATCACTTTCAATTAAGGTATTTTGCCTCTGGCCGGCGGGCCTCGTACCTGCCCCGCTGCTGAATTCCCCGTGGTGATTGACTATTGACCATTGACTATTCACTTGACTAAAGCCAGGCAACAAAAAGGCCTCCCGCAGATTACGCAGATTTACGCTGATGGGTCTTCTGCGTTCATCAGCGCAACTGCGGGCAACAAGAGGCAGGTGAGCGATAGTGATTGAATCTCCTTCCAAACCAAATAAGGGGGCTTCAAGTTTTAAAAAAACAACATCCTTCAAAACCACATTGAATTTCAGCGACTAATTTGAGGCTATAAAACTTTCCAGGACAGCAACGATTCCCCATTGACCATTCACCATTGACCATTGCCTATTCACTTTTGATCATTCACCATTGACTTAACACTATTGTTATAATCTGACTTACCTACGCGGGGGCGTACCCTTTCCCTGCTTTTATTAAACACATTTCTTCCTTTGTCAATGCCTTTTCTTACGAGCTTTTGTTCTTCCACCGGCAGCTGAAAGATGGTTTTACACTCTGCACTGCAACAACCATCAAAATCAGATCTGCATTTTTCGCACTGGATGAAAAGTAAGTGACAACCATCATTAGAACAGTTCACATGGGTATCAGCTGGTGCACCACACTGGTGGCAGGAAGCGATGATTTCATCAGTGATCCTTTCACCAAGGCGGTTATCAAAAACAAAATTTTTGCCGTGAAATTTCAGCGGAAGCGATTTTTCTTTTACCTGATTGGCATAATGAATGATGCCCCCTTCGAGGTGAAAAACATTTTTAAATCCTTTGTGCAGCATGTAGGCGCTTGCTTTCTCACACCGAATTCCGCCGGTGCAATACATAATAATATTTTTATCACGTGCGTCCTGCAACATTGCTGCAGCCATAGGAAGCTGGTCGCGAAAAGTATCAGAGGGAATTTCTATAGCCCTTTCAAAATGTCCAACTTCAAATTCATAATGGTTGCGCATGTCCACCACAATGGTTTCCGGATCATCAGTTAATTCATTAAAGGTTGCTGCATCTACGTAGCGCCCTTTATTGCGCATATCAAAATCAGGATCCCCGATGCCGTCTGCCACAATTTTATTACGCACTTTGATCTTCAGCACCCAGAAAGATTTACCATCATCATCAATGGCCGCATTCAACCGGATGCCTTTCAGCGCTTCAATCGTATAGAGGTCGTGTTTTAATAAATTAAGGTTGAAAGCTGGAACACTTACCTGTGCATTAATGCCTTCAGTTGCTATATAAATTCGGCCGAAAACATTCAGGGCAGCGAGTTGCTTATACAGCGTGTCTCTGAAAGCCGCAGGATCTTCAACATGAAAATAATGATAGAAAGAAATGGTGGTCCTGGGCTCTTTTTCTTCGAGCAGGCGTTGCTTAAGTTCCTTTTGGGAAATACGGTTATGTAGTTGTGCCATAAATGAAATTTGATCACTTGCAGGGTGAGCTCCGTAAAACGGAAAAAATTTCTTCCCTTTCGGGGGCACAAAAATACGGTTTCACAACAGAAAATGATTGTGAAACCGTATGGGTATGAGGAGGATCAGTAATTAAATTGTACCTGTAAGGATCAGGATCAAACCCAGCATGGCAACAATAAGGGCTGCAATCGGGGAAACAAGAATAAGCGCCAGCGCCAGCACACCAATGATTATATACAGCACTACCTGCCTGTTGGTAACTGCTTCCTTTCTGCTGAAAAAGGATTTTATTTTTAATTTAAATGCCGTCCACAAAAAACGACGCTTCAACTTTCTGAATTCTTTTTTACTTTTTTTGGCAGCGTACACTGATAGAACCAGCATGGTTAAAAGTGAAGCTTCTGCTACTGGATAATTTGGTTGTTCCTGAACAGGTGTTGTTTCGGGAGCGAGGGTTGAAGTAAATGCCATAGATTTTGTTTACTGGTTTATAGGTGACACGAATTTAGGCAAATTGACCAAATTATAAATATTTATTAAAATTTTATTTCGCATTCGTAAACATTCCGCCAAACAAACCGCCTGCACCAAGTCTGATGCCAAAATGATTTCCAGGCTCAGCCTGATAGGCAGTAATAAAATCAATTCTGAATATCTTTAAAATATTTTCAACCCCAACAAATACTTCTGCATAATAATTATCCCTGTTTACATAAAAAGTATTCGTTCCGGCAACTAGATTCCATTTTAACCTGTTAAACAAAGGAATTTTATTTGTGATCAGTCCATTAAAATGATGTTGCAGGTGCAGTACACCATAAATTTTTTCTGTATTGCTGTAACGGTAATAAGGTGCAAGCTGAAAACTGTTGAGGTATTCGCTGGCGCTGAGGGTCTGGTTACCAATAAAGTGTTTGAAATCAGGAATGTCCACCCTGGCGGTATTCATAAAGCCACCGGTTCCAACATGATATTTCAAATTCCCTTTCAATTTAAAATTTTTATTTCCCCGTATATTAAAATTCCATTTATCAAAATCTGCTACACTACCTAACAGGCCATTGATCCCTTTTGAGTAGTTAAGCGTAAATGTTGGTGCTTTGGAACCAATAGATACTTTCCTGTGAGGATATTGAATGTAATACTGTCCCGGCTGATAAGACACCTGCAACGTAGTTACAACAGCTTTGTGCTTTTCGAAAGGAATTTCCGCCAGTTCATAAGGATGGTTAGGGAGGAACTGGAAATTCTTTTTATAAAATGAAAAGTCAGATGTGTTTTGTAATGGAAGCCTTTCTTCATAGGTAAGATCTGCTGCAATACGCCACCCGTTCTCATATTTTGTCTGGTAACTGACACTTCCATAAACATTCTCATAAATCTTCATCCAGTTGTCCCTGTATAAAAGGGTTGAAAAACTGTTGAATAGAGGACCAATTGGATTCTCTTTGTTAAACTGACTCACTCTTTTACCACCTGAAATGGTAACACTGTTGTTTCCTGAAAAAGGGTCACCCGGCAAAACTGACAATGACAGGGAGGGATTAAAATGACGATTATTAAATCCATACCTCAGGATATTAGATAGCTCATACTTTTTACTTCCTTTTCGCGGGCGAAAATTAATTGAATGATTCAGCGAAAATACAATGCCTTCTACCGTATTATAAGACAAGTTAGTGATAAGTGGTTCTATCCTGTAAACAGCAATGTTTCTGGATGTATAAATATTCCTCCGCACACCTGTCAGTATTACATCGCCTGCGCGGATCGGTTTCTGATTCCTGCGCATTGAATCCAGTGTATGTTTTGAAAACATGGAATCGCGGTAGGATTTCACCAAACTGTCCTTAAAAACAAAATCTCTTTTTTCCTCAGGCTCAAGTGGCACGGGACGTATCTCACTCCAGTAAATACTGTCACGTTTATTGGCTGCAGTATCATAAGTCATCAGAATCCGGTTAAAATGTTTTTTGCCGAAACCAGGATCCAGGTCATAATTATTGAACACATTCAGGAAATTGCCGGTGATGTCCACCTTCAAAAATTTTAAGGCTACATACACTACCTGGTTATGGGTTTTCCAGATATTATTTGAAACCGGTGCATGTATCTGCTTAATCTTAATAGTATCAAGTAAATCAAGCTCGTAATCCTTATTGGTTTCCAGTTCAAGACTATGAATTTTCCATTCGCCATCGACTACATAAAGGTGGCCGGAGAATAAAGGTTCAAATTTGCGCCTGGGTGTTACCCTGATCTTATTGATCATTTTATCACCTTCAAAAAAATTTCCTTCGTACTTGAATTTGTAATAATGAAAAGCATTGTCTGAAACCGGGGAAACAAAGCCGCGTGGATTTGATCCACTGAAAACCTGCACATTGTTTTCGTAGAAATTAATAAAAATAGGAAATGAAATTCCATAGCCACCTCCGCTAGAGCGGGAAGAAATCACATCATACTTGAAGCGGTTGGGTTTTTTATAAGAAACTTTTGTAACCGATTCAGATAAGTGCATGATCCCACGGCCTACAGAATCAAAGCCGCTTTTTTCCAGTTCTTTTTTATCTACACGGGCACCCAAAATGCGGTCGGGGATAAAACGCGATTTTAAGAGTCCTTTTAAATAAACATCCACCGTGAAAGAATCCACCTCTTTATTATGGAAATCTCTTTTCTTAATGGTTTCCTTCATGATCTGAATGGCAGGGTCCTCTCCTCTTTTGATCACTACTTCTTCCATTGAAAAATCCTGCAGACCCAGCGAAAAGTTCAATTCCAGGTTTTCACTTTCAACCTGTACTTTTCTTTCCTGTGCCTTATACCCCAGATACTGGCAAATAATGGTGAAACTGCCCTTTCCTGTCTGAAGCTGGTAACGACCCTGGCTGCTGGCCACTACACCTCTTGAAGTGCCTTTGATAATAATAGAGGCATATGGTAAAGATTTGCCCTCCTCATCGGTAATGTTGCCGGAAACCGATTGCCCAAAGGTGGAAGCAGTAAAAAAACAAAGGAACAGCAGGCAAAGAAATTCTTTCATAAGCAGATAGATTAACGAATTTATACCGGCCTGTTGTGAGCTGCGCAATTGAAAAAAAAATTAACAGGAATTTTTTAATATGTCCTCTTTCTTTTTCTAACCGGACGAAGCGCACTCCCCGCCATGGCTGCAAAACCACCGACAAGCGCTCCAACCAAAGCCGTAACGAGAATAAGTAAAATTGAGGAACCGTCCAAAGGAAATAAACTGGCAATTTTTGTGGAAAGAATGCTTTCATTCCGCGTATCGATCCACAGCGCTACCAGCCCCCATAATAAAAAAATACCCAGGAAGCCCGATAAAAATCCTAATCCTATTTTTTGAGGTATCAGCAGCGCTACAAGAAATGCAATGATGGCAATACTCCACCAGGGAAGAAACATGCCTGCAAGAAAGGCCAGCAAAGCTGTAAGAAAAATGGCAAGTAACATTTTCATTATGCAGATTTAGCTATTGGTAAAACTCAGTTTACTGATGATCCTTTTATCAGTGGTTTCTCCTGGCTTCATCATCCATAAAGAATAATAGGTGCCCGCCGCCCATTTATCGATAAACTGATCGTAAAACCTGCTGCCTGGATTGCCACTTTGTCCACCGGGATAAATACCAAATGCTTCAGTAGTATCTGTTAAGTGAACGATCATGCGCCAGCTGGGGCCATGACTGGTGGTGATGGCATTAATAGTATTGCTCCATCCTCCCACTTCAAGTCCGGTTCTGCCAAAGGGTAAAAAAGCATCTTTTAAAATATGGTAAATTGTAGGCGACTTGTGTTTCCACCAGGCAAGGCGGCCCTCTGCTTCAGACGTGGCTAGAGTTGCAGTCGCTTTTTGAATTGCCAGGGTTACCAATTCCTGTAAAGAATCTTTATGTGGTGTATTTATATTGTCTACAAACCGCATGGCAGAATCTTTAATAAGCAGTTCATAAAGTGTTTGTTCATCCGGGTAGGCCACCTTGTAAGGCACCCTGCTGATTTCATCGTACCACACCAGGTGTTCCAGGCTGTCCCACCAGGTCTGAAAGATAGTAGGAGCCGTAGAATTTGGGTCCGTATTGTGATCCCAGCTACGAATGACAGAGACGTAGGCACGCTCTTTTTCATCCAGCCTTTCTTCATTCACATATTGCAACAGAAGTTTTGATGCGCCTTCAGCAAATACACTGTGAACATTCAACTGGAGTTTCATCATGTCTGAAGGCGTTATTCCCTGCATGGAATCCAATTGTCTGTGAATGGCCACACCCCTTGCAGTAATATAATTGCCTGGAATAAAATAAGGATAAGTAGAATCCACCGGACGTTGATTTGCACTTTGAATAAATCCTGAAGAAGGATTGATGACATGCGGATTTTCAACCTGCGGGATATAACCCTGCCACATATACGATGAATCTGCACCTGGCATGATATAGCTTCCCTGCCCTTTCCATCTTGCAGGAAATTTGGCTTGTTGCCACAAAGCAATATCACCAGATTTGGAAGCAAAGCCCATATTCTGGCCAGGTGTTTTAAATGTTTTAATCGCCGACTCAAAATCGGAATAGCTGCTGGCCTGGTTTAATTTGATCCACATCAAACCCTCGTTGGAAGGTTCTTGTGCAGTCCATTTAACCGCAATGGAACGTCCTTCTGTATTTTTTGTTGAAAAGCTTTGATCATACATCACGGGTCCAAAAACCGTATAGGCTACCGTATCATAAAAATCTGCAGCGCCTTTGATCCTGAAAGTATCTATGCGTAATGTAGCTGCCTGCCAGGTATTGTTGAACCAGTATTCTTTTTTCGAATCATCTTTGAATTCAACATAATAATAATCCTTTACATCTCTTTGAGCATTGGTAAATCCAAAAGCAACATTATCATTAAACCCGATGATCACACAGGGGGTACCCGGGAAACTCGCTCCATATACATTCATGTTCGGCGTTGTGATCTGGATCTCGTACCAGATACTGGGAAGCGACAACTCCAGGTGTGGATCATTGGCAAGAATGGGTGCGCCGCTTTTTGTTTTGCTGCCATTTACAATCCAGCTGTTACTGCCGTTATTCCTGTCAGGTTTTCCGGTTTCTTCAGCATTAATGAAAAAAGAATCCTTTTTAAAATAAAGGGAATCAGCAGATGCAGGTTTTACAGGAATTATTCCAGGAGCAGCAAACCCGGTTCCTTCGGGTACGATGGGTACAAGTGCATCAGGCACCTGGGGAAATAACATGGACATCTCTTCTTCACTAAAAACATTTTTCATGTTGGTGAATTCCAGATCCCTGTCATGACCTGCCAGTGTTTTGCTCATTTGTTTAAGAAACAATGCAGATTTTAATACCGACCACCTTTCAGGTTTGTAGTTCAGAATTTTATACTCCAATGGAAGTGAAGCTTCTGTAAGATGATATATATAAGCATTTACCCCTGCAGCATAAGCTTCATACGCATCCCTGGACTGCTGGTCGGCCTGTATTTCTTGTGTTGCCAGTTCAGCAGCATGCACCATGCCCAGCCTGCGTTGTTCGCGGTCGAAACGAAGAAAACGCGGATCATTACCCAGCTTTTCGCTGATCCTTCCTGAAGCGGCAATTGTTTGAAACTCCATTTGCCATAAGCGGTATTTGGCATGCAGGTAACCCTGCACATACCAGGCATCTTCATCATACTCTGCAAATACATGCGGTACCAGTCTTTCATCCATGTACACATCCACTTTTCCTTTCACACCATTTACAACAATATTTTCGTCAGGAGGATTCCCCACAGGTTCGGCATTTTGCCAGAATCCCTGTTGCGGACTTAATAATTTTCCAAGCGGAGGAATGCTTCCCCATGATCTGCTTAATGCAAATATTAAAGCCAGTGTAATGGCTGTACTGAGGACAAATAGGAGTATTCTCATAAACAATTAGAAGCGAAAGATAATCATGTTTAAGTAAAAGCAAATGATCCCAAAGAGCTTCCTGAGGCGCCTACTCTTTTTTTCCCTGGAGCATGGGCACAAAACTGAATTTATCGTACACTTCTTCTTTCATGGAGCCGTCTGGCTGGCGAATCAGTCTTTTCATCACCTGAACTTCTCCACTGCCCACCGGGATCACCATCATTCCACCGGTTTTCAACTGGGTGATCAAACGCGGGGGAATATCAGGAGCCGCTGCAGTTATCAGGATCCGGTCAAAGGGTGCGTAAGTAGGCAAACCTTCATACCCATCACCGTAAAAGAATTTGATGTTGCGGTACTTCTTTATAAAATCAAATTGCTTGTTGTTCTCAAATAAGGCTTTT
Organism: Chitinophagales bacterium 33-2; assembly: GCA_002050435.1. Classification (GTDB taxonomy): domain Bacteria; phylum Bacteroidota; class Bacteroidia; order Chitinophagales; family Chitinophagaceae; genus Flavisolibacter. Next base: position 21,202 of record MWYV01000047.1, on the reverse strand, counting down.
TGTCTTTCAATTGTAAAAACCTGGGCGCCCATCTCCGCTAATACAGAAGCCTGGTAAGCGCTACCGGTTCCTATTTCCAGCACTTTAATAAAAGGTTTTATTTCGAGCAATTGCGACTGATAAGCAACAGTATAAGGTTGCGAAATGGTCTGGCTTGCTGCAATGGGGAAAGCCTTGTCTTCATAGGCCACTTCATCAAATGCGGAATCAAGGAAATAATGACGGGGAATCGTTGCAATGGCTTCAAGCACTTTTTCATCGGTTATCCCTTTCGACCTGACAAGATCTACCAGTTTTTTTCTTAATCCTTTATGTCGGTACGTATCTTCGGTCTGTCTCATGCCGCAAATATAACATGCTGGCTCCCTTGCTAAAAAATAACCTTGACATGCTGCAGCAACACCTGCTATTGATTTTTGTGTGGATGATTTTTTGTTGGCTGCATAGCTGGTTTGCGGCTACCGGTTTTAAAAAAAGTTTTCAAAAAAAGTTTAGAAGTGGTTCCAGGTATTACAGGCTGTATTATACGCTGTTTGCATTTATTTCCCTGATCGCAGTGGTCTGGTTCCAGTTCAACATAAAAACCGTTTTTGTTTTTCATCCAAACTTCCTTTTAAAAGGCGCAGGTATTGTTACAGGTTCCGTTGGATTGGTGATCATGCTGCTTTGTATAAAGAAATATTTTTTGAGCCTGAGCGGACTGAAAAGTCTTTTGACAGAAGCGGGAGCAGCAAAACTCATGACAGACGGTTTGCACAACCACTTAAGACACCCCCTTTACCTTGGCACTTTTATGACGTTGTGGGGAGCTTTCCTGTTCATCCCTTACTGGTCGCTACTGCTTTCAAATGTGGTCATTACAATATATACCCTTATCGGGATCAGGCTGGAAGAAAAAAAACTGCTGATGGAATTTGGAACCGATTACAGCAATTACATGAACAAAGTGCCCATGCTGTTTCCCTGGTTATTTTTCAACAGAGAGAAAAAGCCCTGAGTAACCGCCGAAAACATCCCTTTCACCGAATTGGTTAATACATTGGAAAAATTCAGGCTTTCTTTGACCTACCAACCACTACTAACTGCTTAACTTATTAAGTCCATCCGCCTAAGATTTGATACCCGCCCTCGCGGGTATCTTGTTTTTCAGGAGTTGATGTGAGCCAGGATAAGAAGGGCTTTAATTTAAATTCATTTCTTCAATGATCGCGTTGATCTTTTGTTTCAGGATTTGTTTCGCCTTTTTAAAATCCGCAGTATCGCCAAGCGTTGTTTTTACACTGAAATAAAATTTGATCTTGGGTTCCGTTCCTGAAGGCCTTGCACTGATCTTGCTTCCGTCTTCAAGCAGGAACTGTAATACGTTGGACTTTGGAAGATGGATAGGGGTTGTTGTACCTGTTGCGATCTCTGTGCTGACCTGCTTTTCGTAATCCAACAATTGGATCACTTTACTTCCTCCAAGCATTTTTGGAGGATCTTTTCTGTAACCTTCCATCATGGCTGCGATCTCCTGCTGGCCGTTCATTCCTTTCTTTGTAATGGAAATCAGGTCCTCAAGATAAAAGCCATATTGCTGGTAAAGTGATAACAATTTCTGGTACAAACTTCTACCTTTTGATTTTTCATAAGCGGCCATTTCACACAATATGGCTACAGCAGAAATAGCATCCTTGTCGCGGATCTGCGAACCGATCATCAATCCATAACTTTCTTCGCCTCCAATGGTATAATTTTCCTGCCCTTCTTTTTCTCTTATTTTTTCAGCGATCCATTTGAAACCTGTAAGTACATTATAGCATTTCACACCATTGGCTTTTGCGATCACATCGATCATATCGGTTGTTACAATGGTTTTAATTACCATGTCATTAGGCTGTGCAATTCCTTTCTCCTTCCTGCTTTCAATTATATAATTAAAAGCAAGTACGGCAGTCTGGTTACCATTCATCAGCACCCAGTTGCCTTCATTGTCTTTTACGCCGATACCTACACGATCTGCATCGGGATCGGTTCCAAGTAAGATATCCGCATCGAGTTCAGCTGCTTTTTTAAGTCCGATGCTCATGGCCTCACTTTCTTCCGGGTTTGGATATATCACTGTTGGAAAATTTCCATCAGGTGTAGCCTGTTCTTCTACAATGTGGACGTTTTCAAAACCAAACTTTTTCAAAACCTGAGGTACAAGCGTAATGCCTGTGCCGTGAATGGAAGTGAAGACAATCTTAAGGTCCTTCTGTTCTTTAATCACCTCAGGATACACACTCAGTTCTTTCAGCATGTCGAGATATGCATCGTCGATTTCTTTTCCAACAATTTCAATATTTTCTTCGCCCCCACTCCATTTTACATCACTGAGGTCTTTGATCTTTTCCACTTCTGCGATCACGGCTTTATCGTGGGGCGGAACCAGCTGACCGCCATCTTCCCAATAAGCTTTATAGCCATTGTATTCTTTTGGATTATGCGATGCGGTACAAACCACACCGCCTTTGCAGCCCAGGTGCCTGATGATGAAAGAAAGTTCAGGCGTGGGACGCAGGTCTTCAAACAAAAAAACCTTGATACCGTTTGCGGCAAAAACATGCGCAACGGTTTCGGCATAAAAGCGGCTGTTGTTCCGGCAGTCATGTGCCACCGCCACTTTCACCTGTTCCTTGGGAAAACTTTGAATCAGGTAATTCGCATAACCCTGCGTGGCCATCCCAATGGTGTATTTATTAATGCGATTTGTGCCAACTCCCATAATACCCCGCAACCCACCAGTTCCAAATTCAAGGTTGCGGTAAAAAGCTTCTGCAAGTTCATCGCCTCCATTGGCCTGCATGCGCCTGATCTCTGCTTTCACTGCTTCATCAAAATCACCTTTCAGCCAGTTGTTTACATTCTGTTGGATCGTTTGGTTCATGTTCAAAGTTTATATTACGGTAATAATCTGTCAATATCACGCGCCGGTCACTTCCTGCGAAGTTAAGTCTACGTACATTTGCGCAGTGAGAAAATGGCTGTTTCAAATTTTTATTTGCCTTTCCCTTCCCTGCTTTGCTCAGCATACAATCATTGCTGACACGACCATTTTACAAAAAAACGATGCCGCGCGCAAATGGCTGGTTGGCGGATCTTCCGTATTAGGGTATGGTATTTCCATTTACTTTTTTAACGAAGCCTGGTACAAAGATTTTCCTCGTACTGCTTTTCATACCTATAATGATGCTGGCGAATGGAAGCAGATGGACAAGGTCGGCCATGCATGGGCAACTTATAATTCAAGTCGCATTGTGAGTTCGATGTGGAGGTGGGCCGGAGTGGATCAAAAAGCAGCGGTGTTGCTGGGCACCGGGAGCAGTCTGCTCTATATGACCTCCATTGAATACCTTGATGGCTTATCGGCAGACTGGGGCTGGAGCTGGCCCGATGTAGGCATGAATGTTTTTGGTGCATCGCTTTTTGCAGCACAGGAACTTGGCTGGAAAGAGCAAAGGATGCAATTGAAATTTTCGGCACACAAAAAAAATTACCGGGATCCCGGTCTGGAAGCAAGAGTGAATCAATTATATGGCAGCAGTTTGCCGGAAAGATTGCTGAAAGATTATAATGCGCAGAGTTACTGGCTCAGCTTTAACCTGGGTTCGGTTTTGCAAAACAATAAAATGCCAGCCTGGTTGAATCTCGCCATTGGCTATGGTGCAGAGGGCATGTTTGGTGGTTATGAAAATATTGGCTTCGATAAAAACGGCAACCTAAATTTTGATAGAAGAGATATTCCGCGAACGCGTCAATGGTATCTGTCACCGGATATTGATCTCACCAGAATCAAAACCAACAGCAAATTCCTGCGTTCAGCGTTTTATGTATTGAACATGGTGAAGATTCCAGCGCCTGCACTTGAACTTTCCAATAAAAAATTAAAATTGAACCTGGTCACTTTCTGATCAGAACAACCAGGCACCGGTTAACTGATTTCCTTCAGTTTCCACGGTGATGTGCTCCTGCAATGTAGTAGAAATCGACAATCCCCTGTAATCGGTTTGCACAGGAAACAATTTATGGCTTCTTTCAACCAGTACCAGGGTTTGTATTTTTTTAGGATGCACTTCCAGTAAAGGTTTTAAGGCATACAACATGGTGCGACCGGAATTGGCCACATCGTCAACAAGCAGAATAGCCTTTTGTTCGGGAACACTGTTTTTTTCAATACGAACATTCCCGGGATCTTTTTTGTTGAGTTGAATGGTGATATAGGAAATTTCAAACCCGCCGATTTTTTGAAGCTCCTGTATCAGGCAGCGGGCAACAATTTCGCCATTACCATTGATTGCAGCAACCACCAGGTTTTTATCTTCATGGTTCTGCTCCGCAATTTCCAGTGCCATTCTTTTGATTTTGCGGGTGATGGCAGCGGCGTCTAATACACAATTCCTTGTTTCTGTGTTTGAATCCATTTTTAGCTCCTATTTTTACAGCGCTTAAATTAGCAAAACTATATGCAGTTGGTGCAACAAATTTTATTTTCCCTGATGGCGGCACTTGCCATCTGGATCTTTATAAAAAAAGCAAAGCTCATTCGTAACAATATTCAATTGGGACGGGATGAGAAAATGGAACCACACCCCGACAGGTGGAAGCAACTCCTGCTCATGGCATTCGGTCAAAAACGAATGTTTGACAACCCGCTGGTAGGGCTGCTCCATTTTGCAGTTTATGCCGGGTTCATTATTATCAATATTGAAATCCTGGAAATCGTACTGGACGGGATCTTTGGAACCCACCGTCTTTTTGCTCCTTACCTGGGAAGTTTCTATTCTTTCGTGATTAATTTTTTTGAGATACTGGCTTTTCTTGTGCTCGCCTCCTGTGTGATCTTTCTTTTAAGACGCAACCTTACTCGGGTTAAACGACTGAATGTGTCGGAGCTGGATGGATGGCCCAGGCAGGACGCAAATTACATCCTGGTATTCGAGATCGTTCTGATGTCGCTTTTCCTGATGATGAATGCATCTGATAAAGCTTTACAGATACAAGGTGCGGATCATTATCTCCAGACAGGAAACTTTTTCATCTCGGGATTTCTTACACCTGTGTTTGCCGGTTTTGAAACAGCGACGCTGGTTGCCATTGAAAGAACCGCATGGTGGTTGCATATTGCAGGTGTGTTTGTCTTCCTGAATTATCTCCCCTACTCCAAGCACCTGCATGTGGTACTGGCTTTTCCAAATACCTATTATGCAAGGCTGGAACCACAGGGTAAAATGTTTAATATGCCGGAGATACAAAAAGAAGTTTTGTATGCTATGGAACCGGGCAGCATTCCAGCCGACGGGCAGCAGGAAGAAGCCAAAAGATTCGGAGCTAAAGATGTATTTGACCTGAGCTGGAAAAATTTGATGGATGCCTATTCCTGCACAGAGTGCGGGCGTTGTACTGCTGCCTGTCCTGCCAGCCAGACCGGTAAAAAGCTTTCTCCACGCAAGATCATGATGGATACCCGGGATCGCCTGGAAGTGGTTGGAGGAAATATCAATAAAAACGGATCCTTCCAGGATGATGGCAAAAGCCTTTTGCATGATTATATAACTACGGAAGAACTCTGGGCCTGTACCAGTTGCCAGGCCTGTGTTCAGGCATGCCCTGTACTCATTCACCCGCTACATATCATTAACCAGCTTAAAAGATACCTGGCACTAGAAGAGAGTAACCAGCCTGCAGAATGGAATGGCATGTACAGTAATGTAGAGAACAATTTTGCGCCATGGAAACTCAGCCCGGATGAAAGAGACAACTGGGTGGGAGAAATGGAACAGAAATCCTAATAGCAATCCGTATTATAAAGCAACTAAAACGCCTGAAGAATTTTTTCAATTTAATCACAATCCCTATATCTTCACGCCCTTTACAAAAAACATGGCATTACTTGAAAAACACCTGGTAGTAAAAAAATCTACCATTCCTGATTCAGGACTCGGACTATTTACAAAAGTTTTAATTCCCAAAGGCTCAAGGATCGTTGAGTACAAGGGAAAAGTCAGCCGCTGGAAGGAAGTAAAAAATGAAAGTGATAATGGTTACCTGTATACAATTAACAGGAATCATGTGATCAATGCAAAGCCCTATAAAAAAGCACTGGCGCGGTACGCCAATGATGCTTCAGGCATCAGCAGGATCAAAGGCATTAGTAATAATTGCGATTATGTAAATGATGGATTGCGTGCCTATATTGAATCCGTAAAAGAGATACCAAAAGGGTCCGAAATTCTTGTTTCCTATGGTAAGGAATACTGGAACGTGATCAAAGAAAATATTAAAACGGAAAAGCAAAAACAGAAAGAACTTGCCAGGAAAGCTGAAGGCAAAACCACATCAAAGAAAAAGGCTTCAAATAAAGTAAGCAGGAAAAAAAGTAAAAAATAAAACGGATTTCTTTTCAGATCCGTCCATCCGTTTTATTAAAATCTTCCAGCAGGTTTTCGTGTTTTTTTACATCTTCTTCGGGATGTTCCAGTTTGTGCTGTACATCTTTTTTGATTAAGATCCTGGTAAGTTGCAAGAGTGCTGTTATTGCAAAAATGCCACCGATCACCCAATTGAGGATACTTTGATTTCCGGTAACAACAGTGGCTACCAGCTTTCCTCCCAAAATAAAAACCATATTGCCTAACAAGGTGCCAATACCAATGCCTGCGATATAAAGATTATAATGATCTTTCCTTGGAAGCAAAATATTTTTAGTGAACAAAACCGTACTCCATCCAAACCAGAAAGGAATCTGCACCGGGTTCAATGCGCTCATAAACAATCCGAGTAAGAACCGGTTCATTGTACTGCTGAGGATAATGTTTTTATCAACTTCCGGGTGCAATGCGGCATAAAAACTGGAAGCGGCGAGAGCCGAAACAATTACTACGGTCATCCATTCCAGCGCTTTGAGTATTCTTTGTTGTTTGCGCACCCAGTCCATCGCAACCAGTGAAAGCCTTACATAAACCACTTCGGCAGTCAGTGCGCCCAGCGAAAATAAAATGGCGGGATGAATTCCATCCGAAATACTGATCTGCATGGCAGCGATGTTCAGTGTGCCCAACGGAAGTGTACCGATGAAACTGATCACCATTCCCGTAAAAAAAACATGCAGTAATCTCGGCATCAACGAATGTATTTAGTTTACACCGGAATTTCCTTGTCCAATTTTTCCAGGACCTTCAGGTGTTTCTTGCCTTGTTTTAAAAATTCCCATCCTTTTTTAAAAGTCCAGTATTTAAAGCCCTGCTCATGATTGTAACGCGCTATTTCAAACAATGCTTTCCAGTGGGCAAGAAAAATTTGATTGGCAGCTATCAATCCCAGGTTTGAATGATATACATGATTGGGTTCCGCTCCGCTCCCGTTGTATTCCAATATAGAAAAGTTATTACCCTGTTTAAGGTCTTTCACCGAAGTACATTTGATATCGTAACGTCCGTAATAAAATTGGGCAGGCAAACTCAGTGCATCAAAGATCTTTAAAAGATCATCATCAATGAGGTGATTCAGATTGGTGAATGTGGCACCCCGGTTCAGATTGGCCGCATGGGCAAGAAAAAATTTTTCACCGGGTAGCAAAACATCATTCCATTTTTCCTGGTGTTTGATAAACAGTTCTTCGATTCTGAAACGTGCCTTGGGATGCGTTGCTACCAGCGCTCCAATGGTTTGTTTGCCATCGCCTTCAATTTCCATCAAACTTTTCTGAATAAAACCAGTGATCACTCCTTTTTCCCTGTTGGGATACCGGTAATAAAATACACTCACTTCCAGGGGATAGGTGACCAGTTCCTGCACAATATATTCAAAAGGGATCATGGAATGATAGGTTGCAAGGCCAGCTTCATCTTCAATCTTTCTGAAAAGCAGTCCTTTCATCCCTACATCGGGCTTTACAATAAAAGGATAGTGAAATCCTGCAGCCGCAACCTGATGTGCAACTTCATGAAATGGAATGCCTGGAATGATATAAATCGTTTTTGGATAGGTGTTTTCAGGCAATTGCTCATACATTTCTTTCTTTCCTTCTCCTTCAAAACCTCCAAAACTGATGGTTGGATTTGAGGGTGTAAAAAACCATAAAGATCCCGACCGGAGGCAATACCATGCCCATACGGGCGTAATCAACAGGTAGCGCAATTCGAATGGCCATAATTCCCAGTTGCCGATCTTCTCCCAAAAACTTTTCCACTTCATAATGTCATCAAAAATAAATACATATTTATTCTTACTTCATAAACGCTTCCTTGGCTTATTTTTGAAGTTGGAGAAAATATTATGCAGGTAAGAACAATGGCGGAATTCTTTGCTGGCGGGGAAACACCCGAAGTGCTTTTCTGGGTAGGATGTGCCGGCAGCTTTGACCAGCGGGCGCAAAAGATCACGAAAGCTTTTGCAACCATTTTAAATCATGTGGGCATCCAGTATGCCATATTGGGCAAAGAGGAAATGTGTACGGGCGATCCTGCAAGAAGGGCGGGCAATGAATTTCTTTTCCAGATGATGGCCTACCAGAATATCCAGTTGTTGAATAATTACAATATTAAAAAGATTGTAACCACCTGTCCGCATTGTTTCAATATCATAAAAAATGAATACCCGGAACTCGGCGGCAATTATGAAGTGGTGCATCACTCCAGTTTTCTTCAGCAATTGATCGATGAAGGAAAGATCCGGCTAAACGATGCATCTGTGTTTAAGGGGAAGAAGATCACGTACCATGATAGTTGTTACCTGGGAAGAGCCAACGGCATTTATGATGCACCCAGGAAAGTGCTGGAAGCACTTGACGCTGAACTGATTGAAATGAAGCGTTGCGGTAAAAAAGGATTTTGTTGTGGTGCCGGCGGCGCTCAAATGTTTAAGGAAGAAGAACCAGGGAAAATGCGCATCAATATGGACCGATCCAACGAAGCCATTGAAACAGGTGCAGGTATTGTTGCAGCTGCCTGCCCATTTTGCAATACCATGCTGACAGACGGAATCAAAGGCGCAGAAAAAGAAGCAGATGTGCAAGTGCTTGATGTTGCAGAACTGGTTGCCGCCAGCCTCATAAAACAAACGAACTAAAAGAAAAAAAATGGACCTCGAATATCGCTACCTCCTTCCAGAAAATTTTGCACCAGGCAGCAGGGTCTGGGTCTACCAGTCAAGCCGTTTGTTCATGCTCAGTGAAGCACTTGAACTGGAAGAAGTATTGGAACAATTTTCTGGATCCTGGCGTTCGCATGGTGCCGAAGTAAACGGCTGGGCCCAATTATTCTTTGGACAATTTTTGGTGATCATGGCAGATGAATCATCAACAACAGTAAGCGGATGCAGTACCGATGCTTCAGTAAGATTTGTAAAAGAAACGGGCGCAAAATATGGAGTTGATTTTTTTAACCGCACCAACATGGCCTTCGTGGTAAAAGATAAAATTGAACAACTTCCCCTGAACCAGCTGGAATATGCCTGGCAGAATGGTTTTATACAACGTGATACATTGTATTTCAACAACCTGGTTCAAACAAAAGAAGAACTGGAAAAAAAATGGATCATTCCCGTAAAAGATTCATGGCTGGCTGCGCGGCTAGCTCCCTTTGCCCATTAAACTCTTTAGTTTTTCCTTTGCTGCCTTCGGTGTTGCCTGAGTGGTTTTACGGAATACATAGGCAACAGAGATCCTGAAATTCCGTGAGCGCGTTTCATTAAAGTTTTCAGAAATGAAATTGGTGCCATAAGTAAAAGAATGATTCCTCTGTTGAATAAAAGGATCAATGCTGTTCAATGTAAGCACGAGTTTTTTATCAAAAAATTTCGCCTGTACTCCTAAGTTCATACTCAGGTTGGTTCTTGCATTTCCCTGTGGATTCGCAAACCGGTTGTAGGTAAAATTGCCGGTTGCACTATATAGATCATTAAAAGTATAACTGGTGTTGATATTGGAAGTCAGTGAACCTCCGTCACGAAACTTACGCACCTCTTTATCATAAGCGCCATATACATTATACACATAGCTGGCACTTACGTTGATACGCAATGCTTTGCTGATCTTGTACCCGCTCCACGCACTTAATTCATATTCTTTTTTATTGCTGATGTTTTGCCATGTGGTTTGGGTGGTATCAGCCGATATCCTTGTTCTGATGGAATTAAAAATATCCTGTACCAGGTTATAACCCATTCCTATATTGAAGAACAGGTCATTTTTATTTCGACCAAAAACCAGATCATAATTGTGTGCATACGAAGGTTGTAATCCGGGATTGCCAAACCTCAGGTTAAAAGGATCGGAGAAATCAACCGTGGGATTTAACTGCCCGATGCCAGGCCTTCTAATGGTTTTGCGATAGGCCATACTCAGGTTCCATACCCCATTCCAGTTCTTGTTAAGCGTAGCGAAAGGAAGATAACTCCAGTAAGTATTACCGGTATCTGCGGCGGCTTTTACCAGGTCAAAATGAATTTTGGTTTGCTCGGCAGCCATTCCACCAGTGATACTCAGCTTTTCATTAATCAGGTGCTTGAGCGAACCTCTCAGGTTTTTTACTTCCTGTTTAAAAACAAGTTCATTTGTAAGCGCATCAAGGGCAGTCCATTTTCCTGTAAAACCGGTTAGGAAATAAGCATCTGCCTCTATGTGTGACCTGGAGTGGTTGATAAAACTTCCAAGTGAAACCGAGGTCTTTTTATTTTTTAATAGAAGGTCGTATTGCACCCTGAAATTTTTTCCCCATGTACGGTTTTCGTTTAATAGTTTTTGCGTGGAATCTTTACCGGAGAAACTATAATCAGGGTTTAAATAGCTTTCATAAAACAGCCGGTCATTCGAACTGTGTGAATAATTGATGTTGGTAAAAAACCTGAGTGTTTCACCCGACTTTTTTGTTTTGAAAGTATAGCTGAAATTGAGAGAGGGGTTCAGGCTGTTGCCAGTACTGTTGATCAACCGGTTCCTCAACCGGAAAATTTCTGAAAACCTGTTGATGTTGATGTTATCAATATTGTTTTGGTTATCGAAAACATGATGATTGTAATTTACCACCAGGTTCAATGCATGGTATTTATTGATGTCGTATTGCACACTGGCCCGGAAATTTGGCCGCAGGTTTTCGTTGATGTGGTCATTCTCGGTATTAAAAAAATTCACCGAATCTTTAAAAATGTTTTGCCTTTTTGAATATCCATTTCCAAAAAATTCGTTATAAGCCACTCCGCCCTGAACCGAAATATTCAATCCCTGTTTGCGGTAATTAAAGCTTCCATTGATGGCTCCCTGTGTTCTGGTTCCATAGGTAAGATTTATTCTTCCATTGATCCCAACGGTTCCCTTCCTGGTAATGATGTTGATGACGCCACCTTGTTCGTTTGCAAACTGTGGTGGTGGATTGGTCATCACTTCAATTTTTTCAATGGAACTCCCGGGCATGGATTCCAGCAGATCCTGCAACTGTTGTAAATTTAGTTCTACAGGTTTGTCATCAATCAGGATGCGGGGCTCTTTTCCGCGCACGAGTATATTTCCTGAAGCGTCTTTGCTCACCAGCGGCACCGTTTCCAGTAGTTCGCTGGCACTGCTTCCGGCACTTAATGGCGATTCACTGGCATTAAAAGTTATGTTGCCGTCCTTTGTCTGGATCAGCGGTTTTTCTACATAGATCACCACTTCATCCAACAGGGCTGCAGTGGCCGGGTGCAACACGAGATCATTCAATAAAATATCCTTTTTTTCTTCTTTAATAAGGATACTGTCAATTACCAGGTTTTGTAAACCCGTATAGGAAAATTTTAAACGATAATAGCCAGGCACAAGGTCAGGGAATTCAAAACCACCATTATTTGAGGTTTGACCGGTAACCAGTTGCGTACTGTCATTGATGGGCGATAAACGAACGGAAGCGCCTTCCAATGCTTTGAACTGCTCGTCCATAAGGTTTCCTGATATGGAACCCCGGAAGGTGACCTGAGCCCGTACGGAAGTAAAACCAAGACAAAGAATCAGGAACATTAAAAACCGCATGACCACAAAGATAACTTCAAAACATTCCTAAAATATGCCATCCTGTCACTTTCGCTGTGCAAATGATTATCTTTGCGCATAATTTTTTGCTGATGGAAGCAACCCTTCTTCAACCCTTTTTGGAAAAAAAACACGATGAATCCCGCCAGGGAGAGGCTTTTGCGCCTTTCCAGGAGGATCCCATTCCCTATAAAAAGCATTTTTATATAGAGAGTTATGGCTGCCAGATGAATTTCGCCGATAGTGAGATCGTTGCTTCCATTTTGAAGGAAGCAGGATTTGGCGCCACGCGCAATATCGAGATCGCCGACCTGATTTTATTAAATACCTGTTCGATCAGGGAAAAAGCCGAACAAACTGTACGCAAAAGACTTACGGAATTTAAAAAACTAAAAAAGGCAAAACCTTCCACCCTCGTAGGTGTGTTGGGCTGTATGGCAGCAAGATTAAAATCCAGGTTCCTGGAAGAAGAAAAGCTGGTAGATCTTGTTGTGGGACCAGATGCCTATCGTACGCTTCCCCAATTAATTTCAGAGGCCGACGGCGGCCAGCGATCAGTGAATGTGCTGCTGAGCCGCGAAGAAACCTATGCCGATATTGCACCTGTGCGCCTCAATAGCAATGGCATCTCCGGCTTCGTTAGTATTATGCGTGGCTGTAACAATATGTGTTCTTTCTGCGTGGTGCCTTTTACAAGAGGCAGAGAAAGAAGCCGCGCGCCACAGAGTATATATGATGAGTGCCAGGATCTCTTTAGGGAGGGCTTTAAAGAAGTTACCTTGCTTGGACAAAACGTTGACAGCTATCACTGGATGCCTGACCTTTCCATTGAAGAAAAAACGGGCATTACAAAAGATCATTATAACCGGCAGCCGGTGAACTTTGCTCAGTTGCTGGAAATAGTTGCCCTCATTTCTCCCGAGCTGCGTGTAAGATTTTCAACATCACATCCAAAAGATATTACAGATGCCGTACTGCATACCATTGCAAGGCACGAAAACATCTGCAAATACATTCACCTTCCTTTACAAAGCGGATCCACAAGAGTATTGCAGTTGATGAACCGCAGCTATACGAGGGAATGGTATATGGCCAAAGTGGAAAGGATCCGGGAACTGATTCCTGAATGTGGTATCAGCTCCGACATCATTGCAGGGTTTTGTACAGAAACCGAAGAAGAGCACCAGGATACACTGTCCATGATGTCCTTGGCAAAATTTGACCTGAGTTATATGTTCTTTTACAGCGAAAGACCGGGCACGCTGGCCCAGAGAAGATATGAAGATGATATTCCCTTAGCCGTTAAAAAAAGAAGACTCCAGGAGATCGTGGATTTGCAGGGCAGGCTATCGCATGAAAGCAATAAAAGGGATCTCGGAAAAAGCTTTAAAGTTTTAATTGAAGGCAATTCGAAAAAAAGCGATCAGCAATGGATGGGCAGAACCAGCCAGAATAAAGTAATCGTATTTCCCAAAAATGAACAACAACTTCAACCCGGCGATTACGCCTGGGTACAGGTGAAGGAATGCACGCAGGCCACATTAATAGGTTCTATATTATAAAAATTACAGATGGAGTTGCAATCAATAAAGAACAGGTTTGGAATTATTGGAAATTCGCCGGCACTGAATTACGCCCTGCAGGTAGCCGTGCAGGTAGCAAATACCGATCTTACCGTACTAATTGCCGGTGAAAGCGGTGTGGGTAAAGAAGCTTTTTCACACATCATCCATTCCCTTTCTGCTAGAAAACACAATCCTTTTATTGCAGTGAACTGCGGTGCCATACCCGAAGGCACCATTGATTCTGAATTATTCGGACATGAAAAAGGATCTTTTACAGGTGCTGTAGATGCAAGAAAAGGCTATTTCGAAACTGTAAATGGCGGCACTATTTTTTTGGACGAAATCGGGGAAATGCCTTTGGGCACACAGGCCCGGTTATTAAGGGTTTTAGAATCCGGTGAATTTATCCGTGTGGGTTCTTCAAAAGTGCAGAAAACAGATGTAAGGGTGATTGCGGCTACCAACAAAGACCTGCTGCAACTGGTTCAGCAAAACAAATTCCGTGAAGACCTTTATTACAGGTTAAGTACTGTACCGATTCGCGTGCCTTCTCTGCGCGACAGGCAAGAAGACATTCCCCTCCTGTTTAGAAAATTTGTTATCGACTTTGCAGAAAGATATAAAACCACACCAGTGCAACTGGATGATGAGGCCAGGCAAAGACTGATGAACCACCGGTTTCCGGGAAACATCAGGGAATTAAAAAACCTGGCAGAACAGATTTCCGTGCTGGCTTCAGAGAAATCTATTTCAATAAAAGAACTCGGAAGGTTTTTACCTGAAACCAGTGACAACCGCCTGCCGATGCTTTCGGGTGCCAATGGCCAGGACAGCCATGGATTCTCAAATGAAAGAGATATTTTGTACAAGCTTTTCTTTGACATGAAACGGGATGTAACAGAATTAAAAAAACTTTTTCTTGAAGTGATCCAGAATCCAAATCTCGCGCACCAGGATCCAGGGTTTATAAAGGAGGTTAAAGAATTGCAAACTCATGATATGCCTTCTTCTGTTTTAGTAACTTCAAACATTTCCAATCCGCAGCCTGTTGTTGTTCACCATGATATTTACGACCATGAAGAAGTGGAAGAAAGTTTGAATATTATGGATAAGGAAAGAGAACTGATTATAAAAGCACTGAAAAAACACAGGAGTAAAAGAAAAGATGCGGCACTGGATCTTGGCATCAGTGAAAGAACACTGTACAGGAAATTAAAAGAATACGACATCGATCAATAATGAAAAAAATTGCCTTCACCTCTGTAGTCTTGGCCTTGATGGTTCTGTTACTTGGAACAAATTCCGGCTGCAAAACCTATAGCCTGAATGATGTGGGCACAATGCCGGATAGTGTAAAAACCGTACGGGTTAATTTTATAGAAAACCGCGCACCTTATGTAAATCCCCAGCTGAGTCCTAGCCTCACCGACAGGCTGAAACAAAGAATTACCAGCCAGACAAGGCTAACCAATACATCAAGCGATAATGCACATTGGGATATCAACGGGAGTATTGTCGATTATTCAGTGATTACTACCGGTGTTCAATCCAATAATGGCCGGCAGCAAACCACCATCAACCGGTTAACAGTTACCGTCCGCATGACCTTATTCAGGCAACTGGAAAACAAGACAGAAGAATTTGAAGTAAGCAGAAGTTTTGATTTCAGTGCCACCCGATCACTCCAGGCCGCCGAATCAGCTTTGCTGGATGATATGGTGCGCAACCTGACCGACGAAATTTTCAACCGTATATTTTCCAATTGGTAGTAAATTGCCCCCATGAGCAAAAGAATTCATGCGCTGGCTCAGCATTTTTTTGGAAAGGATTCCCTTGAAGATTGTTCGCTGGAAGATGTAAGAGCGCTAGCTCAAAAATATCCTTATGCATCCGCAGCCCAATTTCTTTTGCTGGAGAAACTAAAAAGCGATGAAGGGGCATTTGCCATCCAGGCACAAAAAACGATTTTATATTACCACGACCCATTGACTTTTCATTATTTTATTCAACCGGAAAGATTTTACACCGAAGTGCCGGAAGAATTGGTGGAGGAACCTGAAGTTGAAATACCAGGAAATGAAACATTTCATCCGGAAAACAATCTGTTGCAACAAAAAGAAGATGAAGCAACACACGCCGCTTCTTTTCAAATACAACAGCCCGAAATTGAAGATCACTCTTACCCAACACCCCTTGTTGAAGTGCCACAGGTTTTAGCGCCGGAACGCTCTGAACAAAAAATGGAAACATCGGCTGGCGCATTCCATGATGAACAGGAGGAAAAGGCAGACCAGGTTATTGACCAGCCTTCCAACGAATATGCGCCAGTACCTGAAATAGATGATGAACCTGGAGCAACGATCGACCTTGCAGCAGAAAATGCAACATTAGGAGCCATGCCCGCCACTTCCATTTCACTCGAAAAAGCAGCACTGGATTTTAAAGCTCCGCTTCCCGAACAAAAAGCAGATGATAAAGACCTCAGTTTTGAACCTTTTCATACGGTTGATTATTTTGCTTCACAGGGTATAAAATTGTCGCAGGAAGATTTTTCCAAAGATAAATTCGGCAAGCAACTCAAAAGTTTTACTGAATGGCTGAAAAGTATGAAAAGGATTTCACCCACTGAAGACCAGCCCTCAGCAGATCCCGGAACAGAAAATAAAGTGCAGCACCTTGCTGAAGATTCCATTCACAAAGCAGATGTTTATACAGAAGCCATGGCCGAAGTATGGAAAAAACAGGGAAATAAGGTGAAAGCCATTGAAGTTTATAACAAATTAAGTTTGATGAATCCCTCGAAAAAGGCTTATTTTGCTGCTCAAATTGAAAATTTAAAGCGATCCTGACATGACCGTGTTATTTCTAATCCTGATTATCCTTGCTTCCGTAGTTTTAAGTCTTATTGTACTGGTACAGAATCCAAAAGGTGGCGGCATGGCTGGTTCTCTGGGTGGAATCAGCAACCAGTTTATGGGTGTGAAGCAAACAACCGACGTTCTTGAAAAAGGCACCTGGTTATTTGCAGGCATCATTGGCTTGCTTTGCCTTCTTTCCACATTTTTTATTTCTGGTGGCCAGCAGGTAAGAGATCGTATAGACAATGTAACCAACGGGCCGCTTCCAAACCAGCAGGCTCCAACCCCGCAACCTCAGGGCAATCCTAACAATGGCACTTTCCCCGGAACGCAACCCAACCCGAACACGCCATAATTCAATCAAATATTTCATAAAGGCCCTGTCTCCAAGACAGGGTTTTTTGTTTACTTTGAACAACTATGAAAAAAGTCCTTTTTATTGTTTTCTTCCTCATCCTGCTGGCAGCAGCCATTTGTGTTTGGATGGTATTTGGCCCGGGAACAGGTTTCTCTTCTTCCAAAGAAGTCCTCTACATCAGATCTGATGCGGCTACAAAAGAAGCTGTTATGGATTCCTTGAAGAATAATAAGATCGTGGGCAATCCCGCTGTTTTCAATTTTATTGCTTCCCGACTTAAATATTTTGACAACATCAGGCCAGGGCGATACGAAATTGAAAAAGGCAGCAGTGTGCTGAATATTGTTAGAAAACTCAGGAATGGCCAGCAAGCTCCCATTAACCTTACCATCACCAAGACCAGGACAAAAGAAGACCTTGCACGCATCACAGGCAATAAGTTTGAATTTGATTCTTCAGCAATGATGCGCTACCTGAACAGCAATGATTCTTTGAAACAATTCAACAAGGACACAACACTTGTCATGACCATGGTATTGCCGGATACCTACAGTTTTTTATGGACACATTCTCCCGTAACGGTATTACAGAAATTACATGCAGAATCGGAAAAGTTCTGGACAGATGAAAGAAAAAGCAAGGCAACCATCCTCGGACTCACTACTGCCTCTGCCTATATCATTGCATCCATTGTTGAAGAGGAAACCAATCATGATCCGGAAAAATCCAATATAGCCAGCGTTTATATCAACCGGATAAAAAAAGGTATGCCCTTACAGGCCGATCCCACCGTAAAATTTGCGCTGCGTGATTTTTCACTGACCAGGATTTATCAGAAACATACCCGTTTCCCTTCACCCTACAATACTTATTTTACTAAAGGACTGCCCCCGGGGCCAATCTGCACACCATCTAAAAAAACACTAGATGCCGTATTGAATGCACCTCAATCTGATTATTTATTTTTTGTGGCAAGTCATAAATTTGATGGTACACATGATTTTAGTGTAACCTACGATGAACACCTGATTAAGGCCCGCCTCTACCAACAGGAACTTAACACCCGCGATTCCATCCGGGCTGCAAAAAATCCCTGACCTTAATTAGATGTTGGTCAACAGTGAATAGTCAATATGTCAATAGTCAATCAATATTGTCCGGGAAATATTTTCTGATTGGCATACCGAAATTGATTTCTGTAGGATTATAACACGAACCCCATGGTTAAATGCGGCTTCCACCTTTTTTTTGAAAAAAAAGGTGCTCCTCCTTGCTTCGCTTCGGCGACAGACACCTTCGGATAATTGCTCAAGGGAGCGCTCCGAAAAATGAAAACAGGTGCAACTCCATGTGATCTGACTGTGCAAGCGTTCTTCGCGCTGTATTGCTCCACCTTGGTATCAACATTTCTTAGGAAAAATCAGGAGCAATCATGCGCACACAACCACTCAAATGTTATAGATGATGTGCCTGGAATTTCATTTTGTGAGGAAACCTATATCTGCTTGAACCAGTACCTGCCTCTTGTTGCCCGCAGATCGCGCTGATGAACGCAGAAGAACAATCAGCGAAATTCTGTGTAATCTGCGCGAAGCCTTTTTGTTGCCTGTTCGCAAGCTTCCCCGCAACGCTCAAAAAGGTTGTCGGTCAGGTACGAGGCCTGTCGCCCTGAGGCAAAATAGCTTACAACTGATGTTTGATTTTTTACCCTACAACATTGATTAACCATTGACCATTCACCATTGACCCATTGACCATTGACCATTGACCATTCGATCCGTCATTTTATTCTTAACATAGATAACTAAGGTTAACATATTGATGGCTGCCTATTTTATGAATGGTAACAGGGTATCATTCAATTTATCGAAATTTGAAAAAATTTAGGCCATGAAAAAAATACTTCTTCCAGCACTGGCAGCTTTCGGATTGCTGGCTTTTACAAGTTTAGGTGATCTGCCCATCGGTTCTAATATGCCAAAAGCTGATACTAAAATGAAAGACATCAGCGGCAAAGAAATCACGCTTAAACAGGCAGCGAAAAAAAATGGATTGCTGGTGATGTTCACCTGTAATACTTGTCCTTACGTGATTAAGAACCAGAAGCGGACCAATGAGATCAGTGCTTATGCATTGAAAAACGACATTGGTGTGGTTCTCGTAAATTCAAATGAAGCTTACAGGAATGGAGAAGATTCCTACGAATCCATGAAAACCTATGCGAAAGCCCAGGGCTATAAATGGCATTATGTAGTAGATCAGCATTCAGAAGTAGCCGATGCTTTCGGAGCCAATAAAACACCTGAAAATTACCTCTTCGACAGCAACGGAAAACTTGTTTATCATGGTGCTATTGATGATAATCCATCAGATGCATCAAGTGTCAAAAGAAATCATCTGAAAGAAGCAATCAGTGAATTGATCAATGGAAAAGAAATTACCGTTAAAACCTCCCGTTCTGTTGGTTGTACGATTAAGAGAAATAAATAATTAAATAGAAACCCCACCAGATTTCCCGCTTAGGCGGGATTTTTTTTATGCTGGTTTTTCTGTGGCGATCATGGCCCTGATCTCTGTTTCAAGGGATTCTTTACTTAACTGCGATTCATGAAATTTCCTGTAGCCTGTTTTGTTGTTGATAAACAAACTCGCGGGTATCGCACCTGACCACTCTTTATCTACTGCCGGACAAAAAAGGTCGGCATCTGTTTCATCAAGAAAAACGACCGGGGCCGTTATCTTATGTTTTTTTGCAAGGGCCTTAAGTTTGCCCGGGTAATATTCAAGCATATCCAGACTAACAAGTATCAACTTCACCCCTTGGTTTTCGTATTGCTTCGCCAGTTCCTGGAGGTAGGGCATTTCCTCTATGCAGGGTTTGCACCAGGTTGCCCAGAAATTGATAATTGTAGGCTGTTCTGCATTTGCAATTGCATTTTTCAAATCCGCAAGCTTCCATTTTGGAATCTCCTGCGCATCTGCAGTTTGCAAACTTAAAATGGCAAACAGCGTAAAAAATAATTTATTCATTGTTTTCATATTAATGTCCCCATTGTCGGCTTAAGTCATCATATGCAGTTTTATCCAGTTGCTGCGCCAGGTAATGCCCTGCAATTTCCTTCTGGCGATAAGCCTCATATAAGCTAACGGCGCAGGCCACGCTTATATTTAATGACTGGATCATGCCTACCTGGGGAATGATAAAATTTCCATCGGCAAGGGCCCGAATCTCTTCGCTTACACCTGCATGTTCGTTGCCAAATATTAGTGCGGTGCTTTTCGTGAGATCCAGCGCATATAAACTTACAGCATCGCCTGATAAGTGGGTTGTTAAAATCTGCGCATATTTCTGTTTTAAATCCCGAAAACAAACAGTTTCATTGTCATATTGATGAACTGTCAACCATTTGGCAGCACTGCTGCTGCTTCTTTCGCCCCATTTTTTGTGCCTGGCAATTTTAGTATTCAGCACATAGATCTCCTGAATACCAACCGCATCACAACTCCGCATGACAGCGGAAATATTATGGGGATCAAAAACATTCTCAAGAACGATCGTAAGGTTGGGCTGCCTTTTAACAAGTACAGATTCCAGGCGCTGGCGGCGTTCATCGGTCATAAAAAAAGTATGAAACAAAAATAATGCGCCATCGGCGCATGTTCAACTGGATGTAAACGGAATAGGAATTAATTGATCTTGTTTTTTATATACTTCCTGATTTCATCAGCACAATGGTCAAGAAATTCATCGGCAATCTTGGCCATCTGTCGGTTGTCGAGTGGTTTGGTAATGAATCCTGCACCGTATTTCCTTGCATATTCACTATCGATCGGCATGGATGAAGTCGTAAAAAGCACTACAGGCGTATCCTTGAACCGATCCATCTGGCGGATCTCTTTAAGCGCATCTTTACCATTCAGACGCGGCATATTAACATCAAGAATAATGAGGCAGGGAGTAGGATCCAGTGGTTTCAGCCCTTCAAGGAAGGCCACCGCTTCAAACCCATTAGCAGCCGTAATGATCTCTACTCTTTCGGAATAATGTATAAAGGCCTCCTGGACAAGCAAAAGGTCATCAGGATCATCATCGGCATAAAGCATAATATGCTTGGGCGGCAAAGATTTGGTCATTATCATGGCTTGTGGCATCAAATGTAAAGCAAGCAGGTTTATCAGTAAAAATTATTTCCGATGGGAATTTTTCAGGTTTTAAGTGGCTTAATGAGTTCTTCCACATTGATCTCTTCCAGGTAGGGATTCAGGTACTCTGTGGATTCAAAACAAAAGACTTTTGAAACTACCTGCCTGTACTTTATATAGTACAACTCCACATAATAACAATGAAATTCAAAAAGCAATACATGGGATTTTCCACTTTTTCGCTTGGACAAATAAACAC
>MWYV01000064.1 GCA_002050435.1 Chitinophagales bacterium 33-2 | reverse complement strand
GATCTTATTCATCGGAAGGGCCACTTCATCAACGATCACTAACAGGTTTTCAAGGTCAGTTTTTGATTTGTCTAACCAGTATTTTACAGCCTTACCACTAAGATTCATATAGGTGGTAGGAAAGATGCAGACAAACATTCTTCCTTTCCATTTTACATCAGCAACAAAAGCCAGCCTGTCCTGTTTCAAACTTCCTCCATGCTTTTTTACAAATGCCATCAACACATCGAAGCCTATGTTATGCCTGGTGTGTTCATATTCGTTTCCAACATTTCCCAAACCTGCAATGAGATATTTCATAAGTTGCAAATATCGCTTTAGGGCAATAAAAAATCCCGGATCGTTTTCAGGACCCGGGATCTAACTAAAAAGATGAAGCTTATTTTTTTGGAGCGGCAGCTTTTGCTGGTGTTGCTGAGGCTTCTTCCTGGCGTAAAGCACGGGTAGTAACCACCGATACAATCGGAATACGCGGTGAGTTCAGGACTTCATAATTGTCTTCCTTAACATCCTGTACCCGAAGGTTGTCTCCAATCTCCAGGTGATCCACACCAACTTCGATCTGCTCTTTCAGATATTTTGGATAAGTTTTTACTTTCAGAGTCTTCATTTTTGGAACCATACGACCACCGGCTTTCACACCAGCAGCAACGCCTGTATATTTAAGTGGAATTGCAGCGATCACTTTTTTGTCTTCAACCAGTTCCAATAGATCCACGTGGATCAGTTCATCGGAAACTTTGTGAAATTGCAGATCCTTTAAAATACAGCGATAGGTTTTACCATCAACGCTTACTTCCGCTATCTGGAAGTTTGGTGTATAAACTAAGGGCTTAAATGCCTTTGCCGGAGCTGAAAAATTGATCTCCTGAGCACCCCCGTAAATTACACCAGGCACAAGTTCCTGAGAGCGAAGCTGGCGGGTGGCTGACTTGCCATGTTCGGTCCTCAGTTGTCCTTCGATTGTAATTGTCTTCATTTTTATGAGTGTTTAAAATTGACTTTTTTAATGAACCCTTGTTCATGATCACTTGTCTCTTCCGGCTGAATGAAAGAAAAGACTGCTGATGCTTTTGTTTTCATAAGCATTCCTGATAGCCACAGCAAACAATTCGGCTGTGGTAACAGCTATAATCTTTGATGTTTCCTGCTTCAGCGGAATGGTATCACAAACCACCAGTTCTTCAAGCACGCTGTTTTCAATGGTTGCATAAGCATTGCCACTTAAAACCGGGTGTGTGATGAGCGCCCTTACGGTTCGCGCGCCTTTTTCTTTTAATAGAGCTGCACTTTTTGCAAGCGTTCCGCCTGTGTCGCAAATATCATCAATGATCACAATATCCTTATCTGTTACATCTCCAATCACCACCATACTTGCAATTTCATTTGCTCTTTTCCGGTGCTTATCACAAATCACCATTTCGGCCTCAAAATAACTGGCTATTTCACGAATCCTGTTACTTGCGCCTACATCAGGGGCGGCAAAAGTAAGATTTTCGAGCTTCAGTTGTGTTATATAAGGTATAAAAACTGCCGAACTGTCCAGGTGATCTACAGGGATATCAAAAAAGCCCTGGATCTGGGGAGCATGAAGATCCATGGTGATGACCCGGTTGGCGCCGGCGGCAACCAGCATATTCGCTACCAGTTTACTCCCAATAGCTACCCTTGGACGGTCTTTCCGGTCCTGCCGTGCATATCCATAATAAGGAATCACTACAATAATCTTATAAGCAGATGCCCTTCTTGCAGCATCGATCATCAGCAACAGTTCCATCAGGTTATCGGAAGGAGCATGTGTGCTTTGCACAAGAAAAACAAAATCGCCTCTGATGCTTTCAAGAAAAATGGGTTGTATTTCCCCGTCACTGAATTTCTGGATGTTGATCTTTCCAAGCTTGCATCCATAACTTTTGCAGATTCTTTCTGCCAGGGATTGAGCGCCGGTACCGGCAAAGATTTTAGCGTTAGGGTTCATGACCAAAAATGTGGGGCGAAGATAGGAAGGGCAAAGGTCAGATACAATCAACCAAAAAAATAAATAACCCCGGGATCAAAAAATGGGTAAAAAATCGGCAGTACCGGTTTTTTACCCATTGATAATCAACGAACAATAAGGTATTTCACCTAAATGCAGTGGCACCTGCACCAGGACCAGACAATTGGGCCGACTGTTCCAGTTCAGGGATGACAGAATTGTTGTCATTCAGGCTATAATAAACCGTACGGCATACAAAAAGCGCCAGGAACAGTGAAAGGCCATAAACGAAAAGAAAGAAAAGAATGGGATGAAAGGCACCTAACGATGAAGTAGAATTGCGTCTCATAGGGATTGGTTTTGGTTTTTAAGAGGATTAGAGGTTAAAATTATTTTCAAACGTTAAAAAATGCAAGAGCAGAAATACTCAATTAAGCAATGGGCAAAAGACGACAGGCCCCGCGAAAAACTACTTGAAAAAGGAAAGGCTGCACTGAGCAATTCTGAACTCCTTGCCATCCTGATCAACAATGGAACAAGAAATAAATCAGCAATTGAACTGGCACAGGAGGTATTGAAAGCAGGGAAAGACAACCTGAATGAACTGGGCAAACTCAATGTGCGTGAACTGATGCAGATCAAGGGCATTGGGATTGCAAAGGCAATTGGACTGGTAGCGGCCCTGGAATTGGGCAGGCGGAGGCAGGGCGTTCAGGCAAGGGAAAAACCTGTTATAACCGCCAGTACAGATGTGGCTTTTTACCTTCAGCAGTCGTTGAAAGATTACCAGCACGAAGTCTTTGCCGTGGTATTCCTTAACCGCGCCAACAAAGTGAATCATTTCCAGATCATCAGTGAAGGAGGAATCACCGGCACGATTGCCGATCCGCGGGTGATCTTAAAAAAGGCCCTGGAGGAAAATGCCGTTAGTTTGATCCTGTGTCATAATCATCCCTCCGGCAGCCTCAGACCCAGTAAGGCCGATGAAGAGCTAACCTATAAGATCAAAGAAGCAGCAAAATTTTTTGATATCCGGATCATGGATCACCTGATCGTGAGCGATGATGGTTATTACAGTTTTGCAGATGAAGGTTTACTATGAAACTTACCGGAAAGCTAAGCTTGTGCAGCAGGTCCTCCAAAACTCAGGGGAATCTGAATTTCTTCGAGATCTTTTATGGAACCGTTGGTGGATTCGTAACGGGTTACATTTTCCATCAGTGCTTTCATAAAGCGTTTGGCATGTTGTGGAGTAAATATGATCCTGGATTTTACTTTACTTTTCGGAGTGCCCGGCATTACATTCACAAAATCAATTACAAATTCTGCGTGTGAATGGGTGATAATGGCAAGATTTGCATAAGAACCCTCTGCTACTTCTTCTGTTATTTCTATGTTGATCTGGTTCTGTGGTTGATCTTGTTGCATACTTTAATATTAGCTGCCAAAATTAGAAGTAATCAGGCGACCTGCCTAAAAAAAGGCTGCCCGAAGACAGCCTTTCAAATATTAATTTCTTAAAAGAAAATTATTGAACATCCCAAAACAACCTGGTAGCTACAACATCACCACCAACAGAAGTAGCAGCTGCTGTATAATTTAAAGGATTCAGGTTTTGTTCAGGAATGGGATAGGTAAACCTTTTTGGAATAACGGAAGCCGCTGAGGCGGGCGCCGTAAGTTGTGGTTCGTCCAGTCTTCTCCATTCAATCCATTCATCCCAACCGCGGTTATACAGTGCGATCCATTTCTGTAGCCCGATCAGTTGTTTCCAGTTTGCAGCACTGTAAGCAACACCGGGTTGCATCAGGTAAGCATTGGCTTCTGCAGTAGTGCCACCCCATTCCTGGATAGAAGCCCTTACAGCATTTTCATAATGCTGCTGTGCAGTACCGGGAACATTGTAATTCCTTTGTTTTGCTTCAGCAAGGAAGAATTCCACTTCAACATAACTCAATAAAACTGCAGGATAATCTGGCGCAGAAAGATCTTCACTTGGTTTTGAAAAAGTAGCATAGTTACTGCTTTGGCCAGGGTTGCCACCTGAATAACCACCTGTTGCATCCTTAGTAAAGAAATCATCGATCCTTGGATCATTTAAGGTCTTCATCCTGTTAATGATGGTGCTGTTGGCCACAAAATCTTTACGACCACTTTGTACCAGGTCAACCCAGACCGGATTTGTATTGGGTGGTCCGCCAAGGTATTGGAAAACGGCATTGTCTGCGTTTGCAGTGAAGACACCCGCAGCTACTGCTGATTCAACCGTCGATTTTGCTCTTGCATTATCTACATCAGCTATGGTCATTCCCATTTTCAATTTGAAGGAGTTGGCAAATTTCATCCAATTTGCCATATCACCGCCATATAAAAGGTCCGCAGTTCTGTAAATACCAGCACCTGCAGTTGCACTTAAGTTCGCAATAGCTGCATCCATTCTGGTTAACAGGTCATTATAAATCACCTGCTGCTTGTCATAAACCGGCTGTGGGTTTTCTACATCAAGTGCTTCGCTATAGGGAATATCACCAAATGTGGTAACGAGATAATACCAGGCCATGATCTCGGTAATTTCCGCCATTGCCTGCTGGTTCTTTTGCACATTGGCAGATTGTGCCGGAACCTGCTCAGGTATGAGCCTCTTGGCTTCCCTGAGATCCCTGATCACATCGCGGTATAGATAATTCCATAACTGACGCGGATTTTGGCGGGTAACAATATCAAAATTACTTTCATCAATATAGGTGGTTTGCTGCCAGTACTGAAGAATCAATCTGAAAATGTTATCGTTTACATTGGTTGATGTAAGTGCATCGGAAAGGTTCTTCTGTGCATTCGAGAAAAATGCAGCAGAAGGTGCCTGTTGAGGATTCTTGGGATCCACATTGATGCTGGTTATATCCTTCTTGCATGCCGTAAACATCAGGAGCGGCAGAAGGGCAATTAAGAGTATTCTTTTCATAAAAATTAGTTTGACTTTAGAATTTGAATCTTAAGTTTAAAGTGAAAGACCTGACGGTTGGATAGGCACCCACCTGGTATCCCTGGAGGTTACCGGCACCAATAAATTCCTCAGGATCTGAATAAGGAAGATTCTTATGAATGATCCATAAATTTCTACCGATCAAAGACAGGTCAATACCACGGAAAGGTTGCAATTTACTTACCAAATTTGTTGGAAAAGAATAGGTTAACACCGCTTCTCTCAATTTCACATAGCTGGCATCATAAACAAAATTGCTGTTGGGCTGATAACGATAGCCCTGCAAACCAAACTGAACAGCACTTCCTCTTTTAGCATTTGGTTTGCCAGTAGGATCAACACCCGGTAAAATAATACCACCTCCGCTCGCAACAGGATCTCTTTTAGGATTTCCTAAGTCGTTCAAACCAGCGGTTTCAGGATACAAGCCAGTGGCCATACCATAATAAAGATCAAGGGAGAAAACGTCTCCACCACTGCGCACATCTACCAGCCAGCTTAAAGAAAGATTCTTGTATTTGAGGCTGTTGTTGATACCTCCGATCCAGTCTGCATTTGGATTACCAATATTATTGTTGGAGGTAGGCGTTCTCATTGGACGACCTGTAGTTTGATTAATGATCGGCTGACCATTTTCATGATAAACAAAATCTGTTCCCCTGAGGATGCCATAAGGCTGTCCAAGCGCAGCTACCATGGAAATTCCACCCTGGAATGTTCCCAGAACGATCGCATCAATTTTATTGTTTGGATTGTTTGGATCCTGGTAAAGTTCTTCAACTGTATTACGGTTTCTTGTCCAGTTAAGATTGATGGTCCAGGAGAAATCCCTTGATTGTATGGGTGTACCAAATGCACTTAATTCAACCCCTTTATTGCGGATATTACCAGCATTTAAAAATCTTGAATTATACCCGGTAGCAGTAGAAACAGGAACTGCAAAGATCTGGTTAAACGTTTTTGCATTGTAATAAGTAAGGTCAAAACCTGCACGGTTGTTTAAAAAGGCAAGTTCAACACCTATCTCTTTACTTTCAGTTTTCTCGATCTGTAGGTTCGGATTTGCTGATGAACCAGCCACTGAAACCAGCGGAACAGTACCAAATGGATTGCCAATATTGAAAACATCCCTGGTTGAATATGGTGTAGATGCACCTTGTCCAACCGTTGCTATATTAGCTCTTAACTTACCATAACTCAACCAGGTGGCTGTGGGGATTAATCTTGAAAAAGTAAAACCTACAGAACCTGAATAATAGGTATCGGAATTATTACCTTCTTCCAATGTAGAAAACCTGTCATTACGAATGGTTCCATCAAGCGTTAGGAAATCCCTGTAGGAAAAAGTAAGTCCGGAAAACAGGCCGAGTACCTGAATTTCACCATAACCCTCAAAAGGAGCATTTGGAGGATTAGCGGAATTTGATAGCGCATAGATCCTTTCTACGATCAGTCCTCCGTTTGTAGAAGCATAAATGCTTTCATATTTTGTTTTCCTGACGTTGGTTCCCGCCAGTGCTTTAAGGTTGATATCGGTAGTAATATTCCTGTCAAGATTTGCCATCAGGTCGTAATTGGTTTCCCTGAACGTGCGATTGTTTCGTGCATATCCTGATACACCAACGCTACCCAGTGCCTGGCGTTCTTCCTGGATCTCATCATAAGTATCATGAGAAACCCTTCCAAGAAAACTTAACCATTGCAGCGGCGAATAATTTGCATTTACATTTCCTATTAAACGGTTACGACCATCAGTTGTAAAATTTTCAAACCTGGTAAAGTATGGATTATCCCAATAAATTGGAACAAGATCAGAAGGATCCGCCCAGTTCCAGGTCACATTCCTGTTTTCATTATTATAGGCTGTTTCCAGTTCTTTTATATCCACATTTGTTTGCCACCACTGGCGGAAATTTGTCATCAGATTTCTAGCACTGGCACCATCATAACCAGTACCATAACGGCCTCTTGCATCAACATTTGTAAAATTTGCAGAAGCGCCAATATTCAATGTTGAAGAAAGATCAAACTGTCCGCCCAGGTTCACCATATTCTTGGTGATATTACTGTTCGGCATAATACCCCTGTCATCGGTACGCGTGTAACCCAATTTAAAACTGGACCTGTCGGTACCGCTGTTGATCATGATGCTCTGATTGGAAGAAAGAGCCGACTGAAAGAACGAAGCTGGTCCGTTTGCCGCATTTACCCAGGGACGTGCTTTACCAAAATTTGGTGAGTTGGGATCAAAAGCATCCCAATGGTAAACCATCAGGTTTGGATTGAACCTGGCACCGTAAGATGCATCCTCACTTGTTGGCACAACAAGATCATCCACACCATCTCCATTAATATCGCGAAACAAAAAGAAACCAGATGGATCTTCATAATAAGGCCCATAACCAGCACCATATTCATCCTGGTATTCTATAAACGTTTTTTTATCATATTTACCAATACCCCAACCTGAATTAAAGGTGATGCCCAAACCCCTTGCCCCTTTTTTAGTGGTGATCAGGATCACACCATTACCACCGCGGGACCCATATAAGGATGTGGCTGCTGCACCTTTCAATACGGTTAAAGATTCAATATCATCAGGATTGATATCGGTGGCTGCACTACCATAATCGTAACCGCCTATACCACGGGCTTGATTGGCACTGGATCTTACCTGGGAGTTATCAATGGGAACACCATCAACAACAAAGAGGGGCTGATTGCCACTGCTAATGGTCTTGGTTCCCCTAATGACAATGTTGGTTGAAGCACCCAGGGTATTTCCCTGGCGAATCTCCAGACCGGAAACTTTTCCGGATAGGTTTTGAACAAAGTTGTTCGTTCTTGTTTTTGAAACTTCTTCACCAGTTACCTGTTGGGCTGCATAAGGTACCTGGTTCCTTGTTCTGCGGACACCAAGTGCTGTAACCACCACTTCGTTTAATGTGGCCTGGCTGCTCAATGTTGCAGAGATCGTTGTTTGGGTTCCAATATTCACTTCTGATTCCTGGAAACCAGCGGCACTAAAAATAAGTGTTGCATTGGCTGGAGCCTGGAGAGTAAAACTTCCAGTCCTGTCCGCAGCTACGCCTGTATTGGTTCCTTTAATTGTAACAGAGGCGAAAGGAACCGGATTACCCTGTGCATCAGTTACACGGCCAGTAACGGTTCTGTTTTGTGCAGATGCTGTAATAGCGCACAGCAAAAGCATTGAGAGCAATAAATAAATTTGTCTCATGAATTTGATTTGTAGTTAATAAAAATAAAGCCTGAATACCCTAAGGGTTTTCTAATAAGCGGAGTTAGTTGGCTCTGATAAATAGCGTTAGTATTGGAAAAGTTAACCAGGTACGAAAATGAAGACTGATCTTCTTCATCATTAGCTGCAGCAAGTTAAAAAAATATTAACAAAACAATATAAAAAAGTTAAAAAGAATAAACAACCTGAACCCGAATATCAGATTTCTGATTCCCCTGGATCGAGTTTACTCCTGAGCTTATTATATTTTTATCCTTAAATAAACTCTGTGCAAAACGCACCTGAATTCCAAGATGAGAAAAAGGTTCATACCTTAAATTAATATAGTACCTGAAACCCTTATCAAATGCTGCATACAATGAATTACTGTTGAGTACGTCATTTTCAAAATTATAGATCCTGCTGTTATAGCCATCTGTTTCAAAAAACTGGAGTCTCAATGAAGAATGAATTTTAAAAATTTTCAGAATACTTTCCAGGTAAACTGAAAATCCTTCTTCTACCAGTTTTTCCTGCCAACGCACCCATTCTACTCTTCCTCTCAAATGCAGTAACTTATTTAACTGACTGGAAAAATGCATTCTTAGAGATTGCTTTTTTACAGGAACTGGTGCGTTGAAAGCATCCCCTCCTGAATTTAAAGGCTTTTCTTTTACCTTGTATAAAACTGAAAAAGAGGTGGTTTTCGTTGGTACATATTCTAAAAATACCAGGTATTCATTTCCATTCGATGGAGCATCCACACGAAATTTTAACCAAGGAAAATGAAAACGGTCAAATGATGCCGTAATTGTGAGCCCTTTTACCGGTCTTATGTTGCAACCCATAAAAAATCCATTCTCATTATTCACCGAACTGTTCTCCATAAACGCATTTCCGGTTAAAGAGTAATAGTGAGGCGAAATGGTTCTGATCAGAAAGCCAAGTTCGACCCGGGGATCCACACTCATGTACAATCCTGAGGTCAATGCCTGCCTTCTTGAATCGTTCATGGCCACTTCTCCAAATACATGCATATTATTCAGCGTCGCACTCCAATCCAGGCTTAAAAATGAAAATCTGTTTCCTGATGGCAGAAGAAAGTTATAAGGTAATGGCCTTTTACTCAGATTTCCGGAAAATTGTTGATGAACTGTATTGATACCGATGTTATAATGTTTGTTTCGAAGTTGAAAATTTCCTCCCGTAGTGAAAAGTGCAAGCGCATGCTTACCCTCAATTTCTGTGGCTGTCCTGTGGTATCCAGAAGTTAATACGCTTCCGAAGCTTTCCGTGCCATCATCAAAGTTTGCGCTTAAATTTCTGTAGGAAGCAAAAGCGGTTATTACATATCTATTACTTCCGTAGGTCATTCCAATGCCCCGTAAAAAATTATACTCGCCAGCCGAACGGTAGGGCGCCAACACGGCAGATTGTCTTTTAAAATTCATGACCTGTGTCCCCTTACCAAAAGCAAGCGATTGCCAGTGCAACAGTCCCTGGCCCAGGTTGACTGTAAAATCTCCTATGGCGATGGCTTTAAATTTTCCTACATCCCGCATAAATAAATGCGCAGAATAAAAGTCAAAACCCCCTGGCTTTTGGGTTGGAAATGGCTCACCGGCATCCTTCTCCCCAAGCATGCCATACAAAATTTTTGAACCCCACTGATACCGGTGTTGTATCAACAAATGATTTCGGTCGCCTTTAAAATGCACAGGAAGATCTTTATCAAATCCTCTGGACTTTTCTAAAGTCGAGGACCATCGGAATATTATTTGATGGGCGCCCGATTTGAAACCAGACCATAATTGCTGACCAGCTTTCAGATCAGGCTTTAAAGAGATGAAAGGAAGCATTTTTTTGATAGTAAACAGATCCAGGTAAGGAACGGCCTGCAATTCCTGGATGCTGATAAAATTTCCAAGTAATTGCCGGTATTTCAATATATGATATACCTGGAGTTCGTTCAGGAAATACAATGCCTTCAATTCTTCACCCGAAGCACGGTTTATATTTAAGGGGTGCTTTTTATAATATTGAAGTTGCTGAATCTGGTGGTCATCCTCCAAATTTTCAACCTCATTGGCATCAGCCAGTTCCTCCATCTGCTGTTGCAATTGCGGAGGCAGATCCTGCGAACTGCTTTGCATGCCCAGCACGATGCATAACATGCAAATACAATAGTATTTCATTGCTGATGAATATAATTTAGGGCAAGACCCGGAGTCCATCCCAATACTGAATGGTTTCCACCATAAATGGAAAGATGCAGGTTGTTCAGTTTAAAAGCAAAGCCTGCATAAAAAGAAGATGCAGCCGATGTCATTCCCCCACTTAACCTAACCCTTTCCACAATAAAATAGTGAAATCCTGAATGAACATGCACCGGCTGATCTTCTACCTTCCGGATATCAAATGCAAGAAAAAATTTTTCCGAAGGCGCAAACCCTAATCCCACAGTATACACTGAAGCCATCCGCTCGGAAGTTTTTCCCACCTTAACACCAGTTGGATTGTATATATGAATCCCTGTTCTGAAAACATCTGAAATATGGAACACGAATCCGGCTTCAGCGTTTACCGCGCTTGCACTTCCATAGTTTTGAACAGATCTTGAGAAATAATTGAACTGAATTCCTACATCTATGAGGGGCGATACAGATTTACCAAAACCAATTCCAATAAGATTTTCATTGTAAACAGCATTTCCGAACCTAAGGAACCTCATCCCGATATTCAATTTGCTGGTTGGTATACCGATCACACCCAACATTTCGTTTAACTCCTCCATAAAATATTTTCTTTCGCCTGCAATGCCCACAGAAAACTTTTTAATGCCTCCCAAACCTGCAGGATTCAAACCAAATGAAAATGCATCCGTATGGTGTTTGTCGTAAGTAGCAATGCGCAACATCGTCAGTCCTTGTGGCCATCCTGCCTGCTGCGCTTCCGCAACAAGCGCCATCATCATCGCAAACAGGCAAGTCAATTGCTTCATGATTCGAAGCTAGTTTCAGAATGTGCCGGCGCCTTGGGGTAAATCACACGTAAAAAAATCTTTTCCCTTCATTTTTATGTACAAAACCTAATGTTTGTACTGCAGTTGGATTTTTTTAATAATTCTCTAAAGCGCTTTCTTACTTTTGCGCAATGCAGATTTTAAACGGCAAGGAAGCTTCGCAGGCTATCAGAGATGCGCTTAAACTAGAGATGGCACAACTGGCATCCAGGGGTGAGCGCGTTCCTCACCTGGTTGCCATTCTTGTGGGCAATAATGGGGCAAGTGAAACTTATGTGGCTTCAAAAGTAAAGGCCTGTGAAGAAGTAGGTTTTAAATCAACGCTCATTCGTATGGAGGAAGCTATTTCTAGTTTTAAATTGCTGGATGTTATCAATGATCTGAACCTTGATCCTGATGTAGATGGCATTCTGGTTCAACTTCCCTTACCCAATCATATTTCAGCAGATGAAGTGATCAATTCGATTGAACCTGAAAAAGATGTAGATGGATTTCATCCAAATAATGTAGGCAGGATGGTTTTAGGTCAGCCAACTTTTATTCCCGCCACACCTTATGGCATCCTTCTTTTAATGGAACATTACAAGATCGAAACAAAAGGTAAACATGCCGTAGTAGTTGGCAGAAGTAATATAGTTGGCCGGCCTATGAGCATCTTGTTAAGTGGTAGTGGTTACCCGGGAAACTGCACGGTGACCATCTGTCATTCCAATACACAAAACCTGGAAGCGATCTGCAGCGAAGCGGATATTCTTATTGCAGCATTGGGAAGGCCTGGATTTATTAAATCACACATGGTAAAAAAGGGAGCTGTGGTAATTGATGTAGGCATCACCCGCATTGAAGACAAGAACCGGAAATCGGGCTACCGCCTCAGTGGTGATGTTGATTTTGAAAATGTGGCACCAAAAGCGGCATTTATTACTCCGGTTCCTGGCGGTGTTGGGCCCATGACCATTGCAGCTTTAATGAAGAACACTTTTAAAGCCTGTGCGATGAAACATTATTATGACGAAAAGGAAAACTGATGCATATTTCCGCTCCTGCTGATATTACCACGCTGCCTGTAATGGAACAGTTTTATACGATCCAGGGTGAAGGTGTGCACCAGGGAAAGGCCGCTTATTTCATCAGGCTTGGTGGATGCGATGTGGGATGTGTATGGTGCGATGTAAAAGAAAGCTGGGATGCAGGCAAGCATCCTTTATGGAACGTGGAAGTGCTGGTGTCTCAAGCAGCGCAATTTCCTGGAGAGATCGTTGTGATTACAGGTGGTGAACCTTTTTTACACAACCTTGAGCCACTGATTTCAATGCTAAAATTGGCTGGTAAAAAAATACACATTGAAACCTCAGGTAGTTCCCCTGTTTCCGGACAGCCCGACTGGATCACTTTGTCCCCGAAAAAATTTAAAGCTCCATTAGCTGAAGTCATTCCCTTCGCACATGAATTGAAAGTCGTTGTTTTTAATAAAAGCGATTTTCAATGGGCTGAAAAATTTGCTGCGCTTGTATCAACTGAATGCCGGCTTTTTCTCCAGCCTGAATGGGAAAAGGCAGCTGAGATGACCCCTTTGATCATTGAATACATCAAGTCAAATCCCCAATGGCAGTTAAGCCTCCAGGTACATAAATACATAAATGTTCCTTAACAATCTGCAAGTTAAACTGCCTTCCCGATTTTGTTAAAACTTCATGATTTTCTATTAAAAACTTTCTTTGCGGCTTAACTTCATAAGATGATTAACCGTGTCCCGCTCCTGTTGGCTGGTATCCTGTTCACGATCACTTCTTTCGGACAGTATGATGCATCAAAAGTGAACAAAAAAGCGATCGAATCTTATAATAAAGCCATTGAAAAAGTGCAGGATGGAAAATATAAAGATGCGGTTGAAGCACTTGAAGAAGCCATACGACGTGATGCAAAATATGTGGATGCCTATCTTTCCCTCGGCGGCATTTTCGGCCAGTTAAAAAATTACCAGGCTAGCGTTGCAACATATGAAAATGCATTTAAAATTGACGCGAATTATACATTCGGTTATAAACTCCCGTATGCAATCAATCTGGCAGGCCTGGGGCAGTTTCAAAAAGCACTGGATGAAATTGAGTTATTGCTTACAAAACAAAACCTGCATCCCAATACAAAAAAAGCTGCTGAATACAGGAAAAAAACGTTTCAGTTTGCAGTAGCATATGAAAAGCAGCATAAGGATCAACAATATGTATTTACACCCATCAACCTTGGTGATGCAATCAATTCTTCAGAATCAGAATATTTTCCTTCCATGCCTGTTGATGGCAGCCAGTTAATTTTCACCCGAAGACTCAATAATTTTAATGAAGACTTTTTTGGCAGCAGGAAAGAAGAAAACACGTGGAACCAGGCTGTAAGGTTAAACGGGAGTATCAATACACCCATGAATGAAGGCGCACAGAATATTTCCCAGGATGGGAACTGGCTGGTGTTTACAGGCTGTAACCGCCAGGATGGATTTGGAAGCTGCGATCTTTATATTTCTTACCTAACAAATGATGGGTGGAGTGAAGCAATGAACCTTGGTAGAAATATCAATACAGATCAGTGGGAATCGCAACCATGTCTTTCGCCTGATAAAAGAGATCTTTATTTTACCAGTCGCAGACCTGGTGGTTTTGGTGGAAGTGATCTTTATGTATCCCGGTTGCAGGCTAACGGAAAATGGAGCACACCCGAAAACCTTGGTCCGGAAATCAATACCGCTGGTGATGAATCCTCACCATTTATACATGCCGACAACCAGACGCTTTATTTTGCTTCTACAGGTCTTCCCGGATATGGAGAAGAAGATCTATTTGTAGTAAGAAAAAAGAGTGATGGAACTTTTGGAAAGCCCGAAAACCTGGGCTATCCCATCAATACAATCAGTCACGAAGGCACCATCTTTATTGAATCTAATGGAAGAACGGCTTACTATGCCAGCGACCGGAGTGATAGCCGTGGAGGACTTGACATTTATCAATTTGAAATAAGAGATGCCATACGCCCCGCGAAAACTCTTTGGGTGAAAGGAAAAGTGTTTGACAATAAAACAAAACTTGGCTTGCCTTCCACTGTAGAACTGATCGACCTGGCAACCAAACAACTGATTTCCCGGGTACAAACAGACGAAACAGGTAATTATCTTATCACACTTCCTGTTGGAAAAGATTATGCATTTAATGTAAGCAGGAGAGGTTATTTATTTTATTCAGATCATTATTCGTTGAAAGAGAAAGATCCTGACGCAACTTATGAAAAGAACATTCCGCTGCAGCCGATCGAAGCTGATGCTGCTATCGTATTAAACAATGTTTTCTTTGATGTAAACAAATTTGACCTTAAACCGGAAAGCCAGGTGGAGTTGGACCAGGTTATCCAGTTGCTGAAAGACAATCCAACCATAAAAATTCAAATTGAGGGCCATACCGACAACGCGGGTAATGCAGCTGATAACCAAAAGCTATCGGAAAACCGGGCGCGCTCGGTAATTCAATACCTGATCTCTAAAGGAATAAAAGCCGACCGCTTACTTGCCAAAGGATTTGGCGCCACAAAACCAGTGGCTGACAACAACACAGAAGAAGGAAGAGCATTAAACCGGAGAACCGGGTTAAAAATACTATCCAAATAAAAGAAAATCATCAGTGCAAATGAAAGGGGCTGAATTTATTTTGGCCCTCAACTACCGCACAATTCTTTTATTATTTTTCATTGAATGACGAACTGATATACCAGATCTCTCTTCCTTTGGTACCCAACATTGGAGATGTTCATACCCGCCTGCTGATCCAGCATTTTGGTGATGCCGCTTCCGTTTTTAAAGCAAAACATTCCACTCTTGAAAAAATTGAAGGCATAGGCACGGTGAGGGCCGCGTCAATAAAATCCTTCAACGATTTTTCAATTGCCGAAAAGGAACTTGTGTTTCTAGACAAATTCGGGATCAAAAAACTATTTATTACTGATCCAGGTTATCCCCGAAGGCTATTGCATTGTTATGATGCACCTGTACTGCTTTTTCTTAAAGGCGATACGGAATTAAACAGTGCACGCATTGTTGGTATTGTTGGCACCCGGAGTGCAAGTGAATATGGAAAAAATATCACTGACCAAATGGTGGAAGCACTTGCATCACATGATGTAATGATCATTAGCGGACTGGCATTGGGCATAGATGCCACCGCGCACAAAGCTGCTTTAAAACATAACCTGACTACTGTTGGTGTGGTTGCACATGGTTTGCATACCATATATCCCAACAGCAATACGCACCTTGCAAAAGAGATGGTTAAGAATAAAGGCTGTTTGGTGACGGAATTTGTTAGCGGCACTAAACCTGAGAAACACAATTTTCCATTAAGGAACCGGATCGTTGCCGGCTTGTGCGATGCAATCCTGGTGATAGAAACCCATTACAAAGGCGGAAGCATGATAACAGCGAAACTTGCTGATTCTTATAACAGGGATGTATTTGCTGTTCCGGGAAGAATAACGGACTACAAAAGCAGTGGTTGTAATTACCTGGTTAAAAATAACAAGGCGCAACTCATTACGGAAGCGGAAGACCTTTTAACAGCAATGGGATGGAAAGAAAAAAATAAAAAAATCAAGAAGCAAAAAGAATTATTTGTTGAACTTTCATCGGAAGAAACCAGCATTTTTCAGTTACTGGAAGAAAAAGGACCATTATCAATCGATGAGATCAATTTAACTTCTGGAATGAGTAGTAGCCAAACTGCGGCAGCTATATTAAACCTGGAGTTGCATGCGATGATTGAATGTTTGCCCGGGAAAGTGTACAGGTTAGTTTAATTAATCTACGAGGTTGTTTTTAACTGCAAAAAATACAAGTCCGGCAGTGTTCTTACTTCCAAACCTTTCCATCAGCCTGTCTTTTATTGCTTCTACTGTCCTGGGACTGATATCCATTTTTTGCGCAATTTCCTGTGCGGTAAACTCCATGCAGATATACTTCAGCACATCCCGCTCCTTATCGCTTAAGGTAATCTCCCGGCTTAATGAGGGAACAACTTTTTGTTTGGAATGTGCTTTTTTAAGAAGGATGCGGTTTACAAAACTATTAAGGTAATATCCTTTTTCATGGACATCAATAATTGCTTTCCGGATTTCCGAAGGTTCAGCATTTTTCAGCAGGTATCCGTTCGCGCCATTCTCCATCAGGTGCGAAACAAAACGTTCATCTTCATACATGCTCAGCACAAGGATATGAATTTTGGGAAATTGCTTACTTACCAGTTTAGTCGTTTCTATTCCATCTTTACCTGGCATGCGCAGATCCATCAGTACAACATCAGGTTCGGTGGCCGGAAGGCCCAGGAGCAGGTCGTTTCCATTTTCTGCTTCCAACACAAATTTAATATTTGTATAAGGCCGGAGAGAAAGGATTACGCCTTTCCGGAATATTTTGTGGTCGTCGGCAATTGCTACTTTGATTACATCCATAACCTGAACTCCGGAATAAAATTAGGATTTTGTACCCATCGATTCTAATTGTTCTTCTTTAGGTATTTCCATAGTAACCTTATAATAAGTTTGGGAAGGATCTTTTTCAAAATAAATACTGCCCTGCGCAACCCTCAGCCGGCTACTGATATTTTTCAAACCCAGTCCTACATTGCTTTTATTCAACTTTTCAAAATCAGCCTGCACGATTCCTCTCCCATCATGGTGAATTCTGAGAATAAACATGCCTGCATGAACATTCTGGGTCAGGTGGATAAAGCTGGAATTACTGTGCTTTAAAATATTATTGATCAATTCCTGTATCACACGGAATACGATGAGTTCCACTTCTGGTTTTAAACGTTCCTTATAATCATGAAACCTGCTGCTGGCATTTATAGCACCCGATCCACTGATTTTTTGAAAAAGGTCATTTGTTGCAGATTCAAGTCCAAAATTCTTTAATGTCGGAGGCATAAGATTGTGACTGATATTCCGGATCAGCTGAATGGTATCATCTAATATTTGTCTTGCCTGAAAAATAGATTGAAGTTGTGTGGCTTTGTCCTGGTTGACAAGGTTTTCACTTAAATATAAACGTGCGGTGGCCAATAAAGGTCCTGCATCGTCATGCAGATCTGCTGCGAGTCTTTGTCTTTCTTCTTCCTGCAAGCGTATGGAAGCATTCAATAATATTTTTTGTTGCTCATGTTCCATGTGTTGCAGTTTCAACTGATACCGGATCACTTTTCTCTGGTGAAAAATAATGAACAGGATCAGGCCAATGGTCAGCACCAGCATACCTAACGTTCCCAGGAAGAGAACCAGGGAAATGCTTGAATGGGAGGTGGCCTGTAGGAAAAACATCATGTTAGTTTGTATAAGGTTTAACCCTGGAAAGGGTAGATTGTTTGCTTTGGCTGATTAGGTGCCCAATGCCAATTAAAAAGAATATATTTTTTACAATGTAGAATGCATAAGTAAGAAACCAATAGTCATCCAGAATGCTGTTGTCCACTTTATCTGCAAAAATATAAATGAAAAAACTACCCCCAAGGTAGATCAGTATTCCTATAGCGATCCAGAAATGATACCTGTGGTAAATAAAGGAAGTACTGAGGTCATTCATTTGTTCATAGAGGTAATAAAAACAATAAACCATTACAAGAATGGTTTCTACTCCTATAGATAAAGAGTCATAATTTTTGTGCTTGCCGTATAAAAAGTTTATAGTTATTAAAATCAAAAACAAGAAACTAAATACTATAATAAGTTTTTTAAACTTATTAGACTTAATGCTATAATAGAAAATAGTAGAAAATAATAAATATTCCAATGAAGTAAATAGCACCAACAAAATATAATGCGAGGAAATAGAATTAATATTTGAAGAGAGAATATTGACTGTGCTATTTAATAAACAGTAAAGTAAAATCGACCACAATACCTTATTGAGGGCAGTAATTTTAAAAAAGAAGATAATTTGGAGAATAACAATTAGATCAGCAGCAAATACCGCATAAAAAAATAGGTCTTCTATAGTTTTGGTCATTGCCTCAAATATAGAAAACCTATGTAGAAATTAAAAATGATTACTCAGCTTCCCACCAATTTGTGTCTTCAACAATTGGACGGGTTCTTTGTACTTTGTTAGTCATGACAGTAAGTTTTGTTAACAACTGTAAAAATTGGTTCTTTCCACATCGATTTCAACAGGTATAAATCAACACAAATGGACATTTTTAATAATAACCTAGGTTTTTCAATGCTTTCCCGGGTTTTTCCTCGTAAGCTTACGAGAAATAAAACGTGAAACTACGAAATAAAAATCGTAAAAATACTAGGGGCAAAAATAAAAAAACAGGGAAAGGTGACCAGGTTGGGAGCGCATTTTCTTTATGAGAGCAGGGAATATAATCAGATGATCATCAGCCAGAATCCAAGATAGCATTTGGTGAGCCAGGAAAAAACAGCTCTTTCAGGAAATTTTTATTTAGTGTTGCAATTTAGGATAAGGCCACGTATTTTTACGAGCCATATATCGTGTAAATACGTTTATTTAAACTTGCTGCAAATACCGGGAATTTTAAATAAAAGCCAGATTAGCCACTAAAAATCAATTAGTTTTGAATTCTACTGCTTATAAACCAATTTTAAAAACCAATTTCCATGACTGCCCAAATAATTAAGGTGGCCATTGCTGATGACCACAAGATCTTCAGGGATGGAATAAAAATGGCCCTGAAAGACCGAGAATACCTCAAAATTTTATGGGAGGCCGAAGATGGCAAAGACCTCATGCACAAGTTGATACTAAAACAACCTGATGTATTGTTAATGGATATCAGAATGCCGGAAATCGACGGGGTCAATGCAATTGGATTGATAAGGAAGGAATATGAGGAAGTGAAGATCATTGTACTGACTATGTATGATGACCAGGAAATGATTACGAAAATGATGGAAATGGGAGCCAATGCTTACCTGACAAAAACAACTGAACCCGACGAGATCTACCAGGCCATACTAACCTGCATGAATGATGATTTTTACTTTAATGATCTGGTCAACAAAGCCGTGTTGCTCAAATTACAGCACAAAAAAGCCATCAAGCAGTATTATCCCAATCCCATAAAGTTCTCTGAAAAAGAAATCAGAATTCTAAAATGTATTGCTGAAGACAAAACCACCGAGGAAATTTCCAAGGAGGTTTTCTTAAGTCCCCGCACCATTGAAACCATCCGACAGCAAATGAAACAAAAGGTGGGAGCTAAAACCATTGCCGGCCTGGTGATGTATGCTACAAGAAATAAACTCCTGGAATAATGGAGGCGCCTTCCAATATAAACGACTCTTTTTTTGATGGCGTTTACAAAAAGGTCTGGAAAAAAATGATGCCTGTTGCTTTAACCGGGGTGGAAATTGAATTCATTATTGAAATATGTGACCTTAAGGAAATGGATAAAGTACTTGACCTCATGTGTGGGCATGGAAGGCATGCAATTGGACTTGCAGAAAAAGGATATCAGGTTAAGGCAGTTGATAATCAACCGGAGTATATTGAAGAGATCAGGAACAAAGGATCAAACAATTCTTTACCTATTGAGCCAGTTCTTGATCATGCTCTTTTATATCAGCCTTCTGAAAAATTTAATGCGATTATTTGCATGGGGAACAGTTTTTCTTTTTTTAATAAGGAAGAAGCCAACAGGCTATTACAAAATTTATCTGGCTTTTTGGAAACTTCCGGTAAAATCATTATCAACTCGTGGATGATCGCGGAAATCGCTATTAAACATTTCAAAACAAAGGATTGGTATTATGTGGATGATTATAAATACCTCCTTGATTATGAATACTATTTTGATCCATGCAGGATAGAATCCATTCAACATGTCATTTCCCCAGACAATAAGATTGAAACCATAAAAGGTGTAGACTATATTTTTTCTTTAAATGAAATCAGTGATATGTTAGGGTTGGCGGGATTGAAAATTGCTTCATTATTCGCTACACCAAGAAAAAAACCATTCAAATTAGGGGATGCCCAGGTTTATATAGTAGTCGAAAAAATTAAGACATAGATACTACACCATTTTTTATGGCCACCATTGCCAATCCTACCCTGCTCTTTACATCCAGCTTTACAAAAAGATGATCCCTCAATGCGTCAACACTCCTTGGTGTAAGTCCCATATGTTGCGCGATCTCCTTATATGTTTTATCAGTACAAGCCATTTTTAGAAAATTAATTTCCTGGTCCGTCATCAGTGCATTCTGCACTTTAGGATTTGCTACTGAACTGTTTCTGAAAAGATTTGCAAGCCGTCCGGCAGTTTGAGTGGAATAATAGTATCCTGAATTAACGACCGAATTGATTGCAAATTTGAGTTCACTTGGATCTATGTCTTTCTTTAAAAACCCTTTTACACCTGCCTGCAAAAGACGGATCAGTGTGAGTTCCGAATCATACATCGTAAGCATCAAAATCTGTACATCCGGGTAATGTTTCTTTAACCACAAAGCAGTATCATAACCATCCATCTCCGGCATACTCAGGTCAAGCAAAACAACATCCGGCAGGGGGTTGATCTTTATTTTATCAATGAGATCCAGTCCATTTTTTGCTTCATAAACCACTTTGGTATTTTCAAAGCTGCTAACCAGGCTGGCAAGGGCATTTCTTAATAAAACGTGATCGTCTACAATTGCAATTTTAATTTTTTCCATTATTATTGGTATGGTACTGATAAAGAAATAGAGGTACCCTTGTTTATTATGCTTTCCATGGTTAATCCACCACCAATGGATTTCGCACGGTTTGCCATATTGAGCATTCCAGACCTGATTTTTTCCTTTGAATTTGCATGCTCCACAGGTTTTATAGGGAACCCCACTCCATCATCTTCAATCAGCACCTCTAAATGCTCCTTATGGTAAATTAAAAGCAGATCTACCTTTTTTGCCTCGGCATGTTTCAGAATATTATTAAAGCTCTCCTGAAAGATCCTGAATAGCACAAGTTCCTTTTCACAATCTATAAAAACAGGCTCCCCTTCGATTTTCAATTCAATTTCTAAAGTGGTAAAATTTTTAAGCCTTTCCATTTCCATTTTAATCGCTCTGTGTAAACCCAGGTTTTTAATAATATCTGAATTCATACTCCTGGAAAGATTATTCAATTCTGAGATCGCATTGGAAATAACTTCAACGGTGGAGGTAACGGTATCCGCTATTCGTTCGGTATCATTCCAGTTAATGGTGTTCAGGTTTAATTTGGCCAGTGTAAGGGTGAGGCTGATGTTATCATGGATTTCTTCTGAAATATCATGAAAAGTCTGTTCCTGGGTTTCCACCTGTGACTGCAACAGGTTGCGTTCATTATCCAGCATCACCTTTTTTGTATACTCCATATGAATCAAAAGTCGCCTTTGATGGAGATATAAAACCATGATAATAAATCCTGCAAAAAGGAAAATGATCAATGTGGTCATAGTCACAAAAAATATTAACTGGCTAATTTCTGCCTGCATGAAATAGCTTTTAATATTGAAGTGAATAATAACATATAAAATATGTATACTATTGAATATAATGATGTATACAAACTAAAATCAGTAGATCTTAAATAATTCATTAACAAAGTAAAAGGCAATGTCGCATTCCGGACCTGATTTTTTCCTTTGAATTTGCATGCTCCACAGGTTTTATAGGGAACCCCACTCCATCATCTTCAATCAGCACCTCTAAATGCTCCTTATGGTAAATTAAAAGCAGATCTACCTTTTTTGCCTCGGCATGTTTCAGAATATTATTAAAGCTCTCCTGAAAGATCCTGAATAGCACAAGTTCCTTTTCACAATCTATAAAAACAGGCTCCCCTTCGATTTTCAATTCAATTTCTAAAGTGGTAAAATTTTTAAGCCTTTCCATTTCCATTTTAATCGCTCTGTGTAAACCCAGGTTTTTAATAATATCTGAATTCATACTCCTGGAAAGATTATTCAATTCTGAGATCGCATTGGAAATAACTTCAACGGTGGAGGTAACGGTATCCGCTATTCGTTCGGTATCATTCCAGTTAATGGTGTTCAGGTTTAATTTGGCCAGTGTAAGGGTGAGGCTGATGTTATCATGGATTTCTTTTGAAATATCATGAAAAGTCTGTTCCTGGGTTTCCACCTGTGACTGCAACAGGTTGCGTTCATTATCCAGCATCACCTTTTTTGTATACTCCATATGAATCAAAAGTCGCCTTTGATGGAGATATAAAACCATGATAATAAATCCTGCAAAAAGGAAAATGAT
Organism: Chitinophagales bacterium 33-2; assembly: GCA_002050435.1. Classification (GTDB taxonomy): domain Bacteria; phylum Bacteroidota; class Bacteroidia; order Chitinophagales; family Chitinophagaceae; genus Flavisolibacter. The sequence goes on along the minus strand of MWYV01000064.1, from coordinate 21,521 downwards.
CAATGTGGTCATAGTCACAAAAAATATTAACTGGCTAATTTCTGCCTGCATGAAATAGCTTTTAATATTGAAGTGAATAATAACATATAAAATATGTATACTATTGAATATAATGATGTATACAAACTAAAATCAGTAGATCTTAAATAATTCATTAACAAAGTAAAAGGCAATGTCGCTAAGTGAAAGCATGTCAAACCTGATGCAACCCAAAAAATTGGATCAGAAATAAGAGGGAAAGGTAATAGAACCTTAAAAACTTGATGAAAGTACAAGCAACATGGAATGATAAGCAAAAATGATTGCCACAAAAAAAGGTTTTCTACAGTAGATAATTGAAGGAAACCGAAAGCTAATTCATCAAAGTATAGAAGATAAAATGATATAACTAAAAAAATTGAAACAATTACTAATAATATAATCCGATAAAACCTTTGAAAAGACTTATAAAATACTATTGAAAAAATTAAAAATTCAAAAATGGTAAAAATAAAATCGACAGTGTATTGTAAGGGCATATAATTTAACCACCACTTAGTTTTATACACAAAGTCTCCAGAAATAAAAAATACTTGACAAAATAAATAAACGAAAAAATATAGCTGAAATATTTTAAAATTTCCATTTGCATTTTTTAATGAAAAGACAAATGCAATTAAAGAGGTTAAAAACACCAAAAGGTATGTATAGTAACTTCCTCCAAAATATTTGATTAATGATTCCATTCAACTGCTAAACTATAGCCTATCTGCCCTGTTGTCAAGTGAAAAACACATGTATTTCGGTTTTTTTTCCCAATAACCTCATTCCTCTTAAAAACCATCCTCCAGGAGAAAATTAGCACATAGAATGGAGGGAATCACCTTGTATCCCCTTTAATCCCACCCTAGCTTTATCATCCAATTTTTTTTATATGACCAGTACCTCAATTATTACCATTCTGTTGTGGCTTTGCCTTGGCTCCGGTCATAGCCGGCCGGCTAAGTATTTTCCCGGAGATTCTGTTTACGCCGGGCGCGAAAAACTGATAAAACAATTTACCGCCTGCTCAGATTTTCTTGATGCTGCCATCAATTCCATCAACTCATTCCAAAGCCTTTTAAAAAAAGAAAATTACAGGACTAAAGTGATTTCCCTGAATAACCCTACTTCCACAGAACTCGGCTTTAGCCTGGAGCATGAAGTCAATGCTGCGCTGAAACCCCTGCTGGCCAAAGCAAAAAATGTGGACCCAAATAAATTTTCCCAGATTGTTTCCTCTCTTATCCAAACACCAAACAGGATCCCGTTTTCGCAATCAATTTTATCCGGAATCAACCCCATGTTTTCCAGCCTAATGAGTATGGTAGGTAACCTTACCATACAGGAAAAAAAGATCACCAAATCCGACCTTGACAGTTTTATTATGACTACTTCCAAATATTTTATTCAATACCAGAAACTCAATCAATCCAATATGCAGTTTGACCAGAACCTGAGTAAACTGACACAAAAAATGGTAGAATTACAATTTGATACAAAGGAATTTTTACTCGACATCATTACGTTATTATATAATGTCAGGCGGGGGGATCTCAAAGCCATTTCCCCAGAAGATCTTTACCTCACCTATCTTGAAAAAACCCGGCTCCATGACCACTTTGTAAACAATAAAGATATGGCTGTACATTTCCCATCAGACGCTTTAAAAAACGCAAAGGACATTTCTTATACTTTACAAAAGCTGTTTATGGAATATCAGAAAGTGTATGGGGAAAACTACCATCAGATCAGAAGTATCCTGGTGGAATCAAAATCGCTTGGGAAAAATATAAATTCAAAACAGGCAGATGCCTCTTTAAAAGAACTGGAACTGCTTTACAGCGAAAGCAAACAATCCGATGCATTGGGAATGAGGTTAAATACCCTGTTTGAAAGACTCAAACTGCTGGTAAACACCGAACAACTTTCGGATGTGGAAAAAAATCAATGGCAAAACTAATTTTTTACTGCAGCCGAAGTATTCCAAATAGCGTAACTTTACCTGCCTTTAAAAGATATGTTTACGCTTAAATTTTTGGCTGCCTGCGTATTTTCCCCCGGGAATCGTACTTTCCGCATTCGTAAATTAAGTAGTAATACTATACTTTTTTTAACAGGTTTTTTCCAACTTGCACGCTGAAGCTAACCAGATCACCAATATCAATAATTTCTTATGAAGAATCCTGACACTGTCATTAAAGTGGCCATAGCTGATGACCATGCCCTATTCCGTACTGGCGTAAAAACCTCACTATCTTCCCGGAAAGACATTCACATGATCGCTGAAGCTGAAAACGGGATGCAGCTCATGAACCTTCTTAAACATATTCAGCCGGATGTGGTGCTTCTGGATATACACATGCCCATTATGGATGGCTACACTACCCTACCTGAAATAAAAAAATTATATCCCCAGATAAAGGTGATCATGCTGTCTATGAATAACGATCCTTCCATTATTACAAAAATGATGGAAATCGGTGCTAATTCATACCTTACCAAAGAATCAGATTCTGAAACCATCTACCAGGCTATTTGTACCTGTTACGAACAGGAGTTCTTTTTTAATGATCTTACCAATAAGGCTTTATTAAATGGCCTTAGAATGAAAAAGCCACAGGAATCTCCTGTTCCCGATGTGCAGTTGTCGGACAAGGAGATCACCATCCTTAAATTGATGTGTGAAGAAAAAAGCACAAAGGAAATTGCTGATATGGTAGACCTCAGTCCCCGCACCGTAGAAGCAATAAGAGATAAACTTAAAACAAAAACAGGGGTAAAATCCATGGCCGGACTGGTTATGTATGCTGTGAAAGCAGGTATCGTTGAACAGGCATAACGCTACCCCATTCTTTTCTCATACTATTTTAAAAGAAAGGCTGCATTAAAAATTCCCCTCATTTTAATGCAGCCTTTTTCTATGCTCCCTGATGGTGCCAGGAATGATACTTTGAATCATTATAAAAATGAGTTGCTTTCAGGGTCAGATACAAAATCCTGGAGCAATGCAACTTCCAGGACTCAATTCAATTCAGGAAAATAAAATAATAATTATTATGGTTGCTGCTATTTGATGAGTGTTACTGTTCCTTTTGCAAAAAAGGTCTTCCCGGTAAAATCAATTCCTTTCACCAGCCACACATAGGTGCCTGTTCCCTGTTCTTTACCACTGATACGGCCATCCCAGCCTTGCATGTTTCGGTTGGTACTGAATACCAGCTGGCCCCAACGGTTAAACACCCTAAAATATTCAATTTGGGTTAAGCCTACAGCTATAGGCCTGAAAAGATCATTCTTTCCATCCCGGTTTGGAGTAAATGCAGAAGGAACAAAAACCTGCGGTTGCGTCCTGAAGATTTTTACGCCAACAAAAGCGGAATCTGAACATCCTGCTTCATCAGAAATAACAACTTTATACCGGATGCTGTCAAAGTCCCCTGTATATAAACCTATTGGATTAAATATAGTGGTTCCGGACAAACCTGTTCCAGGACTCCAGACATAGCCAGTTCCTCCGGAAGCATTGAATTGCAAGGGCTGGCCAGCAACAACAGCAGTGTCATTTCCAGCAAAAGGTATAATACGTGGCAGTACAGTTACTAAAACAGTGTCCTTGCCTGGCTTTGGACATCCTAATACATCAAATGCTGAAAGGACGTAGGCAGTAGTACTAACAGGTTTGGCCACTGGATTTAAAATGCCAGGATTATCCAGGGATCCGGATGGGGACCAGGTAAAGCTGCTCCCTATTATAGTACCATTCAAACGTGTGTCTGAACGAAAACAAATAATGACATCAGGGCCTGCATCAGCAACCGGGTAAGGTACCGCATTTACTATTACATCTTCAGAAGCACTGCAACTTCCAATGGTAGCTGTTACGGTGTAAGTAGTTGTGCCGGCCGGCAGTGCCCTGGTAATGGCGCTGTTGGGATTCGCCAGGCCACCACCTGGTACCCAGGCGTATTGCAAACCATTTCCCGCAGCATATAAGGAAATAGAATCTGTAAGACAAATGGTGGTATCAGGCATAGCCTGTAATGTCACGAAACCAACTACCCTAACCTGCACCGTATCGGTATTGATACAGCCATTCTGATTTAATTCAACAACATATTTGGTAGTAGTGTTTGGAAAAACAACTGGATTAGCTGTTCCTGCATTGATTATATTATTGGGAGGCGTCCAACTGAAATTTCCAACACCTATTGCATTTAATGTTACTGAATCGCCTGTACAGATCAACGTATCTTTAAAGCTAACACTCAATGGAGGTTTGGCAAGAATCTCAACAGATTTTATCACTGTGTCTACACAACCAAATGAACTTCTTACGATCATCCTTACATCCTTTATGCCCGCCTGGGTGAATGTGTAAGAAGGATTTTTTAAAACCGAAGTGTCAGCACTGGTATTGATATCTCCAAAATCCCACCGCCAGGCGTTAACCGTTCCATAAGCAGTTTTTGTAGTATCCGTGAAATTGGTAGGATTGTTTAAGCAAATGCCTTCATAGGTAAACCCGGCAAAAAATCCGGGGTACAATTTAATTGTAGCTGTTGCGGAATCAGAACATGCCTGCCCCCTATTCACAATCAGTTTTACATTATATGTTCCTGTATCCGGGTATAAAAAGGTTGGATTGGGGAGATTGGAAGTGTCTGAACTGATGCCAGGTAAACCGAAATCCCAGAAATAGCTGGTAACACCACCGGTAGTAGGATTTGCAAAATTGAGAATATAAGTTTTACAATTTATGAACTGGGGATTGCTCGGAATGATGATTTGGTTGTTGATGCTGATGTTGGCCTGGATGGAATTGCAATCCCCTACTTTAAGATGTAATTCCTTTCGCGAAGATGCTATGAGAACTCCCTGCCTCCACTCATTCACACATACCGTAACCACGTATTCACCAAAACTAGTAGGAGCAACACCACTGATCAGTCCTGTAGCTGCATTTATTGTCACCCCATCTCCCAGCGGACTGGAGCCGCTAAACCCGGACCCGTAATTTATGTTTTGGTAAGGCGGAGGCGCAGCAGGATTCGGAACGGATGATCCCGGTCCTGACCCCGCACCCTGGCCACCTCCTGTCCATGCACCACAAAAGGAATAACTTAAACTATCACCATCGCTGTCTGTGGCAATAAAAGGAATCTGGAAAAAACTTCCTCCACAAACAACTGCAGTATCATTCACCAGGAATTGCGCACTGTTATTGGTTTGCGCATTTTGCGGTGCACTGCTTCCGGGAATCGTGATGGAATAAGTATTGCCAACAGAATTGGAGGCGGGATTGGATATCATATTCTGTATCCCAATGATCCGGCAGCAACGCTGGTAGGAAACTGTGTATCCGGCAGCATTAGAAGGAAGCTCAATGCTTGCCAGTTCATAAACAACTATTGTATAGTAACAGCCACGCTGATCACCCGTGATACATTCTTCATCTTTTGATCTTACCAGGTTGTACTGGTTACTGATCCCCACCATCACATTCTGCACCTGGGCATTTGAATTGGCATCAAAAAATGTAAAAGGGATAGAGGTATTTAATTGTCCTGAACTTGGATTACAGGCCATGTAAACGGTCAGCCTAACCCTGTAGCGCACACTATTCGGATTTGTTATTCCAGGTCCGAGGTATTCATAAGTAAAAAAACCACCTTTTAAATGGTCGGCCAGGGCAGGGATTGTACAAAAAACAATACTAATGCAAAGAATTAGCTTCTTCATCCGGGTTGGGTGGTCTTTAACATTCTGGTCAAATAGTTGGTCAACAGGTCATTGGTAAGGCTTTCTTCCTCTACCATCCCCATATGCCCTGATTTATCAAGCATATGAATATACGATATATCAGCCATGTAGGCCAATTTGAGGCTTTCTTCCATGGGAATTGCCTGGTCGAACCGCCCCATTAAAATCATCACAGGCAAACCAGCATTTCTTAATACTGATGTTCGGTCCGGGCGCTGCATCATTGACATATAATAGGAAACGAGTGCTGCACCGGAAAAGTTGTGTGCAAGGGAAAGATGGTATTGTATCTTTTCTACATTTTCCGGTTTAGTCATTGGCCCATAAAGATTTGGGATCATGGTTTTTAAAAAAGATTCCGGGCCATTCTCCTCTATAAATCGAATCCCTTTTTGCCTTGTCATCTTTTTTTCATCAGAATCGGCAAAGGCAGTGGAATGAAAAAGACCAAATCCAAGTAGTCTTTCCTGGTATTTTTCTGCAAATGCAAGGGTAATATATCCACCCATGCTATGTCCGATCACAACAAGTTTTTCATCTTTTCCAACCTCCCGGTCAATTATGGCCTTCACCAGATCCGCCATAGCCTCCATGCTGGTATCATCCACCATTTCAGACCTTCCACTGCCCGGCAGGTCCGGCACAATAAACCTGAATCCCGGGATGGAATTGTATTGATGCTTCCATACCCTTCCATCTTCTCCAAACCCATGCAATAAAACAACAACAGGACCTGTTCCTGATGTGCGTAGAAAAATGTTTTTATGATTGACCTGAATGTTTTTTTCCTGCATCCTATTTTTTTTGAAGAAACCAGCTCCTAAGTACAACGATCAATACAAGCGGCAGATAACCTGGGTTCATTTCCTGTGGAAGAAAAAACCAGCAAACCAGGAGCAGGATGCTCATGAAAAAAGTAAAACGAAAATACCCGGCGGCCCAGTTATGCCTGGCCCGGGAAAGAAATGGAACCATTACATGGAACGGGATGGCCCAAAGCAAATTAAAATTATCTTTTGCAATCCTATGGTCCGTTCCGAACCACATGAACAATAACAAAAAACCGACAAGCCCTAAAAGGAGAAAAAAACATTTGTCAAAAACAGTTAAGATGCGTGCTGTGCGATCATTTTTGTAAAATGAAAGTGCCATAATAAAAATCAATAGCAGGGAAAATGCAAACACGGGCCTTACAACAAAATCCCTTTCAAGAGGAGATGGAACATCAAGGACCGTAGCGGGTGGTGTAACCAGTGGCCTTGAACCATTTACTAACGCATGGTTAAAACCTTTTAGAAGATAATCCGGCAGGAACATAGCTTCCTTATTTGTAACCTTCCTGTCTAACCTTGCGCCCAACAAAAGATCAATGCCTAATTTACTCCAGTGCTGATTTCCCGCATTCAAATAATTATGGATCAAGTCTCGAAAACTTGGTTGGGCACCATTCAAAATATCCCGATACCCAACCTGTACGCCTGCCTGTTTCTCTACCATGTCCCGGGCTCTTGTGGTGCAATTATCAAACAGGAAATCATAGCGGTAATACCTGTTTTCTTCCTTTGCATTAATAAGTAGTGCGGTATGTAATTCCTGTTTCTGCCTGCAGTTTAAAATAAGTTCCTGTTCCACCACACGCCGGCTTTCCAATTGATAGGAATAAAGAAAATCTTCAAACTGCTCAACCGATAATGCGTACAATAATTTGCCCCTGATGAATTTTGTATAGAAGCCGGGCTCAAATTCAAATGTGCCGTAATTGAAAACATCATCGGCACCTGAAATACTATCCTGAACGCGTAAAGCAGTATGGCCAAAGGTGGAATAGAGTTCCTTTCCTGGTGCACAGGTTAATAAAGTGATGCGCAGTCCGCAGGGTTCCTGCGCTTTTGCAAACGTGATAAAAAGAAATACCTGGAGAATAATTAAAAGACCTTTTTTCAATGATTGCATTTTAATAATTAAGCCAAGGATGTTTGTATCTTTTAATTAAGAAAACAATTTTATTTTCTGCTGTAATTAGGTGCCTCCCTTGTGATCTCCACATCATGTGCATGGCTTTCTCTCATACCTGCATTTGTAATTTTTACAAAGGTTGCCTGTTTTAATTCTTCAATATTTTTGGCGCCGCAATATCCCATACCTGCTCTCAATCCACCAATGTACTGGTAAACGATCTCCTTCAACATACCCTTATAAGCCACTCTTCCTTCAATGCCTTCCGGAACATATTTTTTTACATCCGCTTCGGGATCCTGAAAATACCGGTCACTGCTGCCCACTGACATGGCACCCAGAGATCCCATGCCCCTGTATTCCTTGAATTTTCTTCCTTCATATATAATTGTATCCCCCGGACTTTCTTCTGTTCCCGCAAATATGCTTCCCATCATTACGGCATCTGCGCCTGCAGCAAGTGCTTTGACCATATCTCCAGTGTATCTGATACCTCCGTCTGCTATAATGGGAATTTCCTTTTTTGCCAGGGCTGAATAAGCCTGCATGACCGCGGTAAGCTGCGGAACACCTGCACCTGCAACAATCCTGGTAGTACAAATTGATCCTGGACCGATTCCAACTTTCACTGCATCGGCTCCTGCATCAGCAAGTGCCATCGCGCCTTCTGCTGTTGCAATATTGCCGGCAATCACGGGCAATTTTGAAATCTTTTTTACTTCTTTCAATGCATCAACAATGCCTTTAGAATGTCCGTGAGCGCTATCCAGCACCAAAACATCCACACCTGCTTTCTGTAAAGCTGCTACTCTTTCCATCAGGTCTTTTGAAACACCTACTGCGGCACCAACCAGCAGCCGCCCGAGAGGATCTTTCACTGCATGTGGGTAAGAGGTGACCTGCAGAATGTCGCGGTAGGTGATCAGTCCAATCAGTTTACCCGATCCATTGACCACCGGAAGTTTTTCAATTTTTGTTTTATGCAAAATGGCTTCCGCTGCTTTGAGATCTGTGCCTTCCGGAGCGGTAACAAGGTTTTCTTTGGTCATCACCTCGCTCACTTTTTTCTTCATGTCCTTTTCAAACCGAAGATCACGGTTGGTAAGAATGCCGGCAAGTTTTCCTCCACTGTCAACAATGGGAATTCCACCGATCTTGTTTTCCTTCATCAGCAACAGCGCATCGCCGATATTGGCCTCAATTGTCAGCGTGATCGGATCGATGATCATTCCACTTTCACTTCTTTTCACCTTGCGCACCTGGTCGGCCTGCTTTTCTATGCTCATGTTCTTATGCAGGATACCAATGCCGCCTTCTCTCGCCAGTGCAATAGCCAGCGATGCTTCGGTAACCGTATCCATTGCTGCAGACAGCATAGGAATATTTAGTGTGATGTCCCTGGTAAGTCTTGTTTTGATTTCAACATCACGGGGAAGTATTTCAGAATGGGCAGGAACCAGCAGGACGTCGTCGAAAGTTAATCCTTCAATGAAATTTTTGGTAGTGGAGTTTGTTGCCATGTGCAAAGATAAGGATGCGCATCATTCCATAAAATTTTCGTCGGTCGATCAAACCGCACCATATTATGCTTTCAATTCAGGTGCAAGGTAGCGTCCTGTATGACTTCCCTTCACCTTCACCAAATCTTCGGGCAAACCTTCAAACAAAACCCTTCCGCCCCCATCGCCGCCTTCAGGTCCAATATCAATAATATGATCTGCCACTTTAATAACATCCATATTGTGTTCAATCACCAAAACAGAATTACCACGGTCCACCAGTTTATTGATCACTTCAAGCAAATGATGAATGTCCTCAAAATGCAAACCCGTTGTAGGTTCATCCAGAATATAAAACGTTTTACCTGTATCCCGCTTTGCCAGTTCTGTTGCAAGTTTTACGCGTTGCGCCTCTCCCCCGCTGAGGGTTACAGCGGATTGCCCGAGGGTGATATAGCCCAATCCAACATCCTGCAGCACTTTGATCTTCCTGTAAATAAATGGAATGTTCTGAAAAAATTCAACCGCTTCTTCAACCGTCATGTTCAGCACATCTGCAATTGATTTTCCCTTATACCTGATCTCCAGTGTTTCGCGACTGTACCTTTTACCATTGCATTTTTCGCAATGCACATAAACGTCAGGCAGAAAATTCATTTCAATGGTTCTTAATCCGCTGCCTTCACACACTTCGCACCTTCCGCTTTTTACATTGAAAGAAAACCGGCCGGCTGTATATCCACGGATCTTTGCTTCAGGAATGGATGCGTAAAGCGTTCTGATTTCAGTAAAGAAGCCGCAATAGGTTGCAGGATTGCTTCTTGGTGTGCGCCCTATGGGCGACTGATCGATCTCAATCACTTTATCAATATGTTCCAATCCTGATACTTTTTTATATTCCAGTGCATTGGCTCTTGATCCATAACAATGTTTGGATAGCAATGGATAAAGTGTTTCGTTGATTAGTGTAGATTTCCCGCTTCCGCTCACACCAGAAACCACGATCAGTTTTCCTAATGGAAATTTAATAGAAACGTTCTTTAAATTATTGCCATTGGCGCCTTTGATCTCAATGGATTTTCCATTACCCTTTCTTCTTTCAGATGGTACAGCAATTGTACGCCGGCCATTTAAATATTGGGCGGTGAGCGTATCGTGTGTCAGTACAAATGCAGGTGTACCCTGCGCCATGATCTTTCCGCCATGAAAACCTGCTTTGGGGCCCACATCAATGAGGTGATCTGCAGCAAGCATGATGTCCTTATCATGTTCCACTACCAAAACACTGTTCCCAATGTCGCGCAGGTTTTTTAGTGCGGAGATGAGGCGCTGGTTATCGCGTTGGTGTAATCCAATGGATGGCTCATCCAAAACATAAGTAATACCCTGCAACTGTGAACCGATCTGGGTGGCCAGCCGAATTCTCTGTGATTCGCCACCACTCAGTGTCCTGGTTGGCCGATTCAATGTGAGATAAGTAAGTCCTACATCAAGCAGGAACTGCAATCTTTCTCTGATCTCTTTAATGATCTCTCTGCCTATGATTTTTTGGTTTTGATTGAGCTGCTTTTCAATTCCATCAAACCATTCCAACAAATGCACAAGATCCATATTGCTTAATTCAGCAATATTTTTCTCGTCTACCTTAAACCATAAACTTTCTTTTTTAAGACGCGCGCCCTCACATGATTTACAAACCGTAAGTTTCATAAAACCTTCGGCCCACCGCTGTATGGCTTCACTGGTACTTGTAGCAAACCAGCGCTTCACCTGTTGTACAACGCCTTCAAATGTTCCTTCATAAATATTCCCATCCAGTTGTTCATCATCAAACGCTAATTCACCTGTTTCGTCAGCATCTTCCTTTCCAAAAAGTATCAGGTTTAAAGCTTTTGGCGAAAGATCTTTTATGGGCTTATCAAGACTGAACCTGCTTTTTTTGGAAAGTGCCTGCACCTGTCTGAAAACATATGCTTCTCTTTCTCCACCCAGAGGTGCAATGCCACCTTCATTGATTGTTTTAGAATCATCAGGAATAATGGCTTCCATATCTACTGTATATACCTGACCAAGACCTTTGCATGCAGGACAGGCACCATAAGGTGAATTAAAAGAAAATGAATTGGGTGATGGCTCTTCATAAGAGATCCCGGTTGCCTCACACATCAAAAGCCTGCTGTAAGCCACTTCACCATATTTAGCAACACCGGAAGCAGCATCAGCTTCATAGGTAAGAAACATTAAATCTTTCCCGGCCTTAAGCGCATGTTGCACACTCTGGCTGATGCGGGTGCGCATGTCTTTGGTCACTTTCATCCTGTCGATCACCAGTTCAATGTCATGGATCTTGTAGCGGTCAACCTGCATTTTCGGCACCAGGTCTTTTACCTCACCATCCACGCGCACTTTCAAAAATCCTTTCTTTCTTACTTCTTCAAAAAGTTCCCTGTAATGACCTTTTCTTCCACGGATCAGGGGAGCAAGGATGGTAATTTTATTCCCGTCAAAACGCTTGTAAATATTATTAACAATTTGATCTTCACTCCACCGCACCATTTTTTTACCGGTATTGTAAGACCAGGCCTCGCTGGCCCGTGCGAAAAGTAAACGCAGGAAGTCATAAACTTCTGTAACTGTTCCAACTGTTGATCGTGGATTTTTGTTAGTTGTTTTCTGCTCTATGGATATCACAGGTGAAAGTCCCGTGATCTTATCAACATCGGGCCTTTCCATTTCACCGATAAACTGGCGTGCATAGGCACCAAATGTTTCCATATACCTGCGCTGGCCCTCGGCATAGATTGTATCAAATGCAAGCGAAGACTTTCCACTGCCACTGATACCGGTTATAACAACAAGCTGATTTTTTGGAATAACAATATCAATATTTTTTAGGTTGTGTTCGCGTGCACCAAATATTTCTATTGTTTCTAATTGTCCCTCTTGCGTTTTCAGGCGACCCGTTTTTTTCATATTTATTCCTTCCGGCAGCGAAGATAAAGGAGCAGCAGCCTTTACTAAAATTTTTAACAAAGGAGCAGCAGCAGCAGTATTTTCTAACATTTGGGGATTTTGGCACAGTATTGTGTAAGATGTGCCCGAATGATTCCCCACATAAATTAATTATATGAAAAACACCTTTTTTCTCTTCGTCTTTGCTTTTTCTTTTGCGTTATCAGTAAATGCACAGTCTACAGTTGATTCTATCGCTGCCAAATACAGGCAACTACCCATGCCTGAAGCGATTACTATTGATAAAGCTTTCCCCGTGCTTGGTACATACCAATTGAACAATTCGGATGCTCCTTCTGAAGTGGTTATTACAATTGATAGTCTGAGTAAAGGCATTGTTTGGGTTGAAGGACTGCCACAAGGAAAATTTAAAGCTTATCTAAAGCAATCCCCTGCTACCTACAGGATTGTGGCTCAAAAAACCGGTAAGGGAACCCAGCTTGCTGAGGGTACTTTATTTTTAGACCAGGAGACCAACACTTTACAGATCGCGATTGGAAAAGCATTTGATAATGCCAACCCGACTGCAGTTTTTGCACTTGCTGAACCGGTAACAGAGGCTGGTACAGAAGTAAAAGTGAAAACAAAATCTGCAAATGCAAAATCCAAGGTTAAAATCCAGTTTTATTCCGCAACGAAGGCAACCGGAGTCAAAGAAGCAGATGAGGTTACAAGTTCCTTATAGATACGTTCTTATGAGATTTTTTATGAAATTCCACTAGAGGCAACACATGTTGCCTCTTTTTTTTAGAGGTTGTTAAAGAAATTAGAATGAAGAGATGGTACGTTATTTGAAATTTAGAAGCAAAATTATCTACTATGAAGACATTAAGACAATTTAGTATTATGATGGCCTTATTTGCTGTTATGGCCGCAGGTTGTAAATCTATGAGCAGATCTCAAAAAGGCGCTGTTATAGGCACTGCCGGTGGTGGAGCTGTTGGAGCTGTAGTTGGAAAAGCTGCAGGCAATACTGCTATGGGCGCCATTATTGGTGCTGCTGTTGGTGGTGTAACCGGAGCCGTGATCGGAAGAAAAATGGATAAGCAGCTGCACCTGTCTGAAAACATATGCTTCTCTTTCTCCACCCAGAGGTGCAATGCCACCTTCATTGATTGTTTTAGAATCATCAGGAATAATGGCTTCCATATCTACTGTATATACCTGACCAAGACCTTTGCATGCAGGACAGGCACCATAAGGTGAATTAAAAGAAAATGAATTGGGTGATGGCTCTTCATAAGAGATCCCGGTTGCCTCACACATCAAAAGCCTGCTGTAAGCCACTTCACCATATTTAGCAACACCGGAAGCAGCATCAGCTTCATAGGTAAGAAACATTAAATCTTTCCCGGCCTTAAGCGCATGTTGCACACTCTGGCTGATGCGGGTGCGCATGTCTTTGGTCACTTTCATCCTGTCGATCACCAGTTCAATGTCATGGATCTTGTAGCGGTCAACCTGCATTTTCGGCACCAGGTCTTTTACCTCACCATCCACGCGCACTTTCAAAAATCCTTTCTTTCTTACTTCTTCAAAAAGTTCCCTGTAATGACCTTTTCTTCCACGGATCAGGGGAGCAAGGATGGTAATTTTATTCCCGTCAAAACGCTTGTAAATATTATTAACAATTTGATCTTCACTCCACCGCACCATTTTTTTACCGGTATTGTAAGACCAGGCCTCGCTGGCCCGTGCGAAAAGTAAACGCAGGAAGTCATAAACTTCTGTAACTGTTCCAACTGTTGATCGTGGATTTTTGTTAGTTGTTTTCTGCTCTATGGATATCACAGGTGAAAGTCCCGTGATCTTATCAACATCGGGCCTTTCCATTTCACCGATAAACTGGCGTGCATAGGCACCAAATGTTTCCATATACCTGCGCTGGCCCTCGGCATAGATTGTATCAAATGCAAGCGAAGACTTTCCACTGCCACTGATACCGGTTATAACAACAAGCTGATTTTTTGGAATAACAATATCAATATTTTTTAGGTTGTGTTCGCGTGCACCAAATATTTCTATTGTTTCTAATTGTCCCTCTTGCGTTTTCAGGCGACCCGTTTTTTTCATATTTATTCCTTCCGGCAGCGAAGATAAAGGAGCAGCAGCCTTTACTAAAATTTTTAACAAAGGAGCAGCAGCAGCAGTATTTTCTAACATTTGGGGATTTTGGCACAGTATTGTGTAAGATGTGCCCGAATGATTCCCCACATAAATTAATTATATGAAAAACACCTTTTTTCTCTTCGTCTTTGCTTTTTCTTTTGCGTTATCAGTAAATGCACAGTCTACAGTTGATTCTATCGCTGCCAAATACAGGCAACTACCCATGCCTGAAGCGATTACTATTGATAAAGCTTTCCCCGTGCTTGGTACATACCAATTGAACAATTCGGATGCTCCTTCTGAAGTGGTTATTACAATTGATAGTCTGAGTAAAGGCATTGTTTGGGTTGAAGGACTGCCACAAGGAAAATTTAAAGCTTATCTAAAGCAATCCCCTGCTACCTACAGGATTGTGGCTCAAAAAACCGGTAAGGGAACCCAGCTTGCTGAGGGTACTTTATTTTTAGACCAGGAGACCAACACTTTACAGATCGCGATTGGAAAAGCATTTGATAATGCCAACCCGACTGCAGTTTTTGCACTTGCTGAACCGGTAACAGAGGCTGGTACAGAAGTAAAAGTGAAAACAAAATCTGCAAATGCAAAATCCAAGGTTAAAATCCAGTTTTATTCCGCAACGAAGGCAACCGGAGTCAAAGAAGCAGATGAGGTTACAAGTTCCTTATAGATACGTTCTTATGAGATTTTTTATGAAATTCCACTAGAGGCAACACATGTTGCCTCTTTTTTTTAGAGGTTGTTAAAGAAATTAGAATGAAGAGATGGTACGTTATTTGAAATTTAGAAGCAAAATTATCTACTATGAAGACATTAAGACAATTTAGTATTATGATGGCCTTATTTGCTGTTATGGCCGCAGGTTGTAAATCTATGAGCAGATCTCAAAAAGGCGCTGTTATAGGCACTGCCGGTGGTGGAGCTGTTGGAGCTGTAGTTGGAAAAGCTGCAGGCAATACTGCTATGGGCGCCATTATTGGTGCTGCTGTTGGTGGTGTAACCGGAGCCGTGATCGGAAGAAAAATGGATAAGCAGGCAGAAGAAATGAAAGAAGTTCTTGGAGATGCTGAAGTAAGAAGAGAAGGTGAAGGCATTGTAGTGGTGTTTAAAGAGCAGGTATTATTTGCATATGACAAATCTGAATTGAATACACAGGCAAAAGTCAATCTTGATAAGCTGACCAATGTATTGAAAAAATATCCTGATACAGATATTCAGATCATTGGACATACAGACAGCAGGGGTGCAGAAGACTATAACTTAAGTTTGTCAGAGCGCCGTGCACGTTCAGTTTCAGGGTATTTAAATGGCAGCGGCATTGCCAACAACAGGATCGCAATTAAAGGAATGGGTGAATTGGATCCCATCGCTACCAATGATACAGACGAAGGGCGTGCAATGAACCGTCGTGTTGAATTTGTGATCACTGCAAATGAAAAAATGAAGGCTGAATCAATGCGTGAATCTAACCAGTAAAAAGTAGTATCCTAATCAATAAAAAAGTAGAAATGAAGAAAGTTATTTTTAGTATGGCGGTGGCAGGTTTTCTGGCCACGGGTGTTACAGCGCAAACCATATCAACTACGCCTGCGGGTGGCCTTGGTATCAGGGCAGGTGTAAATTTTCAGAATATTAATGGCAAGGACATGTCAGGAAATGATTTAAAGAACGATATGATGACAGGTTTTCATGCAGGTCTAACTGCGGATCTCCCTCTAGGACCATCCTTTGTTTTGCAGCCAGGTGTATTGTATAGTTTAAAAGGTGCTGAAATTATGAATGATACCAAGATCAAATTATCTTATATTGAAGTTCCTTTGAATTTCATTTACAAGCCAGCTTTGGGTACCGGTAGTTTATTGCTGGGTGCAGGACCTTACGTGGCTTTTGGTATCAATGGAAAAATGGATGGGCCCGGAAGCAATTCAACTGATGTGGAGTTTACCAGCGATTTTGATGCAAACAATACTGCCCCGCAATTTAAAAGATTTGATGCAGGCGCAAATTTACTTGCAGGATACGAGTTTTTGAATAAACTTTCTTTTCAGATCAATGCGCAACTTGGACTTGCAGAAATTAATCCGACCATGCCGGGTAATGACCAGAGCAAATGGAAGAACACAGGATTTGGTTTGTCGCTGGGTTATAAATTTTAATCTAAAGGCATAATATATAAGGGCTGTCTCCTTGAGGCAGCCTTTTTTTATATACTATTGATCAAGCCACTTTCTTAATGAAGCAGCTGAAATGGTGAAGGGTCAATGGGTCAATGGGTCAATGGTCAATGGTCAATGGTTTGTCAATGGTCTATAGTGAATGGTCAATCACCACTTGCAATTGCAATAACCTAATGGAGTTTCTTTGCCGGAGAGCAGCGTTATTATAAATGCCTCTTCCACCCTTGAAAAAAAAGGTGGAGCCCCCCTGCGCTTCACTTCGGGGGCAGGCAAAAATTCAAGCGCAATCAATGAGGAGCAGTATGTATGACAAGTTGCTTTCGGATGATTGCGCAAGAGCGCCCTCCGTATGATAAGTGCAACACCCCGCGCTCTGGTTATTTAAAAGTCCTGAGGCGCTGAATTGCTCCATCTTAGGTATGATGATTTTCAAGTTACAAACAGGAGCAATGAGGCGTGGCAGCCACCCAAAAGATGTATGAGAAATCTCTGAGCATTCTTAAAAACAAACAAAATCAATTGAGCTATAGTGATTGAATCTCCTTCCAAACCAAATAAGGGGGCTTCAAGTTTTAAAAAAACATCCTTCAAACCCACATTGAATTTCAGCGACTGATTGGAAGCTATAAAACTTTCCACGGACAACCATTGACTATTGACCCATTCACCATTGACTATTGACTATTGACCATTGACCATTGACCCTTTGACCGTTCAAACTTAATTTGGAATGCCTCCCTATAACAATCATTATTGATTTGATCTGTAGATCACGATGGTTGCTGTTTTTTTACTCCCTTTTTCATTGGAAATATACAGATCACCAGAGGGTGTGAATCCAACACCTTCCGGCTGCTCAAAATTGGAACGCTTTAGATCATGTACAGCCACAGCCCTTCCCTGTTTATCCGTAACCAGTAACATTTTATTTATGGAGGAAACAATATATAATTCACCGGTTAAAGGGTGAATGGCTCCCCCGGAAGCTTTGATTCTTTCTTTTTTTGCACCTCTGAGATCTGCTATAGCTTTTGCATCAAGGCCAAAACCCGCCTTTTCATATACCTGTGTAGAGGGATCAAAAGTATATGCTGAAGCGATTTGTTTATTGTCGTCCTTACATTCCTTGCAGATCAACATAAATTTATTTATGCTCTTATCGAAGTAGAAAACTTCAAACTCATTTCCTTTGCCGAATGGAAATTTGTATTCTGCTACAACAGCATCATTACCCTCCCCAATTTCAAGTTGAAATATGTTGCCATTGCTGTTCAGCACATAGAATCTGTTGTCGAAGAATGCAAGACCTTCATAATCGCGGGGGCTGCCGAAATTCCATGTCCTTAACGTTTTCCCGGTTTTAATATCCAGCTCATACAACACCCCTTTATCATCTCCTACTGCATAAATGTTGTTATTCACTATTTCGATTCCTGAAATTTCATGAAGCTCCTTTTCAAGTTGAAGCACCACGGGATTATCCAGATCGTAATTTCTTATAACTGATCTTGACTGGCAGTTCGAGAGCAAAGGAAGCAACAGGAAAAATAAAATACTGGTCCGTGCTTTGGAATGCAAAAAATCCATCATGGACAAGATCATACAAAACTGTTGCCAATTGATGCAATTGTAAAGCTTAAAGGCAAGCTTATAAAATATTTTTTACATTACAGAATGGAAGCTTCAGAGACCATTTGTACTAACTGTCATAATAACATTCTCAACCCTTCTAACTTCTGTCCCCACTGCAGTCAAAAGATCCATGTTCATCGTTTGAGCATTGGTCATTTACTTCATGAAACCGTTCATTTTTTTACGCATGCTGATAAAGGCATTTTTTATTTATTAAAAATGCTGGCAACAAAACCAGGAAAAGTTGCCAGGGAATATATTGAGGGAAGAAGAAAATTATATTTCACCCCCCTGAATTTCTTTTTGATCGTTCTTGGTTTATTTGTTTTTGTACTTACCACCTTTAAACCCATGCAGGCAGTAAATATGGATCAATTAAAAGAATCGGTGATGCAGATTCCGGAAAGAGAAAAAAGGGAAAGAAGATTGGAAAAAGTAGCGCGGATGGAAAAGGCGATCAATTTCACTTCGAAAAACAGCAACTACCTGAACATGGCCCTTACGCCCATCATTGCAGGAATCTTTTTCCTGTTCTATTCCAGGCGAAAATATAATTATACGGAACACTTAGTAGCTAACCTATATTTTGTAGGCTTTTTAGGGTTGATCTTTATTTTCCTGGTCACTCCATATTTAATTATTACCAGGAACAGCGGGGCATACCTGTATGGAATCCAATTCTTTCTTTTAGCAGAAGTAATGTACCGGTCCATTGCTTATTACCAGTTCATGGGCAGAAAGGGCATTCTCTCCTACTTATACGCTTTGTTGATTTCTATTTTAGTCATAGTGGGCTGGTATTTTTTATCCACTTCCCTGATCGGATTTTATATTCAATCAGGTTTCCGCTTCTAGCGTGTTAGAAAAATGCTCCTTAATTTTGAAAAAGCTTAAGATTTTAAGCTGATAGCCATTATCTTTGCCTCCCTTTAAAGGGACCGGAACTCTGTTTCGGGAAGTAGCGCAGCCCGGTAGCGCACCTGGTTTGGGACCAGGGGGTCGCAGGTTCGAATCCTGTCTTCCCGACAAGAGCTCTGAGAATATTCTCAGAGCTTTTTTGTTTTATTTAATGAAGAGGCGCATCGGATTGAGATCAGGAGGGGGTTGCAGGTTTGAATCCTGCTATGGGACTTATACTGTTCTCAACAGGAGTATTATCGAAAATGAGCATTCCATTTCTGTGCGATAATTTTTTTTATATTCATATAATAAAATTTATATTTAAATAGTCATTCACCTCAGGTCCTTCCCTTCGATAGCTTCTTATTTCTTCTTTACTCATTTGATTGCTGCTGCCTTTGTAATTGTCAAAACCTAAAACAACAAAATATGAAACCTCAACACTTATTTTTTATGGCATTTGCCACATTGGCTGGCCTTTCTTCCTGTAAAAAAGAAATTCAACCTAAAGCAGAAGCAACTGATCTTCCTGCAGTATCGCAGAAAGGGAAAGTAAACCAGGCGTTAAAAGAGAATACCTTTTATGGGCACCAGGTGCAGGTAGGTAACGGTAAAGCCAGGTCCTATATACGTATGACGCATGATAGAACGCCATTAGAGCTCGGGATTGAAATGACTGATGGAGCAATGTCTGGCCTTGGAAATCATCTTACATTTGTTTTACCATTGCATCAAAAAGCCCTTCAAGCCACAGCATTTGATCATATCTATGTTGGCTGGAATGAAGGTGGACATCCCCCCATTCCATTATTTGGTGTACCTCATTTCGATTTTCATTTTATGATGATGCCATCAGCTGAACGCATGGCCATACCTAATTACACGCCTGGCAGCCTGCATGATATACTGCCACCAGCGCCATTCCGGCCGGCAGGATTTGTACCAACACCTGGTGGCGAAGCTGGTATGGGAAAACACTGGGCTGATGTGGTGAATCCGGTATTGCCTAATTCATTCACCCATACCATGATCTATGGATCGTATAATGGCAAGATGAATTTTGTAGAACCAATGATTACCCGTGCTTTTCTGCAAACTGGTGCTGATGTAAGTATGCCGTATGGCCAACCAACACAGTTTCACGAAACCGACACCTATTATCCAACAGTGTACAATATCACTAAAAATGGAGGGAAACATTATATTAGTTTAAGCAACTTTGTCCTACGCTGAGTAATACAAGACATTTACCGAACTAGCCTGAGTTTGAAACTCAGGCTAGTTCGTTTTTAGCTTTAATTAGGGTGAAAAAAACCACACCTGGCTTTACAAATAAAACTCCAGTGCAGGTCTGTCAAACAAGATCCCGGCTACCTGAGGCAACCGGGATCAATTAATAATCTGCCAATCTATTTTTAGGACTGTTCAGTAGATTTACAATGCAGGGCTAATTGCCAGACCTGTGTACATCAGATCTTTTTTATACTTAGCAAGTATCTTTTTATCTCCCGTCTCAACATCAATCACAAAAAGAGTTGATTTCTTGTTTACTTCATAAAGTGCAAGCCCAATATCTGTTGTAACGTTTGCATTTCTAGGCGCTATATCAAATCCACCTTCACCTTCTAATTTTAAGCCTACAGATAGTGGGTCAATCAAAGTGCCATTATTTGGCGGATCGATCTCGTATAATAAATCTGTAGTTACATCCAGGGCATATAATTCAGTAGTCGCAGTTCCAGCAAAATTATTATCATAAGCTACTCCATTCACAGAAGCGCCCATAGGATTGATAGAACCGTCTATAAACGTTGTGCCTGCAACACCTGTAGCTGCATTATTCGGAACAATACGAAGATTTTGTCCAGTATTACTTATAATTCTTAAACGATCAACCTGTGGATTAAAATCAAATCCAAAAGAAGTTCCTGAAAGTGTTACTGTCATTCCTGCCGTCGTCATAAACGAGAAAGCAAATGTGGCTACACCGGTAGTTGGATTAATTATATAAACCCGGCTATCACTTCCAAGCGCATACAGTTGCCCAGTCTTTGGGCGAAAATCAATACCTAAAATGGATTCACCCATCTGCAATCCAGTGATAGTAGCAGTACTTATTATAGTTTCAGGATTGGTAGTGGAGTATTTATCTAAAGTATTTCCTGCAAGTGCATAAAAAATGATTCCTTTCGGTTCATTTGGACTTTTTTTAAATGAAGCCGAAGCAATCTCCTGATTGTTTTCCGAAACTGAAGACACATCTTTCTGACATGCAAAAAGCGAAAGAGAAATAAAGGCCACAGCGCTTATTTTCCCAAGAAGAATTTTTTT
This sequence comes from Chitinophagales bacterium 33-2, assembly GCA_002050435.1. Taxonomy (GTDB): domain Bacteria; phylum Bacteroidota; class Bacteroidia; order Chitinophagales; family Chitinophagaceae; genus Flavisolibacter. The sequence continues at coordinate 106 of MWYV01000064.1, read as the reverse complement.
CATTTTATAATTGTTTAAGAGTTTAATTGTATATACGTTTAAATTATTGTATTGAGTTTTATAGCTTTCAAAAGAAATGTATTGTGTTGAGTGCATACCCTTGATA
>MWYV01000037.1 GCA_002050435.1 Chitinophagales bacterium 33-2 | reverse complement strand
CGGTTCAACTCAACCAAACAAGGTATGCATCTTATGTTGACAACTATGCAAGGCAGCCTTTGCTCGCCATTGTCTATCCTACTGTACCGAATTATCACCAGGATATGGCAGCACTTCAGTGTCTTGCCCAGGTTTTGGGACAGGGAAGAAACTCGATTTTCTTTCAGACCATGACCAAAACCCAGCAGGCATTCCAGGCCGTTGCTTTCAGTTCGCTTTCAGAGCTTGCAGGTGAGTTCATCATACAGATCGTTCCCAGTATGGGAAAATCATTAGTTGACATGGAAAAACTGTATCATGCAGCGCTTGACAGTTTTGAAGCACGTGGTATCACTGCAGATGATATTGCCAAATTTAAAGGCGGACAGGAAGCACAACTGATCAACGGATTGCAAAGTGTACAGGGAAAAGTAAGTCAGCTTGCCGCATTTGAAACCTTTACAGGCAATCCTAATAAGATCGCAGACATGTTGAAATTATATGCTTCTTTAACTAGAGAAGATGTAATGAATGCTTATAAAAAATACATTAAAAACAAACATGCTGTTGTTTTAAGTGTGTTACCAAAAGGACAGGAAGCTTTGATCGCTGCGGCGGATAATTACAGGATCGATTCATCCAATTATGTTGCTCCCAATTTTGGTTATGCCGGGTTAAAATACAATAAAGCAAAGGATAATTTCGACAGGAAAAAACTTCCGGGCAATGGACCAAACCCTGTGGTTTCCATTCCTAAATTCTGGAGAAAAGATCTTCCAAACGGTGCGAAAGTGATTGGAACGATGAACACAGAAATTCCAACAGTTACTTTTTCCGTTACTGTTCCGGGAGGTCACCTTGCAGCAGCAAATGATCTTTCTAAGGCAGGACTTGCCTCTTTCTTTGCTGCGATGATGCAGGAAGACACAAGAAATTACACTTCCGAACAAATGGCTGTTGAATTACAAAAGCTGGGAAGTTCCATCAACGTCAGCAGTGGAACAGATGGTGTGACCTTCACTGTTCAATCGCTTAAAAAGAATTTCGATAAAACGCTTGCCCTGTTGCAGGAAAGAATGTTCAATCCAAAATTTAACCAGGACGATTTCGACAGGCTGCAGAAGCAGGCAATCCAGGGTTTTAAAAATGCAAAGGCACAACCAGCAACCATTGCCACCCAGGTTTTTGCAAAATTGAATTATGGTCCCGGTCATATTCTAGGCATCAGTGAAAATGGTACAGAAGAAACCATAAGCAATTTAAAGCTGACAGATGTTGAAAATTATTATAAATATTACATGACCTCTATGGATGCCAAAGTGGTGGTTGTGGGAGATATCAAACAGGAAGAAGTGCTTCCTAAACTGGTCTTTCTTAATAAGCTTCCCAAGAAAAAAATCAACCTGGCTAAGCCTGGTCCTCCAAAAAATGTAGATAAAACAAAGGTTTACCTGGTGGATGTTCCAAAAGGCGCGCAAACAGAATTCAGGGTGGGATATGCTACTGATCTGAAATATGATGCTTATGGTGATTATTATAAAGCGTTTCTTGCCAACTACCCGCTTGGAACAGGTTTTAACAGTCGTTTGAACCTGAACCTGCGTGAAGGAAAAGGATGGACTTACGGCGCAAGAAGTAGTTTTTCCGGCGACCAGCATTCAGGTGAATTTGCATTCAGTTCTGGTATAAAAGCCGATGCAACAGACAGCGCACTTGCAGAAGTGATGAGAGAAGTGAAAAACTATCTTGAAAATGGACCAACCGACGAAGAAGTGGCGTTTATGAAAAGTGCTATCGGACAAAATGATGCATTGCGCTATGAAACCGGAATTCAAAAAGCCATGTTCATTCGCCGTATCCTTGACTATAACCTGCCTGCCAACTATACAGAAATGCAGGCCAGCGTACTGAGATCAATGACAAAAGAGCAAATGGCAGCAAATGCCAAAAGACACCTGAAACCGGAAAAAATGAATATTCTTCTTGTGGGCGATAAACAAAGAATTATCGACAATGTTAAAAAACTCGGCTACGAGATCGTAGAATTGGATGCCGATGGCAACACGGTTGATAAAAAAGCATTCTGACCAATGAAACATCCCGCTCCGGCGGGATGTTTTTTTAACCACTTATATGATGCAGGGGTTTTTTGTCCATAGAAAAACCATCTTGGTATAATATTTAGAATGTTTGAAAAACTTTGTTCTTATTTTGTCTTCCTTCTCTGAAAGGATTTAAAAATTAAGTTCTTCCCGTTTAAAATTTTGAAAAATAAAACAATGAATAAACAGAAATTTCTGGCATTGGGTACCCTGATGCTGCTGGTCTGTGCAACGGCTTTTGGCCAGGCCAGGCTTGTAGAAAAAGTTGAAAAAAAAGGTACAGGCATCGTAATTCCTTATGAAAAATATGTACTGCCTAACGGACTGACCTTAATTGTGCATGAAGACCGCAGCGACCCTGTGGTACACGTGGATGTAACCTACCATGTGGGTTCAGCAAGAGAGCAGATCGGTAAATCTGGCTTCGCGCACTTCTTTGAACATATGATGTTTGAAGGTTCCGATAATGCACCGAAAGGGCAGCACGACAAGATCATCTCAGGTGGTGGCGGTTCAATGAACGGAACTACCAATCGTGACCGTACCAATTATTATGAAACTGTTCCCAGCAATATGCTGGAAAAAGCTTTATGGCTCGAATCAGACCGTATGGGTTTTTTACTTGGACAGGTTTCTCAAACAAGGTTTGAAGTACAGCGTGCCACGGTAAAAAATGAAAGAGGACAACGAGTTGACAATGTTCCATACGGACTTGCCTCAGAAACTTTCAGCAAAAATCTTTATCCATACGGTCATCCTTATTCCTGGGAAGTGATCGGTTATATAGAAGATCTTAACCGCAGTGATGTAAATGATCTTAAAAACTTCTTCCTTCGCTGGTACGGTCCCAACAATGCTGTACTCACTGTTGGTGGTGATGTTAAAACCGCCGATGTGGTGAAAATGGTTGAAAAATACTTCGGCAGTATTCCCCGTGGTCCTGAAGTGGAACCCGTAGTACTTCCTGCAGTAAAGCTTGACCAGACAAGGTATGTTTCTTATACAGACAACTATGCAAGAATGCCCTTGTTACTGGCGGTTTATCCCACGGTTCCGAATTACCATAAAGACATGGCAGCATTGCAGTGCCTTGCACAGGTATTAGGCCAGGGAAGAACTTCAGTTTTGTACCAGCATCTTACAAAAAAACAAGTGGCTTTACAGGCTTCTGCTTTCAGTCGTTTTGACGAACTGACTGGTGAATTCATTATCCAGCTGGCACCTTCCATGGGCAAATCGCTTGGAGAAATGGAAAAAGCTTTCATGGCTGCTCTTGATTCATTTGAAGCAACCGGCGTTACGCAGGATGATATTGCAAAATTCATCGGTGCAAGGGAAGCACAGTTGATCAACAGTCTGCAAAGTGTACAGGGCAAAGTAAGTCAGCTGGCTTCTTTCGAAACTTTTACCGGCAATCCGAACAAGATCGCTGATCTTTTAAAAGCGTACAGTTCTTTAACCAAAGAAGATGTACTACGCGTTTACAATACTTATATCAAAGGAAAAGGTTCTGTTGTGTTAAGTGTACTGCCTAAAGGACAGGAAGCACTGATCGCTGCGACCAATAACTATACAATTGATTCTTCCGGCTATAAGGCACCGGACTACGGGTATGATCACCTGAAGTATGTAATGGCCAAGGACTATTTCGACCGTAAAAAAATGCCAATCAACGGCGCCAACCCCCAGGTTAAAGTTCCGCTGTTCTGGAAAAAAGAGCTTCCGAATGGTGCAAAAATTATTGGTGCACCCAACACGGAAATTCCAATAGTTAATCTTACCATCAGTATTCCGGGAGGTCATTTAGCATCTGCCAATGACCTGAAAAAAGCAGGATTGGCCAGCTTTTTTACCGACATGATGATTGAAGACACCAAAAATTATACTGCTGAACAACTTGCAGCAGAATTACAGAAACTGGGCAGTTCCATCAGCATCTACAGTGATGTTGATGAAGTAACATACTCTGTTCAGAGTTTGAAAAAGAACCTGGATAAAACACTGAAATTGCTTGAGGAAAGAATGCGGAATCCTAAGTTTACCCAGCAATCTTTCGACCGGTTAAAAAAGCAGGCTTTGCAAAGTTTCAAAAATGCAAAAGCACAACCGGCAACCATTGCAAATGAAGTTTTCGCAAAACTGAATTACGGTGGCGACCATATACTAGGCATCAGTCAGAATGGAACGGAAGAAACTGTAGGAAATATTACCCTGGAAGATATCCAGAAATACTACAACAACTATATGACAACCATGGATGCAAAAGTGGTGGTTGTGGGAGATATCAAACAGGAAGAAGTGTTACCCAAGCTTGCTTTTTTAAATAAGCTTCCAAAGAAAAAGATTAACCTGCAGGTTCCTGCCATGCCGAAGAAAGTGGACAAAACGAAAGTTTATTTAGTTGATGTACCTAAAGGTGCACAAACTGAATTCAGGATCGGTTATGCAACAGGTTTGAAGTACGACGCAACCGGTGAATATTATAAATCTTCCCTTTCCAATTTTACACTGGGCGGTGGTTTCAGCAGCAGGCTCAATCAGAACCTGCGTGAAGAAAAAGGTTGGACCTATGGTGCCAGCAGTAGTTTCAGGGGTGATGAATACTCAGGTGAATACCGGTTTTCTTCAGGTATTAAAGCTGATGTAACGGATAGTGCGCTGGCTGAAGTGATGAGAGAGATCAATGCCTATTTAAAAACAGGGCCTACAGATGAAGAGATCAGATTCATGAAGAGTGCAATTGGTCAAAGTGATGCACTGCGCTATGAAACAGGTGCACAAAAAGCGCAGTTTATCCGCAGGATCCTTGATTACAATCTACCAGCGAATTATACAGCCGCGCAGGCAAAGATCCTGAGCAGCATCACCCGGGCCGATATCATGGCGCTTGCAAACAAGCATATGAATCCATCAAAGCTGAACATCCTTCTTGTTGGAGATAAACAAAAGATCATTGACGGGGTAAAAAATCTCGGATATGAAATTGTTGAAGTTGACGCTGATGGCAACCTGATAGATAAAAAAGCTTTCTAATCAATTAGAAAATTTAGAAAATGCCTCCGTTACGGGGGCATTTTTTTTGCTGCGAACCGGGAGCTGTCAGCAATTATGCATGATGAATAAAGGTGCATAAATTATGGCACCTGGAGAAGCATTGAGAAAAAGAGGCGCGGAAAATTTGAGCCATCATCAATGGTTGAAATGCGTTTTCGTATGGTTTTCCTAATCCGAGCTTAGCTGTACTATAATTGCAGCCGGGGATAAAACATATTTTCTTTTAAAATATATAAATAAAATTTACATTCATGGCACCAAAACCATGTGCCATGACACAATCATCCACTTCACCAATAAAAGACAAACAAAGGATAGAGATCATTGACATCATCCGTGGTGTGGCCCTCCTGGGCATTCTGATGATGAACATTCCTTATTTTTCTAATCCATACCAATACAACGACCTGCCAACGCTGAACAACAGTCTGACTGGTTATAACTATTATGCCTGGTGGTCGGTAAATGGTTTGTTTGAAGGAACAATGCGTGGGCTATTTACCATCCTGTTTGGTGCAGGAAGTATTTTATTATTAAACAGGCTTGATGCCAAAAATCCTTCTAAGTCGGCCGACATATTTTACCGCAGGTTGTTATGGTTGCTTTTGTTTGGAATGATCAATGCTTTTGTATTCCTATGGCCGGGAGATATTTTATATTCCTATGCTTTGTGCGGACTAATGATTTTTCCATTCCGCAACATGAAAGCGCGTTCGCTCCTATTAATAAGTATTGGTTTATTAATCTTTACTGTTGGCAAAGACACGTACAACCTCTACGAAAGAAAAATGTTGCGTGTAAATGGTGAGCAGGCACTGGCACTTGAAGCGCAAAAGAAAAAACTAACGCCTGCTCAGGAAGAGGCAAAAGGAAGTTGGGTGGGCATGAAAGAGCGTATGGACCCAACCAAAATAAAAGCAGGAGCGGAAACGGAAATTAGCAAAATGCAACAGGGATATTTTGGGGTGATGGCGCACCTGAGAAAGGTGAATGTAATGATACAGACCACCAAATTTTATAGTTCCTATTTCATGGATATCATGAGTTTACTGTTTCTTGGAATGGCTTTACTAAAGTTTGGCGTGTTAACAGCCAGGCGTTCACGAAAATTTTATTTTTTATTGATGCTGGCGGGTTATGGAATCGGACTTCCCGCAAGTTACTGGCTTCTTCAGTCAAGAGTTGTTACCAACTTTAACAGCACGCTGATATTTGATTTCTTTCCTGTAGATCTCTACCAGATCAAGCGTTTATTTCTTAGCCTGGGTCACATGAGTGCGTTGATACTTCTGTATAAATCGGGTTTTGCAAAAATGATCCTGGGATGGCTGAAGCGTGTGGGACAGATGGCATTTTCCAATTACCTGATGCAATCCATATTTTGCGCAATTATATTTTACGGGTTTGGATTCAAGCTATTTGGCAAACTGCAATTGTACCAGGAATATTATGTTGTTGGAAGCATCTGGATCTTCCAGATCATTTTCAGTAATCTATGGATGCATTATTTCCGGTTTGGACCGTTTGAATGGTTATGGCGTAGTCTTACCTACTGGAAAAAACAACCATTGAGGAGAGAAAAAATAACAACAGAAGTTGGCGGAGAAAAAGAAGAAACAGTGGCACCTGCACTAGCCTGAGTTGAATATACCTGTAAAGATGCTGGAGTTTTTTTGCCGCAAAGGCGGGAAGGCCCCAAGGAAAGACACTACCGTTCAACCATGTTCAACTACCCTTCAACTTAAAATTAACCACAGCTGAACTTTGAATTTTATTGCCGCAAAGACGGGAAGATGCTAAGGACGATACTACCATTCAACCACCGTTCAACCACCGTTCAACAACCGTTCAACAACAATCCAACCCAAAATATAAATAAGCTTGTACAGCAAAGCAAGAAAAAAAAGCGGCCCGAAGGCCGCTACTGTCTGTAATTATTATCCTTCCTGTGTTATCGCCTGACTTTCTTTTATAGGGACCAACGAAGGTTTTAACTTCCCGGTCCAGACAGGTTTCCCCTGCAATCTTTTTACTACATACATTATTCCAACGAACAAAAAGAAAAACGGACCAAGAAATCCAAGCAAGGCAATGAATTTGGTACCATAGAACTTACTCATTGGTCTTCTTAAACGTTCTGAGATCAGGTACATGCTCGGCACCATTACCAGCGTTAAAAAGAAGGCGAAGATAAGTCCAAAAATAATAGTCCAGCTCAATGGTCCCCAGAAAACAACACTATCACCTCCGAAAAATAATTTCGGATTCAAGTTGGTAAAGAGCGAAACAAAATCAATATTCAACCCAACAGCAAGTGGAAGTAATCCCAGCATGGTGGCGAGTGCTGTCAGCAAAACAGGAATGATACGGATCCTTCCTGCCTGTATCGCGGCTTCCCTGGTTCTGAACCCGCGGGCTCTTAATTCATCTGTAAATTCAATCAACAGGATTCCATTCTTTACTACAATTCCTGCCAGTCCAACAATACCAACGCCCAGCATAATGGAAGCCACCGTCATACCGGTAATGGCATAACCGATCAATACACCGATGATGGAAAAAAAGATCTCTGTCAAAACAATGAAAGCCTTGCTCATGGAATTAAACTGCATCACAAGAATCAGGAAGATCAGCAATAAAGCAATGATCATGGATGTACCTAAAAAGCTCATGGTTTCCTGCTGCTGTTCACTTACACCTGTTTGCTTAACAGTAACATCGGGTGGTATGTTGTACCTGGATTTAAATTCATCCAGCCTCACTGCAAGATCCGCATTGATCTGGTCTGTTTTAGTTTCATCCAGCACATTCGACTGTAACTGAATGGTTCTTTTTAAATTCTTTCTTTTTATTCCACCAGATGTGGTAGAATATTCAATATTGGCAATGGCATTTAATGGAATCTGTTTAATGGCCATAGTATTAAAGTCGCGGAATGTAATGGGCCTGTTCATCAGGTCAGTGATGTTATTTCTTATCAGGTCACTGTATCGCAACTGGATCTTGTATTCATCTTCACCTTCCTTGAACCTACTCACTTCTTTACCAAACACAGCCGTTCTTATTTCCATGCCCACCTGGGCGGTGCTGATGCCTTCCATCATTGCCTTTTCCCTGTCAACCGTAATCGCAATCTCCGGATTATTAACATCCACATCCATATTCAAGTGTTCAATCCCTTCCACTTTATTCGTGTCAAGAAAATTCTTGATGTCCATTGCCACCTTGGATATGGAATTAAAATTATCACCAATCACTTCCACGTTTACAGGTGGTTCGGTTGGCGGGCCAGCATCTTCCTGGTTCACGGTAACTTCGGCACCCGGAATGCCTTGTGTGGCTTGTCTGATTGCGTCGAGATAGGGTTTGGTGCTTTTCCCATGTCTTTGTTCAAATTCAACAAAGGAAACCTGGACCCTTCCAAGGTTTGGCTGCACACTCCTGTTATTGTCCCTGGGATTATTTGCACTCACCGCCACATTTGCGATCACACTTTCAACAATAGAACCTTCCACTCCGGGCTTTTCATCTCCCAATACTTTGTAAACATTCTGTTCTAAAATGCGTGTTATGGAATCGGTGTATTTCACATCAGTCCCTACAGGCATTTTCAAATAGACATAGATAAAATGCGGATCGCCACTTGGGAAAAAAGTTACACCGGGACTACGCGCAATGAGCATACCCACAGAAACGGGAAATAATAAAAACAGGGATACAAGCAGCCATGCAGGGCGCTTACCCTGCAGGGACCAGCGCAACAAATTCTCATAATGATTCATCAGCCATGGCAAAACACCATGCTGAAACTTATAGATCACTTTTCTTAACACAAATACATTGAGCATGGATACAAGTCCGAGGAAAAAGAGGAAGTTTCCAACGCCATTCCAGCCAGCAAGATGAAAAAGCAAACCAGCTACAAAAGCACCCCAGAACCACCATTTGCGAAAAAGGTCACGTGCAGGCCGCTGATGTCCTCTGCCTTCAGGTCTCATAGAACTTACTGCAAAAACAGGATTGAAAATAAAAGCCACGATCAGTGACGCTGCGAGCGTTAAAATGAGCATGGTTGGGAGATAGATCATGAACTTTCCAATAAGTCCCTGCCATAAAAGCAATGGAAAGAATGGAGCCAACGTGGTGAGTGTGCCGGCAAGTACCGGAATAAAAACTTCACCTGCCGCCTCTTTTGCCGATCGCACCACGGGAACTTTCCCATTGTTATAGATCCTGTGCGTGTTTTCAATTACTACAATTGCATCATCCACAATGATCCCAAGTCCGAAGAGTAATGCAAACAGCACAATGAAGTTGAGTGTAATGGGCGCACCTACCAGGAAATCACCAATAGGTAAAAACATAAATGCTACAAATACACTTAAAGGAACACTGAGTGCCACAAAAAATGCATTGGTAACCCCCATGAAAAACATCAGGATCAGCAGCACAAGTATGAAACCGATAATGATGGTATTTACAAGTTCATTAAAAGAAGTTCGGGTTTGTTTGCTCTGGTCGCCTGTGAATTCCACACGCAGATCTGAAGGCAGTTCCTGCTTAGCTTTCATGTCTGCTACAATTGCCTTTACGTTATCTGCAGCATCGATCAGGTTTTCACCCGACCGTTTTATAATGTTCAGCGTGATCACATTTTTACCATCAAGGCGCGCATAACTTTCCTTCTCTTTCACCGTATCCTTTATCTCGGCAAGATCACGCAGGTAGATCGGAGCTCCCTGTATATTCTTCACCACGATCTGCTGCATATCGCTTATCGTATTGAACTGTCCCTTCACGCGCAACGTTCGCTGCATGTTACCCACCTCTACCTGGCCTCCACTGATATCGCGATTTTCCCTGCTGATCGCATTTTCAATATCCATAAAAGATATTTTCGCCACCTGCATTTTATATGGATCAACATTTACCTGGATCTCTCTTTCAGGTGCACCTACAATATCTGCCCTCGTAATTTCTTTTAATTCTTCAATTCTATCCTGTAGCCTGTCTGCAAACTGCGTAAGTTTGATCGGGTCATAATCACCACTTATGTTAACATACATAATGGGCATTTCACTGAATGCAAATTCCTGCACATCCGGCTGTGAAGTAAGATCGGTGGGCAGATCGGTTCGGGCCTTGTCAACAGCATCCTTTACTTTTTGTTTTGCGATATTTGTGTTGATGTCGGTACCGAATTCCACTGTGATGAGAGAAAAATCCTGCTGTGAAACAGAACTGACTTTATTGATCTTGGCTCCACTAATGGATTTGATCTGCTTTTCAATGGGTCTTGTTACAAGATTCTCAATATCACCCGGAGAATTGCCCACATAAACTGTGGCTATGGAAATGGTGGGCACTACAATGTCCGGAAACTGTTCCTTGGGCATTGTCAGAAATTTAGTCATGCCATATAATGTGATCAGTATGGCAAGAATATATACGACCGTTCTGTTATCAACTGCCCAGCTGGTTGGTTTAAATTCCTTGAACTTATCTCTAAGCCCGTCTAAAACTTTCATCTGTATTTTTTGAGTCTTTTTAAATGCAATGATTACATGCGGGCAAGTGTTGTGGTGATCAGCTGTCCATCGTAAAGATTCTGGTATCCTTCTGTGATGAGCTGGTCGCCGGCAAGCAATCCTGAGCGTACTTCGATCCTATCTGAGTAAGACTGTCCAACGTGCACTGTTCTTTTTCTCGCGATCATTTTATCACCTTCCTTTACCATTACATAAACATATTTTCCTTTCTCATCCACCTGGATCACATTCAGTGGAATGCTTAAAACATTATCGGCACTGTAATCAAGAATTTTCACCTGAGCGATCTGGTTAGGCTTCAGGTTTGCGTCTGCAGGAATGCGTGCTTCAATATTAAATGAACGTGTATTTTGATCAATTACTTTTTGTACAACATTTACAACTGCAGAAATGGTTTTATTACTCTGGTCGGGCAGGACGATCTCCAGTTTACTTCCAACTGCAACACGTCCCGCATAATTCTCTGGAACACTCGCGATCACTTTTAAATTTCCGGTGTTTACAATCCTGATCTGCGGACCAGCCTGTGAAGTACCTACAAACATTTCACCCACTCTTACATTCACCTGGTCGGCAACACCTGATGCCGGTGCCACAACACGCATTAATGAAGCCTGCCGCTGAATCACACCTATTTGTTTCTGGAGACTTTCCATTTGTGTTTTAGCAGAAAGCACCTGCTGATAGGTCCCAATTCCCTGGTCCCAGAGGTTCTGTGTTCTTTTGTAGGTATCAGTGGCCGTAGCAAGTTGCACGCGCAAAGGTTCTATCTGCTGGCGGATCATCTGGTCATCCAGTTGAACCAGTAATTGTCCTTTGCGTACGGTTTGTCCTTGTGTTACATGAAGTGATCTGACAATGCCTCCCTGGCCGTTCGGTGGAGCAACATAGGAAATATTAGTAGCATCCACTCTTCCCTGCAGTTCTATAAAATGCGAAAAATTATCCGTGGACAGGGGCATCACACCAACCAGTTTGGCAGAGGCGCTGATTGCATTGGGATCCTGGATTTTGATTGCTGATTCCAGCTTTGCGATTTGTTGTGTGATCTTTTTCTGTTCGTTACGTAAATTCTGGAGTTCAACTTTCTTGTCATTTAAACTGCCTTCCTTGTCCTTCTTTGCGTTCCCACATGAAGCGGCAAAAAATGCCACAGCAACAATTATGGAAAAATTCCTGGTCATGAATATATTTTTGATATGATGAATTGAAGTTGACATATTATTGTAATTGTCCGAGTGAATACTGGTAACTGATTTTGGAAACAATGGCGTTGTACAGCGAATTGAAATAGCTGGATTGCGCGGTTTGCATATCGGCATCTGCCTGGAGCACTTCAAAACTGCTTCCGAGACCCTGTTCAAATTTTAGCTTGGTTGAATTATAAACGCGTTCTGCAAGCACCATGTTTCTTTCCTGAACATCAAGATCCGTAAGTGCTGAACGGAGATTTCCTTTTGTAATGTTTTGTTCCAGGTCAATCGCCTGCTTTACATTGACGATCGTGTTTTCAACTTTCTCAACATTTAATCTTGATTGCTGTACTTTATACTTTCGCTGAAACCCATCAAAAATGGGAATGTTGATGTTGATGCCAACAAAAGCACTGTTGATCCAGAAAGTATTGCCCGATGTAAAAAATTTACTCCCCTGGCCGTTTACCGTATAGTTTCCTGTAAGGGAAACGGTGGGAATGTATCCAAGCTGGTTGCGTTTCAGATCCAGTTGCTGCATTTGTTTTGCATATTCCAGCGTCCGGATCTCGGGTCTGTTCTCATATTTAAAACTGTCAACCAGGATATCTTCCTTAAGTGCTGCAGTTGTAAGATTATCTTTCAACACCACCACATCGTTTTGTGAAACGCCAATTGAAAATTTAAGTGCAGCATAAGCGATCTGCACTGCATTCTGTACTGCATTCCTGGTAGAACTCAGGTTATTGATCTGCACCTGCACCTTATCCATATCCAGTTTTTCTGCAAAGCCATTTACATACATGATCGAGTCATCATGGTAAAGCTTGCGCAGGCGCACCAACCCTTCATCAATATAATGAAGCTGTCTTTCTGTGATCAGAATGGCGTAATATCTTTTGTAAGCCGAATCTTTAATGCGTTCTTTTGTCTGCTCCAGCCTGGCCTGTGATAATTCCAATGCTGTTTTCCTTGCTTGCAGGCCAACAAAAACATCAGGCTGAAACAACAGTTGGGTAAGGGTGGCGCCCAGGCTCATATTCCATGGCTGCTGAAAGGAGAATGGAACCAGCACCGTAGGTGGCGCCTGAACACCGGCGCCCAGCAGGTTTTCTCTTTGCAAAACCGCATAAATGCCTGCTTCAGACTGCGGAAACAAAACCTGTGGCAGTTTTAAATAATGGTTCACACCAATATTACCCGACACCTGTGGAAGGGCCTGGCCGAAGATCTCTTTGTTTTGCGCTTCCTGGATTCTGTAATCCAGCTGTGCATTTTTCAGTTCAATAACATGATTGAATGCTAGATCAACGGCTTCTTTTACTGTCAGTTCATAGCGTTGTTGCGCGTGAACAGTACTTACCCCCAGCAGGAATAGACTTATAAATAAAATCCTGTTTTTCATCTTAACTTTTGACTCTTTGTTTTTTATATTTCTGTATCAGCTTTTGTCCTTTCGTATTAGCAATTCCGTATAAAAAATGATCTCCAAGCTGTTGCTCAATATGAAGCAGGCGTGTGCGGTTATCAGGGAAAACTTCAGCGTTAAATGGCAGGAATATACTTTCGATCCTGAAGCGTGCAATCACATCCACATCAAGATCATCTCTGTAAAGCTCCTCTTTGATGCCATTTTCAAGATTGGATTTTATCATGTTGAAAATGAATTCTGATTTATGCTGGTAGAATACCTGGTAAACCGCCGGATGGTACTTCTGAAGATCGAAAAGCACAATGGGATTCATTTGGGCAAACATTTCCTGCATCATGTCGAGAGCATGAAAAATCTCGTGAATTGCATTTTCACTTGCTGCCCTGTCCTGGCAACATCTTGTTTTATTCTGATCTATCACAGAGGTAAAAACAGCTTTCACCAAAGCTTCCTTGTCTGTATAATGTTGATATACAGTCTTTTTCGAAATTCCTAGTGATGTGGCGATATCATCCATGGATACGGATCTTACGCCGTAACGGTTGAAGAGCTCATGCGCCTTGATTAATATTCTCGCTTCCTGATCCATAATGGGGCAAAACTATGGAAACTTTGTATGTAATTAAAGTTTCCATCATTAAATTATTATGAAGGGCAGAATTTTAAGGAGGAATTGTAGAATTACCTTTACCGCATGAGTGATGTACAGATAAACAAGGACGATGGCTTTCAGTTTGGTAAATTATTCCAGTATTTTCTGCAGGGTTTATTGGTGATCGCTCCCATAGTGATCACTATTTACGCAGTGTACTGGATTGTTTCATCAGTGGACAGCCTTTTTCCCATCTTCACCGCCAAGGATGCAAACGGGAATATGCAGATCCGGAACTATGGACTTGGCTTTCTTCTTTTTATTCTCATCATCAGCATGATCGGCTACATGAGCAGCTTTTTTATCAAAAACCGCCTGTTCAATCTTTTTGACGCCATTCTGATGAAAACCCCCGGCATCCGTTTTATCTATTCTTCTGTCAAGGATTTTTTCGAGGCATTTGCAGGAGAGAAGAAAAAATTCAATAAACCGGTGCTGGCCAATATTGATGACAATGATGTGTGGCGGATGGGTTTCATCACTTACGAGGATGCAGCAGATTTCGGACTTATCGATCATGTGGCAGTGTACATCCCCATGTCCTACTCCATTGCAGGCAATGTGTATTTTTTGCCGCGCGCACGCATCAAAGCTGTGTTTCATATCACTTCAACTGAAGCCATGAAGTTTGCCATCAGTGGAGGTGTAACAAAAGTGGATGATGATGAAAAAGACAAAACACTGCGTGATCCTGTTGTTTAAAACGCTTGCTGTGAGTTTTTTCTGATGTCTTGCTGCACTGGCTTTTTTAGCTTACATCATGCATGTAACCTCACCGCTTTCTAATGCCTGCAAAGGAAAAATATTTTTAATCATTTTATTTTCCTGCTGCTCCCTGCCTTGTAGTGCCTGGGGATTTTATGGTCACCAGCGCATTAACTATTATGCAGTATTCCTGCTTCCACCGGAAATGATGTTACTGTATAAACCGCATATCAATTTTCTTACAGAACATGCGGTGGACCCCGATAAAAGAAGGTATGCCGTTGAAGAGGAAGGACCCAGACATTACATTGACCTTGACCGTTATGGGGCCTATCCTTTTGATTCGTTGCCACGCAATTGGGATGATGCTGTTGAAAAGTTTTCGGCTGATACCCTCCAGAAACATGGCATTGTTCCCTGGTGGATCATGGTCATGCAAAGAAGACTGACAGCAGCATTCAGGGATAAGGACAAAAACCGCATCTTAAAAATTTCTGCTGAATTAGGCCATTATATTTCAGATGCGCATGTGCCTTTACATACCAGCAGTAACCACAACGGACAATATACCAACCAACGTGGCATTCATGGTTTCTGGGAAAGCAGGATACCGGAGTTGCTTGCTGAAACAGAATGGGATTTCTTTTTAGGAAAGGCCCGTTACATTGAAAACAAGGAAGCCTTCATTTGGCAAAGGGTGCTGGAAAGTGCTGCCGCTTCCGACAGCGTACTGCAACTGGAAAGAAAATTAAATGAACAATTTCCCCAGGACAGGAAATTTGCTTTTGAAGAAAGAAATGGAAAAGTGATCCGGCAATACTCCACCGCCTATACAAAAGCCTATGATAAATTATTAAACGGAATGGTGGAAAGAAGAATGCAGCTTTCCATTTATTCCATTGCCTGTTTCTGGATGAGCGCATGGATTGACGCCGGACAACCTGCTCTTTCCCAGGCAGAACTTGCGTTTTCAGAGCAAGAACTGGTGGAATTTGAAAAGCTGAACCTGGCATGGAAACAAAGAACGATGATTGGGAGAAAGGAAGAAGATTGATGAATGGTGAATGGTCAATGGTCAATCACTATTCACCATTGACCATTCACCATTCACTCCTGCCAATTCACACTTAAAATTGAACAACAAATACATAAGCCTTATAAAATGATTACCATAGATCTTATAGTTTAGAACCCACCATTCACCGATAGCTATAATTAACTAATTAGCTAATTTAGCGCGCATCATGCATCCACATAATTTCGGCGCAGGGCCATCCATTCTGCCACGGCAGGTATTTGAAGAGGCCTCAAAGGCATTAATCGACTTCAACGGTTCAGGTCTGTCCATTCTTGAGATCGGCCATCGCACAAAAACTTTCCAGTCCGTAATGGATGAAACCCGCGCACTGGTAAAGGAACTCATGCAACTGGACGCTAATCATGAAGTGCTCTTCCTCCACGGTGGCGCTTCCACCCAGTTCTTCCAGGTGCCCATGAACCTGCTACCTCCTGCAGCAACAGCTGCTTATACTGATACGGGTATCTGGGCAGCCAAGGCGATAAAGGAAGCGGGCCTTTTTGGAAAAGTAAACACCGCCTGCAGTTCAAAAAGCACTGGATACAATCATTTACCAAAAGAACTTGAATTAAAAAATGATCCTGTTTACCTGCACCTTACTACCAATAATACCATCTATGGTACGCAGTGGCAGGACCTTTCCGTTTTTTACAATACTGGTTTACCGCTTGTTGCTGATATGAGCAGCGATATCCTAAGCAGGAAAATGGATTACAATAAATACGACCTCATATACGCCGGTGCACAAAAAAACATTGGAGCCGCAGGCGTTAACCTGGTTGTTCTCAAAAAAGGAATTCTTGGTAAAACAGGAAGGGAACTGCCATCCATGCTGGATTACCGGAATCACATAGAAGCAGGTTCCATGCTGAACACGCCTCCGGTTTTCTCCATTTTTGTTTGTCTGCTTACACTGCGCTGGCTGAAAGCCCAGGGCGGCGTTGAAGCAATGGAAAAAATCAATGGTCAAAAAGCATCGCTGTTTTACGAAACCTTGGATGCCCTTCCTGTATTTAAAGGAACAGTGGCAAAGGAAGACCGTAGTAAAATGAATGCGGTATTTGTGCTGGAAAATCCAAAAGCCGAAACTGAATTTCTTGAACTTTGCGAGAAGGAAGGAATGTTTGGAGTAAAAGGACATCGAACTACAGGTGGCTTCCGTGTTTCCATGTACAACGCGCTTCCAATGGAAAGCGTTCAGGCCATAACGGCAGTTATGCGTTATTTTGCACAAACTAAATTATAGCGATGGCGATTATTAAACCCTTTAAGGCATTAAGGCCACATAACGAATATGCAAAACAGGTGGCTTCCCGGCCCTATGATGTGTTGAATTCAGAAGAAGCACGTAAGGAAGCGGCTGATAATCTTGTTTCTTTTCTTCTTGTAACAAAATCAGAGATCAGTCTGTCTCAGGAAATTGATATTCATACGGAAGCCGTTTATAATAAAGCAAAAGAAAATCTTCAAAGCCTGATTGATAAAAAAGTACTTTTTTTTGATGAAAAGCCCTGTTATTATATATATGAACTTGGCTGGAAGGGCCGCACGCAAACCGGACTTGTTTGTGTTTCCTCCGTGGAAGATTATTATAATGATGTGATCAAAAAACACGAATTTACCAGGCCTGAAAAAGAACAGGACCGTATCAACCACATTCGTACAACACGAGCGCAAACCGGCAACGTATTCCTGGCCTGTAAAGACAATAAGGAAATCAATGATGTTTTCGATCACTGGAAAAAACACAACAATGCAGAATATTCTTTTACTGCAGATGATGGTGTGGTGCATACTATCTGGGTGGTCAACAGTTTTTCCACTATTGATGTCATCACCAATATTTTTAATGAGAAAATCCCATTCACCTACATTGCCGATGGTCATCATCGTGCTGCTTCAGCGGCAAGCGTAAGCAAGACCTTCCCTGACAGCACCGACGCACAATATTTTCTTACCACTATTTTTCCAGCGAATCAGCTTGCCATATTGGATTATAACAGGATTGCAAAAGACCTGAATAGTCTGACCCCTGAAACCTTTCTTCAAAAACTTGAATTGGAATTCATTGTTCAGCCATCGGAAGCAGCCGTAAGGCCCGCACAACTGCATGAATTCGGGATGTACCTCGATAGAAAATGGTACAGGCTCCAATCAAAAGAAGGCAGTTATCGCCAAGACCCCATCGGGATCCTTGATGTAACCATCCTCCAGGAAAACATCCTGGGTAAATTACTGGGTATTGGAGATCCGCGAACAGATAACCGCGTGGATTTTGTGGGGGGTATCCGTGGACTGGAAGAACTGGAGCAGCGGGTAACAAGGGGTGAGGCAGCTGCTGCTTTTAGTCTTTACCCGGTCAGCATCCAGCAATTATTTGATATTGCAGACAGCGGGAATGTGATGCCTCCCAAGAGTACCTGGTTTGAGCCAAAACTGAGGGATGGCCTGTTAACGCATTGTATTTAGTCGAATAAGCTGCTATTTGCAACCTTACGAGGTAATACCTGATCTTAAATTTTAACATCGCCGGCTAGGCTGGCAGCTTTTTTAATTTTTACTTTGACCACCAAGGCATTTCAAATTTATATAATGAAGAAAACTTTGCTCTCTCTCCTCTGTTTTAGCTTATTTTTTGCTGCAATAGCACAACCCCAGGAACCGAGTTTACAGGAAACAGCACGTAATTATATGCGGGCAGGGGACTGGGATAATGCGGTACTTGTTTTAAACCGAGCAATTGTAAATGATCCGGAAAATCTTGACTTACAAAAGGATCTTGCCATGACCTTTTATTATAAAAGAGATTATGTAAAGGCATTGGCACAGGTAAAACCCATGCTGGAACGTGATGATGCAGATGTTGCCGTTTACCAGATCGGAGGGAATGTTTACAAGGCCCTGGAAGAAGTAAAAGAAGCAGATAAAATGTATAAAAAAGGGCTTAAAAAATTTCCGCGCAGCGGCCCATTATACAGCGAATACGGTGAACTGCTTTGGGCAAAGCAGGATTTCAATGCAATTAAAGAATGGGAAAAAGGTATAGATGCAGATCCTTCATTTGCAGGCAATTATTACAATGCTGCCCTTTTCTATTATTATACCCAGGACAAGGTATGGACACTAATTTACGGTGAGATCTTTGTAAACATGGAATACCTCACGGAAAGAGCTACTGAAATGAAAAAGCTGCTCCTGAGTGCCTACAAGGAAAAACTATATACCAGCCCTGTAAATAGCAAAGAAGAAAAGAAAAAGTCTGCCTTTTATAAAGCGGTGATAGAAACATATAAAAAAGTAAGTTCGGCAGTGGATCGTGGTATGAATACCGAAGCACTGAATATGTTACGTACACGGTTTGTGCTGGAATGGCATAATACTTATTCAAAGCAGTTTCCTTACAAACTTTTTGAATACCAGCAGCAGCTGATCAGGGAAGGTATGTTTGAAGCTTACAATCAATGGCTTTTTGCCGCTGTTGATAATTTATCAGGTTTTGATCAGTGGACAAAAGCCAACCCGGAAGCGTATAATAAATTTTCTGCTTTCCAGAAAAACAGGGTTTTTAAAATGCCGCCCGGACAATTTTATAATTGATAAGACGCTAACTCATAAAAAATAAGAAGCTCCTTAACGGGAGCTTTTTATTTTATGCCATTTCTGTTCTATATTGAAAGGTCTAACGAACCGCTAAAGAAAGAAAATATGAATAATCCAAAACGCTTATTTGACTGTATCGACGAACAGCTGAAAATGGGTGGCAACCAGGCCTGCCTGGGGGCAAAAGAAGCAGGCCAGTGGCGCACTTATAGTTCGGAAGAAGTAAAAGACATTGTTGATAAGATCAGTACAGGCTTACTGGCTAAAGGTTATGGTCCCGGCGATATGACGGTTGAAGGACGCGACAAGATCGCGCTTATTTCAAAGAACCGTCCGGAATGGATGTTTTTTGATCTTGCGGTTCAGAAGATCGGAGCGGTGCTGGTTCCCTTATATCCTACCATTCATATCAATGATCTTGAATTTGTTTTAAATGATGCACAGGTAAAAGCAGTGATTGTAAATGATGAAGATTTATTTCACAAAGTGCAGCATGTAAAAAACAGTCTCCCTGCCATTAAAGAAGTCTTCAGTTTTGAACATGTTTCCGGTGCAACACATTGGAAAGAGATCACAACAAAAGGCCAACCTGAAGACAAGATAAAACTTGAAGATATTGCCTCCGGCATTACTACCGATGATCTGTTCACCATTATTTATACCTCTGGTACCACGGGCACACCAAAAGGTGTTATGTTATCGCACAAAAATATTCTTTCAAATGTTGTCGCCAGTCTTCCTGTTTTTCCTCCGGGAGAAAATATGAAGTCGCTAAGCTTTCTTCCTCTCAACCATATTTTTGAAAGAATGGTTACTTATCTCTATTTGTTTAACAATACTTCCATTTATTATGCTGAAAGTCTGGAAACGATCGGCGACAATTTAAAGGAAGTAAAACCCAATATGTTCACCACCGTTCCCAGGCTGCTTGAAAAAGTATATGACAAGATCATGGCTAAAGGAAATGAACTTACGGGAACAAAAAGAAAATTGTTTTTTTGGGCCCATGCACTGGCGGAAAAATTTGAGATCAATAAAAACCAGGGCGCATGGTATAACCTTCAACTGGCACTGGCCAACAAATTAATTTTCAGTAAATGGCGTGAAGCGCTTGGTGGCAATATTCAATGCATTGTTACCGGCGGTGCTGCCTGCCAGGTAAGACTGATACGGATATTTACCGCAGCAAAGATCGTAATCATGGAAGGATACGGACTAACAGAAACCTCACCGGTAATCGCAGTAAACCGCTACAACGAGGAAGACAGGATGTTTGGAACAGTAGGACCATTAATAGATGAAGTGGAAGTTAAGATCGAAGAAGATGGGGAGATCATTTGTAAAGGTCCCAATGTGATGATGGGCTATTACAAAAGACCCGATCTTACAAATGAGTCCATTCAAAATGGCTGGTATTATACGGGCGATATTGGAACGATTGTAAATCAGAAATTTCTTAAGATCACGGACAGGAAAAAAGAATTATTTAAAACCAGTGGAGGCAAATATGTAGCGCCGCTGCCCATTGAAAATAAACTCAAGGAATCGCCATTCATTGAACAGGTGATGTTGGTGGGTGCTGAAAAGAAATTTGTAGGAGCACTTATCGTTCCCTCTTTTAGCAACCTGCGCGACTGGTGCCAGAAAAACAATCTTGGTGGATTAGGCGAGCAGGAAATGATCCGTCATCCAAAAGTTGTTGAATTGTATAAAGAGTTGATTGAAAGTTTCAATAAATTTTTCAACCATGTTGAACAGGTGAAAAAATTTGAATTGCTTGCAGATGAATGGACGGTAGATTCGGGTGAACTCACACCAAAGCTTTCCTTAAAAAGAAAGGTGGTAATGGAAAAGCATTTTAAATCTGTTGAACGAATTTATTCATAGCATACAGCAGAGGACCCTCTTTCATTTTTCTTCTTCTGCAGGATCGCTGGAGGTTTTATGCTGTTGTTCATTGTGCTCAAGTCCACTGATTGATTTATCATGAAAATCATTTGGTTGCTGGTCAACAAATTCAGGCTGATCCTTCAACTGGCTGTCTTTAGTTGTTGGGCGAGGATAGGCTTCAGGCCTTTCATTATTTTTATCTTGTAACATAGAAGTGTTTTTAAAATATTAAGCCTTGCGTTAACAAGGCTTAATGTATTTGTCTGTCGGTAGAATATAAAGGAGAATTACATTCCTCCTTGTCCACTGCGGGAATTACCTGTACCGCCCTTATCGCTCTCTTTTTCACTTCCACTACGGTCGGTGTTTCCTGTGCCTGTACTTCCGCCACGTCCCTGATCTCCACCTTGTAAACCTTGACCACCCTGCTGTCCCTGTTGTCCACCCTGAGCACCACTGGTTCCCTGAGTCTGTCCACCTAATCCTTGCTGACCACGCTCAGAACCGCCTTGCTGACCTTGCTGGTCTTGCTTTCCACCCTGAGATTGGTTGCCCATGTTTGAGCTTTTGTCCTGATTTTGATCTCTGTTTTCTGACATAACTAAAAATTTAAAAAGTAAAAAATTGAAGAACAATTGAACTGATAAAAATTCTATGCCCGATAGCTTTCAGCAGGAAAATCAAATAAAAAACCGGCCTTTTACCTGCATTTGCGACAAAAGAATTTTATTGTAGAAGTTTATCAACAGGACTTAGCCTCCTACCTGTCCATCAAGATCGCTTCCTGTTCTCCCAAGTTTAGTATTTTCAACACTTCTGCGTGCCGGGCCTTCAGAAACGGTTTTTAATAAACTTTCGTCCAGACCTGTTTCTTCTGTTGCGGGCTGTTGCTGAGCACCCTGGTTTGGATTTCTTTGTTCATGATCCAATCGCTCCGAACGCTCATTGTTCTCTTTGTTATTTTTTTTATTCATTTTTGACATATTGCCTCCTAGTTTTTTTAATGATTACTACCTCTTCCCCGGTTACTGCCACCGTCTGATCCGTTGGGACCCCTTCCTACTCCGTCGCGGTTTCTGCGCTGACTCGGAGTTTCATGTTCGGGAATCCTTCCTTCCTGATTTTTCTGTGTTGAATTGACAAGCTTTTTCGCATCATCATTTTTCTTATTTCGCATAGACTCATTTTTGTTGCATCTAAAGGGCGGAAAAAACTATGCCTAAAATGGTATTTACGTGAATAATATGCGCAGCAGTTGCAGCAGGAGGTTGCTGCAGAACCAGCTGCTCCTGCTCATCATGTTGTTTTGGACTTTGAAGGAATGCATTCAATGAAGATCATGCAGGCAAGGTCGAAATGCTTTCATCAAATTTTAAATGTATTTATTTTAGTTGATTACCTCAGGACGCGGGCAATTTCACGGCCAGCAGCTGCTGCTGAAAAAGGAAGAAGTAGGAATTCATGACTCAACTCCAAATCAATATTTTATAACATTAATCTTAAATTGAATAATGGATTATAAGGTTCCGCCGCTTACAAAGATTGGTCATGTACATTTAAAAGTGGCTGACCTTAAAAGATCAATTGATTTTTATACAGGTGTATTGGGTTTTGAGATAACACAATTTTTCGGCGATTCAGCAGTTTTTGTTTCTGCTGGTGGCTATCACCATCACATCGGCCTCAATACCTGGTACAGTAAAAATGCACCTCCTGCTCCTGAACATACTGCCGGCCTTTTTCATGTAGCAATTTTATATTCCGAAAGAAAAGAGCTCGCTGCTATTGTGAAACGTCTTTCTGATCATGATTATCCACTTACAGGCGCCTCCGATCATGGAGTTTCCGAAGCTGTTTATTTAAACGACCCTGATGGCAACGGACTGGAATTGTACTGGGATAAACCAAAAGATTCATGGCCAATGAAAAATGAAAAACTGGAAATGGGAACATTACCGCTTGACCTTGAGGGTTTGATGAAAGAACTGGAAGGGAGGGTTAAGGGTTGAGGAATTTGTTGATAAAATCTTGATTTATTATTGTGAGTTTAAACGTTTTTTTCAAGAAAAAAGGTGGAAGAGGCATTTAACCATTGAATTCATTTATAATCCTGCAAAAATCATTTCGGTATGCTTATGCCAATTCAGAAATCTTTCCCCGAACAACAGTGATTAACTATTAATCAAAACCCACATGATGACTTCCACATCAAACATACCATCAAAAAAAATTCACTCATCGGAGAGCGAATTTTTTGTTCATTATTTCACCTGATCCCTACACTTTTTCATTGGGGGAAAAATTTCAATGAAATATTTTACAAAATTACCTGGCGGGCAACCATCAGGTCTCTTCCGTTCGTAAGCTGAATGATGTGATTCCCTTTTGCATTTGCAGAAAAAGCCATTGTACCATTCACCAGGTTCATTTTGGTTTCAGAAATTACCTGGCCATTCAAAGAAACAATACGCAGTGTAACAGTTTCACTTCCAGTTCTGCCAGACATCACTACAATTTTACCATCTTTCGCAATAATATTAATGGAGGCCAATTCAGATTTAAATTGAACGGTTTTGATACTTGTGTAAGCAGTTTTCCCGTCCTGATCTACCTGCCTGATTCTGTAAGAAACTACAGCCGCACCAGGATTTCTATCAGTGAAAGCATAATTTTTTATTGTAGATGAATTGCCCGCTGCTTTTACGCTCCCAATAGAAGAAAAACTACTTCCATTTGCACTTCTTTCAACAATGTACTCACTTGCATTGATCTCTTCAGAAGTAGACCAGTTAATCACCACGGTACCTGATTGTTGTGCAGCAGAAAAGCCAATGAATTTTACTGGCAAAACAGTTTCTGAAAAAGGCAAAAAACCATTTGATCCGAAATTTGCGTAGGCTGGGCCGGTCACATCGGCCATATTTCCCTGGAACACCACACTGTTACCAATGGCTAAGCTTTGAGATGGCGTTCCCGTTCCACTTATTGAACCCCCTGTAAATATCCTTACAAAGCTATTTACGTGAAAAAACAGTTTGCTACCGGAACTTTTAAACTTAAGCTTTCCATAAACCAACATAAGGATGGCTCCATTAGAAAGGTCGATGTTTTCGTCAACGATTACAGTGATACCAGAAGCGATTACAACGGTATCTCCAGGTTGAGGGTTCCTGTTTTTATCCCAGGTATTATTAGAACTCCAGTTGCCATTATTATTAATTGAAGTAATCTTTTCGCCGGCAATTGAATTAGTGGTAAATACGAATACGGCAATGAGGGTAATTAAAGTTTTCATGATACTGATAGTTTATTTTCTTAGGGTTGTGATTCTAAAAACAACTAAGGTTTACTAAGTGAATCTCCTTACTCGTTTCTAACGTGATGCAAAAGTATAAGCGACCTCGAGTTTTTGCAAGTGTTTTTACTAGTTTTTTACGTAAAAACACTGGATATTTTTACTTGCCAATTATAAATTGCTTAAAATCAAATAAATAATTAAGAAAATGTGGATAAGGTTTTATACCTAGAAAAGCTTAAGGATCCATGCTAAGTGCGTTTTTGGAACTCTACCATTTATCAGCACTTATCTGATGGCATAATTTTTCGCCCAGGTATAGAAAACATGATATGTCCAGACAAGTTCCAGTACAGCCTGAAAAAAATCCTTTAAATGACCCGTCCCGGGCTCAAACCGGTAATGCCAGCAATCCCTCTCCTGATGGCAATCAACCATCTTCCAATCAATTATTGGATGAAAAGGCTGATACCTATATCAGAGAAGCAGGGAATATTGAAGATCTGCCAGATGCAAATGAGCAAGAAGATATGGAACAGGTGATCCGTAACCAGGAATAGGCTCAACGCTCCCGGATGGCTCTTTTGTGAAAATAACTTCAACAAATGAGGAAAACACCTTTTATTGCAAACCCCTGTAATAGAATTTTACACTATCAGCGCTGATACGGTGAATGCCGAAAACCGGTGAAAGAGAGTAGGCGTAAAATTCTAAAAAATGAGCAAAATTATTTTATCAGGCGTCCTCCTGCTGGCTATGTTCCAGGGGTATGCACAACCCAACAACCCATTCAATCAAAGAGGCCTCGATTATCTGCGATCAGTTGAAATAGTCAAAGCCGATATTGATGCGGGCAAACAGCTTGAGCTGGATGAAGCCACCATCAGTCATTATTCTCAGATTATTCCATTGAAACACGAGGTGACGCCTGAACTGGCAGCCGAAGTGGCAAGTGCTTTAAAAAATCCGGAATTCAATTTCATTGAATCGGTTCAATCCTCTTCCTTATCCGAATTCACCAAAGAAACACTTGTAAGCCTGGTTGTCAATTCAAAACCGGGAGATCAGGAGTCGTACAAGAAATTTCTTGTAGAAAAGACAAATGAAATTTTATCCGGCCCCGTTAGAGAGGATGAAAAAGAATTCTTGTTGACACAGGTCGCCATTGTTTACAATGTTGCTAACAACGATAGCAATACAAAATGCTATGTCACCAGTGAGAGATATCAGCAGGAAATTGATTGTGTTACTTATGGTGTTGTCACAGGAGCTTATATTGGCTTCACCCTGTGCGGCCCATGGTGTGCCCTGGGAGGAGCGATTATTGGAGGATTTCTCGGATCATTATCTTAAAACCCAAGCTGCAATTTTTTATAAATTGCAGCTTCCTTTTTTTTATTATGAAACAGCTACTAATCATTGCCTTTGTCCTGCTGCTGGTATCCGGATTAAAAAGCCAGCAATTACGTATTGATGCAAATGCAGGAATTGCAATCGTAGAATTTCCACATTCCAAAAGAATTGTTTTATCAAACGCTTTCAACCTGGGATATGAATTTATAAGCAGCAGCAGCACCTGGCAGTTTGTAATTACTCCAGGAATTTTAAGACTCGCTTATGGGTTTGATGATACTTCCGCAGCAAATCATTTTAATCAAATGATTTTTCTGACCTTGACGCCTACAATAAAAAAATATTCCAGCATTTCCAGGCGCTCATCTGCATTTATGGAATTTGGCATTTATGGAGCCCACCTCCTGACCAATAAAGATCAGATCAATAGTGGAGGCACCTTAACGGAAAACAAAATAAATAATGCGGGTTATAATTTTGGATTATTTACAAAGTTTGGATTTAAAACAGCCTTCTCCTCAAAACTTTTTGTTGACATACACCTTTCAGGTCAGAAAGAATTAGCCAATAAATACAGTAACCCTTTAAATAAAGTTTCCTTTAACCAGATAGGATTAGGATTTTCTATTTACAGAAGTTTATGAAATACTGTTTCGTTTTTTTTACCTGTCTTTTTTACCTCTCTGTTCAATCACAGGAAAGAAAGAATATCCAGAAAATTAAATCACAAATAAGTCTCTCTGAAAACAAGATCTATATTCTATGCAGGGGTACGAAATCAAAATCAGGCTTGATTGCCCAAAAATTCAATATCGCAGATAAAAACATTACGCATATTGGAATTGCCTATAAACAAAACCAACGTCTTGTTATTTTCAATGTAGTTGATGAACGAAACCACATAAATGCACTAGTGATCGATTCCCTTGAATCATTTATCACGCAGGATACCTATTACCTCAGTATCTGGGAAGCAGGGAATAGCCCGGAAGATTTTAACCGGATGCGAAAATTGCTGAATCATTTCAGAACAAAAAAAATTTATTTTGATGCATCATTTAATATCAGGAATGATGATACACTATACTGTTCTGAATTCACTGCTGCCATATTAAATGCTGCCTTTCCTCCAGCCAACAGGTATCCGCCAACTCTTAAAAACCTGGATGATCGATTCTACCAGCTTTTTCTGCGCCGAAAAAAACTGGAATATTATCCCGTTGATTTTTTCCAGGCGAGTGGCTTGTTCAGGAAAATATTTGAAGTGAGGTTTTAATTGCGAAATCTTCCTTTTCAAGTGCGTACCCTACGCCCCATTATCATATGTTCAGAATGAAGGACCGCTGAGTCATATAAAAAAGCACTCCCTCAAGAAACCTCGCAGGCTAATTCCTGCCTTGGGTAAACCAAAAAACGAAGTTGATTAATCCTTTTTTTCTACCGGTTCCAATTTGAAATAACTTACAAGAAACCGGTTATTAATCACTTCGCCCTGCACACGCGCCTTTCTAATAGCATTACAAAATCCATCTTCGTCATGGGCATCGCCATGATCATCTATTTCTGTACCATCAACAAACCATGCTTTTCCATCAAGGCGCACCGCAAGATTGCAACCCTTGCCTTTTAATCCAAATTTGCATTGTCCGCAGGAAGTTTCTACCACTTCCAGTTTTTTAGTGGAATCGGGCGTTGACCTTAGTGTTGATTTTTGTCCAAAAGCAGTCGTACTTCCCAAAACCATGGCCAGAAAAATGATCAGTGCCTTCATAAAAAAAATTATGCAGCAAAACTAAGCATATCCCTTCAGGCTAAATTGGTTTCCTTCCTTAACAATTATATGCAGATGTTAATGCTAAACACATTAGCATTCCCTACCTTTGTTCAATGGCAATTGCAAGAGCGCAACTACTGGAAACTTTTCAGAAAGAATACAGCAAACTCAACCTACAGCAAAAAAAAGCAGTTGACAAAATTGACGGGCCGGTGATGGTTATTGCAGGACCGGGAACAGGTAAAACCCAGATCCTTAGCGTTAGGATTGGAAAGATCCTTCTGGATACCGATGCGCTCCCCTATAATATTCTTTGTCTCACTTATACCGATGCAGGCGTGTTGGCCATGCGCAAACGATTGCTTTCCATGATTGGACCGGAGGCTTATTCTGTACCGATTCATTCATTTCATTCTTTCTGCAACATGGTGATACAGGAAAACAGGCATCTGTTTAATAAAAAAGAATTACAGCCCATAAATGAGCTGGAACAGGCCCAATGCCTGATGGAATTGATCGATGGTCTTGAAGAAGGCAATCCTCTTAAACGCTACAAATCCGATGCTTATTACGAAGCCGGATTTTTAAAAGAACTTTTTTCTGCCATGAAGCGCGAAGGATGGAACCCGGATTTTTTAAAGGACCGCATTGAAGAATATGTAGACCAGATTATACCTGAAACTTTTTATAATAAAACAAAAGCGAAAAAAGGCGTTCATGAAATAACCGTAGAAGGCAGGCGCGAAATTGATAAAATGGAAAAGCTCAAAGCTGCCGTTCAGGCATTTGATCATTATCAGTCCATATTAAAAGAAAAGCAGCGATACGATTTTGATGATATGATCAACTGGGTGATCGGTGTTTTCGAAACACACCCCGATGTTTTGTTGCATTACCAGGAAACCTTTCAATATTTTCTTGTGGATGAATACCAGGACACCAGCGGATCGCAAAACAAACTGGTGGAATTACTGGTAAGCTATTGGGAAAGTCCTAACCTTTTTGTTGTAGGTGATGATGACCAGAGTATTTACAGGTTTCAGGGCGCTAATATGGAAAACATGCGGCAACTGGCCCGCAGGTATGAAAAAGATTTATTGCGCGTTGTACTTACAGAAAACTACAGGAGTGTGCAACCCATACTGGATGCTGCACACCTTTTGATCAGCAACAACCAGCAACGACTCGTAAATGAATATCCCGACCTGGAAAAAATTCTCACAGCAGCCAGGCTAAAAGACCTGGAACTGCATCCTGTTATCCGCAAAGTCTGCAGCGAATTTGAAGAGAACATTATGGTGGCGGAAGAGATCAGGAAACTTGTGGAAGAAGGAATTGCACCTGGCCGTATTGCCGTTATTTATAAAGAACATAAATCCGGAGATGAACTTCAGAAATTTCTTCAGCTTCAAAACATTCCTTATTACAGCAGGAAATCGGTGAACCTTCTGAAAGACCCGTTTATTAAAAAAATCATCTGCTATATAAAATGGACCATCGCTGAAAGAGAAATTCCATTCAGTGGCGAACAATTTCTTTTTGAGATCCTTCACCACAACTTTCACAATTTACCTGCACTGAAAATTGCTACCATCTGTCATGCGGTCAATGCAAACCGTCGCGGCTCTGCGGGTGCAAAATCATTATTTGAATACCTCGGCGAACAATCCAGGCTGGAGGGAGGCAAACTTTTTTCTGCGGATGAACAGACAGACAAACTCGTAAAGGTTTACGGCTTATTGGAACAACTTTTACAAGATGTTCAGAACATTCCTTTATTAAAATGGCTTGAAATTTTATTTAATGAAGCCGGCATCCTCAGCTGGATCATGAACCAACCCGAAAAAGGATGGCTGATGCAATTGCTGAACGGGTTTTTTGATTATGTACAGGATGAATGTCGCAGGAATCCCGACCTTGACCTTACAGGTTTGATTAAACAGATTGAACTGTTACAGGAAAACAATCTATCCATACCATTGGTTCAAACCAGCGGCAATGAAAAAGGCGTTAATCTTTTGACCTGTCACGGATCAAAAGGACTCGAATATGAATATGTTTTTTTTATGGGGTGTTACTCCAATCTCTGGGAATCCAAGAAAAAGTACAACCAGGGATACAAGCTGCCTCCTAATGTATTTACTAAGGAAACCACTGAGGAAAAAGAAGAGGAATTGCGCCGTTTGTTTTTTGTTGCTGCAACCAGGGCGGAAAAATATCTTTACATTTCTTTCCCCTGTTTTGGCAATGATGGAAAACAACTGGAACCTTCGAGGTTCCTTGCGGAAATGGCGGGTAATCTTACGATTGAGGATTACCCTGTTTCTGAAGAACTCAAATTAAAATATGCCACATTCAGGTATGGAATGATTCAGCAACCGGAACTTGAAAAAGCAGAAGGTGATTTCATTAACCAGCTACTGTCCAATTTTAAAATGAATGTTACTGCGCTCAACAATTATCTTGAGTGTCCCGTAAAATTTTATTACAACAATCTTGTACGCATTCCTTCCGCAACTTCTGAGGCCGCGCAATTTGGAAGCAGCATGCATGAAGCCCTGAGTTTTTTTTACAATAAAATGATGGACCAGGGAAAGATCTATCCACCAAAGGAAGTTTTGATCAACCGTTTCAGATGGGATATCACCAACCGAAGGGAGGTTTTTACCCCTGAAAGCCTGGAAAGGTTTACTGAATATGGCGTAAAATGTCTTCTTGCGTTTTACGATGCTTATTTTAAAGGCAGTGCAGGTGATTTTGTTCGAACGGAAGTTCCCATGGAAGCTTTGCTGGATGGCATTCCACTAAAAGGTTTCGCCGACAGGCTGGAATATTGGGGCAATGAAGTGGAGATCACGGATTTCAAAACCGGAAGCCTGGAGAAATCAAACTTCCGTCACGAATTTGCGGAACAGGAACATCATAAAAAACCGGAAGGCGGTAATTACTGGAGACAGGCAGTGTTTTATAAAATTTTATTCGACAGGCAGAAATCGAAAACCAAGGACCTCCGGGGCATACAGTTTCTTTTCATCGAACCCAATAAGAAAAATGAGTTCGACCAGAAAAAGATCCTTGTTACCCAGGAAGGAGAAGAATTTGTAAAGAACCAGATTCGCAACGCATGGGAAAAGATCCAGCAGCATGAATTTCACAAAGGCTGTGGTAAGCCGGAATGCGACTGGTGCAATTTTGTGAAAGACCATAAGATCTATGTGCAGATACATGAAGTGGAGGAAGAAGCGCAATTTATCAAAGTGATGGAAGCATCCTAGTTTAGTAATCATTAAACTTTTCATTTCCTTAGCAAAGGGCTTCGTTTCTTTCCTTTATGTTTGCCCCTTATGAAGCCGCTGGCCTTATTGTTTAGCATGATTTTCCTGGTTATTGTATTGCTTTGGGGACCATCATGCGCTAATATAATTCCTCCTGCTGGCGGTCCCAGAGATAGTTTGCCTCCGGTATTGATTTCCGCAACTCCAGGTGATTCTACATTAAATTTCAATAGTGACAGGATCGTTTTTGAATTTGATGAATATGTAGACCTCCAGGATGTGGCTGCCAATGTATTGTTCACACCCACTTTCGAAAGAAACCCTGAACTGGCCGTAAAAGGCAGAACCATTACCGTAAGGTTCCGCGAACCCCTTGAAACGAATACCACCTATACTTTAAGTTTTGGTAATGCCATCCGCGACATTAATGAGAGCAATGTGCTGAGAGGTTTTACCTATAGTTTTGCAACCGGACCGGTAATGGATTCGCTGGAACTTGCAGGCAGGGTAGTGCTTGCCCAAAATGGCAGGATCGATTCTACACTCATTGTTGTTTTGCACCGCGATCTTACAGATTCCGCCGTATTTGCGAAACGGCCGCCCTATGTTTCCAGGGTGGATGCGAATGGCAATTTCAGGTTTAGAAATCTTCCGGATACAAGATTTGCTGTTTATGCAATTGGCAATGCAGGTATCAGCAGGAGATACCAGAGAAGTGACCAGTTGTTTGCTTTTACCGATAGTGCCGTCAGGGCTGGTACAAATGACACCATCCTGCTTTATGCATACAGTGAAAAAGTTGCCCAGCCTTCCGCACCTGCAGTAAACCTGAGAAGCGGAAGCGGAACTTCACGCGATAGGCTCACGTTCACCACCAACCTTAGCAACAACCGGCAGGATCTTTTAAAACCACTGGAGCTTACCTTTCAGACACCGTTGAAAGTGTTTGATCCTTCAAAGATCAACCTCACTACGGATAGTACGTTCAACCCTGTAGAACACAGTTTCGTGTTAGACACCTCTTCGCGCATCATCAGGGCTCAAACCCAGTGGCTGGAAGGCAGAAGCTATAACCTTGTCCTGGATCGTGAATTCGCTGAAGATTCCCTCGGAAAAAAATTGTTGAAATCTGATACGCTCTTTCTTACTGCAAATAAAACAGCGGATTACGGATCCCTCACTATAAAAGTTCGTGATGTTTCCGCGGATGAAAACCCTGTACTGCTTTTTATCCAAAACGACCAGGTAATACAATCGGCACCCCTCGTTAACGGAAGTTTTTCACAGCCACTGTTTTTACCTGGCGAATATGAAATAAGAATTTTATTCGACAGGAATAATAACGGCACCTGGGATCCGGGAAAGTTTTTTGGTGAAAGGAGACAACCGGAAATTATCAGGCCCATTGAAAGAAAGATCACCGTTAAACCAAACTGGCAAAACGATTTTGAACTTGGATTATGATCAACAAAAAAAATGATATCCTGTTAGTGGCTTTCAAACCTTTGAATATTTGCTAACCAAATCCTTTATGGGTCTTAGTTTCACTTAAATTTGCACCTTATGCAATTCTCTTCGGTGCTTCTTGAAAATGCGGTCAATGAATTTGCCAGGCTCCCCGGTATTGGTAAAAAAACAGCCCTGCGCCTGGTACTTCATTTATTAAAGCAGGAAAGCAGTGAAGTAGCCCATTTCAGTGAAGTGATCAGTCGCATGCGCAGCGAAACCCGTTTTTGCAAACGTTGTCATAATGTAGCAGATACAGAACTCTGTTCTATATGTTCGAATCAAATGCGCAGACAGGACATGATCTGCGTAGTGGAAAACCTGCGTGATGTTATAGCCATTGAAAGTACCCAGCAATACAATGGCAATTATCATGTATTAGGTGGTGTTATTTCACCTTTGGATGGCATTGGCCCTAACCAGTTAAATATCGAAACCCTTGTACGTCGTTTTGAAAATGAAACTGTTTCGGAAGTGATCTTTGCTTTGAGTCCGACCATACAGGGTGATACAACCATTTATTACCTCCAGAAAAAATTACCGGCAACCATTAAATTTACCACCATTGCCCGCGGTATTGCATTTGGTGGCGAGTTGGAATATGCTGATGAAATGACCCTGGCCAGGAGTCTTCAGAACCGGATGCCTGTGGATTCTTATATGTCTAAATAGCCTGTACTTTTAGCTGGAACCATTGTTCTGATTATTTTACTACCTTTGCTCCCGCAGGCGGATTTGTTTATTGTTCGGCCTTAACGGAACTAATAAACGTAGAAACTTTCTAAGGGTTTCCTTCGTTTTGTTAGCTCCTGTTCCAGCCATAACCTTTCAGGTTTACAATTTTCAGCTTCGTTATCAACGCAAACAGCAGGCACAGCTATTGCATAAAAAAATCTACCGATGGGTAATATACATGAAGCCTTGAAACAAAGGATCCTGGTGATTGATGGCGCCATGGGTACCATGATACAGCGCTATAAACTGGAAGAAAATGATTATCGCGGAGAAAGGTTTAAAAACTGGCCCTCCGACCTAAAAGGCAATAATGATCTTTTAAGTCTTACCCAACCACAGATCATTCAATCCATACATAAGGAATACCTTGAAGCGGGTGCAGACATTATTGAGACCAATACGTTCAATGCACAAAAAGTTTCCCTTGCTGATTATGGAATGGAGTCTCTTGCTTACGAGTTGAACCTTGAATCAGCAAAGATTGCCAAAGCCTCACTTACTGAATGGCGTGCTGAAGATCCATCCATGCGCAATGATCATGGCTGGGTGGCTGGTGCCATAGGCCCAATGAATAAAACACTCTCACTTTCTCCGGATGTAAACAATCCAGGTTTCAGGGCACTGCTTTTTGATGAAGCTGTGGAAGCCTATTATGAACAGGTATCCGGATTAATTGACGGCGGTGTGGATCTGTTGCTGATAGAAACCATCTTCGATACACTCAATGCCAAAGCGGCCATTTTTGCGGTGAAGAAATATTTCAGGG
The DNA here is from genome assembly GCA_002050435.1 of Chitinophagales bacterium 33-2. GTDB lineage: Bacteria > Bacteroidota > Bacteroidia > Chitinophagales > Chitinophagaceae > Flavisolibacter. The sequence continues at coordinate 10,875 of MWYV01000037.1, read as the reverse complement.
AAAAGAATGGAACAGCGTTCCCATTGATGATCAGCGGAACCATTACAGATGCAAGCGGACGTACACTGAGTGGACAAACACTGGAAGCTTTTTATACTTCCATCAGGCATGCGCGTCCGATCAGTATTGGTTTAAATTGTGCACTTGGTGCAAAGGAAATGCGGCCGCATGTTGAAGAACTCAGCCAGATCGCTGAATGTTTTACTTCTGCTTATCCAAATGCCGGTTTACCAAATGCCATGGGCGAGTACGATGAACATCCGGAGGAAACAGCAGGGTTTATTGAAGAATGGGCTAAAGCGGGTTTTGTAAATATCGTTGGCGGTTGTTGCGGTACCACACCTGATCATATCAGGCATATCGCGGAACAGGTAAAAGGTCTGAAGCCCCGTACGCGGCCTTTGGTTGAGGATAGCTTAGGGGAGAAAAAAACGGATGAAGAATTGGTTTTATCCTAATGGATGTGGTAAGACTTTACCCATTTTTGTTTCATGGAAAATACAAATGGAAAATGTTTGAACCACGGAGACACCGAGACACAAAGAAGCACAGAGTTTAAACCTATGTCTCAAAGGGAAAAATGGCTAGAATATCAAATCATTGGAATCGCCATTTCAATTCATAAAGAACTTGGACCAGGGCTTTTGGAAAGTGTGTATGAAAAATGTATCTGTTATGAATTAGGCTTAAGAAATATTCCGTTTAGAAGACAGGAAAAGGTAGAACTGATTTGGAATGGATTGGTAATTGATGAAGGTCTTCGAATTGATATACTCATAGATAATTTAATTGTGATAGAACTAAAAGCACAGGAAACGATTCATCCTGTATGGGAAGCGCAACTATTAAGTTATTTAAAATTGACAAAAAAACGCCTGGGCTACATAATAAACTTCCATGTTCCCTTAATGAAAAATGGAATTAAAAGAATGATACTATAACTCTGTGAACCTCTGTGTCTCTGTGCCTCCGTGGTTCAACCAGTAGAAAAACAATAAGTAAATGACCGAAGAAATAATAATAAAACCCTATCTCCGCCTAGCAGGCCTCGAAGCACTCACGATTCGTCCGGAAACAAATTTTATCAACGTAGGAGAACGCACCAACGTAACCGGATCAAAAAAATTCGCCAGGCTCATTCGCGAGAATAAATATGAAGAAGCCCTCAGCGTAGCACGCCAGCAGGTGGAAAACGGCGCACAGGTGCTGGACGTGAACATGGATGATGCCCTGCTTGATGGCGTGGATGCCATGACCACCTTTCTTAACCTGCTGCAGGCAGAACCTGATATTGCACGCATACCCATCATGATCGATTCTTCAAAATTCGAGATCATTGAGGCCGGACTGAAATGCGTACAGGGAAAATGCATCGTCAATTCCATTTCACTTAAAGAAGGTGAAGAAAAATTTATTGAACAGGCAATTACCTGCCAGGCCTATGGCGCGGCCGTGGTAGTAATGGCTTTTGATGAGCAGGGACAGGCAGATAACCTGGAACGCAGGATCGCCATTTGCGAACGTGCATACAAGATCCTAACCGAAACCGTAGGCTACGAACCGCAGGACATCATTTTCGACCCAAATATTTTTGCCGTTGCTACCGGTATTGAAGAACACAATAATTATGCAGTGGATTTTATTGAAGCCACGAGCATCATTAAAAACAAAATGCCAAGGGTTAAAGTCAGTGGTGGTGTCAGCAATGTTTCCTTTTCCTTCCGCGGTAACGATCATGTGCGCGAAGCCATACATGCTGTATTCCTCTATTATGCAATTCGTGCAGGGATGGATATGGGCATCGTGAATGCAGGACAACTGGTAGTGTATGATGAAATTGAACCAAAGCTGAAAGAACTCTGCGAAGATGTGATTCTTAATAAAAGACCAGATTCAACTGAGAGGCTGGTGAATTTTGCAGATACGGTGAAAGCAAAAGGAAAGGTAGAGGTGAAAGACGAAGCCTGGCGCAACGGAACTGTTGAAGAAAGACTGAAACACGCACTGGTAAATGGAATCACAGAACATATTGAAACAGATACTGAAGAAGCCAGGCAAAAGTACCCGCGCCCTCTTGAAGTAATCGAAGGTCCGCTGATGGCAGGAATGGATGTTGTGGGTGATCTTTTCGGAAGTGGCAAAATGTTTCTTCCACAGGTTGTAAAAAGTGCAAGGGTCATGAAAAAAGCCGTTGCTGTTTTAACACCCTTCATAGAACAGGAAAAAGAAGACCGTTTCAAAGCACATGAAGCTGCCGGCACTAAAAGTGAAGAGGTGGCTGGTGCTGCAAAAGTTTTGATGGCCACAGTAAAAGGAGATGTACATGATATTGGTAAAAACATTGTAGGTGTGGTACTGGGTTGTAATGGCTATGATGTAATTGACCTGGGTGTGATGGTGCCTGCAGATAAAATTCTGGATGCCGCCCAAAAACAAGCAGTTGATGTGATTGGATTGAGTGGATTGATCACGCCATCATTGGATGAAATGGTGCATATAGCAAAAGAAATGAAGCGTCGAAATATGAAACAACCCTTGCTGATCGGCGGCGCTACTACTTCCAGAACACATACCGCTGTAAGGATCGCGCCGGAATATGATGGCGGTGTGGTTCATGTGCTGGATGCTTCCAGAAGTGTGACCGTGGTAAGCAATCTTTTAAATAAAGAAAGCAAAGAAGGATTTCTTGCCCAGACAAAAAAAGAATACTATGACCTCGGACAACAGTTTTTAAATAAACAGAAACATAAGGTTTCAATTCCTTACGAAGAAGCGGTTGTAACCAAGGAATATTTCGACTGGAAAAATTACAAACCCGTGAAACCCGCTATTGACAGCGTAAAGGTTTTTAAAGATCATGACCTGGCTACTATAGCAAGGTATATCGACTGGGGACCATTTTTTATCGGTTGGGAAATGCCGGGACGTTTTCCCGAAGTATTAACCGACAAAATTTTTGGAATAGAAGCTACACGTTTATATAATGATGCACAGGCTCTTGTTGCGCAGATCATAAAAGAAAAATGGTTCTCGGCAAATGGCGTGATCGGTTTCTGGCCGGCAAACAGCAATAACCGTGATACAGTGATCCTACAGACAGAAGAAGGGGTTGTGCATCTTGAAAGCCTGCGCCAACAAATGAAAAAAGCCGTTGGACAGCCTTCTTATTCACTTGCTGATTTTATTAAACCAAAAACAGCTGATGAATCAGGTAAAACAGATTACATGGGTGCTTTTGCAGTAACCATTCAGGGTGCAAGGCAACATATAGATCGTTTTGCAGCAGAAAATGATGAATACAACAAGATCATGGTGCAGATACTTGCAGATCGTTTTGTGGAAGCTTTTGCAGAATGCCTTCATGAAGCGGTCAGAAAAGAATATTGGGGTAATGCAAAAGATGAAAACCTTTCAAATGCCGAATTGATCCGCGAAGGATATCAAGGCATTCGTCCTGCACCTGGTTACCCTGCCTGTCCGGACCATACTGAAAAACTCAAGTTGTTTTCTTTGCTGAAGGTGACGGAAAATATTGGCATAGAACTAACCGAAAGCCTGGCCATGAATCCACCGGCATCTGTTTGCGGATGGTATATCGCGCATCCGCAAAGCCATTATTTCGGACTTGGAAAAATTCAGCGCGATCAGTTAGAAGACTATGCAAAAAGAAAAGGAATGTCTGTGGAAGAAGCAGAAAAATGGTTAAGACCCGTTTTTGATTAATAGTGAATCACTGTTGTTCGGTAAAAGTATTCCTGAATGGCATAACCATAACGAAATTGATTTCTGCAGGATTATAAACTAATCCAATGGCTAAATGCCTCTTCCACCTTTTTTCTTGAAAAAAAAGATGGAGCCCCTCCTGCACTTCGATTCGGGGGCCAGATACCTTCGGACGATTGCGCAAGGGAACGCTCCGAAAAATAAAAACAGGTTCAACACCCTGCGCTCTGGTTATTTAAAAGTCTGGATGCGCTGTATTGCTCCATCTTAGGTATGTTGATTCTTCAAGTTCCAAACAGGAGGCGAAACAGCCACCCTAATGTTGTAAGAGAAAATCTCTGATAATGCTAAAAAATTAAACAAAATCAATTGAGCGATAGTGATTGAATCTCATTCCAAACCAAATAAGGGGGCTTCAAGTTTTAAAAACACAACAGCCTTCAAGCCCGGACAGCTCCAATTCAAGAATAAATATTTTTTTCCGGTTTGGCTGAATGCATATATGTCGCAGCTAAAAATAATGTCCCTTCGACGGAGCTAGAATGAATTAAATGAATTTTCTGCTATGGGAATGATGTTGCTAACACAGCTAGCCTAATGTCGCTGCCACGTAGCTGCGCTTTCGCGGCAAAAAAAATCAATCCACTAATACAAATGCAGCCCAGTCGGAAGCAGGATGGGTTTTACTCATAAAAGCCTGTGTGGCATTCAAAGCTTTTGAAGGAGTTATACCGGCAAAAAGGTTTTTATAAAACACTTCCATAAAAACGGCAGTTGGCTGATCAGGCACTTTCCATAATGAGATCAACAGATGGCGGGCACCACCCAGCTTTAAAGCTCTTGACAAACCGTCCACACCAAGATTGTTTCGAAGATCTCCCAAACCAGTTTCACAGGCGCTGAGTGAAATCAGATAACAGTTACGCAGATCCGCGTTTGCAAGTTCATAACCTAAAAGGTAACCATCATTTTCCGTGGTATGCTGTTCCGGATCATTGGCATTACTCATGGCAATGCCGCAACGGAACAATGGTTCATACCTGAGCGCTTCGCGGCTGAATTTTGAAGCATACGTTGTTGCGGCAGACGCACTGTCAAGATAAAATCCATGTGTTGCAAGATGGATGACATGGTACTGCTTTAATTCGTTCAAAAGTGAATCAGGAAAATTGTTGCCGGACAAGCTATTTGTTTTTAATCCGGCACTTGCAAAAACAGGCTGCAGAATGTTTACTTCCTTTTTTGTTCCGGGAAGATAATCCCAGTTGTATTCTTTTTTAAAAAGCCGGTTTACATTCAGTCTGTCGCTGTTTCCATAATGCAGGCCGCCAGCCAGCAAAGCCATAGCGTTTTTTTGGAGTTTCATGGGTGATCGAAAAAGTGAAGCAGAACCCGACAACTGGTTGAGTTGCAAATATTCGAACAGGTTTTTTGTTTTCCATTGTAAAGCAGCAAAAGAAATTCTGTTCAGCAAACCATCCTGCACCTGATACCATTCCGTTTTGTTTTGAACAAGCGGCCACAAAGGTTCCAGGATCAATGCAGCCAGTTTGTCCACGTCACCCTGCTTAAATTTTTTTTCACCGGGCTTTCCTTTCTTTGACAAGATCTTATTTCCCCTGTTTCCATCTACATTTATGGCAGCCGTTTGCTGTGAAGCAGCAGGATCATTCAACAGTTTTTCAATTTTTGATTCAGGATACAATTTAACAAGACTCATTTTACCTTCGGAAGTAATTGCATAAGCGCCATACCAGGCAGTGGAATCACTCAACCATTTATTATAACGCACGGTTTCCGTATAAATCTGTCCTGTTGAAAGTTTAGCAGCGATCTGTTTCCAGTCTGTTAGTTTGATCAAAGAATCCATACCAGCGCCTTCAAGTAATTCAAGCCACATAATATGGATCCGGTCTTTCATCAGTTGCCTTGTTGTTACATCGTATTTCAGGAATTTGGATTGCTGCACCACCAGGTTAACTTCCTGCCTCAGCGCGCGCAGTTTTTCTATGCTCTCCAGCGACCGGCCTGCCTGGTTTTTTTGAAGCAGCTCATTGGGAATGAGGTTACCATCAGCCAATAGATTTTTTAAAGAGAGGGATTGTGCAATTAATTGATCCTTGATCTCCGGATGTGCATCTGCCATACCGGAAAACAACAATTCATGATACACATCAAAATATCCTGATAGCCGCTGTTCATACAGGATCATCCTTTCTTCAGCCGACATCATCATAAAAGTGTGGCGTAACTGCCTCCCGGTATAAAAAATAAGATTGGTGAGAACTTTGGTATCGATCTTTTTTTCTTTATGCCACAAAGCCTTGAAATAAAATAGTTGCACAGGATAATAAAGATCTGGCAGTGTTGGAAGGTTCTCCATATCCACAATTGACTCCATTAAAAGTGTCGTCCACCAGTCGCCTTTTCTCGCCTTCATCAATGCGATCAGGTACTGCATGTGCGGCCATGACTTTGAACTATAAATAGGCGCATTAGAAGATCCGTCATCAAGGAGGGTAGTTTCATTTAATAATTTACCCAGCGAATCCCAGGCTCTCGGCTGGCCGCTTTCAACAAGTGTGTATACTTCCTCAATCCGCGCCTTCATAAACAATTCCCACCTGTTCATATAACGTTTGCTCACACTATCCGGACGGGAAGTTCTTTTTTTCAAAGACTGGCTAGTAGCCAGCGAACCCTCATAATTTCTCAGCAATCTTTCTGCACTCACCCTGTTTTCCAGTAACGATCCAATGGCATAAAAAAGCTCATCTTCAGAAAACACATTTTTGTCGAGGTACACACGCAGTCCCTGCATGATGATTTCCTTCTCATCCTGCCCGTTACCAACTGCATGGTAAACCTTTGAAAGTTTATCTACCAGTGAAAGAAATGCTCTTGAGGTGACCTCCGTGGATACTTTATGGATGGAAGCGTTTTCAATTTCATTAGGAATCAGGTCAAGCATTAAAAAAGATTTGAGCGGAAGAATCACCTGGCCTTCCTTGTGTTCATTTACAGCCCAGGAATGAAATCCATTCAGGATCTCCATGTAAACCTGGTAATAACCCCTGCGCAATGGCCGGTTGACAGATGCTTGATCATAATTATTCTTTTCAATACATACTTCCTTTATCTCCTTAATTCTGGAGATCAGGGTATTAAAAGTTTTTTTAAAATCATGATCGCGCAAACTGCGGTTGAAATCGGAATCAAGGTTATGTGGCTGAATAGAAACTGTATGGCCAGCATATTCTTTTGGATGCCGGTATTCATAAGGAAGGTCAAGCCATTGCTCCAGGTCACCTTTTGTGATTAGCCAGTCAACATATACCAGTGTCAGATCATCCATCGGCTCTTTTGAATCATTATACATAAGCATGTAATATTCATAAGATGCCAGTTTGTTTGAAATGAAGTATTCCTTTTCTTCCAGTTTGGCCTGTGCATAATCTGCAAAAAGGTAACGGAAATTGGATTGTTTTAATTTATTCCGGATGGAGGTACGGAACATACTGTCCAAAGCAAGCCATTCCCCCATTCGTTTATGCTGGTAGTGGAGGTACATAACGTTATAAAATGCAGAGGCGAAAGAATCTGCCAGCAAATGATCTGCATTTTTCAAAAGCGATGTTGCCTGATTCCGAAAACTTTGCTGGTTGTTCTTATTAAAATCATAGAAGGAAAGGAAAAGCGAAACAATACCACGGTAATAAGGGTATGCATCATTTAAAGATGCCATTTGCTGCTGCACGATGTGTAATTCACCAGCAGTTTTTGCACTGTCTTTTTGCTGATGAAATTGATAGGCATTATCAAGATGCACGTCAACTGTTCCTGAAATGGAAGGAAACTGTCTTTGGGAAATAGCTGTAAGGCTAAACAGCACAAGAATAAGCAGCAGATAGGGTCGCATTGGGATAAAACTAATTATTTTATTTCTTTCCCGCACTGTATCACAAAAACATTAACCATCCCATCTTCACCCTATTACCAATTTACAGATTGCAATATGCATTGCACGCTTAAGGATACAATAAATATTGTTTACGCATTAGTTTGTACTGGGAAAGGCCCGGTTCTCATGAACGCGGTTTCCTCTTCAGAAACACCGGCAATGATCTGTTGCTTGAATTTCGAAGTTCCTGCCAGTTTCAATATGTTCCCCCATTTGCCAGCTTTGGCTGAAATCAAAAAACTTTTCCTTGTTTGGATAAGCTGAATACATTTCCAACATCCATTGAATATTGATCTTTCCTGCCTTGCGATCTGGATCGGTATTATAATTTCTCAGGTCAAGTCCAAAACAAGCACTATCCTGGTGCAACGGGGTTTCTGATTTTCCCTGAATGCTTACCGGAGTGAAACTGAAGGCATATTTTACTTTTAGATCAGGCCCACCCAATACTGTAAAAGGCATATAGGTGCCACGGCCTTGCTAACTATGGTGCCCTCAAATAAGCAAAAGTGGCAGGTAAAGTTCCAGTTGATCAGCACAGTAAAAATGGGATTATCATCTGAAACGGGCTGCTGTGACGATACGCAGGCCGGCAGTACGGCTGCAAAAATTAGAATAAGTAGAAAGAAACACATAAAATAATTATGCATTATGGTAAGGCTATTTGACATGTATTAAAGGGTCTGGACAAAAGATCAGGAGCCTTGCTCCTCTGTATTTTCAGATTTGAGCTGTTCAAGTACAGCACTATACTTCACTTTACCATCATAAGCCTTAATGGCGAGCGGACCTCCTGAAAAAAGAGCAGTAAAAGTAAATGCTTCAAAAGTTAATTTATCTGCGTCATTGGAAATTTCCACAAGTTCAGAATCTTCAAGCGAGGAATAGCGCGACCTGATTATTTCGTTATCGATGATTTTTGCCACTTTCTTAAAACAATTGCATTGTAAAATTTATCCGCTTTCTTGTTTACTGGTCCGCTTTCTTTCTTCTCAGAATATTAATAAATTTTTCAGAAGTAGGAGTTGCACAAAAGTCCGGCCAGTCAACATGGTTTGTAGTGCCCAACATTGATATTTCTGATTCCTGGACCAGAATCAGTGCCGGATCATCGATGAGCACTTCGTCCACTAACACCCGGTATTTTCTTAAAGAGTCCGGCCAATTTAATTTATCCATCAGCTCTGTTAACCTATATAATTTAATATGCTTATGCGCATGGATAATGATGGCTCCATATTTTGCTTGCCGACCATATTTTGCTACAGCATTGTCCCCTTTCAATACATCAATAGATTGAATGGCATCAGGGTGCATCACCAGTGCTTTAATGGATGTGAGCAATCCGTTAACCAGCACAAGCGGCGTGGAATCTGCATGGGAAGTTTCAGACTTTGACTGCGTTGCACCTTTAAATGCAAGCAGGATATAACAAACCAACAATAAAAAATGCATCTTCATATACCCAATTTAATAAAATACTCTCAAAAAAATTATGTTAATTGGGCGGGTGGTGCAACGTCTCCGGCAATTGCCTTGTCAGAAAGAATTCATCAATCAAAATTTATTTGTATGAAAAAAATTCCTTTTTTGCTTTTAACCATTTTGTTTATGGCCTTCCTTTCTTCCTGTACAAAATGCGACCCGGATTTTGTATGTACCCAGGAATTCAGATCCATTATTGTTAACCTCCAAAACGCTGAGGGACATCCTGTTGTACTCGATGAAGCATATACACAGCGAGCAGGCAGCACCCAGAACATTGTATTCAGCCAGCCAATGAATGATGGCAGTTATGTTGTTTTGGATGATTCTTACCATTCTTCGTTAGTAAACAGCGAAGCGGATTTTCATTTTATTGGTAAGAAGAACAACCAGGTAGTGGTAAACCAAATATTTCGCATTGCTGCAGATCAATGCCATATAAATAAAAAAACGGGTCCCGAAACAATAGTAGTTAATTAGTTTTTTCTGATTCACTATTGGTGGCGTAATTAAACTTTAATGTGCTGCAAACAACCGATTACCAATAGAGGCTAACCTGCTAAATACCTGTTCGATGTCCTGTAGCGTAGTGCGGTGCGAACAAATAGACAAACGGATCACCACACGGCCCTTTACCTTTGACGTCATAATAAATGCGAAACCCGAAGCCATGATCTCGTCAGTGATCTTTTGATTCAGCTGATCGAGATCATGATTTATTAATTCTGCATCCTGGTTCTGCAATGAAGCAGGAACAAAACGGAATGAATAAATAAAAAGCTCTGGTTGATGCATGGGTACAAAATCAGCGGAACTGCGCACCAGTCCATCAAGGTGAACTGCACATTGAATATTCTGCCGGAGTAATTTCTGATAGCCTTCCTTTCCATGGTATTTGATCGACATCCATACTTTCAGTGCATTAAAACCTCTTGACATCTGCGGACCATATTCAAAATAATCTTGCCCGGCATAATCTGTAGGCAGTGTTCCTTTTAAATAAGGTGCAGCAATTGAAAATGTATGGCGCAGTTTTTCGGGATGTTTCACCAGCAGGCATCCGCACTCATAAGGAATGTATAACCATTTATGCGGATCAAGCGTGACTGAATCTGCTTTCTCCAAACCACGGAACAAATGTTTTTTTTCCGGCAGCATGGCGCCAAATGCACCACAGGCACCATCAGCATGAAACCAGAGCTGGTGTGCCTGGCAGATCCGGGCAATTTCTTCTAAAGGATCTACCACACCTACATTGATCGAACCTACCTGCGCCACCACGCAATAAGGAATATGTCCTGCCTCCTTATCTGCAAGGATCATTTCTTCAAGCACCTGAACATTCATGGTGAGGTCTTCATTGCTGGCAACCCTCCTTACTGAATTGCTACCAAGGTTGGCCATTTCTGCTGCTTTTTCAATTGAAATATGTCCTTCGTGATCCGACATATAGACCAGGAACTTCACATTGCTGCCGGTTTGCAATCCATCACCCGTTGCGTTGTAATTATTATGGTTCTTTAAGGCAACCAGCAAAGCAGAAAAATTAGCAATGGTACCGCCACCCAGGAATAATCCTCCGCAATTTACCGGGAAGCCGATCAGTTCCGCGATCCATGCAATTGATCTCCTTTCAATTTCAGTAGCTGCCGGACCCGCTTTCCATCCACCAGAATTCATATTTACAGAAGTTGCGAGTGCAGAAG
>MWYV01000041.1 GCA_002050435.1 Chitinophagales bacterium 33-2 | reverse complement strand
GGAATCAGCAGGTCCTGGAACAACATATCCTGCTCTTCACCGTTCGTTTTCAGGAAGGCGAGGTATTCAGGCATACTGCCTTTCAGGCTCAGTGCAATGCGGCGGGTGATGCGCCGGCGAATGGTAGTTTGCTTATAATACGAAAAATCAACGCCTTTGCGGATACGCAGCAGAAAAAGAATCTGCTTAAAGCCAATTTCAAGCGCTACTTCGGCAGCGTCTTCCGGCAGTCCGGAAACGGGTTTGAATGCTTTGGAAACAGACAATAATTTTTCGGGTATGCCTTCCGGAGGTAAAATAAAGTCGACCACGTCGGCATCAATCGCGCTCTGCGGCATGGCATCGTGCGAAGAAGATTGCAGCTCTTGCGCAAAGGTGATGCCGCCCTGATCTTTGATGGCCCTTAGTCCTGCTGTTCCGTCTTTGCCGGTGCCGGAAAGCACAACACCAATGGCATGGCTCTGATGCACTTCGGCCAGCGAGCAGAAGAAAAGGTCAATAGACATCGTTTTGTAATTGCGCGGCAGTCGGTCAGATAGTTGCAACACGCCATCAGTAGCTGTCAACAGCTTATTAGAAGGGATGATATAAATATGGTCAGGCCTCACTTCAACGTTGTCGGTTATTTCTTCTACCGGTATCGGTGTAATTTTTTGCAGCAGCTCGGTGAGTATACTTTTATGATTAGGGTCAAGGTGCTGCACGATAATGTATGCCATCCCTGATTTTTCGGGAATGGCTTTTAGCAAGCGCTTAAATGCGTCGAGGCCGCCCGCAGAGGCGCCAATGCCTACTACCGGGAAGAGGTTATCGGAAAGAATCTTTTTCCCATGCTTTTTTTCATTATCCGTTTGAGCTATTTTTTCGGTTGCCAGCACCGGGTTAGCGGTTGCTTGTGCCGCTATAGTGGCTTTGCCCTTTTTGCCTGTGGCTGCTTTGGTTGCTGTTGATTTCATAAATTTTTGCTTGCCTTCTGCCTTAAAACAACAAGGCAACGGTATTGCTTTTTAAAGTGACTTATCAGAACTCCCAGGCTTTAAGCCCGGTTATTATTACGCCAGAATCGATTGCAGTTGAGAAGATTAAATAACTGCGTAAAGAGAAGTACAATAATATAGGTAAAAGGTACGATTAATAAACGGAAGCGATAGTAAATCGACGAATTGATGAGGTGCAGTTTAACAATTAAAAAATGTGGACAAACCGGTTAAAGGCGTTTGTCACCATCAGCGGGCTAATGGGGATAGGTTGCTTAATGAAGGATTTCCATGAGTTCAACTTTTCTTAATTGAACACGGAATATAAAACATGATGATGATTTCAACTCGCCAGTCTTCATCAGGCAGCTTTCAGTTCCCTAAGGGCTGATTTTCAAAAACCTTTTCTGTTTCCAATGTCAATATGTCTGGGCCCTAAATTATATCTATAGAACTCTTTAGATAATACTTAATTGCACCATATCATATTAATATCTACATTTTTTTAATAAACAATATTATGAATTCAGAAAACATGCTTATTACATTATTGCTGCCTTTGTATTGAATCTTGAAATTCTATTTTATGTTATCTGTTTGCTGTTGAAGATGGACCAAAGCACTTAGTATCAGAAATCAAAAGTTAATAATCTTGATATCCTTAGTCTAAAGCAAAAGGGCATAGATATTGAAAAAATAAAGCAGGCAGCAGGGTATTATGAAACTTTTGAGAAAGTAAAAAGATTATGTTGGAAAATTAGCAGAAAAAGTGAATAGGGAGGTTAAGAAATTAGACACACCTTATGAGTAGGGTTTATTTTGAATTGGTCAATAATCCGAATTGTTCAGCAATTAATCGTGTTTGTTCAAATGATTCCGACATTTCTCCAAGGTAAAATTAAAATAGGCATATAGCCTCGGATGCTAAAGTGGTACAGATAGGATATATATTACTGTTACTAGAACCTCCAGTGCCGTGTGACTTACAACTAATAATACTTATGAGATTATCTAAGTGTTTGGGCAATGGCAATTCTGAATCTCTGTTTTAATGTGGGTTTAAAACTCCACAGCTTCTCCTGCTCCCAATTTAAGAGGAACCCCATTGCAGAAACATCAACATTTGGATATTTATTCAATAAAACTTTTAGCCTAAAAATGAACTGATGTTTTTTGTCAATAGACTGCAACAAATACAACAATATTGAAAGAATAAAGTAGGCTTTATTTGATTTGACATGTGAATCCTTAAGCCAGCAAAAAGAGGGGTTAACAGGAGCCGCCGGCCTAATGCTCATGCCTTTATTCCATAGCCTGGAATGATGAGCGCAAACATTTCTTATATAAACCAAACAATGCAGCCAAGAGGTAAATGTTGAATCATCTAATCCAAAGCGGTGAGATATTTCCCTTTTGCTTCTTCCTGGCTTTAAATTTCCATATAGTACAGAAAGTGACCCAAAGGGAATGATTTCAAGCATCATCCATGATGGTGGGAGCAGATCTGAATAATTATTTTTAAATGCCTTTATGAAATCTTCATCAGACTTTTTATACACTAAATTTATTTTTCTTAAAGTTTCTGCATGTTTTCCCAAGTCGTGAAAATTTGCAGAGTCGGAATACCAATTACTTCCTTTCCAGTGAGAAAGAGTATAGATCATTTCCGCCCGAACAGCAACTTCGATTTTTTCTAACTCCTTTAAAATAAATATCCTCAGTTCCCTATCAAATCTGTACAATTTGAAGGATTTTTCAAAAGTTGCTTCTTCTTTAAATTGATGAGAACTTTTTGGATCTTTTAGTAAAGGGTACCAATACCCGCTCAGTCGGTAATAGCTTAATTTTTGAAGTAGATGCAAAATCTTTTCTTCATTCCCAAAATTTAATCCACGAGATTTTAATATGTGAAGTTACTCATCATAAGTCTTTGGTAACTTATCATAAGGTTTTTTGTTCATATATATTCATAAAAAAACCCACCCTGAGCGCGCTGATCTACGGGAAGCGGGGTGAGTATGTTGGTATAAACTTAAGAAATAATTCATAAACTCAATAGAGATTATGAAAATTTAACTGTAGTAGTAATTGCTCCCATTTAAAACAAAAACCCGCTAAACTCAGGCCTGTAGCGGGTTTTACAATTTTAACTGCGGAGAGTGAGGGATTCGAACCCTCGATACCCTTTAGAGGTATACACACTTTCCAGGCGTGCTCCTTCAACCACTCGGACAACTCTCCTTAAGGGCTGCAAATTTAGGCTTTGTTGAACAGCTTCAATGCATTTGAAGTGGTTAATTTTCCAACTTCCTCAACCGGCATTTCAATGATCCCGGCAATCTTTTGTGCTATGTGTTCAATATAAGCAGGCTCATTCCTTTTACCCCGGAATGGAACGGGTGCCAGGTAAGGCGCATCCGTTTCCAGAATTACCCTACTTATACCGGTTTCAGCAATTACCTTATCCAACCCCGCATTTTTGAAACTTACCACACCCCCGATCCCCAGCATCAATCCCATGTCAAGAATGCTCATTGCCTGTTCAATATTTCCCGAAAAACAATGAAACACACCCCTTACTCCCGGAAATTCCTTTATCACTTCAATGCATTCATCAATGGCATTGCGTGAGTGGATCACTACCGGAAGGTTATAGGCAAGGGCCAGTTTTACCTGTTGCCGAAATGCCTCGTGTTGCTGCACGATAAAGGTCTTATCCCAAAAAAGATCAAGACCGATCTCCCCTATTGCCACAAAAGACCGTTGCTGAAGATAGTTTTCAATAAGCTCGAGTTCCTTTTCAAACCCGGCTCCAACCGAACAGGGATGCAATCCCATCATAGCATAACAATCTTCAAACTCAAGCTCCACCTGCATCATGGCCTGGTGGGTGGATGCATCAATTGCTGGCATAAAGATCTCTTTCACACCTCTTTCCCTCGCCCCGGCAATGATCTGAAACCTGTCGGCATCAAATTCGGGGAGGTAAATATGCGCATGGCTATCAATAAAGTGTATCATAACTTCTGTTGAACCCTGTTGCAGGACCTGACTGTGGAGAGGTTAAAAATGCCATAATTGACTTAAAATTATTTTGATATTTCTATTTAAAAGTATATACCTTTAAACCAGTTTTCATAGGGTACGGATTAAAAACGGGCCAGGGTTTCTACCCCGGCCCTAATTATTTCAAGGCATCATACTTCAATTTTCCTGCAACTATAACCTGCTTTTTTTAAATTTTCTAAAACGAGCGGTAATGTAAAAGACAGATTCGGAAAAGCTTTTTCACTATCATGAAAAACAATGATAGATCCGCTTTCATAATGATCAATTACATTTTTCAAACATTGTTGCGGAGAAAAAGCAGGATCAAAATCTGCACTCAACACATCCCACATAATAATGGCTGCATCTGTGTTCATGACAACAGGAACCTGTTTGGCCTGCGCAAAAGTGATCCTCCCATAAGGCGGGCGAAAAAGTTTTGTATCGATCAATTCTGCTGCCTGGCGCACATCTTCCAGGTATTTTTCTTTGGAAGTATTCCACCCATTAGGATGCGACCAGGAATGATTCCCTATGGCATGACCTTCAGCAATGATCCGCTCATATACGTCGGGATAGGCCTGAACATTTTCTCCAACACAAAAAAAAGTTGCCTGCACCTGATAGGCCTTCAACAGATCCAACACCCAGTTGGTTACAACAGGGTGAGGCCCATCATCAAAACTTAAATAAACAGTTTTTCCACTGGTATGCATCTTCCATATATAACGTGGAAACAGTTTGCGCAACCACCATGGCGTTTTAATAAAGAACCTGTGCATACGCGAAGATATAAGGGGCCTTTCATTAAAAGAAGCAGCTGTTGTTGTACGTTAATACCCTTCAACAATTACAGACAACCTATTTTTGCCCAATGGAAAAGAAAGTAAGGGTCCGGTTTGCCCCGAGTCCAACGGGAGGACTGCACCTCGGCGGTGTACGAACGGTTTTATACAATTACCTGTTTGCAAAACAACATCAGGGTGATTTTATTTTAAGAATAGAAGATACCGACCAGTCAAGATTTGTTGAAGGTGCTGAGGCCTATATTTTCGAAACATTGAAATGGTGCGGACTGGAACCAGATGAAAGCACCCTGCATGGTGGTAATTATGGACCATACAGGCAGAGTGAAAGAAAAGACAGCTATAAAAAATATGCGATACAGTTGGTGGAACAAGGACAAGCCTATTATGCGTTTGATACACCTGAAGAACTGGATGCCATGCGTACCCGTTTAAGAACAGAAGAAAATCCAAGTCCGCAATATGATCACACCGTTAGAATGCAAATGCGGAATTCACTCACAATTTCTGATTCAGAAACAAAAATTTTATTATCAGAACAAACACCTTTTGTAATTCGAATAAAAATGCCGGTTGGCGAAACGGTTCGTTTTAACGACATGATTCGGGGTGAAGTAAGTTTTGATACATCGACAGTTGATGATAAAGTTTTATTAAAGGCAGACGGTATGCCTACCTATCATCTTGCAGTGGTTGCAGATGATTACCAGATGAAAATATCGCACGCATTCCGTGGTGAAGAATGGCTGCCCAGTGCGCCTGTTCATATCCTGTTATGGAAATATTTGTTTGGACTTGATGCAATGCCGCAATGGGCACACCTGCCTTTGATCATGGGACCTCATGGAAAACTTTCCAAACGTGATGGATCAAAATATGGTTTCCCGGTTTTTGCCATGAACTGGAAAGACCCGAAAACAGGTGAGCAGACAGAAGGATTCAGGGAAAGAGGGTTTACCACGGAAGCATTTGTTAACCTGCTTGCCATGCTGGGCTGGAATGACGGAACAGAAAAAGAATTGTTTTCGCTTGATGAACTGGTGCAAAGTTTTTCAATAGATAAAGTGCACAAGTCCGGAGCAAAATTCGATTTTGAAAAAGCCAAATGGTTCAACCATGAATGGATCAAAACATTACCCGTAACCGCTTATGCAAAACAGGTGAAATCATTATTTGCTGAAAAAGGAATTGTTTTGGAGAATGATGAATATCTGGAAGAAGTATTAAGCCTGGTAAAGGACCGTTGTACCTTGCTTGCTGATTTTTATGAGCACAGCTATTTCTTTTTTAAAGCGCCACGGGAATGGGATCTTTCTGCAGTAAGTCCAAAATGGAATGAAGCAAAAGCAACATTCTTTACAAGCTTCAGCAAAACACTATTAAGTATCAATGACTGGAATGCAGCTGCACTGGAAAATCTTTTTAAACAACTGGCAGAGCAGGCAGCCATAAAGCCAGGTGAATTGCAGTTACCATTGCGCATCATGCTGGTAGGTGGAAAGTTTGGACCAACAGTTTTTGAAATTGCCCAGCTGCTCGGCAAAGAAGAAACCAGTGAAAGAATTACAGCGGCACTTTATGCCCTTGCGCAGGAACAGTAACCTTACCATTCAGAATCTTTATTTTAGCGCAATATGCAAACTCATAAAAGACCGCTGCGGGTACTGATAGCTAAAGTTGGACTTGATGGTCACGACCGCGGTGCGAAAGTGATTGCCACTGCATTAAGAGACGCAGGCATGGAAGTGATCTACACAGGTTTACGACAAACACCCGAAATGGTAGTAAATGCTGCCTTGCAGGAAGATGTGGATGCCATTGGGATCAGCATTCTTTCAGGAGCGCACATGACGGTCTTTCCAAAACTAATTGCACTGATGAAAGAAAAGAATATGGATGATGTTTTGCTGACCGGCGGTGGCATCATTCCTGAAGAGGATATGAACAGACTTACTGAAATGGGTGTGGGCCAGCTTTTCGCGCCGGGAACACCTACAAAGGACATTGCATCTTATATCACCATCTGGGTGGGTGAACACAGAAATTTTTAAAGCATTAAAATATGAACATGTACAATACCCTGCTTACTTCACTTGAAGAAAACATACTGACCATAACTGTGAATCGTCCTGATAAACTGAATGCGCTGAACAGGGATGTGATGCGGGAACTGGATGAAGTTATGATGGAGGTGGAAAGCAATAAAGACATCAGGGGTGTGATCATCACAGGCTCTGGTCCCAAATCTTTTGTTGCAGGTGCAGACATCAGTGAATTCCAGGGATTAAATCACGACCAGGGAATGGACCTTGCAAAAAAAGGACAGGATGTTTTTTTTAAAATTGAAAACTGTTCAAAGCCGGTAATTGCAGCTGTTAATGGATTTGCATTGGGTGGGGGTTGCGAACTCGCTATGGCCTGTCATTTCAGGCTTGCTTCTGAAAATGCAAAGTTTGGTCAGCCTGAAGTGAACCTTGGTTTAATTCCAGGTTATGGTGGCACACAAAGACTGGTGCATTTGATCGGTAAAGGACGTGCAATGGAATTACTCATGACAGGCAATATGATCGATGCACAGACCGCATTTCAGTTTGGGCTTGTAAATTATGTACTCCCGCAGGAAGAACTTATGACCAAAGCCAGGGCCATCATGTTGGTGATCCTTACAAAAGCACCTTTTGCCATCAATCGTTGCATTTCTGCTGCCAATGCTGCTGTAGGTGGAAGAGAAGGATTCACAAAAGAATTATCGGGTTTCGGCGATTGCTTTGATACCGACGATATGAAGGAAGGTACATCAGCATTCCTGGAAAAAAGAAAACCCGTTTTTTCAGGGAAATAATTACGAAACAATTTAAAAATTGGTGAACACCCTGAGGGTTTTTACAAATCGCTTCTGATAACCCGGCGTGAAAGGCGTTACTGTTACGCCCATTGCTTTTCCCGAAGTACTGTGAATGAATTTGAGTGTATCGTCATTGGCCACTACAATTCCCATGTGCCCTACTGAGCGTTCAAGGGGATTTGTCCCGGTGAATAATATAATATCGCCTCTTTTTGCTGCTGCTGCAGGAATTTCATTACCCACATCAGTAAAATCAACAGAAGAACGAGGCACCTTTATATTAAAATGATTGAAAACATAGGTTATAAAACCAGAGCAGTCAAAACCAATTTTTGGTTCAGTTGCTGCGTACACATAAGGAATACCCAGCAGGGTCTCGGCGAATTGTACAACAGATTCCGCTTTAATATCCCTGGTATCTATTTCAGAGGATGTGCCAAGATTGGTATCGGGTGCAGGTAAAGCCTCCAGCGTTGCGCTGTCCGGAGTCATATATAAAGAATCTGTTCTTGCCTCCTGATTATTTTCAACATGAATACTGTCAGATGCATGCTGCTCAGCTGCAGTAAAACCCTGGCAGGAATAGATGCCTGCACACAAAACCAGAACCAGGTAAAGCTTGAATTTTTTCATATAGTTGGGTATCAAATAAAACACCAGACTTTAAATATAGTCAAACTAATTCAGCAGCCTTTTTAGCCACCTTCAGGCTTATCTTTGCACCGCAAATTACCAATATGAATTATCGGATAGAAAAAGATACCATGGGCGAAGTAAATGTACCCGCTGATGCTTTTTATGGTGCCCAGACGCAAAGAAGTATAGAGAATTTTAAAATTGCACAGGACATCAACCGGATGCCCAAAGAGATCATCAGTGCATTTGCCTATCTCAAAAAAGCGGCGGCCATAACCAATTATGAAGCGGGTGTGCTCTCTAAAGATAAAATGGAGTTGATTGGAAAGGTCTGTGATGAAATTCTTGATGGCAAATTAAATGATGCTTTTCCCCTGGTCGTCTGGCAAACAGGGAGCGGCACGCAAAGCAACATGAATGTGAATGAAGTGATTGCTTATCGTGGACATGTGTTAAATGGTGGGCAACTTTCAGATAAAGAAAAATTTCTGCATCCTAATGATGACGTGAATAAATCACAATCATCAAATGATACTTTTCCAACAGCCATGCACATTGCTGCCTATAAAATGCTTTTGGAAGTTACCATTCCCGGTATAGAAAAACTGCGCAATACCCTGCACAACAAAAGCAGGGAATATATGCAGGTGGTGAAAATTGGCAGAACCCATTTTATGGATGCCACTCCGCTTACACTAGGTCAGGAATTCAGTGGTTATGTTTCCCAACTGGACCATGGATTAAAAGCAATTAAAAATACACTGGCGCATTTATCTGAACTTGCGCTGGGTGGTACTGCTGTAGGTACCGGCATCAACACACCTCCAGGTTACTCTGAAAATGTAGCGCAACATATTGCAAAACTCACAGGGATTCCATTCGTTACTGCGGAAAATAAATTTGAATCGCTGGCGGCACACGATGCGATTGTTGAAACTCATGGCGCATTAAAAACAGTGGCTGTAAGCCTGATGAAGATCGCCAATGATATCAGGATGTTGTGTTCAGGACCGCGTTCCGGAATTGGAGAAATATTCATTCCTGATAACGAACCCGGTTCATCGATCATGCCTGGTAAAGTAAATCCTACACAGTGTGAGGCATTGACCATGATTGCTGCACAGGTTTTAGGAAATGATGTGTCGATCAATATTGGCGGATCGATGGGACATTTTGAATTGAATGTTTTCAAACCCATGATGATCTACAATTTCCTTCATAGCGCGCGCTTAATTGGTGATGGCTGTGTAAGTTTTAATGATAAATGTGCAGCGGGCATCGAACCTATTGAAGCCAACATTAAAAAGCATGTCGACAATTCGCTCATGCTGGTTACTGCGCTGAATACAAAAATTGGTTATTACAAAGCTGCTGAAATTGCACAGAAAGCACACAAGGAAGGAACAACGTTAAAAGAAATGGCAGTTCAACTTGGATATGTGAGTCCGGAAGAATTTGACGAATGGGTAGTGCCTGCTAATATGGTAGGCGAGATCAAAAACAAATAAACTTTTTTAAGCCATTCCCTTGCGAATGGCTTTTTTTGTTGTTTCATCGTTTCAGGATACTAATGATTGTTCTGAACAATTTTAAAAAAGGGCTTGCATTCTTAAATTGTTCTGTCTAATTTCAGGAGCGCTATTACAATCCGAATAAATCCATTACCATGAAAACGCTTCTATCGCAAGTAATTGCTTCAGGAAATCCCTTGCGCATCAGCAGGGCCATAGATGATAGAATGAAAAGAACTGCATTCCTGATCATCGCATGGATGAATAAAAAGAAATATATCAGCAAAACGCCTGAAATGGTAAATAATCCGCTCCATTGGGATGTGGAATGGTTTAATAATTACGAATAGTCATTCCTGTTTCTTTTCTAATTTTCCCGGTATAGTTGGCTGAAAATAAGACACAAACTTTCTTCAGTATCTTCCCTGCATCGTATATTTCCTGAATCGATTGCGGTAAATGGCAGTTTTACAGAGTAGAAACGCGCTTGCGCCCTTTTGTTCCTGTTTATACCTTTAGAGGTGTATAAATTACCTGGGCACCTGCGCGCACACAACGACTCGTGAAGCTTTAGTTTACATGATTTGCGCCTGATCGGTAACAGGAGAATTTGTGGTGATGGTCTCCTGGTGTTCATCCTCCTTTTTTCTTACGAGTTTTTTCTGGAAGATCAGTAGGGTGATCACACCAATAGAAATGGCTGCATCCGCAATATTAAAAATGGGACTGAAGAATTCAAAATCATTTCCACCCACAAAAGGCATCCATTGGGGAAAGCTGGAACGGATAATAGGGAAATACAACATGTCCACCACTTTTCCATGTAATAAAGAAGCATATCCTTGTTCCGGAAACAAAGTAGCTACCTGGTGATACCTGCTTTCATTAAAGATCAACCCGTAAAACATACTGTCAATTAAGTTACCCAGTGCACCAGCATAAATAAGTGAGGCACAAATGATCAGTCCTTTGGTGTATTGCTGCCTGATAATCTTTACAAGATACCATGAACCAAAGATCACCGCTACCAGCCGGAACAAGGTCAGGAGCATTTTACCCCAATTTCCTCCCAGTTCCATTCCCCAGGCCATACCTGGATTTTCAATAAAATAAAGCTGGAACCAGGATAATCCAAAAACGTCCGAAACATGCCCGAGGGGGAAACTGGTTTTGATCCAGATCTTTAATGCCTGGTCAATAATGAGGATCACGAGTATAAGTAGAATGGCAGAACGCAACTTCACATGCAAAAATTAAGGGGCAAAGATAAGGGGCAGGTGCAAAGGAAGGCAATCAGGTAAAAGTTTTAGGATTTGGATCGCAGTGCGATCGAGCGTCAAATCTCGTTATTCATAAAAATACACACGCCTTACTCTTTGAGAAATGCCTGCAAGAACCTCATAAGAAATGGTATCAATCCAGCCAGCCACTGTTGCAACCGGAAGCGCAGCCCCAAAAACAATTACTTCATCACCTTCCTTCACATCCTCAATACCTGTAAGATCCAGCATGGTCATATCCATGCATACAGATCCGATAACAGGAGCCAATTTACCTTTTACCAGCATTTTACCTTTTCCATTACTGAACTGTCTTGAATAACCATCCGCATATCCGATCCTGACCGTTCCAATAACAGCATCATGTTGCAACTTGCCACTGCGGTTGTAACTAACAGTTTCACCCATCGATACTTTTTTAACCTGTGCAATGGTGGATCGAAGGGTGGCAACCGGCTGCAGCTCCAGTCCGGGCATATCAGAAGATTCAACTCCGTATAAAATAATGCCCAGCCTTACCATATCATATTGTAATTGCGGATGCATGATGATCCCGGCAGAATTCGAAATGTGCTTTATGAAATGATAATTGAGATGTGCAGCTAAAATATTACTTGCTGCATCAAACCTTTCTGCCTGCTGAAATGTAAACTTGTTTTCGGCAGGATCTTCACTTGAAGCAAGATGAGAAAAAACCGATTGCACTTTTAAATAATCCGATTGGCTTACATGTGCAGCAAGCAAGTTTACTTCTGCAGGCTGAAATCCCAGCCTGTTCATTCCGGTTTCAATCTCTATGTGCACAGGGTATGCAGAAAGACCCTGCTCCTTGATATAAGCTTCGAAATTTTTCAGCAATTCAAACGAAAAAATGACGGGCTCCAGGTTAAAATCAACAATTGCCTGAAAAGAAGAAGCCTCGGTATTCATTATCATGATTGGCAGGCGCACACCCGATCGTATCAGTTCAACACCTTCATCGGCATAAGCCACACCCAGGTAATCTACTTTGTGGTATTGAAGCACGTTGGCAATTTCAGCACCGCCACTTCCGTAAGAAAAAGCTTTTACCATGGCCATTATTTTGGTGGCGGGCGATAATAGCTTGCGGCAAATTCGAAAATTATGGACCAGGGCATCAAGATTGATGTCTAAAACAGTTTGATGCAATTTTTTTTCAAGCCATTGCACTACCCTTTCAAACTGATATTTTCTTGCCCCTTTGACAAGAATGATCTGGTTAAAAAAATCAGATGTTTTTGAATGAAGTAAAAATTCTTCTGTTGTGGAATAGGCGCGCAAACTACAAGGAAGATCCATTGCTTCAAGATGCTGACCAATGGAATCACCAACGGCAATAATGTGTTCTACCTGGTAGGAGCGGATGAGCAATGCCACTTCTTTATAAAGGGCTGTCTCTGACCGGCCGGTTTCCGCAAAATCGGAAAGGATCACCAGTTTGGTTTTTCCGGCAGCCTGCTGGTGCAAAAAGTCAAGCGCAATTTTTAAGGAAGTCAGGTCTGCGCTGTAACTGTCATTTACCAGCAGGCAGTTGTTGATTCCATGTTTCAGTTGCAGGCGCATATCAATGGCATGCAGTCTTTCTATTTTTTCTGTTATAAAAGAGGATGAATAGCCCATTGCAAGCAAAAGGCAGCAACAGGAAACAGCATTTTCAAATGAAGCATCATCTGAAAAAGGAAGATCAATATTACAGGTCTCCTCCCTGAAACGAATGGTAAACAAGCAATGGCCTGCTTGTTTTTGAATACCAGATACAATAAAATCATTGTCGGGACTTTCACCCCAGGTGAGCCAGTTTTCCTTTTTGTTTTTTGTCAGCCATTTACCCGGACCAATCACAACCCGGGCGGAAGAAAACAGCAGGAGCTTTTCTTCCAATTTCAATTCATGATCATCTTTGAAACCATCATCGTGGGCTGTGCCGATGTTTGTTATGAGTCCTATGGCAGGCTGAATGACAGATTGGAGCTGCTGCATTTCTCCAGGTTCAGAAACGCCTGCTTCAAAAATAGCAAGGCTATGGTGTTCATTCATTTGCCATACACTAACGGGAACACCCACCTGTGAATTATAACTTCTCGGACTTCTCACAATATGATGCACTTCATTCAGCACCTGGAACAACCATTCTTTTACAATGGTTTTCCCATTGCTACCTGTAATCCCAATCACAGGGATGTTGAACTGTGTCCTGTGCCAGGCAGCCAGCTGCTGCAAAGCTTTTAAAGTATCATCCACCAGGATGAAACTGGCACCTTCCAAAGTATGAAACGGAGCCTTGCTTATGATGAAATTCCTGACGCCTTTGTTATAAGCTTCTTCAACGTAATCATGTCCATCTTTTTGGGAAGTAATCAGGGCAAAGAACAAAGAGTTTTCGGGATGCTGTATCCTGCGGCTGTCATACACCAGATGTTCCACCTGCACATCATTGTCATTTGCTTTTAATGTGCCGGAAACAATTTCAGAAATTTTATGGATGGAATACACTGCTCTAAGTTAATCTATCATTTTTTCCGGAAGCCTGCAGAGAGTAAACAATTGATCCGATAAGGCAGATAAGGATGACCATGAGTGAAACATAAACCGGCACCTTAACATGTATGATCTCAGCCAGCATTTTCAATCCTATAAATACAAGCACAATGGCAATGCCCTGTTGCAGGTACACAAATTTATTTACTGCACCTTTCAATAAGAAGAAAAGAGATCTTAATCCCAGTACGGCGAATATATTGCTGGTGTAGATCACGAACTTGTCCTGCGATATGGCAAATACCGCTGGAATACTGTCCAGTGCAAAAACAATATCGGTTGTAGCAAGCATCACCACTACAACAAAGAGGCTGGTGTAAAATCGTTTGCCATTCTTCACCACTACCATTTTACCACTGATGTCATCATGGATGATTGGGAATAACCTGTTCATCAGGCGATAGACAGGATTTTGTATTGGATCAAACTGTTCTTCCTGTTTTACAGTAAAAATCTTGACGCCCGTATAAACCAGGAAGGCGCCAAAAACATACAGGATCCATTCAAATCTTTCAACAAGGGCCACACCAATAGTAATAAAGACGATCCTGAATACAATCGCCATTAATATCCCGATCAGCAATGCCCGTGGCACATGATCGGGCCTGATATTGAAAAAGCTGAAAATGAGGATGAAAACGAAGATGTTATCAATGCTCAGGCTCCACTCCATGAGGTAAGCACTAATGTATTCCACAGCAGTGCGACTTCCTTCAAAAAACCATAAAAAAATAAAAAAGCCTATGGCAAGCGACACCCAGAACATGGTTTGGTAAAGCGCCTTTTTAATGCTCATGTTTGCGGAGCTCTTGCTGAGTAATCCAAGGTCGATGATTACAGCAAGCAGCAAAACAACTCCGAAAACGGTATAGGCGATCTGGTCAGGTGTCATTTTAAATAATAAGCAAAAGTAAGGAGCTTCTTCTTCTTCAGGAGGCAAAACGTTTTTTACGCAAATGCTGGTAAAGGAACCCGAACAGGATGACTAAAAGAATAGGTAGTGCAATGTTGATGAGTTGCCATTTTACTTTTTCTTTTTCAGTTCTTTTTGGATCGAGTAAACGCAAACGGAATTCTTTTGAACGCGACTGCAGAATATCGCTGGGATTGACCAGGAAATCCATAGCATTCAGGAAAAAATCCTTATTGGCATAAGTATATCTTGTGAAAACATTGGTTCCCATTTGCAGGGGACCGGTATTCGGACTGAACTGGTTCATGGCAACATCCCCATCGGCTACCACGATCATTTTATTTGGCGATGTATTCTGATTGATGAACTGGTAATTATAACCTGCCATGGAATCCCTGAGTGCTGCTGGAATTCTGCCCGTGTACAATGACCTGAAATTTCCTTCAAGCAAAACAGCCACTGGAACATTCTGTAACTGGAATGCCCGGATATCCGGAGCGATCTGTAAAAATTCAAAATCGATTTTGGCCGGTGCTTCAAGCAAACGCGCATTGGTGGATGATTGCAATAAAACGGTTTTATTGATGCCGCCAGCTTCCACAGTATCTATAGAATTCGGAAACATAGCACGCACACCATCCAGGTTTTTACTTATGGGATGTTGCGTACCATTGAGTATGGGAAAAAACGGCCAGTCAACCAAACGCATTTGCTCCGAACCTCCCGTACTTACCTGCGGTAATTTATCTGACTGCATGTCCTGCAGCAGATTCTGGTTTAAACGAACGCCATAATTAAAAAGAATGTCTTCCAGGTTCAATCCCCGGTCAAAAGCCACAAAGCCCTGCGATTTATACAAGCTGTCAAACTCCGCGTACATGTTATCGATCATCCAAAGGATCTTACCTCCATGCATCACGTACTGGTCCAGTTTAATTTTATCCTGGTCGGTAAAAGGCAGCGTAGGTTTTGCCACTACAATGGCATCAAAAGGGGGAATAAAAGGGACCTGCTTGATGTTGATCGTATCGAAGTCGTACTGACTGATCAGGGTACGCACCATATCATCAACATTATATCCCCAGCCCTGTCCATTGCCTAAAACATAACCTACTGAAGGCTTGTTTTCCATGGTTGCCTTTTGAATGGCATTGGCAAATTTATATTCCATGGAAGCTTCGATGTTGTTGTAAAGGGCTGCGAGTTGTTCGGGTTCTGTGCCCAGTCCCTGTTCTCCTTTCAATAAATTAATTCCAACAGCAGTATCGCGGTAACGCACCACTGCACCTGGTAAAACCAGTTTCTGTGTTTGGGCATCACCCACCTTACCGGGCGCCTGGAGCGTGAATGCAGGTATCTCATAAAAATAGCCAATGGAATCGATCACATATTGAGCTGTGGAATCGGCCAAACCTGCCAGTGGATCTGTAAAACTGTACTGGATCCTGTTTCCCCCATACAGTTTCATTTCCTGCAAAAATTCTTCAACACCCACTGCAAGTTTCCTGAATCCTGCAGGAAATTCACCTTTTAAAAAAACTTCAATATGTATAGGTTCTTCCAGATTGCGCAACAGCGTTTTAGTAGGCTCAGATAAAGAATAGCGTTTTTCTTCTGTCAGGTCGAACCTGAAATGAAACACGGAAGCCAGGAAATTAATCGCAACCAGTGCCAGTACAAGGAGCAACCAGTTATATTTATTGTGCTTCATCATCGCTTCCTCAAATTTTGACGGGTGAGTAAAAGAAAGAAGCAGATGAGACTGAGGAAGTAAATAACATCTCTAGTATCCAGTACACCGCGGCTGATGCTGCGGTAATGGAAATCAATGCCGAGCATTTCTATGTAATAGTCAGCACCATTACTAAAAACAGGAAGTTCGCTGATAGCTGAAAATCCAAAATATAATAAAACACAGGCAATCAGACTAAGAATAAATGCCACTACAGCATTTGTTGTAAAGCTGCTGATGCAGATGCCGATGGATGTAAAAACTGCGGTAAGCAGGAATAGTCCCAGGTAGGAACCTGTTGCTTTCCCCGCATCAATTCCGCTTGTAGAGGCCAGGTGGTTGATGGAAAAGTAATAAACAAGTGTAGGAAGTATGGCAATTACCGCAACGATCAGGCTTCCAAAAAATTTACCATTGACCACCTGCCATTTACTAAGTGGTCTTGTTTGAAGAATCTCAAATGTTCCGCTGCGGAATTCATCTGAAAAACTTCGCATGGTAATCGCCGCGGCAAGAAAAAGCAATACCCAGGGAGCAAAAGCAAAATATTCATCCAGGGTAGCATAACCACTTTCAAGAATATTATTTCTGAACACAAATAAAACCAGTCCATTCACCAGTAAAAAAACAATGATGGCAATATATCCGGTCAGGCTGTTGAAAAATTGTTTCAGTTCCTTTTTACAAATAGGCCACATGGGCTGCAAAATAAGTATTTGGTTGTTGCAATGCTGATAAAATCATTATTGAAAATCCCCGGGAGGCCGGGGACAAATTTTTGGAAGATCAAACGGCAAAACTTTCGCCGCATCCACAAGTACGACTCGCATTGGGATTATTAAAGAAAAATCCTTTCCCATTTAATCCATCAGAAAAATCAAGCACGGTATTCACGAGGTAAAGAAAACTTTTCAGATCCGTCACTACCCTGATACCATTGTCTTCAAAAACCTGGTCTGTTGATTTTTCGGTATTATCAAAATCGATCTTATAGCTTAAGCCGGAACAGCCGCCGCCTACAACACTCACACGTAAAAAATAGGAAGGATCATTACCATACCCTGCTTCCTGCATCAATTGCTTTACCCTTTCCCTCGCTTTATCTGTTACTTTAATTGCATTATCTGTTGATACCATTATTATCAGTTTTACTACTTTAAAAATAAAATTTATTTCATCAGGGTCAAAGACGACTCATTTCCCTGAACTTTTCAACTGCCTCACCTACTCTTTTTATTGTAAAATCAATTTCTTCTTCGGTTGTGTTCTTTCCCAGGCTAAACCTAAGCGAACAATGTGCCATTTCATCG
Organism: Chitinophagales bacterium 33-2; assembly: GCA_002050435.1. Lineage (GTDB taxonomy): Bacteria > Bacteroidota > Bacteroidia > Chitinophagales > Chitinophagaceae > Flavisolibacter. Next base: position 27,665 of record MWYV01000041.1, on the reverse strand, counting down.
CTCAGTCCCATTGCCTTTAATACATAGGACGGCTCCACAGATGCCGATGTACATGCAGAACCTGATGAGAGCGCGATCTCTTTGTTAACACCCATGAGCAGCCCTTCACTTTCAACCGGATGAAATGAAAGATTGGTAACCTGAGGCAGTCGGTTAACAGTGCTTCCATTGACTGAAACTGAGGGCAATTGCAAGAGCGCCTGTTCAAGTTTATCCCTGAGGCGGGCCGTATGGAGGGCATTGGATTTCATGTCGTTCATTGCAATTTCCGCAGCTTTTCCAAAACCAACAATGCCAGGCACATTCAGTGTTCCGCTGCGCAAACCATTTTCATGTCCTCCACCTGTGATCTGTGGTAACAGTTTCACGCGTGGGTTTTTTCTTCGAACATATATAGCGCCCACACCTTTCGGTCCGTACATTTTATGCGCATTCATGGCCAGAAGATCAATATGATCCTTTTCAACATCCACCGGAATTTTTCCGCAGGCCTGGGTAGCATCTGTGAAAAACAAAACACCATGTTTTTTCGCAATAGTTGCCATTTCTGTTATTGGCAAAATATTGCCGGTTTCATTATTGGCAAACATGATGCAGACGAGGATGGTAGCAGGTTTAATAGCAGCTTCAAGTGCCTTTAGGTTTACATTTCCTTCGTGATCAACAGGAAGATAGGTAATGTCGGCACCCTGCTTTTCCAATTGCCTGCAGGTGTCCAGTACGGCTTTATGTTCAATGGTGGTGGTGATGATGTGGTTACCCTTTGCACCATAGTTTTCAAAAACGCCTCTGATGGCCAGATTGGCCGCCTCTGTTGCACCAGAAGTAAAGATGATCTCTTTGGATTCAGCACCTATTAGCGCCGCCACCTGCTCTCTTGCGATCTCCACGGCCTCTTCTGCCTGCCATCCAAAAGAATGATTGTGACTGGCTGCATTTCCAAAATAGGTGGTAAAATAAGGCAACATAGCCTCCACCACTCTTGCATCGCAGGGAGTAGTAGCATTATGGTCGAGATAAATTGGGAAATGCAGCATCTTAAGTTTACAAATTTACCGCTTAAAAACAGAAGACCCGAAGTGGTCTAAGGTTTAGCCAGTAATTTTACTTCAATTGCAAAACATTTAACGATGCTGAAAGTAGAACATATCGGAATAGCGGTAAGATCTTTAAAACAGGCGGTGCCTGTTTATGAAACATTGCTGGGAACAAACTGTTACAAAACGGAATTGGTTGCATCAGAAAATGTAAAAACAGCATTTCTTCGTTCAGGGGAAACCAAGATCGAATTATTGGAGTCCACAAAAGAAGAGGGCGTGATCAGCAGATACATTGATAAAAAAGGTGAAGGCATGCACCATATTGCTTTCGAGGTAGCAGATATTTTGGCTGAAATGGAGCGATTAAAACAAAAGGGTTTTCATTTGCTGAATGAAGCACCAAAACAGGGGGCAGACAATAAACTGGTTTGCTTTATTCATCCTAAATCAGCCAACGGGGTTTTGATTGAACTTTGCCAGGAACAAAAAGAAAAATAATTTTTACATTCTTAATGTTCATTGGCTACAGAATCTGAATTTACAATTCCAAGTTTTTCTACAGCGATCTGTGAAGCAATCTGTGAAGCATCTTTTTTGTTGAATGCTTTACCCTCCGCGATCACCTTACCGTTTACCACAGCACCAATCGTAAACAATCTACGGCCGTTCTCAATTTTCTCATCCAGGGTTTCAAACTCCAGCACTTTTCCATTTTTATTGGCCCAGCCATATAATTTGTTCTTATGATTGATCTCAAGAATTTCGAGATCTTCCATGAACATGTGCGGAATAATGATCCTGTCTGTAACCCATTTGGTGGTTTTTTTATAACCTCTGTCGAGGTAAATCGCACCCACAAGTGCTTCCAGGGTATTTCCGAAAATCTGGCTGGATTTAAGAGAAGAATCGGACTTGTTGTACACCGTAACTTTTTTCAGTCCCATTTTTAATGCAATGTCATTCAGCTGCTGGCGGTTCACCATTTTGCTGCGCATTTCTGTAAGAAAACCTTCTTCTTTGTATGGATAACGTTTAAACAGATAATCGGCAACCATTGCGCTCAGAATGGCATCTCCAAGGTATTCCAGGCGTTCATTGTTTTCATCCGTTGTTTCTTTTATGGAGCGATGTGTTAGTGCGGTTATGTAAAGCGATACATTCCCCGGACTATAGCCCAAAACACCCTTCAATTGTTTTTTAAATGAAGGATCTGCATGTTTTTTATAGAATACTTTCCAGAAATCCACGGGAGCAAACTAGTTAAAATTTTATGAGGGATAAAGGAATTGGGCGGGAAATTGTTGAATGAAGGTGGAATGGTGGTTGAAGGGGGCAACAAACTACTGCTCAACTACCGTTCAACAACTTTTCAATTACCATTCAACTACGTTCAACGCTCTCTCTCCTCTCCATACTTCTTAAATATCGTACAGGCATTATGTCCGCCAAAACCAAATGTATTACTAAGGGCTGCATTCACGGTTCGTTTTTGTGCTTCCCAGAAAGTAAAATTCAGGCGGGAATCAAATTCGGGATCGTTTTCAAAATGATTGATAGTAGGAGGAACAATATCATTCTGAACTGCCATGATACAGGCAATGGCCTCTATAACACCTGCTGCGCCGAGGCAGTGACCTGTCATGGATTTGGTGGAACTGATGTTCAACTCAAAAGCATTTTCTCCAAAAACATCCATGATGGCTTTTATTTCAGCAATATCGCCCAGCGGAGTAGAAGTTCCATGCGTATTGATGTAATGGATGTCTGAAGGTTGCATTTCCGCATCTTCCAGCGCGCGCATCATCACATTTTTTGCTCCCAGTCCTTCAGGATGGGGCGCAGTAAGATGGTGGGCATCTGCAGTAGCGCCACAGCCGGCAATTTCGCAATAGATCTTGGCGCCACGTTTTATGGCATGTTCCAGTTCTTCAAAAACCAGCACACCTGCGGCTTCGCCCATAACAAATCCATCTCTGTCTTTATCATAAGGGCGTGAAGCGGTTTTAGGCGCTTCGTTTCGTTCACTCAGCGCCTTCATGGCATTGAACCCACCCACCCCGGCTTCACTCACCACGCTTTCGGCACCACCGGTAATGATGATATCAGCCTTTCCCATCCGCAGGAGGTTAAACGCTTCCATCATCGCATTGGTAGATGAGGCGCAGGCACTTACCACGGCGAAGTTGGGACCGCGAAAGCCATGGCGCATTGAAATATGCCCGGCGGCAATATCAAGAATCATTTTGGGAATGAAAAAAGGATTGTACCTCGGTGTACCATCGCCTTTTGCAAAATTGATCACTTCTTCCTGGAAGGTGATCAGTCCGCCAATCCCGCTGGCGAACACAACTCCCACGCGGTCCACATCAACATTGGTCCTGTCAATGCCCGCGTCCTGTACGGCCTGGTCGGAAGCAACAACTGCAGTTTGGGTAAAACGGTCGAGTTTGCGGGCTTCTTTCCGGTCAAGAAAATTGGTGGGGTCAAAATTTTTAATCTCACATGCAAACCGGGTTTTGAATTTGGAGGCATCAAAATTGGTAATGAAATCGCAACCACTTAACCCGTTACGCAGATTATTCCAGTACTCTGTAATTGAATTTCCAAGGGGCGTAATGGCGCCCATCCCCGTAACTACAACGCGTTTTAACTCTATTTGACCCACGATAGAAATTTAATAAGATAAAACCGCCTTCACTGAATAAACAGCCTGAAGGCGGATTTAATATGATTCCTGAGCAAGTGCTCCTGGTTACTTTGCGTGCTCTTCTAAGTAGGATACAGCCTGGCCAACCGTAGTGATTGTTTCAGCCTGCTCGTCTGGAATAGAAATATTGAATTCTTTCTCAAACTCCATAATGAGCTCTACGGTGTCCAGAGAATCGGCACCCAGATCATTTGTAAAGGAAGCCTCATTGGTAACTTCTGCTTCATCAACACCTAATTTGTCTACAATGATCTTTTTGACTCTTGCTGCAATGTCTGACATTTTGTAAAAGTTTGGTTATAGTGGTGCAAAAATATAAGTTTTTAGTATAACTAAAATATTGATGCTGCTTTAGCTGATTTCCAAAAAACTTTCTGCTTTTGCAGGTTATTATCTTCAAATACTGCAACTTGCTGGTTTCGCTACCAGAATCAATTTTTCCTGGCTTATGGCATTAAAAATTATTGATCACGGATCAAAGGAATACCAGCAGATGATTCAGCTCCGGGAAGCCATTCTCAGGAAGCCCCTCGGAATGGATTTTACACAACAGGAACTGGACAATGAAAAGAGCAATATTTTAATGGCAGCTTATGAAGATGACCAGATGCTGGGTTGCTGCATGCTGGTGGAAGAAGAACCGGGAACAGTAAGGTTGCGACAGATGGCCGTGATGAACGACCTGCAGGGAAAAGGTATTGGAAGGGCCCTGATGCAGTTTGCTGAAAACCTTGCCCGCGACACTGGCTACAAAAGGATCACCATGCATGCACGGAAAAATGCAATAGGTTTTTATGAAAAGCTGGGGTATAAAAAAATCGGGAAAGAATTTGAAGAAATCACCATTCCGCACTATGTAATGGAAAAAGTATTATAATCCACCTGCTCTCATCGCTGTTTTTTTATTTTCTTTTTTAATAAGCTTCTCATTTCAAATACTTCATCGGAACTTGCAAAGCTGTTTTTGGGTACCAGAAAAAACGAAGTGCTGCCGAAGTAGAGGTGAAAGAAATTCGGGGTTTCCATGAAGTGTTTTACTGATTCCCATGACCATGGTCTGGATCCTCTTTCATTTCCTACAGAAAAAGAATCTTCTTCAAAATTCATAATAAAATGGTCCTTAAACGTACTCGCACGGCGGTACACAATACCTGGTAAAAAATACCAGAAAGAGATCATTAAGATGAACCAGAGCAGTGAACCTACAAGAAAAGCAAGCGGCAGGATTTGTTTAAAATAAAAAAGTATGGCTGAAGCCAGTGCAAAAACATTTACCAGTATGATCATCAGCCTGATCTCCTTCCTGCTCAGAAAATGATAACGAAGGGCCTGGAGCACCTGGTTTTTATTATAAGTGAATTCTATTCTCATAGATCAGCAAAGAAAAGAATAAAAATGAATGTAGGTTCCGGTCTTTACAACCATAGAATAAAAGCGCATCAACTTCATTTAAGAAACTGAGTGCAGGACATAATGCTGCCATGGAAAAATTTACATTTTCCCCTGAGCGTTTTGTGAAGTTATTTGTTCATCATTTGCTTGGCCTCGATGCTCAATGTGGCATGGGGCACAGCACGCAGGCGGGCTTTGTCGATCAGTTTACCGGTTACCCTGCATACGCCGTAGGTTTTATTTTCAATACGCATCACGGCCTTTTCCAGGTGGTCGATGAACTGGATCTGGCGACTGGCCATCTGGCTCAGTTGCTCGCGTTCCATACTCATGCTTCCATCTTCCATGGTCATGTAACGGCCGTCTTCCATATCGCCGCCTTCGTCTTTTCGCGTAATGAGTCCCTGCAGGTAAGACAATTCTTTTTTAGCTGTATCCAGCTTTTTATTGATCAACTCTCTAAACTCAACTAATTCTGAATCTGAATATCGCATAGTAGGGCCGGTTGGTGCTTTTTGTTGTGAATCCAGTACCGATTTCATAAAATCCGGTTCGTATTTTACTGCTTTGGTAGTGGAGGTTTTAGGAATAACTACTTTGGTGGGTTTGGAAGGCTCTTTTTTTGCGACTGGTTTCACCATTGGTGGGGGTGGTGTGGGTTTAGCTACAGGCTGGGGGGCAACAGGAACCGGTATTTTTTTCTGTGGAACAGCTGGCTTCACCGCTTGTTTTGAAGCTGCCGCTTTAACTGGAGCGACCGGCTTTTTAGGGGCTTCCTGTTTTTTAGCAGGCGCTTCCACCTTTTTAGCGGGTGCAGGAATTTTTGAAGCTGTTTTGGTTACCGCAGTTTTGGTTTGCGGTTTGGCAGCTTTTGCCGGATCAGATTTTTTGGCAGCAACCTTAGGCGCCGGGGCTTTTTTAGCTGGTGGAGCCGCTTTTTTGGGAACGGGCTTAGTCGCCATTTTTACGGCGGGCTTAGCAGCAACCTTTGCAACAGCTTTTACGGGCGCTTTTTTGGGCGCTACCTTTTTAGCAGGTGCTTTGGGTGCTACTTTAACAGCTTTTCCGCCTTTTGAACCTGCGGACTTTGTTGGTTGCTTCTTTGTAGCAACCTTAGGCGCCGGGGCTTTTTTAGCTGGTGGAGCCGCTTTTTTGGGAACGGGCTTAGTCGCCATTTTTACGGCGGGCTTAGCAGCAACCTTTGCAACAGCTTTTACGGGCGCTTTTTTGGGCGCTACCTTTTTAGCAGGTGCTTTGGGTGCTACTTTAACAGCTTTTCCGCCTTTTGAACCTGCGGACTTTGTTGGTTGCTTCTTTGTAGCAACCTTAGGCGCCGGGGCTTTTTTAGCTGGTGGAGCCGCTTTTTTGGGAACGGGCTTAGTCGCCATTTTTACGGCGGGCTTAGCAGCAACCTTTGCAACAGCTTTTACGGGCGCTTTTTTGGGCGCTACCTTTTTAGCAGGTGCTTTGGGTGCTACTTTAACAGCTTTTCCGCCTTTTGAACCTGCGGACTTTGTTGGTTGCTTCTTTGTAGCCATAAAATTCTTACTGCTTTTTTATTACAATGACCTTCAACGGGTTATCATTAACCTCTATCTCAGTGCCATCTTCAATTTTTGATGTTAACTCCAACTTATCTGCCAGAATTTCCGCGCAAATATAATCATTAAAACGAGCTAAAGACTGACTGATACTATTCTGCGCAGCAACCATGACTTCTATCCTATCCGTGAGCTCAAAACCACTGTCTTTCCTTATTTTTTGAATGCGGTTTACAAATTCCCGGGCATCACCCTCCTGAACCAGGTCAGGGGAAATATTTATATCAAGCGCTACCGTAAGTGAACCTTTACTGGCCACTGTCCAACCCGGAATATCTTCACTTGTGATCTCTACCTCATTAATTTCCAGTTCAACAGCCTCGTCTTTACCTACAGGGATTGAATATCTGCCATCTTTTTCAAATAAAGAAATTTCATGTTGAGATAAATTTGAAAGTGTAGTGGTTACCGCTTTCATTTTTGGTCCGAGCTTTTTCCCAAGTGCCTGGAAATTAGGCCTGATCTTCTTTTTAATAAAGCCTTCAGTTTCAAAAAGGTATTCCACTTCTTTTACATTCACCTCCGCTTTAATAAGATCTTCAATCAGCCTCAGTTGCTTTTCCATTGCTGGGTAGAGTACAGGAATCAGGATTCTCTGCAAAGGTTGGCGCACTCTGATATTGGCCTTTTTTCTAAGTGATAATACAAGTGAACATGCAGTCTGAGCCAGGGCCATTCTTTCCTCCAATTCCTCATCGATCACCTCCTGTACTGCTACAGGAAAATCAATATGGTGAACGCTTTCAGCTTCAAATTTTCCACTCACCTCATTCAGGTTGCGGAAAATTGCATCACTGAAAAAAGGAGATATAGGCGCCATTAATCTTAAAATGGTTTCCAGGCATTCAAACAGTGTCTGGTAGGCAGCGATCTTATCATGTTCGTATTCGCCTTTCCAGAACCTCCTTCGACAAAGCCTGACATACCAGTTACTCAGGTGTTCATCCACAAAATCTTCTATCAGTCGTCCTGCCTGAGTGGGTTCAAAATCATCCAGGGCAAGCTTTACTTTTCCTGTAAGTGTTTGCAGCGATGAAAGAATCCATCGGTCAATTTCCGGCCTTTCCTTTACTGGAATATAGGCTTCTTTAAAGCTGAAACCATCCACGTTGGCATACAGGGCAAAAAACTGGTAGGTATTATATAATGTACCAAAAAACTTCCGCTGCACTTCCCGGATGCCTTCCAGGTCAAACTTCAGGTTATCCCATGGCGAAGCATTGGTAATGAGGTACCAGCGGGTGGCATCCGCTCCAAACTGTTCGATGGTTTGAAAAGGATCTACCACGTTTCCAAGCCGTTTGCTCATTTTATTGCCGCTCTTATCCAGCACCAGCCCATTGGAAACCACGGTTTTATAAGCAACACTGTCGTATAGCATTACGCCGAGGGCATGCAGGGTATAAAACCAGCCCCGGGTTTGATCAACACCTTCGGCGATAAAATCGGCAGGGAAATTTTCTTTAAATTTTTCTTCATTCTCAAAAGGGAAATGCCATTGGGCATAAGGCATGGCGCCGCTGTCGAACCATACATCAATCAGGTCGGGTTCGCGGTACATGGGTTTTCCACTGGCACTAACCAGTATAACTTCATCCACATAAGGTTTGTGCAGATCCAGGATACCATCATGGAGGTAATGTTTATTTACATCTCCACCCAAAACCTCACCGGCTTTTTTGATCTCCTTATTTAGTTCTGCTATTGAACCAATGCAAATTGCTTCGCTTCCATCTTCCGTACGCCAAATCGGTAATGGCGTACCCCAGAAACGACTTCGGCTCAGGTTCCAGTCCACCATGTTTTCCAGCCAATTGCCAAAACGCCCGGTACCTGTAGATTCGGGCTTCCAGTTGATGGTTTTATTCAGTTCCACCATTCTTTCGCGCACTGCCGTGGTTTTAATGAACCATGCATCCAGCGGGTAATAGATCACTGGTTTATCGGTTCTCCAGCAATGAGGGTAGCTGTGTTCGTATTTTTCAACCTTGAAAGCACGGCCTTCTTTTTTAAGTTTTACAGAGATATCGATGTTTACATCAACATAACCTTCCTGTCCTTTATAATCTTTAATATACCGTCCACTGAATTCACCCAGGCCATCAACGAACTTTCCTTCCCTGTCAACAAGTGTCAGGATTCCAATATTATATTTTTTGCCTACGCGGAAGTCATCGGCACCAAATGCCGGTGCGGTGTGAACGATACCGGTTCCATCTTCAGTAGTTACAAAATCACCCAATAAGATCCTGAAGGGGTCAGCATCTGGTGTAATTTCTGTAATCACATTTAAAGAGCTGGCCTCATAAGGAAGCAACTGCTCGTAGCGGACATTTTCGATCTCTCTTCCCTTAAATTCTTTTTCAATGGTATAAGGAATGATCTTATCACCCTCTTTAAAATGCGCCAACCCTGCATTTTCACCTTCCGGTTTAAAGTATTTGGATAAAAGTGCTTTGGCCAGCACTACATACTGCTTTTCGAAAGTATAAGGATTGAAGCTGGCAACCAGCGCATAATCTATGTTGGCTCCAACCGTAAGGCCCAGGTTCGAAGGAAGGGTCCAGGGGGTGGTGGTCCAGGCCATGAAAAATACATCATTTCCACTAGCAGCTTGGGTTAGAAAGGAAGATTTTTCATTTTTAACTGCTTTAAAAAGCACCGTGGCGCTGGTATCCTTTACAATTTTATAGGTGCCCGGCTGGTTGAGTTCATGTGAACTTAAACCAGTACCGGCTCCGGGAGAGTAAGGCTGAATGGAAACACTTTTATACAGCAAACCCTTATTGTATAACTGTTTCAGGCACCACCAGAGCGATTCAATGTATTCATTTGTAAAGGTTACATAAGGTTTTTCAAGATCAACCCAGTAACCCATCTTATTGGTGAGTTCATCCCACTTATCCTTATAGCGCAAAACGGCTTCGCGGCATTTCTGATTGTAAGCTTCTACGGAAATTTTGGTTCCGATATCTTCTTTGGTAATGCCCAGTTCTTTTTCTACACCAAGTTCAATGGGCAATCCATGGGTATCCCACCCTCCTTTTCTTTCCACTTTAAAACCCTGCATGGTTTTATACCGGCAAACAAGATCTTTCAGTGTACGGGAAATGACATGATGAATGCCGGGCATACCATTGGCACTGGGTGGACCTTCAAAAAAAACAAAAGGCTTTGCATTTGAGCGAATGGAAACACTTTTTTCAAAAGCATCTTCAGCCTTCCATTTTTCAAGGATCTCCTTTTCGATCAGGGGCAGGTTCAGGTGCTTGTATTCTTTATATCTGCTGGCCATAGGGCTTTCCTACTTGTTTAAAAATGGCTGCAAAGGTAGGAAATAGCACCGTATCATTGAAGGCAAACCAAAGCAGATTCAAATGAAAAAGCGGCCAGAGTCGCTATTTCAAGGATGCCATTTTAAATGCTTCATCCGGAATAACTGGTTCCTTTACCTTGTTTGAAATGGAAGGAATGGATTTAAGATAGGCATAGACGGAAGACAGATCTTCATCGGTAAGTTTTGCAAAATTAAACCATGGCATGGGTGGAAGGATCGGGCGGCCTGAAGCCATTCCCAGGTGTTTGCCGGTACGAAGTGCACTCACAAAATTCGCTTCCGACCACGCACCAATCCCCGTTGCTGAATCAGGAGTCAGGTTGGCAGCAAATGAAATTCCCCACGGACCAACGAATGCCGTAACATCGGGTGACATCTGCACCCAATTTCCCGGAGTGAGTGCACTGGAATTAAAGGGAGGCAATGTCATTCCTGCGGGCGACCCTGATAACAATTTTGTTGAATCCATATGCATGCCCTGCGCATCAAAATATTTGGGTGAGTGACAATCATTACAACCACCTGCTGTGACCAGGTATTCCCCGCGCTTCACCATTTCTGCATGTTCCATAGCTCTTTGCTTTGAAATATCTTTTGCATCTACATCCACTTCAGGTTCTGTACCACAGGATGTGAAAATGAAAATAAGCAGTGCGGCAGGCCAGAATAGCCTGGAAAAATTTGAAGGCATGACAATAGTTTTAGTATGTTCTAAAGCTAAAAAACATATACCATAAATCAAAAATGGGTTCCCGTTAGGATAAATTTATTTGTTGTGCAAATGATGGTTAGTTTTGCGACCACAAAATCATCACCTTGAATCCCTCACTGCCCTGGTTATCCCTGTGGAGACCATCTTTTTTTTATTACTCTATTATACTTTGTTTTTGCCTGACTAAAAATATTGAAACAAATGCGCAGGAAAAAAAACCAGGATTTGTCCGGCGATATATTCATTCGCTCATTAACGATACCAGTGATATCAGCAAACCACAGTTTCTTGCTTATCCCACACTGGCATATTCAAAGGAAACCAGTTGGGAAATTGGCCTTAGCAGCCTGTTTGTATTTTATGCCAATCGTGATACCAACAACAGGTTAAGTGAGGTCAGCGGGTTTACATTTTATACTTTTGAAAAACAGTATGGAACTGTTTTCGATCATGCACTTTATACTCACCAGACCAAGTGGGCTGCACTGGGAAGGATCAGGTTTCAGAATTTTCCACTTAAATATTTTGGAATTGGAAATGATACAAAGCCAGAACCTCTGGCCACCGTATCTGCCAACCTGTTCAGTGTAAAAGAAAGAATACTCAGGAAAGTAAAATCCAATTTGTTTGTGGGACTGGAAGCAGATTTTCAGAATCTCGGTTCCGTGAAATTTACAAAACACGGCAGTGCAGGCATTGTATTACCTGAAGGCAGCGGAGGTAGTGCGAACCTTGGTTTTGGAATCGGGGTGATTTATGATCAACGGCACAATCCATTGAATGTAAGAAAAGGCATTTTTTCAGAGCTGGCATTTTTGCGCTATGATGATGCCTGGGGAAGTGACTACTCTTTTTCAAATATTCTGTTGGATAACCGGATCTATATACCTGTTAATAAAAGAGATGTTCTGGCTACACAGGTGCTGGTGCAATTTGGCAATGGAAATATTCCTTTTAATATGCTTTCTCTCATGGGCGGCGACAATATCATGCGCGGATACTACCAGGGAAGGTACCGTGATAAAAACCAGGTTGCCGGACAGGTTGAATACCGGATGCTTCCGCTTCCACTGGGTTTTACCAAAAGAATTGGCGCCACCGTATTTGGTGGCGCCGGGAGTGTTTTTAATAGCTTCAGCAATTTATCGGCGGACCAGTTTGTGTTTTCAGGTGGTGCTGGTTTGAGGTTCCTGCTCTTCCCAAAAAAAGATATTTATGGAAGATTTGACTTGGCATTTACCAAAGAAGGTACAGGGATTTATATGTTGATCGGGGAGGCTTTTTAATGAGGTCAATTCGGGGCAATGTCATTGAACCACGGAGGCACAGAGCCACGGAGGAACACTGAGGTTATTTGCCAATTTATTTGCTCCCTATTTGCCGCGAAGGCGCAGAGGCGCAAAAGACGACGAAGCAATCTTGAACCACGGAGGCACAGAGCCACGGAGGAGCACTGAGGTTATTTGCCAATTTATTTGCCACTTATTTGCCGCGAAGGCGCAGAGGCGCAAAAGACGACGAAGCAATCTTGAACCACGGAGGCACAGAGCCACGGAGGAACACTGAGGTTATTTGCCGCTAATTGCCACTTATTTGCCGCGAAGGCGCAGAGGCGCAAAAGACGACGAAGCAATCTTGAACCACGGAGAGCACAGAGCCACGGAGGAGCACTGAGGTTATTTGCCAATTATTTGCTCCCTATTTGCCGCGAAGGGGCAACTATAAAATAAAAATCAAAACTTCGCTCCTACAGATACAAAAAATGTTCTTCCATCCGCGGGTAGAATACCAGGTCCCGGATAACCGCCGGCACGACGGGTAAAATAGCTTTCGTCCAGCACATTATTGATGCCTGCCTTTATATTCAGGTCTTTTGAAAACCTGAAGGTTGCCGTAAGATCTGTAACAACATAGGAAGGAATCAAACCATTCTGCGCATTGGCGGTTGGCAAAACGGTATTGTTCGCATCACTAAAAGTTTCGCCCACATAACTCACCTGGCCTGTAAGTAGAAAGTTTTTGTATCCTGCGGTAACGCCACCCCTGAAAATATCCTGTGGTGCATTCTCTACTTTCTTTCCCTGTGTATTCGCAATTTTATGATCGCCGCTATAACGTGCATCCACATAGCTATAAGAACCGAATAAAATAAGATCTGCAACAGTAGATGCAGCAAACGCCCGCACTGGATTAAATTCAACGTAACCTTCAAAACCTTTACTGGTGCTGGCCCCAACATTTGTGACCAGCCTGTAGTTTGCACCTGTTGGTGTAATGGTACCCACACGATTATTGTACTGCAGGTAAAAACCACTTACATCAAACTGAAGAAAATTCAAAAACTTTCCGCGGTAACCCAGATCTAAATTATATCCTTTGGCATCTTTAAGTTCAGGGTCAACAACATCAGTGGTTGGTGGTGCCTGCAGGTTGGCGAACTGTATGGGGCGATAAGCCTGTGTATAATTTGCATAAAATTCTGTGGAAGGTGTTACATGATATTCCGCACCGATTCCTGCAAGCAAAAATCCACGGCTTCTCTTAATGTTTTGAAGAATGATCGCTTCCCCATTATTATTGAATCCATTCTGACCCGAAGCAGCTCCTTTAAGCCACTCATAACGAATACCTGGCACTACAAGGATCTTATCAGTTATTCTAAAAATATTTTCAACAAAAACCGCAGCGTTGTTTGATTCAAAGCTGATATTTCTTGGATATGCTCCCATCACCGTCATGTCATATCCTGTTCCTGTTGTTCCCTTTCCATCTGCTTTCCTTGTAGTGGTCCCGGTGTACAAACGGATGCCTCCGGAGAAAGTATTGTTCATCTTACCTAACCTGTAATCTCCCAGGTACCTGCTTTCCAAACCATAGTTCCTGTATTGATCCACATTTAATACACGGTTATTGTACTCCAGTGTATTTGGATTAATTGCATCAGGTACATTGATCGCCTGCATAAATCCTACACTACTCCGGTCACCAATGGTTGCAAAAATTTTAGTATTCAATTTGGCCTTTTCAGAAAAATGATAATTGGCGATCAGTGCCGGTGTGGTCCACCTGATGTCGAACCAGTTACGCGACCTCGAACTTTTTGATGCATCTTCCTCAAAAGAGGCATCGGTTAATCCGCCTGCTTGCTGACTGCGCGTATGTGAATGCATTACTTCCGTTGTTAGCGAAAACTTCTGGCTGAAATAATAGGTCATGGTTCCAAAACCAGCATTGGTAAAATAGCGACTGTTATCTCTCCAGCCATTACCATTTCTATGATCAAAGAAAGAATAGTAATGCACTTTACCGGATTTTCCGCCAATGGCATTAAAACTATTGAACAGGGCGTTGCTGCCTACGGTCTGTTGTGTTTCAAATTCAAACTTTTTGTTGATCTCGCTGCCATTTTTCAGTATATAATTCACCAAACCTCCAAACTGGGGTCCGTACTGAAGCGCACCTTGTCCGCGAACGATCTCGATCCTTTGAACTGCCTGCAGTTGAGGATTATAATAGGCCTCAGGATAACCAAAAGGATCGGCAGCAATATCATATCCGTTCTGACGCACATTGAACTCCCAGCTCCTGTTCGGATTCAAACCTCTGGCTGCAATTCCGATCTGTACCCCACTTGCATCACTTTCCCAAACGTGAATTCCCGGTACCTTGGCCAGTACCTGTCGCATGGTATTGGTGGATGTATTACCCTGCACATTTTCCAGGACGATCAATGCATTTTTCTTTCCTGCATAAATGCTGGTACCTACCACTTCAGGTAACTGGTGGTAGTCTGATTTACTGTTTCGCCCCACCACGGTAACTTCTGATAAATACCTGTGAGGTATAGTGTCTGCTTCATTTACAGGCGTTATTTCTTTCTGGGCTGAAACCTGTAAACCTGCTATTAGGGCCATTACTGCAAAATATCGCTTCATCATCTTCATTATTTGTGGCCGCAAAATTCATTGATAAGTTTTTAATTGATTTATAGAATCAGGAAGAATAGTTACGCAATGCGAAAAAAGAAAAACATATGCTGTTGCTCATTTATTGAGGAATCCCATTTTTGAATTAACTGCGCCTGTAGTTTTTGTAGATTCGGATAGCGAGTAACAGAAGGATCATCAATGCCAGCAATCCTGAAATGCCCCAAACCCAGCTGATGGCCTGCTTAACCGTTGCCAGCATGGTGATGGCCACAAGAAAAAGGGTAGCTACCTCATTCCAGATCCTTAACTGGTTAGAAGTATATTTAAAAACACCAGCCTTTTGCTGTTTATAAATGGAGTGAAGTGCAAAATGATATACATACAATCCTGCTACAAAAAATAATTTTACCAGCAGCCATTGCCCTGAAGGCTGATTCAGTGATCGCTCCCATCCAAACTGCAGCATTACCCATGGACCAAAAATGGCGGTTAATATAGCGGAAGGCCAGGCAATGCCTTTCCAAAGCCTGCTGATCATTATAGAAAATTGCGCCATCAAAACAGACCTTTCGGGTTCTGCCTTAGCTGCCGCTTCGGTATTATAAATGAACAGCCGCACGATATAAAACAAACCCGCAAACCAGGTAACAATAAAAATAATATGGAGGGCCTTAATATATAACATGAAGAAGCTGGATACTTTTATTATTAGAAGATTGTCCTGGTTTTTAAAGCAACTCAGCTAATTTAAGAAAATACCATTTTCTTATCTCCGTCTTTATATGCATTCACCCAGCCAGCCAGTGCATTTACCCAGAGTGGGTGTACGTTGAGGCAGGGAATCAGCTCAAAATTTTCTCCTCCTTCATGCAAAAAAACCTCTTTGCCTTCTTCGGCCATTTCTTCAAGGGTTTCCAGGCAGTCGCTGACAAAGGCCGGACAAACCACCAGTAATTTTTTCACACCCTCCTTTGGAAGTGCGTGCAATAGATTGATGGTAAAGGGTTCCAGCCATGGATCTTTTCCAAGTCGTGACTGGAAAGACATGGTATATTGTTTATTTGTGATGCCCAGTTTTTCGATTACCAGCTGCGTGGTAATATGACACTGATGCCTGTAGCAAAATTCATGTGCCGGCGAAAGTTTATTGCAACAGTCTGCCACTTTCAAACAATGACTTCCTGTTACATCGCCTTTATAAATATGCCGTTCCGGAACACCATGGTAGGAAAATACTATATGATCCCAATCCTGTTCCAGGTAAGGCCTGATGCTTTCGCACAAGGCATGGATATAGGCTGGGTCATCATAAAAAGGTTTCAGGGTTGTAAGTTTGAAAGAGTACCCTCCTTTCTTGTGTTGATCTTTTGCATATTCCACGGCTGTTTCAAAACTGCTCATGGCATAATGCGGATACATGGGTATGGCAATCACTTCCTCAAGGTCGGGATGCTTTTCCAGTAATTCATCGAATGCAGCCTTTGGAGATGGATTTCCATAACGCATGGCAATGGCCACCGGTTCTTCGATCTCTTTTTTCAAAGCGTCTCTCAGGTTTTTGGAAATCACGATCAGCGGAGAGCCTTTGTCTGTCCAGATAGAAGCATAAGCCTTAGCGGATTTTGGCGCTCGAAAAGGAACAATGATGCCTTTCACCAATAAGGCCCGGGCAAGCCAGGGTTTGTCGATCACTCTTTCATCCATTAAAAATTCATCCAGGTAATGTTTTACATCTTTTACGGAAGTAGAATCGGGTGAACCCAGGTTCATCAAAACAATTGCTCTTTTCATAATCAGACAACAAAAGTAGGTACAACTGGTTCAACATTTTCTTCAATTGAAGATCTTCCTGGTACAACCTGATGAAAATCAGCTATTCAAATGACGATTCAATGACAGAGATTTTAGGCTGATGGTTAGTTGCATTTTACTTTTGTGCGCGAAGCCAAAATGGAAACAAACTACTTCAAGAGCATATCGAACTTTTTTGTGGCAGGGGTCAATTATAAAAAAACCGATGCTTGTGTTCGCGGCCAGTTTGCTATTAACAACGATCAATACCTGCACATCCTTCAGAAAGCTTCCGTTCAGGGACTTGATGAGATCTTTATTCTTTCCACCTGCAATCGCACAGAAATTTATGGCTTTGCCGGATGCAGTCACCAGCTGGTGGATTTACTTTGTTCTGAAACTGCCGGCAGCAGGGAGCGTTTTGAAAAAGCAGCCTATATAAAAAATGGCCAGGATGCAGTAGCGCATTTATTTCATGTAGGAGCAGGACTGGATTCTCAGATCCTTGGTGATTATGAGATCGTAGGGCAATTAAAAACTGCGGTGAAATATTCAAAACAACATGGTTTTACCGGTGCGTTTACTGAAAGAATGATCAATTCTGTTTTACAAACTTCGAAGCATATAAAAAATCATACTGCTTTGAGCGGCGGAACTGTTTCCGTTTCTTTTGCAGCAGTTCAGTACATCAGGCGCCAGATACAACAACCATCATCCAAACATATTTTATTGTTAGGTGTAGGTAAGATCGGCCGCAACACCTGCAAAAACCTGGTAGATTATCTTCATACGCATAACATTACGCTGATCAACCGTTCGGAGGAAAAGGCACAGGAGCTGGCAGATGCACTTGGACTGAAGTGGGCCAATTTGCAGGACCTGGAAGAAGAGATCCACAAGGCAGATATCATCCTGGTGGCTACGAATGCAAAAGAACCGGTGATCTTAAAAAAACATCTTGAAGGTTCACGAGAAAAACTGATCATCGATCTTTCCATACCTTATAATGTGGAATCCAGCGCAAAGGAGCTGCCGCATGTAGAGGTGGTTAATGTTGACCAGTTGTCGAAGCTCAAAGATGAAACGCTTAAAATGCGGCAGGCAGAAGTGCCCAAAGCAAAAGCCATCATACATGAACTGATGTCGGAATTTAGTGAATGGTGTGATATGCGCCGTCATGTTCCCATGCTGAAAGACCTGAAGCTGAAACTCAATTCACTGTACAATCATCCCCAATATTTACACAACACCACCTGTCCTAAAGCAAAAGATGTACATATCCAGCGTGTACTTAACGATACAGCCGGAAAGATCCGGGTGCAGAACCAGAAAGGCTGCCAGTATATCAACGCACTTAACAATTTTATAAGTTCAAAAAATTAATGGGAAGGGTTCTGAGAATAGGTACCAGGGATAGCCAGCTTGCTGCCTGGCAGGCCACTACAGTACAAAACCTGCTGAAGCATGCTGGTATTGCTTCTGAACTTGTGTACATGAAAAGCGAGGGCGATATCGATATCGTTACACCACTTTATGAACTTGGTGTACTGGGAATATTCACCAAAACGCTTGATGCTGCTTTGCTGAACAACCGCATCGACATTGCAGTGCATTCCATGAAAGATGTACCTACACAACTGGCGAAAGGAATACAGCAGGCCGCTGTGCTGGAGCGCGCTTCATCAAAAGATATTTTTGTTTATAAAAGTGAAAAAGATCTCGAAGCTTTGGGTTATGATGGAAAAGAATGGAATAAACTTGCGCCCACAAACAGGAACAATCAACAGCAATACATCATTGCAACGGGAAGTGTCCGTCGGATCGCGCAATGGATCTACCGGTACCCGGGCCACATTGTAGAAAACCTGAGAGGTAATGTGAATACACGTTTACGAAAGCTGGAAGAACATCACTGGAATGGCGCCATATTCGCAGCTGCCGGATTAGAAAGGATCAACCTTCGGCCACCGCAATCAGTTGACCTTGACTGGATGTTACCCGCGCCTGCCCAGGGCGCGATCATGATCGTTTGCAGGGAAGGCGATGAAGGCGCATTTGAAGCCTGTTACCCATTAAACCATGAGCCTTCCGCTATCTGTACAAAGATCGAAAGGGATTTTTTAAGGGCGCTTTACGGCGGTTGTTCTACGCCGATTTCTGCGCTTGCCCGCATAGAAAACGAACAGGTGATCCTGAAAGGAAATGTGGTGAGTCCGGATGGAAAACAAAAACTTGAAATAGAAAAACAATTTCCTGTTAATCTGGCGAGCACCATGGGGGTGCAGGCAGGTAATGAATTATTGGATAAGGGTGGAACGGCCATTGTTGACATGATCAGAAAAAATGGCCTTCCCGGAAATGAAAACCATTAAGATCCTTTCAACAAAATTGCTTGAACCAGCAACAAAAGCAATTGTTGATCACAGTGGAATGGAAATCACCGAACATGAATTTCAAAGCATCATTCCATGTTACGAAGCAGAAACAAAGCATGATGTGATTGAAAAGGTAAGCATGCATCGGTGTTTTGTTTTCACAAGTTCAAATGCAGTGGATGTTGTAGCTACCCTCCTTGATGAACAAAAAGAAAAGCTGGTGGACAAAACTATTTTTGCGCTGGCGGGGAAAACCGGGCTGGCTGTTCAAAACGCTTTCCCCGGATCAAAGCTCGTTACCAAAGGACGCAATGCAACAGAACTGGCAGCAATGATCATTGAAGAAGGCATCAGCGCTATTTGTTTTTTCTGTGGTCATTCGAGGAGAGATGAATTACCATCGATCCTGATGAAAGCAGGTATAGAATTATCCGAAGTGAACGTGTACACATCAGAAGAAAACAGTAAACAGCTGAATAATGCTTTTGATGGTGTGCTTTTCTTCAGTCCGGGAGCCGTAAAAAGTTTTTTTAAAAAGAATCAACTGCATGAGGCCTCCGTTTGTTTTGCTATTGGAAACACCACCGCATCAACTTTATTAGAATATACAGCTAATGAAATCATTACCAGTCCCGAACCCGACCCAAAGAAAATGATGGAGCAAATCATAATACATTTTAATAAATAGGAAAGCCCGGAAATATGATGACCACATTAAAAAACGACCTGCTGCTAAGAGCACTGAGAAAAGAAAAAGTAGAACGGCCCCCTGTATGGATGATGCGCCAGGCAGGCAGGTATTTACCCGACTACATCAAGCTCAGAAATCAATATGATTTCTTTACACGGGTTCAAACACCTGAACTCGCAACTGCCATCACGCTACAGCCAATCGACCAGGTAGGGGTTGATGCTGCCATCATTTTCTCTGACATCCTGGTGATTCCGCAGGCCATGGGACTGGAAGTATTGATGGAAGAAGGAAAGGGACCTTCTCTACCTAAAACAATCAAGACAAAGGCGGATGTAAATGCATTGATAACGGAAGGCGTTGAAGAAAATCTTTCTTATGTGACCAGCGCACTTGCACTTACTAAAAAAGAATTGAACGGGCGCGTACCTTTAATTGGTTTTGCCGGTGCACCATGGACCCTGCTTTGCTATATGGTGGAAGGAAAAGGAAGCAAAACCTGGGACAAGGCCAAACAATTCGTTTATACCGAACCGGCACTTGCGCACAGCCTTCTGCAAAAGATTACAGACATCACCATAAAATATCTTGTTGCACAGGTAAAAGCCGGAGCTGATACGGTGCAGGTTTTTGACAGCTGGGCAGGTTCACTTTCCCCATCTGATTTTCAAACATTCGCACAACCCTATTTATTGCAGATCGCAGATGCATTAAAAGATCATGCACCAGTTATACTGTTTCCTAAAGGAACATGGCATGCACTGGAAGACCTGAGCAAAAGTTCAGCATCAGGAATAGGTATTGACTGGACCATCAGTCCGGAATATGCAAGAAAGTTAACCTCCAACAATATTACGCTTCAGGGAAATTTTGATCCAGCAAAACTGCTGGCACCCATTCCACAAATTAAGATATGGGTAAAGGAAATGATCGATGCATTTGGAGTTCAGAATTATATTGCCAACCTGGGTCATGGCATCACACCCAATATTCCTGTTGATCATGCCAAAGCATTTGTTGATGCCGTAAAAGAATATCAGCCTTCGAATGACAATTGAAGATTTTTACCATAACGAGATCACTACGCTGCCTGATTCTAAAACAAGAGGAGCATGGATAAAAATGATCAGTACCTTACAGAATCATATTTGTGCTGCGCTGGAAGCGACCGATGGTAAATCAAAATTTCAGGAAGACCAATGGATCCGTGAAGAAGGCGGTGGTGGTAAAACAAGGGTAATTGCCAATGGAAATGTTTTTGAAAAAGGTGGCGTAAATACTTCTGTGGTATTTGGTGATGTAACGGAAGCGATGAAAAGCCAGTTGAAATCAAATGCGTCGGTGCAGGCATATAGTGATCAGCAGCTGAAATGGTTTGCCTGCGGCATTTCCATAGTGATCCATCCATCCAATCCTTTTGTACCAACAGTTCATTGTAATTACCGCATGTTTGAATTGTATGGCAAGGTTGATGGAAACGAAACAGTGATCGATCGATGGTTTGGTGGCGGAACCGACCTTACGCCTTATTATTTATTTGAGGAAGATGCCTTTCATTTTCATTCAACCTATAAAAAAGTTTGCGATGGTTTCGACAAGGATTTTTATAAAAAATTCAAAGAAGAATGTGACGGGTATTTTGTGAACCACCACCGGGATCATGAAAGAAGAGGCATTGGCGGCATATTTTATGATCATCAAAGACCCTCTGTAAGTAAAGAAATTTCTTTCTGGATGGATTTTGGAAAAGCCTGCGGTGACACATTTACCACCGCCTATTTGCCCATCGTAGAGCAACGAAAAAACACCAGCTATTCATCCGAAAATAAATATTGGCAGGAGATCAGGCGTGGAAGATATGTTGAGTTCAACCTGGTGCATGACCGCGGAACCCTGTTTGGACTAAAAACCAATGGAAGAACGGAAAGCATATTAATGAGCCTTCCGCCGACTGTTAGATTTGATTATGAACATCACCCACAACCAGGGAGTGAGGAAGCAAAACTGGTGGAGGTGTTGTTGAAGCCGAAGGATTGGGTAGAAGGAAGATAACAAGGTGCAAAGGAAGAGCGACAAGGATCAAGCTTTTATAGAAATATATCTCATTAAAGATTGACCGTCTGTTTAAAATTATTTATTCATTACATTTTCAAAGGATCGATTTATGTTTTTACCACGTCGCAACCGAATACTCCGGCAATCACCAGCCATAAGAAACCTTGTTGCGGAAACCATACTATCTCCCAATGATTTTATTGTTCCTTTATTCATCATTGAAGGTGAAAACCAGGTTGCTGAAATCAGTTCCATGCCCGGATATTTCAGGCGTTCTTTGGATATGACCGTCATGGAGGTAAAGGAATTATGGGCAATGGGATTGCAATGTGTATTGTTATTTGTAAAATCAAAAGACGCGCTGAAAGATAATAAGGGTACCGAGGCACTGAACCCGGATGGGTTGATGCAACGAAGTATCCGTGCCATAAAAGAAGCGGTACCCGGTATGCTGGTTATGACGGATGTGGCACTCGATCCTTACTCTTCGTTTGGCCATGATGGCATCGTAGAAAATGGCGAGATCGTAAATGATGCCACTGTGGAAGTGCTGGCGCAGATGAGTGTGAGTCACGCCGCGTCAGGTGCTGATTTTGTGGCACCCAGCGATATGATGGATGGAAGGATCGGCGCCATAAGAAAAGCTCTGGAAAAAAGCAATCATCATAAAACAGGCATCATGGCTTACAGTGCAAAATATGCTTCCTGTTTTTACGGGCCTTTCCGGGATGCACTGGATTCTGCTCCGGGATTTGGGGATAAAAAAACTTACCAGATGGATTATGCCAACCGCATTGAAGCTGTTAAGGAAGCCATGATGGATGTGGAAGAAGGAGCAGATATGGTTATGGTTAAACCTGCACTTTCTTATCTTGATATCATCCGTGAAGTGAAAAACAGTGTAGACGTTCCCGTGAGTTGTTACAATATCAGTGGTGAATATGCCATGATCAAAGCCGCTGCAAAAATGGGTTGGATCGATCATGATAAAGCAGTTATAGAAACCCTAACCTCTATGAAAAGAGCAGGGGCTGATATGATCGCAACTTATTTTGCAAAAGACGTGGTGAGGATGATGAATGGGGGGGCAATAGTCAATGGTGAATAGTGAAAGGTGAATGAGGGAGGCAGGCATAGTAAACCAGGGAAAATGAAAATTTTTTAGGGGCTTTTTCTGTAAATAAATTTTTCGCTATGGTTTAGCTTAAATGAAAAATCGAAAATGTTCCTTTTATTGAATCATCAAAAGCTTGCAGCATTTCTGCATACAAAAAAACTTGTTTTGGAATGCTACAGAATTGTCTCTTTTTTTCCCAAAAATGAAAACTTCTGCCTGGCATCCCAAATCAGAAGGGCAGCCTTGTCGGTTCATCTCAATTTTTCAGAAGCGGGATCAAGAAAATCCCTTGTGGAAAGAAAAAGATTCTATGAAATAGCCAGAGGATCATTAATAGAAAGGATACTGCATTTGATATAGCCCATGAATTGGGATACCTGAAGGTCGTAGACCTAACATTACTTGAATTCCAGATCACTAAAAGCTTTGTTCTTTTATCGGGCCTCATATCAAAAAAGGAATAGTGATCAGGATCATTTAATTTCGCAAATCCATTGACCATTGACCATTGACCATTGACCATTGACCATTGACCATTGACCATTGACCATTGACCATTGACCATTGACCATTGACCATTGACCATTGACCATTGACCATTGACCATTGACCATTGACCATTGACCATTGACCATTGACCATTGACCATGAACTTTTCCCGCAGCATAGAACTTTTTGATCGCGCGCAAAAATCCATTCCCGGTGGCGTAAACTCACCCGTGCGTGCATTTAAAAGCGTAGGTGGCCAACCTGTTTTTTTTAAATCTGCAAAGGGTGCCTATCTCTATGATGTGAATGATAACCGTTACATCGATTATATCAATTCATGGGGACCTATGATCATGGGTCACGTGTTTGACCCTGTTGTGCATGCCATTCGTGAAAAAGCACTTGAAGCCACTTCGTTTGGTGCACCTACAGAACTGGAAGTGGAGATGGCGGAACTGGTAAAATCTATGGTGCCCAATGTTGACCTGATCCGAATGGTAAGCAGCGGCACCGAAGCCTGTATGAGTGCCGTCAGGCTGGCAAGAGGTTATACAGGAAAAAATAAGATCATCAAGTTTGAAGGTTGTTATCATGGCCATGCCGACAGCTTTCTTGTAAAGGCAGGAAGCGGCCTTGCAACATTTAATATTCAAACTGTACCCGGAGTAACCGCAGGTGTATCTGCAGATACCTTAAATGCACCTTATAACAATCTTGAAGCAGTTGAAAAACTGGTGAAAGAAAACAAAAACAGTATAGCTGCCATCATTATTGAACCGGTTGCAGGAAATATGGGCTGCATCCTACCGGCTGAAGGATACCTTGAAGGACTCCGCTCCATTTGTAACAGGGAAGGCATTGTTTTTATTTTTGATGAGGTAATGACAGGATTCAGGCTGGCAGCCGGCGGCGCACAGGAGCGACTGCATATTGATGCTGATTTGGTTACGTATGGAAAAGTGATCGGGGCCGGTATGCCTGTTGGCGCCTTCGGAGGAAAAGAAATCATTATGAAGCAGATCGCTCCACTGGGAAATGTTTACCAGGCAGGAACACTCAGCGGAAATCCCCTTGCGATGATTGCCGGCTTTACTTTACTCAGCTATCTGAAAAACAATCCATCTGTTTATGATGATCTTGAAACCAAAACCCTTTATTTAAAAGAAGGTTTGCATAAAACTTTGAAGTCGTTTGACCTGCCCTACGTGATCAATCAATGCGGATCAATGATCTCCCTGCATTTCAGCAATCAACCGGTTAATGATTTTGCTTCAGCTGCCGCTTCCAACAATGCACTGTTCAACAAATTCTTTCATGCCATGCTGAAGCGCGGGATCTACCTCCCTCCTTCTGCTTTTGAAACCTGGTTCCTGAGCAATGCGCTTAGCCAGAAAGATCTTGACATTACAATTGATGCCGTTAAAGATTCAATTCAGGAAATATTAAATACAGATTAATATTTTTTTTCTTGTAAGCATTATGCAGTCCAGTTAATTTAGATGAAACTTTGAGCAATGGCTTCACTGCAGGTTTCAGCGATACTCTTATCCATTATTACCCTCCTAACCCTGCTGGTGGTAATTAAAGGAATAAAAATCATTACAAATAATGATCCTGTACTAACTAAAAAACGTCCTGTCCAACAGTTTGTTTTCATCTTTTTTGCCTGGATCATTCTAACAGGCTTTTTGTCTATGATAGGAATTTTTGATGGTGCTGCCTTACCTCCAAAACCTATGTTTGCCGCGCTGGCAGCATTGACCGCTATTATACTATTTTCTTTTTCTGCTTCAGGCAGATCAATGCTCATGGCAACACCCTTACACTGGCTGATCTTTTTCCAGGCCTTCAGAGTGCTGGTGGAACTTTGGTTCTGGCATGGTTATCAAACGGGTTTTTTACCACAGGTCATGAGTTTTGAAGGAGCCAATCATGATATTTATGCAGGTCTGCTGGCAATAGTAGCAGGATATGTTGTCTTTAAATTTCCTTACGGAAGGAAACCTGTTGTAATCGCCTTCAACATAACCGGAATTATTTTGCTTGCCAATACACTGAGGGCTGCAGCCCTGTCCATGCCTTCACCGGTGCAGCAATACCCGTTTGATGAAAGATTGTTGCTTTTAGGAAACTTTCCTTTTATTTATTTGCCTGCAGTACTGGTACCCCTGGCCTTTGGTTTTCATTTCCTTTCACTTCGACAATTGTGGTTGCACAGAAAAAAAATGATTGAAAAGCTGATGGCCTAATGCAGAAAAAAAGAAACGATACCGACAATAATCAGCACCATCCCGCTGATCCTTTTTTCGTTGTGTTCGATAAAGCTGTCACTCAATAACCTCACACCTTTAAATCCGAGTGCCACCAGGATCATGATACCGGTGATACTGACCACTGCATAAATCAATGCAAGCGTAACAACGAACCCCATTCCATAAGCACCAGCAGATAAAAAAAGACTTTCCACTTCCAGGCAGGGAGAAAGAAACATCATTACTATAAAGATCATCACCCATTTTCGCTTACTTCTTTTATAGGCCACCACGTCTTTCTGGGAGCTGTGGTGATGGTGGGGAAGGTTCACTGTAAAATAGATCAATCCAAAAACGATGAGTAAAACAGAGCTGGCCAGGTAGATGGTGTTGCCATAGCTTGCTTCAAGTTCTTTACCAATTTTGCCCAGGATCATTCCGAGTGCCACAGTGCCAAGCACATGTGCAAAGGCTGCAATGAAAGTTATCATCGTTACTTCCCTCGGCTGCCATTTTTCTGCCCTTGCCACCGCCACCAGTGGAAGCCAATGGTTGGGAATCAATGCATGAACCATCGCAAGTAATACCGTTCCGGCAATTACAGTAAACATGTTGGGAAGATAATGGGATAATGGGATAATGGGAAGGTTGATTCCAGACTGAAAATAAATTTTCCCTAACCCCTAACCTCCTCTCAACAACAACTCACAAGGCTTCAAACCTGTTTGCTTTTTAAATGCAGTGGAAAAATGAGAAATGGAAGAATAACCAAGCAGCACGGAAACTTCTGTAACCGTCAGTCCTTTTTCATACAAAAGATATTTGGCATGTTCCATACGCTGGCTCTGGTAAAAATCAAAAATGGTGGAACCAAACATTTCTTTAAATCCTTTCTTTAAATAACATTCATTCATCGCCACTTTCCGGCTGAGTTCCTTAATGGTGATGGGTTCACCGATTTGCCGTATTAAAATCTCACGGGCCTTTATAATCTTTTCTCTGTCGATTTCATTGGCCAGGAATTTACAATTGATCACATCGATCTGCTTTTCATCCATGCAATCCAGGCTGTAAAGGAGTAGCATCTGAGTTTGGGCATTGATGAAAATATTCTCAAGACTGTCGGAATAATTATGATTCAGCAGCCCTTCCAATACTACCCGCGTTCTGCCACATAAAGAGATGGTCCGGGAAAATGAATATTCATGCCTGAAAGAGAGCAGGTCTTCACTCAGCGAATTTTTATTTCTTGATTTCACAAATTGCTCCAGCAGGGAGCTTGAAAAAACGAAACTGAGCAAGTCAGTCGTTTCAATTCGGGCATGGTGTACTTCATCCTGCGACTGGCATTTTCTGCAATTTTCTTCGGAGCAGTAACGGTTTCCAGATATGCAAAATCTTAACTCAAGAAAATTGCGGGAGGGATCAGCAGACTGGAAATGATATTGAAGTATCCCGGCATCTTCAGCATTCCACCTGGAATTACGGGCAAATCTTCTGACACGATAATGCACAGAGCCAGGAATCTGCTTTTCGGCATCTTTCAACAATTCCAATCCCTGTTCGTCCATTTCATGGAAAAAAGCATCTGGTATGGATAAGGTTTGCATGAAGTGTGCAAAAATACAAAGCCTGCTGGATTCTACACGGCCGTTACCTCATGGCAGGGTCATTTTTTAACAGCTGCCCACTTGATTGCAGTCGTTCAAGTTTTGGGGAATAGCAGGATTCTTTCATACATTCGCCGCATGCAGTTGACAACTACATGTTCGGATTTTCAGCATACGCTCCGCTCTGAAACCAGGATCAGTGGCGTAGGCATTCATACAGGTCAGACGGTGGAAATTACCCTTAAACCTGCCGAAGCCAATACAGGAATTGTTTTTAAAAGAACCGACCTTCCCAATGCCCCTACGGTAAAAGCCGATGTCGACAATGTGGTGGAAACTACCCGCAGTACCACCATTGAAGCCAATGGTGCCAGGGTAGGAACGATCGAACACCTCATGGCCGCCCTTGTGGGAAATAAAGTTGACAATGTAGTTATCGAGATCAATGCCCCGGAAGTGCCCATTCTCGACGGAAAGTGGCGATGAATGAATGTTATTTAAAGAAAGGATTTAAAGAAATGTTTGGTTCCACCATTTTTGATTTTTACCAGAGCCAGCGTATGGAAC
>MWYV01000007.1 GCA_002050435.1 Chitinophagales bacterium 33-2 | reverse complement strand
GGCCAATGGCACTTATACTTTTACTGCCAGCTCCTCTGTAAATAATGATTTAAATACGGCCAATGATGCCATGCAGCCGGTAACAAGGACCGTGGTTGCATTAACCGCTGGCACCGCCAGTTCCACTGACCCTTCTTTCTGCGTAACCCCTGGCACGCCTACTATTTATCTTACAAACCATGCTGGTGGAAATATTCAATGGCAGCAATCCTCCAGTGCTACTGGTCCATGGACCAATGTTGGCACAAACCAGGACAGTTTATTTGTAACGAATCCTGTAAACGTTACCACGTATTTCAGGGCATATCTTGTTTGCGATAATAACAGTGACACTTCAAATGTTGTTACAGTAGCCTATTTTAATCCGCAGGTTTTAACTACTGCTGGTGCCACACGGTGCGGAACGGGTACTTTAACACTTGGCGCTACCGCATCGGCCGGTGCGGGCCTTAAGTGGTATACCACGCCAACCGGAGGTGCTCCAGTAGGAACGGGCACCAGTTTTACAACGCCAGTTATAAACAGCACTACAACATATTACGTTTCTGCAAATAACGGCGGTGGCGTGGAATCAGTTGGAAAGCCTTCACCAACAACAACAACTAGTACCACTGGTAGTCTCTGGGGTCTTGTATTTGATGTGGTTAACGCACCTATTGTGCTTTCATCTGTTGACATATATTCTGTGGGTACTGTTGCTGGTAACATGTCTGTTGAGCTAAGAGACAATACAGGTGCTGTTTTACTCACAGCAGGACCATTTACCTATCCTCCCGGAACTACTGCAAATCCTACCCAGGTTACCTTACCATTGAATTTTAATATTCCAATTGGTACAGGCTACAGGTTGGTTTCTGCCAGCATGTCGGGCGGTTCGGTAATCCGTGAAACTTCCGGGAATACTTACCCTTACACTTCTCCAAGCGGTAATGTGGTAATTTCAAGTGGCTTTATTGGTAGCCCCGGAAGCGCTTCTTATTACTGGTTTTATAACTGGCAGGTAAGTACAGGTTGTGAAAGTCCGAGACAGTCGGTTACCGCAACCGTCAGTGGAGCAAGTGCTTTCGAAATAACAGCTGATAAAACTGTGTGTAATGACGCAATTACTCCTTTAACTGTAACTTCCAATGTTGCTGATTACAACGAGTATCTATGGACGCCGGTTGCAGGATTATTTGCAGATGCTGCAGCTACCATTCCATATACAGGAAGCAGTGCAGCTACCGTTTATTTTAAATCATCCACACCAGGATCTGTTCTTTATACGGCAACTGCTAACAATACAAGTAATTCATGCAGTAATATTGACTCGGTAAGATTAAATGTTCTTCCAGCGTCATTAACTGTTGAGGCAACAATGCCTGAACTTTGTATTTCAGGCACTACAACTTTGTCTGTTCCTTCAGCAGGGTTGCAGGGTGCAACCCTCCAGTGGTTTGCATCTTCTGATGGAATTACGTATACACCAGTAACTGGCGCAACAAATAATAATTATACAACCGCTACTTTAACTGATACTACCTATTTCAGATTAGAGATCAGAAATGGAGCAGGTGTTGTTTGTTTGCAACCTTCAAGGACAATACCCGTTAACAATCCTGCTTTATTAACCAACACACCTGCCACACGTTGTGGTCCGGGAACGGTTACCCTGAATGCAACTGCATCAGGTAGTTCAACTGTTAGATGGTATGAATCGGCTACTGGCGGTGCTCCAATATTTACTGGTAATAGTTTTACTACACCTATTATAAATAACACCACTACTTATTATGCTGCTGCGGGCGCAGGAACTTCCGTTCAGTCTCTTGGGGCTCCGGGTGTAACCAGTTTTCCAAATGCAGGAACCTTTGCATCCTTTACTGCTGGTGAACTGTTTACTGTAATGTCAGGCACTACAATTTCCAGTGTTGATATTTTTCCAACAGCAGCAATTGGTACCAATTTCCAGATCGTAATACGCTCGGGAACTGCAACAGGTGCTGTGGTGGCCACTTACCAGGGAACCACTACGGTGACTGGTACTGTAGCAAACCCAGTTGTGCAAACCGTTCCTGTGAACTTTACACTAACCCCTGGAACTTATGCAATGACCTTCTTTAACGGAGCGCTTCAGGCACCACTCACCGGTAATGGAATTTATCCAGGTGCTTTAAGGAATAACCCGGCAACCGGAGTTACTTATCCTTATACCATTCCGGGTGTTATTTCAATTACCAACGGAAGTTTGAATAATGCCTGGTATTATTTCTATAACTGGCAGATCGGATCTGGTTGCGAATCACCAAGACAGGCGGTTACTGCTACGGTAACCCCAGCACCTGCTTTTGATGTAACCAACAATACCACGATCTGTAACAATGCGATCCAGGCATTGAGTGTTACTTCTGCAACGGCTGATTTCAATACATATACCTGGACACCATCAGCGAACCTGTTCACTGATGCTGCGGCCACTGTTCCTTACACGGGTGGCAGTGCTTCCACTGTGTATATCAGAACAACTACCGGGGGCACGTATACTTATGTTGCCAATGCATTGAACACTACATCCACTTGTTCGGGTATTGATTCAGTAAAAGTAACGGTGCTTCCTTCGAACATTACACTGAGTGCATCACCTTCTCAGATCTGTGTAAGCGGACAATCAACTTTAAGTTTATCTCCATCTACAGGATATACAGGCGCTCAGTTCCAATGGCAGTCTTCTCCTAACGGAACCACCTTTACCGATGTTACAGGTGCTACGAACCAGAACTTTACCACAGCTGTGATCAACAGCACCACGCATTACAGGGTGCTGATCAAAGATGCTGCCGGCAATACCTGTCAGCAGCCAACTACGGTGGTGAATGTAAATGCACCTGCAGTGGTGAGCACTACACCTGCCGCGCTTTGCGGACCCGGCACGATGACTTTGGGTGCAACCGGTACAACAGGGTCAGTACTGAACTGGTACACGACACCGGCAGGTGGCGCATCTGTTGGTACAGGTCCAAGCTTCACTACACCTAACCTTACTGCTTCCACCACTTATTATGTAAGTGCAACAGCGGGTGGCAGCATACAGAGTTTAGGTCCTGTGAGTGTAACGCAGTATCCTGGTATCAGCACCACCACATCATTTGTTCAGGGATTGGTGTTTGATGTATTTAATCCAGCAGGTACAACGATACAGAGTGTAGACATCTTCCCGACATCAGCTGTAGGAACCAACTTCCAGATCGTAGTAAGAGCGTTTAGCGGATCGGGTGCTGTGCTCGCAACTTACCAGGGTACCACCACGGTAAGTGGTACGGTAGCCAACCCTGTTGCACAAACGGTTCCTGTGAACTTTACACTTCCGGGAGGATTTGATTATGTGATGACCTTCTTTAACGGCACGCTTCAGGCGCCGCTGACGGGCACGGCAGCTTATCCTGGTGCACTGAGGAACAATCCTGCTACAGGCGTAAGCTTCCCTCAGGCCATCGCCGGGGAGATCGCCATTACAACGAGTACAGCGGCCAATACATGGAATTATTTTTATAACTGGAGAATAGGTACAGGTTGTGAGTCACCAAGAGTTGCTGTAGAAGCAATGATCAGTCCTGTTACCTCTATCACTACGCAGCCTGTTGCACAATCTGTGTGTTCGGGTGCAGCAGTGAGTTTCAGTGTAACGGCAGTGGGCGCCAATCTTACCTACCAGTGGAGAAAAGCTGGTGTGAATATAGCAGGAGCTACAGGCGCTACTTATTCTATTCCGGGTGCAACTACCGCCAACGCGGGCAGTTATGATGTGGTGATCACAGGACTTTGCGGTAACGTTACTTCGGTACCTGTATCACTTGCAGTTTCTCCAGCCAACGGATGGCTTGGGGTGACCAACACAGACTGGAACACAGCTTCCAACTGGTGTGGTGGTATACCAACAGCTACATCTGATGTGGTGATACCTTCAGGAACACCGTTCCAGCCGGTGATCAACAGCCTTGCAACGGTGAGGAACATGACGATCAGCAGCGGTGCTACAGTAACAGTTCTGAGCAATGGATTTTTAAACATACATGGTAGCTTCTCCAACTCAGGCACCTTCAGTGCAGCTAATGGTTATGTGGCCTTCAAAGGAACCTCCAACCAGGATATTGCAGCCATGACGATTGGGAATCTGATCATGAACGGCACCGGCGGTATTACGCTTGCAGGAAACCTGACGGTAGGCAATACGCTAATTCTGGAAAATGGTAACATTACACTAAGCAGCCATACCCTTACTTTGAATGGTTCATTCAATGGCAGTGCGGCAAGTCATGTAATTACCAACGGAACGGGTTCTGTGGTTGTAAACAATGTAACCGCTACCACCATTGTTCCTGTAGGTCCGGACGCAGCCAGCTATAACCCGGTAACCATCGACAATGGACAGGGCAGGAACTACACGGTACGTGTGGCTACAGGTATCAACCCGGCCATTCCTGTACCAGGTGTGGCGGTGAACAGAACATGGACGGTAACGCCAAATACAGCGGTAGTAACACCGGTACAACTGACACTTCAGTATAATGCACCTTCAGTGCAGCTAATGGTTATGTGGCCTTCAAAGGAACCTCCAACCAGGATATTGCAGCCATGACGATTGGGAATCTGATCATGAACGGCACCGGCGGTATTACGCTTGCAGGAAACCTGACGGTAGGCAATACGCTAATTCTGGAAAATGGTAACATTACACTAAGCAGCCATACCCTTACTTTGAATGGTTCATTCAATGGCAGTGCGGCAAGTCATGTAATTACCAACGGAACGGGTTCTGTGGTTGTAAACAATGTAACCGCTACCACCATTGTTCCTGTAGGTCCGGACGCAGCCAGCTATAACCCGGTAACCATCGACAATGGACAGGGCAGGAACTACACGGTACGTGTGGCTACAGGTATCAACCCGGCCATTCCTGTACCAGGTGTGGCGGTGAACAGAACATGGACGGTAACGCCAAATACAGCGGTAGTAACACCGGTACAACTGACACTTCAGTATAATGATACCCATATGAACGCCCAGGGTTCAGCCACAGCTACCATGCAGGTGGGTGCCCACAATGGTACGGCATGGAACATCATATCACCGGCAGCCGGACTTGTTCCGGTAGGCGCTCCGGCAGGCAGAAGGGTAACGGTCAGCACCAGCCAGTTTGGTCCGCTTGTGGTTACCAACATTGGAGGCATCAACATACCTACAGCGCTTCCAACGATCGATCAGGACATCACCAGTGTGGTACTGATGCCTAACCTGGTTCAGACCAGCACGGTGCTTCGTGTCAAAACCACGAGAGCTACAAGGATCGACTGGATGATCGTGGATATGCAGGGCAGGGTGGTGATGAACTTCTCCCGCCAGGTAGCAGCAGGTCAGACGGATATTCCATTGAACGTTAGCCGCTTTGTAAATGGCACTTATATACTGGCCGGCTTTACGCAGAAAGGTAAACTGCCTGTACTGAGGTTTGTGAAGATGTAATAGACAAAAACCAACATCGCATACAAGGGTCCTGCCGAAAAGCAGGACCTTTTTTTATTTTTTCCGGAGCAAAAAAACTTGATAGTATTTTAGCGCATGTTTTCTGCAAAGCGGATCTCCTATAAAAAGACAGGATATTTTTCTAAGATCATTATTGATTACCTAGAAGGAAATAAAACACTTCAGCCATTTTATCATTTCCCTGTAAACACAACTGGAATTGAGGCTGCGATTAAAGCAAGAAATGCTTTTGACACCAACAGGGCGATTCTTTCAGAAGTATTGAAAGCGCAATATGCAACCATTGAAACAGAAAATAAAGTCCGCAACAATATTGAGCAATTATTGAAACCCAATTGTTATACCATCTGTACAGCACACCAGCCCAATCTCGCAACCGGACCGCTGTACTTTATTTATAAGATCCTGCATGCGATCAAACTTGCAGATCGATTTAATAAGGATTACCCCGATGCTCATTTTATTCCGGTATATTATATGGGATCAGAGGATGCTGACCTGGCGGAACTGAATCATTTTAATGTAAAGGGAAAGAGGTACGAGTGGCATACAAAACAAACAGGCGCGGTTGGCAGAATGAAGGTGGATCAAAAACTGTTATCCCTGCTTGATGAACTGGAAAAGCAATTAGTAACTCATGTACACGGTGAGGAGATCCTTCAACTGTTGAAACAATGTTATAGTGAAGGAAATTCTATCATGCAGTCAACTTTTGAACTGGTGAATGCCCTGTTTGGAAGATTTGGACTGGTAGTGCTGATTGCCGATGAAGCGCAACTAAAAATGCAGGCCACCACTGTGTTTAAAGATGATCTTTTACAACATCTACCTTCCGCGATCGTAAATCAAACCGTTCACAAACTTGAAGCGCAATACAATGTGCAGGCAACTGCAAGAGATATCAACCTGTTTTACCTTGATGGATCGGTAAGAGAAAGAATTGAAAAAGGGAAGAATGGATATAAGGTTGTGAATACAGCTCTTCATTTTACCGAATCAGAAATGCTTGATCTTCTGGCAAAACAACCGGAGAAGTTGAGTCCGAATGTAATTTTAAGAGGCTTGTACCAGGAGATTATCCTGCCTAATATTGTATTTGTTGGCGGGGGAGGAGAGGTCGCTTACTGGCTCGAGCTCAAGGATCTTTTTATGCATTATCAAGTTCCTTTTCCTTTGCTTGTTCTGAGAAATTCATTTTTACTTGCAGGAAAAAGGACAGTTGAAAACATAGGAAAAACAGCGCTTTCATACGAGGAGATCTTTCTTCCTGTAAATGAAATTATGTTCAAGATCGTTGAAAGGAATTCAAAGAATGAAGTGCTTTTGAAAGATGGCCTTTCAAAAGCAACCACTGTTTTAAACGAGATTCGTCAGCAGGCAGGTACCATTGATCCTTCCCTGGTCAACCACGTAGCAGCTATTGAAAAGCGCTTGATTAAGACATTAGTGGAGCTTGAAAAAAAAATGCTAAGGGCTGAGAAAAGAAAATTTTCAGATTTGCAAAAGCAGGTAGAAAATATAAAACAAGCAATTTTCCCAGGAAATGCTTTGCAGGAGCGAAAGGAAAACTTTACAGGATTTTATGCTGAATATGGAAAAAGATTCATTGATGATTTATATGAACATTCCTTAACGCTGGAACAGGAATTTATGTTTCTCGAAGAAGCGCCTAATCAAACCCGTTAGGCTGCCCGGAAACTCTTAGTTTTTCAATTTTCATTTTCACTTCATTTTCCATCTGCTTTTTATAAGTCTCTATTTTATTTCCAGTTTCCTGATCAAATGCACCGATGATCTGGGCTGCAAGAATCCCTGCGTTTTTTGAAGCATTCAATGCCACAGTAGCTACAGGAACACCATTGGGCATTTGTAGAATGGAAAGAATGGAATCCCAGCCATCAATTGAGTTGGATGATTTTACAGGTACGCCAATAACCGGCAAAGAAGTTAATGATGCTACCATCCCAGGTAAATGTGCAGCCCCGCCGGCTCCGGCAATGATCACTTTGATGCCCCTGTCTTTTGCTGCGGTGGCATAGGCAAACATGCGCTGGGGTGTGCGGTGTGCTGAAACAACCGTAAGCTCATAACCTATTTGCACAGAAGACAAAAAATCTGCTGCAGCCTGCATCACATCCAGGTCACTGTCGCTGCCCATAATGATCCCAACCTGAATATTATTTGAATTTGCTGCCATGGTTTTAATAATCTTAGAATAAGATCTAAAGCGCCAAAGGTAAAACCTAAAAACAGAAAAGCATAACGGTTATAAATGATGAACTAACGCACAAGATCGCCCCGTAAACTTAATAGCTCGATTTCAGCAACCTTTGTATTAAAACGGGCCTGTATCAAACGGTTGAGCGCATCTGCAAGACTTTGCTGGGCTTCACGCATTTCAAGAAAAGTACTGATGCCTAATCGGTACCTTTCTCTTGCTATGAAAATGTTTTCCCTAACATACTGTATGTTTTCTTCTTCAAGTGCAAGGGCTCTTTTATGAAGATCATAATCGCGGTAGGCATTTGAAATACTGGTATTTACGAGGGCCAGGTTGCGATCGTAGAATAATTGCTGGGATTGAATATTTAATTCTGCTACCTTGATGAGTCTTTTTGTATTGTAGCCGTTGAATATCGGAATGGTAGCCGTAAATCCATAATTGAATCCGTG
This sequence comes from Chitinophagales bacterium 33-2, assembly GCA_002050435.1. Taxonomy (GTDB): domain Bacteria; phylum Bacteroidota; class Bacteroidia; order Chitinophagales; family Chitinophagaceae; genus Flavisolibacter. The sequence continues at coordinate 39,987 of MWYV01000007.1, read as the reverse complement.
GTTACGGTTAAATAAGGGCTGAAAGGGATTGATGACATCTTTATTATCCTGCCTGTTGAAATTATAAGCACTATTAAATTGAATTACCGGAAATCTTTCCGCCCTTCTTAACTGAAGGTCGGTTTCTGCAAGCCGGAGGTTTCTTTGTGCGATCAGCAGATCAGGATTGGTAGCCGTAACATTTCCCTGAATGGAATCCAGTGTAAGATCAGGATTGAAAACAATGGAGGTATCTGCAATTGTAAAATCATTCCCCACTGGAAGTACCAGCAGCTGGTTCAGTAATTCTTTTGTTTTATTGATGTTGGCCAGTTGCGTAAGTTGCGCCGACCGCTGCCCATTCAGATCGATCCTTGCCTGAAGAATGTCAGGTTTGGCTCCTGTGCCAATATCAAATTTGTATTGGGCCAGTGTCAGTCTTTCTTCACTCAATGCTATTAATTCTTCAATAGCCCTTAGTTGCTGTTCCTGTCGTACTACATCATAATAAATGCGCATAACATCTGAAACAGTATTCACCACCTGTGCTTTTATTTGCAATTCTCCCAGTTCGACAAGCTGGTTAAGCCTGTTCCTGGCAATGAACATCCGAAATCCATCAAATAAAGTCCAGTCGAGGTTTAATGATGCCTGAATATTATTTGATCTTATTCCATTGGCCTTTCTTTCTGTATTATCAGCAAGTACCTGTTTCTGATTATTTGAATTGAAGAAAACGCCTCCTGCTGCATTCAGCCTGGGTAATAACGAATAATTGGCATAAGCATAATCAAGTGCGGCAAGTAATGAATCATTTCTCGACAGTTCAATATCAAAATTGTTTTGTAATGAAGTGGCGATCGCTTCATTTAATGAGATCACTCTTCTTTGCGCATGCAGATTGGCAACTGAAAGAAAAATGAAAGCGGCAAGGCAGACAACAGATTGCATAATCTTTTTCAACTTATTTCTCATTAATAGGTGTGATTCACCTGTTCTTCTATTTTTTGTTTTTCATCCAGTATGTCCAGTTCATTTCTTTCCTTTTTTGACGACATAAACGAATACATCGCAGGAATTACAAATAAGGTCAGGATCAGTGAGAACATAATGCCTCCTACCAGCACAACACCCAGCGGAATACGGCTTGTGGCTGCAGCACCCAGGGAAAGTGCAATGGGTAAGGCGCCAAGGGCCATGGTTAAACTGGTCATCAGAATCGGTCGTAACCTTTGGGTAGCCGCATATATGGCTGCTTCCGTTTTAGGCATACCTTTTAACCGGTTCTGGTTAGCAAATTCAACGATCAGAATTCCATTCTTTGTTACAATACCAATGAGCATGATCATGCCGATCTGTGAAAAGATATTGATGGAATGGCCGAAAAGCCATAGGGTTAACATGGCGCCTGCAATGGCCAGCGGAACGGTAACCATGATGATAAGCGGATCAATAAAACTTTCAAACTGCGCAGCAAGCACAAGGAAGATGAGACCAAGCGCCAGCAGTAAAGCAAAATTGGTATTGCTGGAGCTTTCCGCAAAATCACGGCTGGTACCGGATAACTGCGTTGCGAAAGTTTCATCAAGCAAGTTGTCTGCAATATTTTGCATCACTTCAATTCCCTCACCCACGGTGCGTCCCGGCGCAAGACCAGCTGAAACGGTGGCAGATTTATAACGGTTAAAATGATAAATAGTAGAAGGGGTGGTGGCTTCTTCAATGGTAACGAGGTTATCCAGACTTACCATATCACCGTTACTATTTCTCACATACAATCCTTTGAGATCTGTTGGATCATCGCGGTCGGAACGTGCTACCTGTCCCATCACCTGGTATTGTTTGCCTTCTCTTGTAAAATATCCAAACCTTCTGTTGCTTAAAGCCAGTTGCAATGCCTGGGAAACTGCTTCAACACTCACGCCCAGCTGACTGGCTTTCATCCGGTCCACATTGATTCTTAGTTCCGGTTTGTTGAATTTAAGATCCGCATCCACTCCCTGGAAAACTGTACTTTTTCCTGCTTCTTCCAGAAACCGTGGAAGTGCTTCAGCCAGCTTATTAAAATTATTATTCTGAATAACAAATTGAACCGGTTGTCCGCCTCGCCTGCTCACTGAGATGGTTTGTTCTTCAATAGCAAAAGCTCTTCCTTCATTATATTTCGGAAGATTCCGGTTCACCATTTCAACGATCTCTTTTTGTGATCTTTCCCGCTCATTCGGATCTACCAGTGTAACCCTTACAAATCCTGAATTTGCAGAACCTGTTCCCATAAATCCGGGCGATGTAACTGAAAGAACAATTTGTTTTTCCGGAATCGAATCAATCATCAGGTTATTCAGCTTGTCGATATACTTATCCATCGCATCAAATGAGGTGCCTTCAGGTGCGCTTACACCAAGACGAAACTGGCTCCTGTCTTCCATTGGTGCGAGCTCGGTGGGAAGGCCTTTGCCAATGATAACGATCATTGACACGCATACTGCAATGATCACAAAAGCGATCCAGCGGATGCCCATAAAACGCGTGAGCGCATTCTGATAACTATTTTCCATCCAGCGAAAGAAGGGCTCTGTTTTTCTATAAAGCCAGGAATGTTTTGTATTGTCTTTTCTTGAAAGTTTTACGGCAAGAACAGGTGTAAGTGTAAGTGAAACAAAAGAAGAGATCAAAACCGCGCCGGCTACCACAATTCCAAATTCACGGAAAAGCCTTCCTACAAAACCCTGTAAAAATATGATGGGAAGAAAAACACAGGCAAGTGTGATAGAGGTGGCAATAACGGCAAAATAGATTTCTTTAGAACCTTCTCTAGCGGCCTGGTATTTGGGCATTCCTGCCTCCAGTTTTTTATAAATATTTTCTGTCACAACAATTCCATCATCTACTACTAGTCCAGTAGCCAGTACAACGGCAAGCAGGGTAAGTACATTAATAGTAAAACCCGAAATATACATGATGAAAAAGGCACCCATCAGCGCAACGGGAATATCGATCAGGGGCCGAACTGCGATCAGCCAGTCACGAAAAAACAGGTAAATGATCAGCACTACAAGTAGGATGGCGATCAATAAAGTTTCCTGCACTTCATGAATGGATTTTTTGATGAACATTGTTTGGTCCAGTGCAATGTTGAGCGATATATCTTCAGGCATTTCTGCTTTGATCTGCTCAAATCTTTTATAAAATTCATCTGAGATGGCTACATAATTAGATCCGGGCTGTGGAACAATGGCCAGCGCGATCATGGGAATACCGCTTTCTTTCAAAACCGTTTCTTCATTTTCCGGTCCAAGAACTGCTTCTCCAATATCACTGATCTTTACTGCGGTTCCCTGGATATTGCTAACAATGATGTTGTTGAATTCTTCTTCAGTATTCAATCGTCCGAAAGTGCGCACGGTAAGTTCAGTTGCATTGCCGGAAATTTTTCCTGAAGGAAGTTCCACATTTTCTCTTAATAATGCAGCCTGTACATCCTGTGCGGTGAGTGAGTAAGCAGCCAGCTTTTGGGGCTCGAACCAGATGCGCATGGCATAACGTTTTTCTCCCCAGATCTGGATACCACTCACTCCCTGGATGGTTTGAATTCTTTCCACCAGCACGTTATTGGCCCATTCCGTGATCTGTAACTGGTTGCGTGTGTTGCTTTGCACCGTCATCGAGATGATCGCATCTGAACTGGCATCTGCTTTTGAAACAACAGGCGGACTTTCAAGATCCGCGGGTAAAGATCGCGTTGCCTGTGATACTTTGTCGCGTACATCATTCGCTGCAGCTTCAAGATCTACGCTGAGGTCAAATTCAACATTGATGTTACTGGATCCTGAACTTGAGGAGGAAGTAATATTTTTTACTCCTGCAATACCATTAATCGCTTTTTCAAGCGGTTCGGTGATCTGGGTTTCAATGATATCAGGGTTGGCGCCTCCATAAGCTGTTCTCACATTAATATTGGGAGGATCAATCGCGGGGTAATCTCTTACACCCAGGAAGTTAAACCCGATCACTCCAAATACCACAATCACCACGTTCATGACGATGGCGAGTACAGGCCTTCTTAAACTTAATTCAGAAATATTCATGCAGGAAGCACTAAGGGTTATTTACAATTTGTTTGATCTGAACATTTGCATTGGGTTTTAATCCAAGCAGTCCGGTAACGATTACCGTATCACCTTTGCTCAAACCACTGATCACCTGGATATTGGAAGAATCGCGCACACCAGTTTCCACATCAACAAAATTTGCTTTACCATTTTGAAACACATAAACTTTTTTCCCGCGCGCCTGTGGAATGATGGCCTGCGTTGGAACCATGAGTGCAGCGTTATCGGGTTCGAAGGCTAATTTCACTCTTGCAAAACCCCCTGGTATCAACCCTGTTTCATCACCTCTAACCTGGGCTCTTACGGTGAGGCTTCTTGTATTTTCCTGGATGCCCGATTCTGTTGCCATGATCACTGCAGTGTAAGCACGCCCGCTTCCTTCTATAGTAAAATTCACATACTGGCCTTTTTTAATCATGCCTGTATATTTTTCCGGAATTGTAAAGTCTACACGCAAACCTGTTGTTTTTTGAATGGTGGTGATCACACTTGCAGGAGAAACATAAGCACCGGTACTCACCATCTTCAAACCAAGACGGCCGGTAAAGGGCGCCCTGATTACCGTTCGGGCAATATCTGTGTTGATGATATCAAGATCCGCGCGCAGGTTGTTCACCTGTAAACGGGTAACATCATAATCCTGTTTGCTGATACCGCCAATTTTTTCAAGCTGGTTGTAGCGGTTCTCAGTTTGCCTGGCAATGTCAAGCTGCACCTGTAATTTTCTTTTCTGTGCCTGTAGGTCTGCATCATACAATTTTGCAATGAGTGAACCTTTTTGTACAATGGCTCCTTCACGTACATTGAGATTGATGATCCTGCCGGAAATCTCCGGGTTAATTTCTGTTGATTCCGATGACACTATTGTTCCGGATACTTCTATGTTTTCACTCACTGTTTGTGTGGTAACAATAAAAGCATCCACTCTTGGTGCCGGTCTTTGTCCTCCCTGTGTTTGTTGAACCTTTGCTTCCTCCTTTCTTTTGGAACTGCAGGAAACAAAAAATATAGAAAAGAGAAAAACAATAAGAAATAAAAAACTAACTTTTGAAATGCTCACCTGGTATCCGTATTAATGTTAGAACGTCAAAATTAAGTACCTCCCGACAAGTATCTTCTTAAATTTTCCTTAAGCGGTTAACATTAATTAACCATCACGAGCGTGAACGGATGGTCAGCGCCTGTTTAATTTTATTGGCCTTGTGAATGAGGTCCTGTTTTTCCGTACTTAATATAGTTACATGTCCCATTTTTCTTCCCGGCCTGGTTTCCGACTTTCCATATAAATGAAGAAATGCATTATCAATTCCAAGCAAAGCATCCAGTCCCTCATACACTACCGGGCCCGAGTGGCCTTCACTTCCAATAATATTCACCATGGCAGATGGAAGAATGGCTTTGGTATTTCCAAGTGGAAATCCAAGGATAATGCGCCACACCATATCGAACTGTGAAGAAAAATGCGCTTCAATGGAATGATGCCCGCTGTTATGTACGCGTGGAGCCGTTTCGTTGATGAGGATCTCATCCTGCTCATCTATAAAAAGCTCAACAGCAAAAATGCCAGGAGATTGAAAATTTCTGACCACCGCCGAAGCAATGGCTTCGATCTTCCATAATAATTTTTCTGAAATATCAGCCGGACTGATCTGGTAATCCAGTTGGTTGAGGTCTTTATTAAATACCATTTCAACGGGTGGATACAGCGCTGTTTTTAGGTTTTTATCTACAGCAATGATTTGTGCGATCTCTTTTTTAATTCTGACTTTTTTCTCCAGTACGCTGTGTTCATCAAACCCCAGGTTTTTCTCTGCTATGGTTTCAATAACCTGGACGCCACGGCCATCATAACCACCTTCCGCCAGTTTTTGTACGGCAGGTAAAAGATGTGCAAACTGCCCAATCTCGTTCCGTGAATGAATTACAGCAAATGCTGCGGTGGGTATGCCATGTTCAGCATAAAATTGCTTCTGAACTACTTTGTTTTTTATGATCCGCAGCACGCCCGGTTTTGGATAAACCATCACGCCTTCAGATTCGAGCCTTTCAAGAGCTTCAATATTTACATTTTCTATTTCAATGGTGAGGGCATCCAGGCCTTTCCCAAAATGGTAAACTGTATCGTAATCCCGGATATTGCCCTTTATAAAATAACGGCATAAATGCGCGGCCGGACAATCATCATCGTTTTCAAGTACGTGGGTTTCAACCGGATAATTGGCTGCGGCCTGTAATAACATTCTACCTAATTGCCCGCCGCCAAGGATACCAACTTTAAACATGCCGCGAAGATAACGTATGAAGTTGCTTGATTTGGCGCGCTGACTCACCAGATTTCCTCAGGTTCTGTTTAAATTCCCCCGGAACAGGCTGATTATAAACAAGTATAATTAAATTTGTTAGGATAAACCGGATCACTGGTTATTCACTACCTGAATACATTATTATGTCAATAGCTACCGCTTTAAAGCCTTCAACAGACCAGCAAAATGATTTTCTTCCTTTAATGGGAACGGATTACGTAGAATTTTATGTGGGAAATGCCAAACAGGCCGCACATTATTATATGACTGCCTTTGGTTTCCAGGCACTTGCCTATGCAGGTCCGGAAACCGGTGTGAAAGACAGGGCCAGTTATGTGGTGCGGCAGCATAAACTCACCTTTGTACTTACCACGCCTGTAAGGCCAGAAAATGAAATTGCCGACCATGTTTATAAGCATGGCGACGGGGTTAAATTTCTTGCCTTGATGGTGAACGATGCTGCTTCTGCCTGGGAAGAAACTACCAAAAGAGGCGGTAGGTCGTATATGGAACCTAAAAAAATGGAAGATAAAGATGGCCAGGTGATGATGAGCGGTATTCATACCTATGGTGATACGGTGCACCTTTTTATCGAAAGAAAAAATTACAACGGACCTTTTATGCCAGGATTTCGTGCCTGGACCAACCCGCATTTTGCCCCGGCCGATACAGGGTTGCAATATGTAGATCATTGTGTGGGAAATGTGGGCTGGAATCAGATGAATCCATGGGTAAAATTTTATGAAGAAGTGATGGGCTTTAAAAACATCCTTTCTTTTGATGATGAAGACATATCTACAGAATACTCAGCTTTGATGAGTAAAGTGATGAGCAATGGAAACGGTTTTGTAAAGTTCCCGATCAATGAGCCTGCCGAAGGTAAAAGAAAGTCTCAGGTGGAAGAATACCTGGAGTTTTACCAGGGAGAGGGCGTTCAGCATGTGGCACTTGCTACAAACGATATCGTAAAAACCATCAGGGACCTTATGAGCCGTGGTGTTGAATTTTTAAAAGTGCCTACGTCTTATTATGATGATCTGATTCAAAGAGTGGGTAAAATAGATGAAGACATGGAACCGTTAAAGGAGTTGGGCATCCTGGTTGACAGGGATAATGAAGGTTACCTTTTGCAGTTATTCAGCAAGCCAGTTCAGGATCGTCCAACACTATTCTTTGAGATCATCCAGAGAAAAGGTGCAAAGAGTTTCGGGAAAGGAAATTTTAAAGCCCTGTTCGAAGCCATTGAAAGGGAACAGGCCGAAAGAGGAAATTTGTAAAGTTTTGTCTTTTGTTAGCATATATTTTTAGATCTTGCCTTGCTTATAAAGCTATCATTCAATGAAAAACCTATTATTCTTCAGTTTTTGTTTTTTGCTAGCCTTCCCGGTATTCAGCCAGGGAAACTCTTATTCATTCGTTGATTTTCAGCGTACACTTGCCCGGCCCGGTGATGCTTTGAAAAGAAAGGAAGATACTTTGAAGAAGCAGTTTGCCGCTAAAAATCTCGACTGGCCTGCCAGGTTTTTATACATCAGATCTTTTAAATATGATGGACAACTGGAGATCTGGGTGAAGAATGAAAAAAAGGAAAAATTCAAGCTCTTCAAATCTTATAAGGTTTGTGCACTTGCCGGAACCCTTGGACCAAAAAGAATGCAGGGCGACTACCAGGTGCCTGAAGGATTTTATTATATTAACGAATTCAATCCAAACAGCAATTATTATCTCTCCCTTGGAATCAATTATCCCAATGCTTCAGATAAGATCTTAAGTGATTCGATCAGTCCGGGTGGTGATATCTACATCCATGGCAGCTGTGTTACTGTAGGCTGTATTCCGGTAACCGATCAGCAGATCGATGAGATCTATATATTGGCCGCTTATGCAAAAAACCAGGGACAGGATTTTATACCAGTGCATATTTTTCCCGTCAGGTATAACAATAAAAAAAGTGCCGACTACCTTGCTAATTTTGTAAAGAAGGACAATAAGCTGAAACAATTTACAGAAAGGCTGGAAAGTGTGTATGATCATTTTGAAATCACGCACCAGTTACCTGTGATCATGACCAATAAATATGGTGAATATGTTTTTGATGGCCTTTCAAAAAAAGTGGTGGTTGCCCCGGTAGAAAAGCCAAAAAGAGAACCCGTGCAACACAGGCACCGCAACATCACAGAACTGGCCGATGCTGTACACCAGTGGCCTGTTTTTCCTGGTGGAGGAGAAACTTTTTTAAAATACCTGGAGCAAATGGGAAAATCCATCCGTAATATTTTACCAGAAGGAAAACATAAAGCCAATGTGATGATTGAATTTATTGTTGATGCGGATGGTACGCCCACAAATTTTAAAGTGTTGAATGGCGTGAACGAAGAATTTGATGATGAACTGATCACGGTTCTCGAACAAATGCCTGTTTGGCAACCAGCTATGTTACATAACAAACCGGTAGCAAAAAAAATGAAGCAAAGCTTTGTCATTGAATAGCAGAATTATTTTTTCAGATATAAAAGAATGAAGGCATATTTAATCAGTGGCCTCGGGGCAGACGCCCGCATATTTGTAAACACAAAACTTCCTCAGCAATTTCAACCTGTATATATCAACTGGATTGCCCCCGAAAAGGACGAATCACTTGTTGCTTACGCTAAAAGACTTTCTGCTGTTATTGATCCTAACGAACCTTTCATTTTAATAGGATTATCATTTGGCGGTATGATCGCTGTTGAAATAGCAAAACTGCATCCCCCAGCTGCCTTATTCCTGATTTCAAGTATTCCATGCATTCAACACCTGCCACGCTTATATAAAGTAGCAGGAAAATTCGGTTTTCACAGGATAATTCCCATCGGGCTATTTATTAATGCTTCCCTGGTGAAACGATTATTTACAACCGAAACCCGATCGGATAAAAAATTGCTTAAGGAAATGATCCGTGACAGCGATCCTGCTTTTATCAGGTGGGCGTTTCACGCAGTACTTACCTGGAATAATACAGACATTCCTGGAACTTATATTCATATTCATGGAAGTGATGATCTGCTCCTTCCACTTGTAAAAAATAAAACAACCATTGTTGTTAGAAAAGGCGGCCACCTGATGATCGTGAACCGGGCTGCTGAAATCAACAGGATTCTTGAAGAACAACTTGCTGCTTGTTAATTTTCGTTATCAGCTTTTTTCATCAGCACCTGAATGGTTTCCGGTGTTTGCTGTTTTAAAATGATCTCACAATCCCTGCAAAGTTCATCCAGCAGATTTTGGTTATAGTGCCGGATCGTTAACAGTGTAAGCGCTCTTTGAATCGTAACACCAAAAGCTTCTGATGCAGCATGTGCCAGCTGGTCTACTTTTTCAGGATGTTCATCCACCACAACCATTAAACTGATCGCTGCATTTTGAGTAAGGTTGGGTTTAAATTTCAGCGTTTCAAACATTTCATACAGCCTGGCTGTCAGGCCTTCACCCACAAAGGAAAAATCTTTTGAATTCAATTGCACTAACACCTGGTTGTATTTGTAAACAATAATAGGAGGAAGGTGTTCTGTGTTTTTGTTGTGAATGCAGGTGCCTGGCTCCTGTGGATCGATAAATGACCGCACAAATAAGGGGATGTTTTTATTTTCTAATGGCTTTATGGTTTTTGGGTGTATGACCTGTGCACCATAGTAGGCCATTTCAATTACTTCACGGTAATTCAATTTACTGATGAAAGTGGCGGCTTTGTAATGTTTGGGATCAGCATTCATCACGCCCTGCACATCCTTCCAGATGGTTTGGCTTTCAGCATCGAGCAAATTGGCAAAAACCGCAGCAGTATAGTCACTTCCTTCCCTGCCAAGTGTCGTGCTTTCATTAGCGGCTGTAGCACCAATAAAACCCTGAGTGAGAACGATCTTTTTTTGTTCCAGCAGTGGTTTGATTTCTTCATTCACTTTTGCGCTGGTATAATCCCAGTCAATGATGGCATCCCTGAAATTATCATCCGTACGAATGATGTCCCGCACATCGATCCATACATTGGGTATGCCGCAATGGTTGAAATAATTGCTCACGATAGCTGTCGATAAAAGTTCACCCAGGCAAACGATCTGGTCATAGTAATAATCATAATCCCGCACAGGATGATCATGTAAAAGCCATTCTGCTTCTGTAAAAAAATCATTCAGTGAAACAGGATCCACGTGTTGTTCATCCATCAATTGTTGGCGGACCTGGAGGTGTGCATGCTTTATTTCTGCAAACAGCTGAAGTGCATCATCTTTCCTTCCTGCAAAAAAAGCTTCCACTACCTGTTCCAGTGCATTGGTGGTTTTGCCCATGGCAGAAATCACTATCAGCAATTGTTCCTGCTTGTATTGCTCCAAAATGGATCGAACATGTTGAATTCTTTCAGCCGTACTTACCGAAGCGCCGCCAAATTTAAAAACTTTCATGAATGCTGGTCTTTCAACAAAGATGCCTAATTGCAATTGAATCTTTTTCAACAACTATGGGTTTACAACTAACTGCAGTTGCATGCTGAGGTGAATAATATCAATGTTTAATTTTTATTATAAACGGGTGAATGTCCATCCTCCTCCCGTCAATTTGCCGCTTCAAATCCCTTACATTTGCCACAATAAAAGTTTGCTAATGAGTCCCATTAACCGGCAGGTTTTAACTCTGGATGAGTTTACCATTCAATCCCTAAGGCAGTTTCCCCAGGCTACAGGGGAGTTAAGTACTTTATTGAGAGATATTGGTCTTGCTTCAAAGCGGGTGAATGTGGAAGTGAACAAGGCTGGCCTGGTAGATATCCTGGGTGATACAGGCACCATGAATGTTCAGGGGGAAGAAGTAAAAAAGCTGGATGTTTTTGCTAACAACCAGTTCACCGGAGTTTTGCAACGGGGAGTGAGTTGTGCAGGAATTGCAAGCGAGGAGATGGATGAATTTGTTTCTTTTGATGATGATGTCAGCCGCAATTCAAAATACATCTGCATGTATGATCCTTTGGATGGCAGTGGTAATATTGATGTAAATGTTTCTATCGGTACCATATTTGGTATTTACAGGCGTGTTTCCGACAGGGGCACACCAGTTACCCGGGAAGACTTCCTGCAAAAAGGCAAGCACCAGGTAGCCGCAGGGTATATTGTGTATGGATCTTCTACCATGCTGGTTTATGCCACCAGGCGCGGGGTCAATGGTTTTACTTTAGACCCTTCCATTGGAGAATTCTGTTTGAGTCACCCCGATCTCAAATGTCCTGATGCCGGAAATATTTATTCCGTAAATCATGGGAATTATTACCAGTACGAAGAAGGTGTAAAAAAATACATTACACTTTGCCAGAATAAAAACAAAACTAACGGCGGCCCCTATACGCAAAGGTATATCGGCAGTATGGTTTCCGATGTTCACCGCAATTTGATCAAAGGCGGCATCTTTATGTACCCGGGTACAATTGAAAAACCAAAAGGTAAATTGCGATTGCTGTATGAATGCAATCCATTTGCTTTTATAGTTGAAGCGGCCGGTGGCAAGGCAACAAATGGAGTACAGCCTATCCTGGAGATCCAGCCAACCGAACTGCATCAGCGTACGCCATTTTTTATTGGCAGTAAAACCATGATGGAAGAAATGGAAAGCTGCCTGGCAAGTGAAAGAACAGAAGAAAAAATTAAGGCCTGATTTGGAAAGGAAGATCATTATATCGGTTGAAAACCTGGTAAAGAATTATGGTAGGCTGGAGGCGGTTAGAGGAATTTCATTTGAAGTGTATGAAGGGGAGATCTTTGGTTTACTTGGGCCCAATGGAGCAGGCAAATCCACCAGTCTCGAGATCATTGAAACCCTAAGAAGCAAAACCAGCGGAAAGATTTTTGTTGATGGTATTGACCTTGACAGGCAGCCTCAGGAAATTAAAAAAATCATTGGGGTTCAATTGCAAACCAGTGGCTTTTATCCGGGGCTGAATCTTATTGAACTCATACAGCTGTTTGCAGGGCTTTACAATCATGACGCCGATCCCATGGAACTCCTGGACCTGGTGAACCTGAGGGATAAAGCTAAAGCCAAAGTAAAAGAATTGAGTGGTGGGCAAAAACAAAGATTTTCAATTGCTACAACCCTGATCAATGACCCGAAAATTATTTTTCTTGATGAACCCACAACCGGGCTTGATCCTCAGGCAAGAAGAAATCTCTGGGATCTTATTAAAACCATTCGTGCAAAAGGAACAACCGTCATCATTACCACACATTATATGGACGAAGCAGAATTTTTATGCGACAGAGTAGCCATTGTTGATAGTGGAAAGATCGTTGCAATAAACACACCTGATAAACTGATCGATGAACTGGTTGCTACAGGTTTTGAAAGACCAAAAGAAATGAAACAGGCCAACCTGGAAGATGTTTTTATTCATTTAACAGGTAAGTCATTAAGAGAAGGGTAAATTATTTTATGGGAATTTAGGATAAATTAAAAAATTTTATGAGCGACAAATTAAATAAAGAGAAAGAAGCCGGAATGACTTTTATGGAAGAAAACAAAAAGCGTGAGGGCGTAAAAGAAATTGAAAGCGGCATCCAGTATGAAGTATTGAAAGAAGGATCCGGAACAAAACCACATGCCAGTTCTGTTGTGAAAGCACATTACAGAGGCTGCCTGACCAACGGCACGGAATTCGATAGCTCTTACAAGAGGAACCAGCCTTTTACAGCGCCACTAACCGCTTTGATTAAAGGATGGCAGGAAGTAGTGCCTATGATGAATGAAGGCAGTTCGTGGAGGTTATGGATCCCATCTCATCTTGCTTACGGCGACCGCGGTACCGGTGGTATTCCCGGAGGCGCCACCCTGCAATTTGATATTGAATTACTAGAAGTACAAAGCTGATGGAAGACCTGCGCTATCCTATTGGTGAATATGTTGTTCAGCCTTTTTCAGAAAAGCTGAAAGAACAGTGGCTGGCGGATATTCGATTTCTGCCAAATGTAATTGAAACGCTGGTTCAGGACCTCAATGAGCAACAACTACAAACGCCCTACCGCGAAGGCGGCTGGACGGTACACCAGCTTGTGCATCATCTTGCCGACAGCCATATGAATGCTTATATAAGATTCAAACTCGGATATACGGAAGAAAACGCCACTATAAAACCTTACGACGAAAAGCAATGGGCTACTACTTATGATGTGCAGAAACTTCCTGTAAATATATCGCTCACTTTGTTGCATGCCCTTCACAGGCGGTGGATTGAATTTTTAGGTAGTTTGACAAATTCCGATTGGGAGAAAACCGTATTTCATCCTGAGCATAAAAAAACTTTTACGCTGTGGGAATTGCTGGGAATGTATGCATGGCACAGCAATCATCATGCGGCGCATATCAGAAACCTGAGGGAACGAGCCGGTTTTTAAAATGAATTTATGAAGTGGAAGGTGCTGGAATCCGTTCATCTTTTTAAAGAGCCCTGGCTGCATATCCGCAAAGAAAAATGTGCATTGCCAAATGGTAAGATCATGCCGGCTTATTATATTCTTGAATACCCGGCCTGGGTAAATGCTTTTGCCCTTACAAAAGACCATAAGGTGGTAATGGTAAAACAATACCGGCATGGAATAGGCGAAGTAGGTATTGAATTACCGGGTGGTGTTGTTGATGCGGGCGAAACGCCTGAAGCAGCCATTGAAAGAGAACTCATGGAAGAAACGGGTTTTCATTTTGACAGTATTGAACGCATAGGAAAATTAGCAGCGAATCCCGCAACAGCTAATAATTATACTTATCTCTACCTTGCTAAAGGAGGTGAAAAAATTGCCGGTCAGCAATTGGATGAAACCGAAGATGTTGAAGTGGTGATTTATGAAATAGATGAAGTGAAAGCACTTTTAAAAGAAAACAAGATTGCGCAGGCATTGCACACATCCTGTATCTTTTATGCTTTTGAACAACTTGGAATGATTAAATATTAACCCGGTTCACTTCAGCTACTAAAAATATACTTCCACAAACAATAATCAGATCTTCGGCAGCTGCGGAATCCATTGCTTTTTTTAAAGCAATGTTTACATTTTCATAATCATCACCCATCAATTGATAACCCGCTGCTTTTTGTTTCAGTTCATTTGCATCCAGCGCACGTGGTATGGCAGCTGCTGTGAAATAGTAGTTGGCATCCGGCGGTAGTAATGCCAGCATTTCATTAACATCCTTATCTTTTACCATTCCTAATATTAGGTGCAGCCTGGAAAACTGCAGGTGTTGCAGGTGATTCAGTAATTGTTGTATGCCGTCTTTATTATGTGCAACTTCCAGGATCACATCAGGGGATGCATGAATTTGCTCCCACCTGCCACCAAGCCCTGTGCATTTCATTACCTTTTTCAATGCATGCTTTACGTGCTGATCTGAAATGCGATATCCTTTTTGGGTAAGCGCAGCTATTGTCTGTAAAACAGTTACCAGGTTTTTTTGTTGATAGATGCCCTGGAGGTCCAGTTGGTAAGATTGAATCACATGGTTTCCTTCTACTTTTATTTCTGATCCTTCATGATTCCACGAAGCGGCAACAACTTTAAAATGGTCCGTCGCAAACACGATATCAGCATTAAGTTTCTTTGCTGTATCCATAAAAATAAGTTCAGCGAAAGATTGTCTTTCACCAATAACCACCGCTGTGTTTTGTTTGATAATACCTGCTTTTTCCTTAGCGATCTTCTCAAGACGATCGCCAAGAAGATTTTCATGGTCCATACCAATGTTGGTAATTACAGAAAGGTCGGGATGAATGATATTGGTGCTGTCCAGCCTTCCGCCAAGTCCTACCTCTATCACAGCTACGTCAACTTTTTCCTTTGCAAAATATTGAAAGGCCATGGCTACAGTGATTTCAAAAAATGAAGGCTGGATTTCTTCAATATGAGGCCTTATATTTTCTACAAATTCCGTAACAAACTGTTCATCCACCATCATCCCGTTGATCCTGATCCTTTCCCTGAAATCATACAGGTGCGGTGAGGTATATAACCCGGTTTTATAACCTGCAGTCTGTAAAATGGCGGCCAGCATATGACTTACAGAACCTTTTCCATTTGTGCCACCGACATGAATGGTTTTAAAATGCTGTTGAGGATTGTTCAGTACAGCACAAAGCTTAATGATATTGGTAAGGTCGTTCTTGTAAGCAGCGCTGCCCATGCGACTAAACATGGGCAGCTGACTAAAAAGATAGGCTATGGTTTGCTGGTAATTCAAACAGCAAATGTATTGCTGCGGACTTAACCTTTTACTTTAAAATTAAAAACTACGGTTCCTTTTTGTCCTCCACTTGAGGCTCCAAAGGTTTTCAGCTGAAAGGCAGATCGCCTTGCAATATCAAGATATTTCCTGTCAGAGGTATTGGATCCGCGGGGTTGGTAAGTAGCACTGGTAACCTTACCACCGGCATCAACCATAATATCCATGGCGACTTTGGCATCGCGGTTAAAATCATCTTCAAAACTCTGGTTCGGAATATTCAGTACCTGAACTCCAAAGTTTTTAGGAGTGCCGGAATAATTTCTGCCATTTGGGTCTCCACCAGCACGACCCTGGTCGCCTGTGCCACCTGCCACACCTTCATTGCCTCCGGATTTATAGGTATCGGCTCCATTGCCTCCATTTCCGTTTCCACCGGTTGTTCTGCCAAGAACGGCCCGGGGTTGAGGTGGCGCCTGTGTCACTACAGGTTGGGTAGTATTATTGGAAGGCTTTACTGATTTTGATTCTGCATTTGTTTTTGTAGCTGTAGGGGAAGAAACTGCAGGCTTAATAACGGTAGGAGCCTGCGGACTGTTATCTTCAGAACTAATATCCCTTACACTTTCTTCCCTGGATTGCACTGCCTGTGGAGGTGTATAACTGGCCTGCATTGCAGGAGCCGGATCACCAGGTAAAAGGGGTTGGTCGGTACCGAAACCCTGGTCACCACTTCCAAGATTTACTTCCATGAATTCTTCCACCAAAGGTTCTTCCTGCTTTGGTATGGTCATCTTGACCCAGATGAAAATCAAAAAAATCAAGATTGTAATGCCTGCAGTATACACTGAAGCTTTTACGTTTTTCTGTCTTTCAAATTCAGCTGTGGAAATGGATAATTGATTATTCATATTAAAAAGTCTTTCATCGCCTTCGAATGAGAAACGATGCAAAAGTTAGACAAATTGTACAGGAAACAAAGAAGGGAAGCAATGTTTTAACAAAATGCGACCGTTAAGGCAATGATTTATAACGATAAGTGGCGATGAGCCCGAGTATGGGTCCCGGTAACAGCAACCAGATCGCATATTGTCCCAGTTCAAAAAACCTGTTCAATAATTGAATACTGAGAATGGTGATGGCAAATCCTAACGAGGTGACAATAGTCAGCGCTGTGCCTTTGTATTCCGGTGTAGCCGATCGGGCGACCATGGTAGAAAACTGAGGTGAGTCCGCAACTACGGTGAATCCCCAGATGAGCATCAGCGGATAAAACAAGTATCCGCTTTGCAAACTAAAAGGTAACACCAGGCAGCAAAACCCAGAAATAAGCAAAGCAAAAAAAGCGATTTGCCTGCTTCCTTTCCTTTTCGACAATAACCCTCCTGCAATACAGCCCAACGTGCCGGCAGCAATGGTTAAAAAACTAAATATGGATGGATTCCCTTCAGTAGCATTTAAACTGTAAAATTGAAGTATGATCATTGGAACAAAGGCCCAGAATGCATAGAGTTCCCACATGTGTCCAAAATATCCAAAAGCGGAAGCCCTGAAATTGCGTGATCTGAAAAGCGTAATAATGGCCGAAGGGTCAAATTTGTTTTTCGCTCCCGGCAGGTTCGATGGCAAAAACATCAATACAAGCACGCCACCCACCACTGCTAAAAAAGATGTGGTAAGCAAAACATTTTGCCAGTCGGCAAAACCGGTCAGGAGATGCGGAATGGCTGTGCCCAGAACAAGCGCACCCACAAGAAAACCCAGTGCATTGCCAAGATCAGCAGGAAATTTTTCTGCTGCGATCTTCATTCCAACCGGGTAAATACCGGCAATAAAAAAACCGGTTAAAAAGCGCATGAGCGCAATAAAGGAAACATCAGTTGTATTTAAGAATATTGAAAGATTGCTGATGGCTGCAAGAAGAGAACAAATGAAAAAAAGCCGCGACGCTCTTATCCTGTCCGGCAGCATCAGTATTGCAAATACTAATGTTCCGCAAATAAATCCGGCCTGCACCATGGATGACAAAAAGGAAATTAAGCTGGTATCCTCTCCTTGTTTTGCAAGTCCGGCAACCATTACATTGCCTGCAAACCAAAGTGAGGTTCCGGCAAACTGGGAAAAGACAAGAATGATCAGGCCCTGTTTTCCTTTAAGGAAATTCATGCCCTAAGTTAGTGCGCAAAATCGACATCAAACTTTCCGAGGATCCTTTCTATTGGCGGATTAAAATAACCGTATTTCAAATGAGGGAATTCATCCTGAAGCACTTCAAGTAATTGCTTCATACCCATAGTTGGACCCGGATCACCAATTCCAATTTTTCCAAGATACCAGTCGGGATCAATATTAAAATTTCTCCACTGGATCATTTTAAGATCTGTATCAATAATGAGTTTTCTTAAAGCTTCGTATTCTGCAATGGTATCCGTCATGCCCGGAAAAACAAAATAATTAATGGAGGTCCAGCCACCGTGGTCTCTTACTACTTTCAGACTTTTAATGATATCCTCAAATTCGTAATTGTTTGGACGATAGTATGGCAAATACACTTCGCGGCGGGCTGAATTGGTACTGACGCGGATACTATTCAATCCGGCCTCACAAAGCATTTTTACAGCACCTGGTTTGGATCCGTTGGTGTTGATGTTCAAACTGCCTCTGTTCGTATGTTTTCTTATTTCAATAATCGAATCCCTGATCGTTTCCCACATCAGTAAAGGTTCACCTTCGCAACCCTGGCCAAAACTCACAATAGGGAATGGTGCCGTTTGCAGGTGGGGTACTGTAAATTCAACGATTTCAGCAGCGGTTGGTTTGAAGGTCAGCCGGTCCTGGGTTGAAAAAATTGTTTCTTCTTCGGGTTGAAATGAAATGCAACCCACACAATTGGCATTACAGGCAGGAGAGGTAGG
Organism: Chitinophagales bacterium 33-2; assembly: GCA_002050435.1. Taxonomy (GTDB): domain Bacteria; phylum Bacteroidota; class Bacteroidia; order Chitinophagales; family Chitinophagaceae; genus Flavisolibacter. Next base: position 21,447 of record MWYV01000007.1, on the reverse strand, counting down.
CACAGGACATTCCCATCTGCCAATAAAAAAATTTCTAGCTGCCGGACAATGATAAGTCAGCGCGCAGTTATTGGCGAGATGATTCACAAGGCGGTTATGCGGGTAGGATCTTAGGAGCTGTTCAACGCCGCCTTTAACTTTTGTATCATCAAATCCACCGCTTTCCTGCCTGATATCCTGTTCAATTCTTTTAGCAGGAACATAAAATTGATCATTATGCCAGCCGGCAGCGGTATAACAGAACAATGGAAGGGTAGGTGCATCGGGCGCGGTTTCGTAAGCAGCCAGGTAAAAACCGGTATGTGCAGGTGGAATAAATGCGGCAACGGCCCAGCCTTTTTCGCATAGCCGCATATCTCCGGTACTAACGTCAATACCAATACCTCTTCTTCCGGGCAATTCGTATAGTTGTCCTCCCTGTGGCAGTTTAATCCATTCATCAGCAGGAACAGGAAGCGCATCCCATCCCGAACGACCGGTGACATAAAGAGAAGTATCTTCAAAAATATTTCCCTTTCCATCAGAATATAACAGGTATGGTGACATCTTTAAGTTTGTAAATATTTTATTATCATGAATACGGTTTTTAGCCTTTAGCTTCTAAACCCTAACCCTAACCCCCATCTGTTCTTTACAAAAATCATTCAACTTTGAAATTTCAATCACTGAAAGGTCCTGCAGCACCTGGTATTGCAGGTATTTTTTGTGCACGTGAAACAGGGTCAGGAAATCTTCACGCACCACAACTTCCTTTAGGTCTTCCCATGGAACCAGGTGTTCGCGGTAATACCCTGGAATATGTGCACCTGCTGTATCAAACAAAATTGAAGTTTCCTGGAAGATTTTTCTTTCAGAAAACATCAGCAAAATCGTAAAGGCAGCAAAAGCAAAAACACCTACATAATCTATTGAGCGGCCTGTTTTTAAAAAAGCAATTCCAAGTGCTGTAAAACATACCAGCTGAGTAAGTCTTAACCAGTAATTCCACCTGGCGGTCATATCAATTCTTCTGCGCATAAAACCATAGATCAAAGAAAACAAGGCAACAATAAAAAAAGGCAATACAGGAAGGAAAAACCCATAATCCAGGTATTTATAATAGTCCGCTCCTTTGGCCAGAAGGAAAAAGCCGATAACGATGTGCAGCAACCCGGAACTTTTTCTTCTGCGGTCAATTCCTTCTATTTTAACTGTAACACTATACATATTATACAGGGTTGTTGTGTACCAGAAGGTTGCAAAGTTTAAAAAGAACCCTTGCGCCTACGTTGGCATCCCACTGGTTTTCGCTTGTGCTGACTTCACAAAGGTCGAATCCAATGATCTTTCTGCCTGAATCAATAATTTTTTTAAAAATATAAAACACTTGTTCGGTCTCAAAGCCACCCTGAACGGGTGTGCCGGTATTCGGGCAAAGTTTTGGATCCAGGCCATCAATATCAAAACTGATGTAAACATGCTGAGGAAGGTGGCTGATCATTTCTTCTACGATCTGCCTGTAGGTTTCCCCTTCATACTGCCTGGTCCTGATGTCCCTGTCGAAATAAACCTGAACACGCTCTTTATTTTCTGATATGAACGCATCCTCACCACCGGAATAATCCCTGATGCCTACCTGTACGAGCTTTCGGATCTCTGGAATTTCCTTCAATGCATTGTACATGATGCTTGCATGAGAGTAAACAAAACCTTCATAGCCCTCTCTCAGGTCGCAATGCGCATCAATCTGTATGATTCCAAAATCCCCATGTTTTTCAGCAATGGCTTTCATATAACCCAGCGGTGAGCTGTGATCGCCACCTAATAAAGCCACTAATTTTCCTTTTTCCAGCAAAGATTTTGTCTCTTCATATACCCATTTATTTAAAAAAATGCACCCTTCATTTACTTCTTTCAGTGCCTTGCACATGAAGTTGTTTTTTTCGACCATTTCTCCTTTTGAAATATAATCGATATAGAGTTCGGCTTCTTTTCTCAGGTAATCATTTTTTAAAAGCACTTTGCGATCAGGATCTCTCATAAAAAAACCTTCCTTCCACCCATCAGGCACTTCAGGATCAAACAGATCCACCTGGAGGCTTGCGTTCATGATCTGTTCTGCCGAACGCGCAGTGCCGGATCCAAAACTTACCGTAACCTCCCATGGAATGGGAAGTATAATAAGCCTGGCATCTTCTTCAGAAAAAGGAAGTCCGAATACATTGTTATTAGGGTTTCCGGCGCTGTTTGGATCAAATCCTGAAAGGTCTGTCATCATCTTATATTAAAGCGGTGCAAGTTAAACCCCTTAGCCCATGCCCGCAAAAAATCATGGCTGTGCCGGATTATTGTTTTGTGAAAACATGCATCGGCTGAGGAAAATCAAGTATGAAACCAGTGAGGGGGAACGGTTTTGCGCTTACCTTTGCGGTGCCCCGATGGAAAACAGGGGGATTGAGCTGAGAAAGCATCTTTTACGCCAGGTTTCCGGCCAAAATCAACTGAAATGAAAAAAATGCATATCGCTCTTTTGTTGCTGGTAATTGGTGGAATTGTAGGTATGTCCTTTTTTATAAAAGACCTCACCACCCAGGAAACCTTTGCCACAGCAGCAGAAAGGGATGGAAAATTTGTAGTGGTAAAGGTGAAATTTGATAAAGAAACACCTGTAGCATATGATGGGCTCAACAACCCAAATTATACAGTATTCTACGCGGTTGACCAGGATGGGAAAAGAAGCAAGGTGGTCTATAATAATTCTAAGCCACAGGATATTGAAAGAAGTGAGGGTTTGGACCTGAACGGGTATATGCGGGATGGTTACTTTGAATGTACCAAACTGCAAATGAAATGTCCGAGCAAGTATAAAGATGATCTGAATGCTGCGCAAAAGAACCTGCCTACAGGCGACAGCTCGAATACGTATAAATATTAACGAGGAATGAATTACATCGGTGAGCATTTGCTTCCAGGAAAGCTGGGTCATTTTTTTCTATTGCTTTCCCTGATATCTTCTTTAGGAGCAACAATCTGTTATTTCCTGAGTGTTCAACGCAGTTCCTTTATGGTAAGAGGTGGAAACACCCAGGCGACTTATGATGCCAATCCTTACTGGAAAAAACTGGGACGAATATTTTTCATTACGCAGGCAGTTTCTGTTTTTGCCGTTTTCAGTATTCTCTTTTTTATTATTTACAATCACTACTTCGAATACAAATATGTATGGCAGCACAGCAGCCTGTCACTGGAAACCAAATACCTTTTGAGTTGTTTTTGGGAAGGGCAGGAAGGCAGTTTTCTTTTATGGAGTATCTGGCATTGTGTGGTAGGATTGTTTTTTATCGGGCGTGAGAAAAAATGGGAAGGCCCGGTGATGACGGTAGTTAGTTTCGCACAATTGCTTCTGGCTACCATGATACTTGGTATTCCTTTTTTTGGTGGGCATCTTGGCTCCAATCCTTTTATGCTGCTCAGGAATTCGGAAGTGCTGAATAATGCTCCGGTGTTTTTTGATATGGCCGGAAATATGCGCCAGGATTATTTAAGCCTGATCAAAGACGGAAACGACCTGAATCCTTTATTGCAGAATTACTGGATGGTGATTCATCCACCCGTTCTATTCCTTGGATTCGCATCTGCCATTATTCCATTTGCATTTGCTGTTGGTGGGTTATGGACAAAAAGATTTACCGACTGGACCAAACCTGCACTTCCCTGGGCACTTTTTTCTGCTGCCTTGTTAGGATTGGGGATTATGATGGGTGCAGCGTGGGCTTACGAATCCTTAAATTTTGGAGGGTATTGGGCCTGGGACCCGGTAGAAAATGCCTCATTGGTGCCCTGGCTTTTACTTGTGGCGGGCCTGCATACACTTGTGATCTTCCGTCATACAGGAAATGCTTTAAGAGCCACCAGTTTGTTTTTCATACTGGGGTTTCTGCTGGTGTTGTATTCTACTTACCTCACAAGAAGTGGTGATCTGCAAGACACCTCAGTGCATGCATTTACAGGAGAGGGAATTACACCTACGCACCTGAGGATCTTTTTATTCCTTTTTGTGATTCCTTCACTCGTCTTGTTTTTTATCAGATACAAACATGTTCCGCATATAGTAAAAGAAGAGGAAGCATCTTCCAGGGAATTCTGGATGTTCATTGGATCACTGGTATTGTTTCTTTCTGCCCTGATGATCATTGGTATGACATCTGTTCCTGTTTTTAACAAGATCATTGCCCTGTTCAATGGCGAGGAAAAAACATTTAAAACATTTGCAGTAGGAGAGGACGCGGCCTTTGCCTACAACCGCATCCAGATCTTTGTTGCTATCATCATTGGTTTTATTTCAGGCACAGGGATGTACCTGAAATATAAGGCTACCGGTAAGGGATATATGAAAAAAATCCTGATCCCCGTATTCATTGCCCTTGCTGCCGGCGGATTGATCCTGGCATTTGGTAACATCAATTATACGGAACATGGGTATGGATACCTGGGTGCCATCTGGCTTGCCATTTTTGCTGCTGTATTTTCTTTGGTGGCCAACGGATCTTATATTTTTTCCGGAATGAAAGGGCAGTTAAAGCGTTCAGGTGGCAGCATTGCACACGTTGGTTTTGCTATGATGTTATTGGGCATTCTTTTGTCTTCATCTAAAAAGGAAATTATTTCTTTAAATACCACCGGGATCTTTCTTGACTTTGGTGAGGGGAGCAAGGAAAATCCCGGTGAAAATCTGACCCTGGTAAAAGGCGTAAGAACTAAAATGGGTGCGTATTATGTCACGTATGAGAAAGACTCTGTGCATCCTCAAAAACAGTTATGGTATTACCACCTTCAGTTTGAAAAGGCTGATGGTAGTGAACGATTTTTGCTTACACCCAACGCTTTTGTAAATTACAAGGGGCAACAGGGACTGATGGCGAATCCGGATTCAAAACATTTTTTATCCCACGATATTTTTACATACATCACATCTCTTCCTGATCCTGAAAAAAACAGGGATACCGCGTCTTTCAGATCTGAGAAATTATCTGTTGGCGATACTATATTTTATTCCAAAGGTTTTGCAGTGCTGGAGAACCTAAACTCTATGAAAGAGATTTCAGTTCCGGGTGTAAGCTTTGGTCCTGAAGACAGTGCCACGGTTGCTTATTTTAAAATTTATTCTAAAACATCTTCGATCTATACAGTGCAGCCCACGTTGCTGAATATAAAGAATGAAATCTATGCCAAGGCGGATACCATTATGCAGGAGAACCTCGTGCTGCAGTTACAGGGCGTTAACGGTTCAGAACTCACACTTGGAATTAAGGAATCAGATGACGTTATGCAATATGTAACGCTGAAAGCCTATAAGTTTCCTTTCATTAATCTGCTCTGGCTGGGAACCATCATCATGGTAATAGGCATTCTGATCAGTATGGCATGGAGGATCCAGACGAACAAGCTGAAAAAGGTGAGCATTTCAAACCAAAAACGTTCCGGGCAGAAAGCGGGAAGGGAAGAACAGGCGGTAAAGCTTTAAAAATTAAAAATTTCCCCCCTAACCCTAACCTCTCCCCTAAAATTTTTATATTTTCCTAAACAGCGTTTCGCCTATCTTGCTTTGTCTTAAAAGCACAGTTATATTTAAGTATGCGCCTGGTTATTACCATTTTCCTCTTTCTTGCATGGGCACCTTCAGCTATGGCGCAGGAGGATCCTACCCGTCCCGATCCCTCGAAATGGGGGCCAAATGATACGATTATAGTTCCTGCAATATATTATGAAGGTTACTGGATGCCTTTTAATGAACTGGAAGTAGTATATGTTTCCAAATTAACTCCTGAAAGACTGGCAAAAGTGCTGGAAGCTTATAACCGCCTTCGGAATGCGGTATATGTTACCTATCCCTATGCAAGAACGTCAGGTGCCATCATTAATGATGTGAATGCAAAACTTTCGGGCGTAAGTTCAAAAAAAGACCGGAAAGCATATATTAAAACAAGAGAAAAAGAACTTAAGAAACAGTTTTCAGATCCACTCTCCAATTTATCTGTTTACCAGGGTAAAGTCCTAATGAAACTGATCAACCGTGAAACAGGTAACAACTGTTATGAGATCATAAAAGAGTACCGTGGTGGTTTAAATGCACGGCTGTACCAGACCGTTGCGTTTTTCTTTGGCAGCAGTTTAAAACAGGAATACCATGCTGATAAAGACAATACCGATCGCCAGATCGAAGCGATTGTGCAGGAAATACTCGCTGCCTGGTATAACAATCCAAATAAAGTGGGTGTAGCGGGAAAATAGCTGCCGCCGCTTTACCAATTATTCTACCGTGTTTTTCATCTTTATTATTCTACGCTGATAGCTCAAATTTGCTGGTTCATTTATTTGCCGATTACTTTGCCATTTAATGTTGTACATGCGAAACCTGCTCAGGCGTATTTATTTTGCTTTCAAACCTTCCGGCCGGCTGGTGTTAATGGATTACGCTATTGCACCGGAACCGGTTTATACATGTGAACAGCCGCACCGGCAGTTGTTTCAGATCCTTTCAGAAAATACACCTGATTACAGGGAATTGCTTCAGGAGGTTTTGCCTATAAAAGAAAAGATCTTTGAAATAAAAGACGCTTCCGTTGAAAAAGATCCATTAATGCCCTCGTGGAATAATGGTTATGTGCCAGGCCTCGACATCATTATTCTATATGCACTGCTTAAAAAACTGAAGCCAAAAAAATACATTGAAATAGGAAGTGGCACCACCACGAAAACTGCTTATAAATCAAGAAAAGACTTTGGTCTTGATTTTTCCATCACCTGTATTGACCCCAATCCAAGGCAGGAGATCAAAGAAATTGCAGATCACTGGGAGCAATCATTGCTTCAAAAAGCACCCCTGCAACTGTTTAGCAGTCTTGAGGCCGGGGACATCGTTTTTTTTGATGGTACGCATACGCTTTATCCGAATTCCGATGTCATGTGGTTTTTTTTAGAAGTGCTTCCTGTATTGCCAAAAGGTGTAGTGGTGCAGGTGCATGATATTTATATTCCTTACGACTATCCACAGTTTATGCTGGATAAATATTATTCGGAAAGCTATCTTCTGGCAGCTTTGGTGCTGAATAATCCCGACCGGTTTGAGATCATTGCGCCGAATTATTTCATCAGCCAGCAGCCTGCTCTTGCACAGATACTGCAACCCATCTGGAATCATCACCCGATGCAAAATGTTGAACAGCATGGAGGATCTTTCTGGTTCAGGCTTAGGTGAAGTGAAGTTGAAAGATAGTTGAATGATTGTTGAATAGTTGTTGAACGGTTGTTGATTCACCCTCCGTGAAATCTCCGTGTTCTTTGTGCCGCCGTGGTTCATTCTTTCCGCCTTTCCGCTTTTGCGGCAAAAACCCTTTGTTTAGTTGAATAGTTGTTGAACAATGGTTGAATAGTTGTTGATTGACCCTCAGTGAAATCTCTGTGTTCTTTGTGCCGCCGTGGTTCATTCTTTGCGCCTTTGCGGCAAATAACTTTTTCAACCTCCGTTTTGAGAATGCTATTTATCTTTCAACAATGAAACTAGACCTGCTGGCTTTTGGATCACATCCCGATGACGTGGAACTGGGATGTTCAGGCACAATTATCAATGAAGTAAAAAGAGGAAAACGTGCAGGCATTATTGATCTTACCGAAGGAGAACTCGGAACCAGGGGCTCGGTGGAAAGCCGGTACCAGGAAGCTGCTGATGCAGCGCGTATTTTGGGAACAGCAGTGCGGGAAAATCTGAAGATGCGTGATGGATTTTTCTTAAACGACGAAGCGCATAAAATGGAACTGATAAGAGTGATCAGGAAATATCAACCTGAGGTAGTGCTGGGCAATATCCTGGAAGACAGACACCCAGATCATGGAAGGGCAGGTTGGATGATCTATGATGCCTGTTTCCTTTCAGGGCTCAAACAGATCAAAACGATTGATGAAGGAAGAGAACAGGAAAAATGGCGGCCGAAAATGCTATTGCAATACCTGCAAGACCGGTTTTTTGAACCCGATATCATTGTAGATATTTCAGATGTATGGGAACAAAGACTTGAAGCCATCAGCGCCTATAAAACACAGTTTCATAACTCAGGAAGTAATGATCCGCAGACCTATATTTCCAGTCCTGAATTTATGGAAGCACTCAGTGCCCGGGCGCGGTTACTCGGCAAACGAATTGGGGTAAAATATGGGGAAGGATTTGTTTCCAAAAAAAATATCGGCATCAGGAACCTGGATGCACTGGTGTTGAATGAAACCTGACCAAACCAGAATTTAAAGTTATTTTGCTGTCTGGAAATTATTCCCCAGACCAATAGGCATTATTTTGGCATTAATTAAAAATATAAACGAATATTATGGCTTTACCACTTGATAATGACATGAACCCGGCAGGCAACGAAAAAGACAGCAGGACTCACGAATACAATGAAGCCAATGACAGGTCTACTACCATGACCGATATGGATATCTGTATGAAAAGACTTGGGGAAAAAGGTTATAATACGCAGTACAGGGTGGAAAAAGGAAAACTGGTTTCCATGGACACTCAGCAGAAGTATAAAGCGAAAGATGTTGTTGCTGCCAATTATTTCAGGTTTGAAGGCAATACCAATCCTGATGACATGTCTATTTTGTATGCTATAGAAACCTCAGATGGAAATAAAGGCACACTTGCAGATGCCTATGGCTTATATGCAGATGATGAAACTTCTGAATTTATGAAAGAAGTGGAGATCCATAAAAAAGTGACTGAAGGAAAATTAGATTGATAAAGGCCACAGCAATGTGGCTTTTTGTTTTGGTGCAACAGACAAAAAAATAAAAAACATAAGGAGGAACCAAGGGCAGGGACAACCACGACCCAAATAAAATTATTTTTTAATCGCTGAACGCTCCGTAATCCAAAAAAATTTAACCCCGCGTTTTTAATAATTTTTGTTTGATTTCATCCCATTCTGCCCTGAGAATACTATAATAAACTGTTGTTCTGCGCAATCCATCTGACATCAGTGTATGACTTCTTAACGCACCTTCATACACAGCGCCCAGTTTCTCCATTGCTGTTCTTGAAATTTGGTTTCTTGCATCCGTTTTAAATTCCACTCTTTCAAATTGCAGCGCTTCAAATGCATATTGCAACATTAAAAATTTGCAATGCCGGTTCAATCCTGTTTTTTGAAAATCAACTCCAATCCAGGTCCAACCGATCTCGACCCGCTGATCTTTGTCTGAAATATTGGCAAAACTGCTGCTACCTGCAAAAGCCTTTTGTTGTTTATCGAAAATGATGAAGGGATACCGGAAGTTGATGCTGCGTTCGTGTAAGGAAGTATCAATATAATTTTCCAGGTGCTTCCTGTTATGAATAAAATAAGGTGAATATTGTACCAGCTCTTTTGTTTGGGATGCAACGGGCAGCAGGTGCTCCAGATCCGTTTTCTGTAATGGCCTGATGAGTGCGCGGTCGTCTTCTAGAATTATGGTTGAAGTGAAGGGGAAAGACATGGAGGATTTTTGAAGGTTTGAAGATTTGAAGGTTAGGGGTTAGGGGGAATTAAATCTATTACAGTCTACTGTCCCTCGCCCCTGGTTCCTTGTCCTTTGCCTACACCCATCAGCTACTTTTCGAATAAGCGTCCAGTTGTTTTCGTTCCTCGCTTGTAAGGCTGTTCATGCCCCGTTGGTGAATCTTTTCCAGGATCTTATCTATCGTTAGCTGCTGTTGTTGTTTTTCCAGATTGAATCGCTGGTCTATGGTTAACTTATGCGTTTCTTTAAAATGAAGGCTGTCTACCATCAGCAAATGGGGCTTGTAAACAATGATAAAAATAAAAGCCAGTGTGGGCACCAGCACAGCCAGTATGGGTAGATAATTTTCCCTGATGGCAGCGGGTTCAAAAAGGAGGGCGATCAGCATTCCAATGAGCGCTCCTCCCAAATGTGCTTCATGCCCGATATTATCTCTTTTTGACCGGATGATATACATGGAAAAACCAAGGAAAAGCAATCCATAGATCCAGGTTGGAATGGAAATGGGCAAAGGAAAGATGCCGATACGCATACCTGGCATCAGTGCAATACTGGCAAAGATCAAAGCATATACAGCACCTGAAGCACCTACAGCCCTGTAATCGCCATGATTGCGATGCATCCATAAAGCAAGCAGGTTTCCACCCACAAGGCCTGAAAAATAAATAATCAGCAGGGGTAAGGTGCCCAATAGATTGCCAAGTCCTTCACTAAAAAAATAAAAGGTGAACATGTTGAAGATCAGGTGAAACCAACCTACATGGAAGAAGCCCGAAGTAAGCAGCACCTTGTAATCTTTATACAATAAAACCTTATTTACCTGGAAACCGTATTGATCTACAAGCCTGTGATCCTTAAATCCTCTGTATGACAAAACAAAGGTGATTAGAATAATGGGAAGCGTGATAAGTGAACTGCCAGTCATATTAGACCTAAATTTAAATACATGGCACTGATTTAACAAAGGAAGGCCCGTAGAAACAGGGAGCCCAAGGCATATAACCGTCCTTCAACTATATTTGCGGCTAATAAAAACAGAACTACATGAACTTCCAGTTAAGTGAAGAACATTTGATGATACAGCAGGCCGCACGGGATTTTGCGCAGAATGATTGTTTGCCTGGGGTTATTGAACGTGATGAGAAAATGCAGTTTCCGCGCGAGCAGATCATGAAACTCGCCGACCTTGGGTTTCTGGGAATGATGGTGAGCCAGGATTATGGTGGTGCTGGTTTGGACACCGTAAGTTATGTGCTTGCCATGGAGGAGGTCAGTAAAGTAGATGCCAGCGTGAGCGTTTGTATGAGCGTGAACAATAGCCTGGTTTGTTACGGCCTGGAAGCCTATGGGTCAGAAGAACAAAAGCAAAAATACCTTACTCTGCTTGCGCAGGGTAAAAAAGATGGCGAATTGTATACCGGGGCTTTTCTTTTAAGTGAACCTGAAGCAGGAAGTGATGCCACTTCTCAGCGAACAACTGCCGAAGATAAAGGCGATCATTACCTGCTCAATGGTACCAAGAACTGGATCACCAACGGGGGAACCGCTTCTGTTTATATTGTTATTGCACATACCGATATTTCAAAAGGATCGCGGGGCATTAATGTTTTTATTGTTGAAAAAAACTGGCCGGGTGTTGTAGTGGCGGCCAAGGAAAATAAATTAGGCATACGGGCCAGTGATACCCATACCGTTCTTTTCAACGATGTAATCGTTCCAAAAGAAAATAGGATAGGGGAAGATGGATTCGGATTCAAATTCGCCATGAGAACCCTTGCCGGCGGAAGAATTGGGATTGCTTCGCAGGCACTTGGTATTGCCAGTGGCGCCTATGAACTTTCATTAAAGTATTCAAAAGAGCGGAAAGCCTTTGGAACTGAAATTTCAAATCACCAGGCTATTGCATTTAAACTCGCGGATATGGCTACACGGATTGAAGCCTCGCGGTTATTGTGCATGAAAGCAGCTTTTGATAAGGATCAAAAAAAAGATTATACACTCAGTTCTTCCATGGCCAAAGTTTTTGCTTCTGAAACGGCCATGTGGACTACTGTAGAAGCCGTTCAGATCCATGGCGGCTATGGTTATGTAAAGGAATACCATGTTGAAAGACTGATGCGCGATGCAAAGATCACACAAATTTATGAGGGCACGAGTGAAGTTCAACGCATCGTGATCAGCCGCACCATATTAAAATAATTTTGGCCAGGCAAGGCCATTAGCGATTCATTATGTCCTCACAAAACCAGTTCATCCAAATCAGGTCGGCACTTGATGCAGATGCTGTTCGCCTGGTTGCTGTAAGCAAGGTGCAGCCTGTTAAAGCCATAATTCAATTGTATGAACTTGGCCAAAGGGATTTTGGGGAAAATTATGTTCAGGAACTGGTTGACAAATTCCAGCAGTTACCGAAAGATATTCGATGGCATTTTATCGGGCACCTACAGACAAACAAGGTAAAATTCATTGCCCCCTTCATTCATCTTATACAGGGGGTAGATAGTTTAAAGCTATTAAAAGAGATCAATAAGCAGGCTGCCAGATCACAGCGTGTGATCAGCGTATTGTTACAGGTTCATATCGCAGAAGAAGAAACCAAATTCGGATTCAATGAAGATGAACTTCATGAAATAATAAATTATGTGCATGTTGAAAAACCTGGGAACGTGGATATAAAAGGTTTAATGGGCATGGGTTCCTTCTCCAGCGACAATGAAAAGATCAGGCAGGAATTTAAAAAACTCAAAGGTTTGTGGGATCAGTATTTTTCTAAAGAAAACGAACATATCCTTTCAATGGGTATGAGCAGCGACTATAATATTGCAATTGAAGAAGGCAGTAATATGGTGCGCATCGGGAGTCTTTTATTTGGTTCCAGAAATGCCTTTAAATAATTAAAGGCAGAGGCTGGCATGCTTTTTTCCAATTATTTCAAAATTTTAGTCATGAAAAAATTAGCGCTCACATTCGTTACAGCCTTTCTTTCTGTTATTTGCTTTGCACAGGAAGGTGGTGGAACCAAAGATGTTGATGTAAATATCAGCACCGGAAATGACGCCAACTGGTATGCTTCTCCATGGGTATGGGTGGTAGGTGCAGCTGTTTTCATTTTGCTGCTCGTAGCTCTCACTCGTGGAAGCGGACGCAGGTCTGATTAATTCCTTACAAAATACATGGAGCCGGTTCGCCGGCTTTTTTGTGCCCCATCAGCTATCAGCTATTCACTGTTGTCAGCATTGACTATTTACTATTCATTTCTGTCCGGCAAAAAATCAAACATCGCTTTTAGTTAAGATATTTTGCCTCAGGCCGGCGGGCCTCGTACCTGCCCCGCTTCTGAATTCCCCGTGGTGACTAAAGCCAGGCAAAATAATAGGCTTCAGCAATGCTTACGATCATCTTCAGAATAAATCTCGCGGGGAATTAGGCAGCTTAGGCAGGCACTGGTGTCAAAATAGATCCAGGTTTCCTCACAAAATGAAATTCCAGGCCTAATCTTATAACATTTGGGTGGTTGTGCGCGCCTTATTGCTCCTGATTTTTCCTAAGAAATGTTGGTACCTAAGGTGGAGCAATACAGCGCGAAGAACGCCTGCACAATCAGATCGCATGGAGTTGCACCTGTTTTCATTTTTCGGAGCGCTCTCTTGCGCAATCATCCTAAGGAAACTTGTAATACATACTGCTCCGCATTGATTAGGATCTGCGGGCAACAAGAGGCAATTGAACGATAGTGATTGAATCTCATTCCAAACCAAATAAGAGGGCTTCAAGTTTTAAAAACACAACATCATTCAAACCTACATTGAATTTCAGCGACTGATTTGAGGCTATAAAACTTTTACCGGACATCAGCTATCAGCTATTAGCCAAAAGCTTTCTTCAGGCATTTGTCTTCCTGAATCCACCTCTCATCCAATATTGAACCTTCTTAATTTTATTTCTGCTCATTACAGAAAAAGTTTCCTCGGTTGTACGGGTAACGTATAAAAGGTAACAGATTACAAGAATCAGCACAATAAAAAACCACACTGGTAACATAACTTCTGATTTACCTCTGTTAAGCCAAATACTATTCCAATTAACACCAGAAATTTTGATTCAATTTTTGAGGAATTATTTAGCCTTTATGATGAATTCAAGGCTGCGTAGTGGGGAGCCGACCAAGAATAAAAATTTCTTATAGAAATAAATCAACAATTAGCGGAAAGTACTCTTCATCACGCGTACCATTCCCTGCGGAGTCCATTCCGGGGATACGATCATCCGGCGGGCTGTATGCAAAGGTTCAAGTGAGTCGCGTTTGGTTGAAAGGATGTAAGACATTTTATAACCCCTTTTTTTAATTTCCGGAATTGCATCCTGGCTCCAGATGCCAAATGGATAAGCAAAATATTCAATTGGTTTACCCGTAATTTCTTCGAGTTGCTTTTTAGGTTTGTCAAACTGTTCCATCCAGTCATTACCCTGAAGCCTGTCCACCCGCTTATGATCCCAGGAATGCGAAGCGACTATATGGCCATCATCAGATAATTGTTTGATCTGTTCTTTGGACATATAATTTGGCCGGTTGATAGAAATGGTCATGATATAGAAAACACCTTTAAACCCATATTTTTCCATTTCAGGCTTTGCAATCGTATAATGTTCTTCCCTTGTATCATCATAGGTGATCATAACTGGTTTTTCAGGAAGCGCACTCCCATACACCAGGTAATCATAATACTGGTTGGGTGTGATGGAGTGATAGCCACTGTCGGCAAGCACTTTCATTTGTGCTTTGAATTGTGCCAGGGTAACTTCATATCCCATACTGGATTTTGAAGGCATTTGAATTTCCCTGATCCTGTGGTAGCAAAGAATAGGCACCTGTTTACGTGAAAGGATCTCCTGTGCACTGGCGGGTTGTTTTTCTTTATTTACCTGGGAAGTATCCCTGCCCGCTGTGGTGTTTACTGATATGGAATCTTTTTGTGATGATTGCGTGGTAGAAGAGGAGCAACTAAATAAGGCCTGGGCAGCTAGTGCCATTAAAAAAAATCTGAACGGGTTTTTCATAAAATCTGATAAGAATGGAAAGATATAACAGGAGCAGAAATTTTAAAAACATTTCTATCCCGTTAATGCATCTAAATAAAAAAAAGGAAAAGAAAAATAAGGTTTCGGTTTATAATAAACCCGGCGAACTATAAATGAATGTTTTCACTTTTGTTTTGCAGTAGTGCAGTGAGTTCTTCAATGAAGTGAAACTGTGCAGGCAACATTTTTTCTCTGGCTGGTTCAAGACTGTACCATCCTGCCTTGTCAATTTCTGGAAAAAATTGCTTTTTACCAGACCGCGGAGGCCATTCCATTTCAAAAAGGTTGGATTGGATTTTACCAACATCAAGATCTCCCTCCACCGCCCATGCCATCACCAGTTTACCGGATTTTTGTTTTATTGCTGTCAGGGCTATTGGGTTGCCGCTGATATCACTTCCGGTTTCTTCTTTAAATTCCCTGCAGGCAGCCTGGTAAGGATCCTCCTCCGGGTAGATCTCACCTTTGGGAATGGTCCACACACCCATATCCTTGTTCTTCCAGAAAGGACCACCTGGATGAACCAGTAGAAATTCGGTTGTTGCCGTTCTTCTGAATAATAGAATGCCTGCGCTGATCTTCACAGTAACGATTGTATTAATCAAGTTCCTGCCGGTCAATTGGCTGGTCTGATGGATCAGAAAGGTCGGCATCTACTTTTTTGCCTTTTTGCGATTGGGAAATGAATTGCTCTGTTGAAGAAGCAGTTTCTTCACCGGGTGCTTTATCTATGCCCTGCATACCGGATCCTTTATCTTCTTTACGCGGTTCGTTATTTTTATGCGTATCCAGCATATTTCTGTTTTAAGAAATTAATTAATTTACAAACCCTGGCATTAGTTCAACTCTTCCCTGATCACATTATCGAGCAGTTCTTCGCTTGACAGCACCCAGGCGGGAACCCCCTCTTCAATAATCCTCCAGTTCTGGTCATTCTTTTGCATTTTAAACATAATCCGGTTCCCTCTGTCATCAGGCACATCAACATGTAACATGGCGTTGGAGGTTCCGGGAAGGATACGAAAATTAAATTCACGCAAACGTTCTGCTACTTTAACAAGCTTTGTAAAATGTATATTCCGGGTAAATGAGAAGTTGATGGATTTCATGCTGCACAAGATGCAATTATTATGCTATAAACCGGGAAATATTTATCATCTGAAAACTTAAATTTAAAATGATGGGCATAAGGTTTGCTTTTTAACGTGGCTGCTCATCCAACATAGCTTATTTTTGCAACCTTATTAAAAGATACGATCAATCTGAACAATGGCTACACCCAAATTTCCCACTGTCAAGCAGTCTTTTCACGCTGAATTAAAAAGAAGGACCAACGATTATTTCGAATCGACTGGTAAGTCAGCAACAGGGAATCAACAATTGTATCTAAAAGCCATTCTCCTTTTTGCAGGCTTTGTATTTTTATACGTGCACCTGGTATTTTTTACTCCAGGTATCTTTCTGGCGCTTGCAGAATGCATTTTACTGGGATTTGTTGTGGCAGGCATAGGATTTAATATTATGCACGATGGTGCCCACGGCAGCTTTAGCAAACACAAGTGGGTGAATAGTATTGCTGCTTATAGTTTGAACCTGCTGGGTGGAAGCTCTTTTATGTGGAATGTTAAGCATAATGTGATTCATCATGCTTATACAAACGTCGATGGGGTGGATGATGATATCAATATTCAGCCCTGGATGCGTATGAGTACCACGCAGCCTAAACTGGGCATGCACCGGTACCAGCACTTTTACTTCTGGTTTCTTTATTCCATGCTTTATATCCTTTGGATCTTTGTTCTTGATTTTCAGAAATATTTTAGGCGTAAGATTGGAGAGATGCCTATAAAGAAAATGGATCCCTTTGATCACATTGTATTTTGGGGCTTTAAACTGGCCTATATCGCTTTATTTGTAGCCGTTCCTATTTATACACTGGGATTGGTTTCATGGCTGGTTGGATTTCTTACCTTTTCTGTAGTTGCCGGATTTATCATCAGCATCATATTCCAGCTGGCGCACACAGTGGAACATACTGCCTTTCCCGTTCCGCATAAAGAAACAGGCAGGCTTGAAGATGAGTGGGCCATTCACCAGTTAAAAACAACTGCGAACTTTGCTCCTAAAAGCAAATTGATCAGCTGGTTTGTTGGTGGATTGAATTTCCAGATCGAACACCATTTATTTCCAAAGATCTCACACGTGCATTATCCTGCATTGAGAAAGATCATTAAACAGGCCTGTAATGAGTTCAATGTGCCTTATGTTGAATACAGAAAAATGCGGCATGCTGTTGTTTCCCACGTGAATTTTTTGAAACAGATGGGTCGCGCCTAATTCTTTTTTACAAAAACTTTTTACGGGTTTAATTATAAATAACACGCGTCTGCTTATCTTTACACCGTTATTTGAGCATCGCATTTGGTTTAGTGTAGAATTCATCTGCTAATTTTTCCGCTGATAATCGAACTTTACTTTCTTGCCTCGTCTCAATCATTATTTAATTTATTTTTTCAAGGAAAGTATGAACATTTATGTGTCAAACTTAAGCTTCAACGTACAGGATGAAGACTTAAGAGAATTTTTTACGGAGTATGGCGAAGTTTCTTCTGCCAAAGTGATCACTGATAAATTATCGGGCAAAAGCCGTGGGTTTGGTTTTGTTGAAATGTCTGACAATGAAGCAGCGCAAAAAGCGGTTGCTGAACTGGACCAGGCTTCAGTTGAAGGCAGAACCATTCGGGTTATGGAAGCTAAACCAAAAGAAGAGAAAACCAGCAATGGTGGTGGCTTCCGTCCAGGTGGCGGTGGCGGGGGTTACAGCAAAAGCCGATATTAATTACATCGTATTTATGATAAGCCTTCCTTTTGGGAGGCTTTTTTTATAGGGTTATAGCAGGTGACGCATAAAAAGGCAGTTTCATTTGGTTGATTGCGCTGGTATCATCTTTGCAATTTTGATCTAACAATCTCTTCGGAGCAAAAAATACAATAATGAAAAATAATTCCTTATTCATCTTTCTTCTTTCCGCTTTCATGCTCTTTAATTCCTGCGCAAGAAATCCGGTAAGTGGAAAACGCCAGATCGTACTTATGTCGGAGTCACAGGAAATCGCAATGGGACAGGAAGCTGATCCACAAGTGATTGCACAATTCGGCTTGTATCCTGACTCAGCGTTGCAAAGGTTTATCACCCAAAAAGGAAGGCAGATGGCTGCCATTTCACACAGGCCGAATATCGAATATCATTTCCGGGTAATTGATTCTGATGTGATCAACGCTTTTGCGGTCCCCGGTGGATACGTATATTTTACGCGGGGAATTATGGCCTATTTTAATAATGAAGCCGAATTTGCCGGCGTTCTCGGGCATGAAATAGGGCACATTACCGCAAGGCACTCCGTTGAACAACAAAGAAACCAACTCCTCGGGCAGGTGGGTTTGATAGCAGGGATGGTGGTTGCGCCCCAACTGGCACAGTTTGCAGATGCCGCTTTCCAGGGTATGGGATTGTTGTTACTGAAGTTCGGACGTGATGCTGAAAGGGAGTCAGATATGCTGGGCGTTGAATACTCCACCAAGATCGGGTATGATGCCGCAGAAATGGCTGATTTCTTTACGACACTTGAAAGAAAAGGTGCAGAAACCGGTGCTGCAGAATTGCCTGACTTTCTTTCAACACACCCTAACCCGGGACAAAGACAAGCGACTGTAGCCCAACTGGCTAAGGAATGGAAGCAAAAACAAAATCTGACCAATCCTGTAGTCAACAGGAATAGTTATTTAAGGATGATTGAAGGGATGGTTTTTGGTGAAGATCCGAGACAGGGTTTTCGTGAGAACAATATTTTTTATCACCCGGATCTGAAATTTCAATTTCCAACCCCTCCCAACTGGGCTTACCAGAATTCACCTCAGCGTGTACAACTGGCTTCTCCCGACGGTAAAGCTTTATTTATGCTGATGCTGGCTCCAGGTGCTAATTTGCAGGAAGCGGCGAATGCCGTGGTACAGCAATACAAGCTAACGCCTGTGCAATCCAGCCAGGTGACCGTAAACGGTTTAAATGCCATTGCGATGGTAGCCGACCAGGCGCAACAGCAAGGACAGGTTTTAAGAACACTTTCCTACCTGATCCAGTACGGAAGTACCATCTACCATTTAATAGGCATTTCATCTTTGGCAGATTTTACAGCTTACCAGAATACATTTTTGAACAGCATGCAGAATTTCCGTCAGCTTACCGATGCATCAAAGCTGAATCGCCAGCCTGAAAGAATCAGGATCAGGACAGTAAATTCAAACACAACTTTGGGTAATTTTTTAACGCAACAAAATGTTCCCTCTGCAAGGCGTGAAGAAATGGCCTTGTTAAACGGAATGCGTTTAACCGATAACCTTACTTCGGGTATGCTGATCAAAGTTGTTGGTCAATAACAATATTTCATATTAATGTTAATGCATTCGCCGTGGCGGATGCATTTTTTTTATGTCCCTGGAATAAGGATCAAGTCGCTCTATGATGTAGTGAATAATATAGCAGCAGTCACACGGGCTTCCTGGGTTCCTGTGGCTGCTTTTTAATTTTTTATAATGCCGGAAAATCTTATCTTTTAAGATAAAATACCGGCTATGCGAAAGTTATGTTTTTTAGCCGCCTTCCTTATTACCAATTTTGTTGCGGCTGCACAATCTTCCTACAGTGTTGTTTTTGATATTACAAGCGGAGATACATCTTTACAAAAATCACTTGTAAGATGGCTGCGCGGAATTTCAGATGCCAATCCCGAGGCAAAGTTACAGGTGGTATTGTACGGACAGTCTCTGCCAATGGTTATGAAAGAAAAATCTGTGGTGGCGATGGCAGTAACGGAACTTGCACGCAAACCCAATATCAGGTTTACGGTTTGCGCCCTGGCCCTGAAGCGGCATAATATCCAGCCATCTGAATTAATAACCGGTGTGGTTTCGGTTCCTGATGGCATTCACGAGATTGTAGCGCGCCAGGGCGAAGGCTTTGGTTATATTAAGGTTTCAAATTGACCGCGGTGGCCTGCATTCACCAGGTAAAATTTTTATCATGATGTCCAATCGGATCCCGGTGATCCTTTGCCTTATCTGCCTGTTTATTTTTTTTACTGAGGTGTTAGATACCGACAAAAAGCCAATGATAAAACCTGCTTCAAGCTTTGACCGCAGAACCGAGGAATGGACACCACTCAACATGGATGAACTTCCTTTTAATGATTCGGGTAACCAAATCCGTTATGGAAGTGATCTCATCACCAATACCTCCTTTTACCTCGGGCCGAAAGGAAGGGTGACGCAGATCTCCAATGGTATGAATTGCCAGAATTGCCATCTTTCAGGAGGCACCCGGTTATCCGGTTATAATTTTGCTGCAGTATCATCTACCTATCCCAGGTTCCGCGAAAGAAGTGGCATAACAGAATCTATAGCGTTTCGCATCAACGCATGCCTGCAAAGAAGTTTAAATGGAAAAAAACTGGACAGCAGCAGCTATGAAATGCAGTCCATGGTTTCTTACCTGAAATGGCTGGGCACAGGAGTTCCTAAAGGTGCCAGGCCCCGGTCTGCAGGTGCAAGAACGCTGCCTTTTATGGAGCGTGCTGCAGACAGTGCACGTGGCAGGATCATCTTTCTTAATAAATGCCAGCGATGTCATTTGGAAAACGGGCAGGGGCTGATGTCGCAGGATTCAACCAGTTACATTTATCCCCCGCTCTGGGGTCCGGCCAGCTACAACACGGCTTCTGGTATGTACAGAATTGGTTTGCTGGCAGGTTTTATAAAAAACTATATGCCTTATGATTTCAGTGCGCCCGACCAGTTAACCGACGAAGCAGCATGGGATGTGGCTGCATTTATCAGTTCTCAACCGAGACCGGAAAAATATTTTGAGCAGGACTGGCCAGATCCTTCTATCAAACCTGTGGATCATCCCTTTGGTCCTTATGCAGACGGATTTAATGAGAGCCAGCATAAATACGGTCCTTTCAAACCTATTATGGAAGCAAGGAGAAAACAAAAAGAAAAAAAATAATGCAGGCAACACTTGCCTGCATTAGCAAATTTTATCCTGCAAAAATGTATGCACATCCGTGTTTTTGTGCGCGGCTCAGTGCCCAGATGCCTGAAGGCACACGGTGTATTCCGGGAAGCAAACCCGAAAGCCAGTCTTGTTTTACTGCAGCCGCATCGGTACCCATTCTCTGGGCCACAGCTGCACTGTAAACTGTGATGGCGGCATCACAAACCATAAAGATCACTCCGCTCTCCTGCAATTCATTTATGGCAATAGAAATTTCGCCAATACCAGGTACACTAAAATCTGATTTCTTTGCCTGCCAGAATGGATTTCTTGTGGAAGCAGGAAGTTTTTTCACCGGATCTTCCGCTTTGAACACTTCGCCAAAATTGTATTTGGCCCAAAGCTTATCCTCAAATGCATAAGGAATGGCATCATGTCGCAGGATTACAATCACGTCATTTTCTTTTTCCGGTGTGCCCGTAGCAATATTTGTCATTAAAAATACCCTGGGCCAGGCAAATGGAAATATGCCATGGGGCTGGGGAACATCAAATACAGCCCTGTTCTTGCCTTTCAGATTTTTGAAGATCTGGTCGGGGTCACCAGGGGAATGTAATTTTTCGGAGATCTTGTTGCCAGCTGCTTTCAGCGGACTTGTAATACCTAAAAAACCTAAGGTAGCTGCGCCGGCAGCCAGGGCGCCTAAAAAGCCGCGGCGGTCCGAAGTGAGGGAGTTTTTCGGTTTCATGATTTAAATTTTAGGAGAGTTAATTGAAGTGATATTA
>MWYV01000039.1 GCA_002050435.1 Chitinophagales bacterium 33-2 | reverse complement strand
GATTACAACTGAAACATTAGGAATTGGAACGCCCCTTTCATCTGTAACCCTGCCAGTAATGGTGCGCTGCGCCTAAACTGAAAGAGTCATAAGGAGAACCCCCATGACTGTGCATAGAATTTTTCTCATGTGCTGATTTTTATTTTAAAATAATAAAGCCCTAATAAATTTTTCAAAAGGTAGGGAGTGCCGGTAATAGACAACAGCATTTTAGTAATTGCTGCAACCAATATTATATCTTCTGGTTTTTATTTCCAAATTTGTAAAAGGAGATGATCAAAGCGGGGAGTAAAACCAGGTTGGCAAAGGTGGCCGTCACAAGTGTAAGGGAAGTGAGCCAGCCCAAGGCCTGGGTGCCACCAAAGCCACTGAAACAGAATATTACAAAGCCAGCAATCAGTACAATGGAAGTGTAAATAATACTTAACCCTGTTGCGTGTATGGTTTGAATTACGGTTTGTTCTACATTGAATCCCGAATCTTTTAATTGCTGTTTATAATTTACCAGGAACCTGATGGTGATGTCGATGGCTATTCCCAGGGCCACGCTAAAAACCAGCACTGTAGAGGGTTTCAACGGAACGCCTGCCCATCCCATCACACCTGCTGTTATAACCAGCGGAATCAGATTGGGTATAAGGGAACATAATAAAATCCTCCATGACCTGAACAGGTAGAGCATGCAAAGTGCAATTAAAAGAAAGGCCCAAAAAATACTTTCCTTGAGTCCATTGATGATAAATCGCGAGCCTTCAAGAAAAGTGACACTGGTGCCGGTTAATTCAACATGGTACTGTGCACTGTCGAACAAAAGATTTGTTTGCGTCTGAATACTATCCAGCACAAAAGGAAGCCGGTAACTTCCAATATCCATCATGCTCACACTAATTCTTACCTTCTGCCTGTTGCTGTCCATAAATGAAGTGATCAGGCTATTGAACGCATTGGGGCCTCCCACTTGCACCTGGTTGTTTGCCGCCAGGTAAGGTCGCAGAGCAATCATGTCATTATCTCCCGGCATAATATAGAAACTGCTGTCGCCTTCGAAGAATGCCTGCTTCGCAAACTTCAAACCTTCTGTGATGGTGATGGGTTTCCCAATATAAGGCTGCGCTGCCAGGTAGGTCACCAGAGAATCCATTTTTAAAAGATTGGTCAGGTTCCGGGTGGCTCCCATCCTCTTCTTCGTATCCACCACGATTTCCAGTGGCATCACCCCCTTAAAATGTTTTTCGAAAAATTTCAGATCGGTATATACCTTATCTTTTTTAGGAAGATCATCAACAATAAACCCAACGCTGTTGATGCGCATGATACCTGCAATGGAAAATGCCAGTACCAGTGCAGTAGCCATATAAATAAGTTTCCTGTGATTCAGCGACCAACGCTCCAGGTTTACCAGCCCGTTTTGCAACCACCTGTTGTCAAGGTATTTTGTATGTCTTGCTTTAGGAGGAGGCAAAATATTCAATGCAACTGGGATCAAAATAAGGGAGATGACAAAGAGCAGCATGATATTGATCCCTGCCACCACGCCAAATTCTTTCAGAATGGCACTTCTTGTTAAGGCAAAAACGGCAAAGCCAATAGCTGCCGCTAAGTTGCAGAAAAGGGTAACGATTCCCATCTTGGCGATCATATTGATGATGGCCTGTTTTTTATCTCCCGTTTCCCGGTAGGTTGTATGAAACTTATTCAGGAAATAAATACAGTTGGGGATTCCAATCACCACGATCAGCGGAGGTATCAGTGCAGTAAGAATGGTGATCTTGTAACCGGAAAGATTTAAAATCCCTACACTCCAGATCACTCCAATTAAAACCACCACCAGTGAAAGCACCATGGCGCTGACAGACCTGAAAAAGAAGAAAAGGATCAGTGCCGACAAAAGCAGGGAACCCAAAAGAAAATAACGCATTTCCTTTTGCAGCCTGTCGCTGGTTACCGTTCTGATCAGCGGAAGTCCGCTCAGGTGGATTTCTGTCTGCTGTTTTTTTCCAAAAGCATTGGCTGGTTCTATAATATCATTTACAAGTTTTGTGCGCCCCGGTGAATTTAAAATTTGTGAATTCACTCTCACGCCCATCAGCCAGGCATTTGTTTCGGGATTGTATAATAGTCCGCGGTAAAAGGGCAGATTTAGAAAGGCATCCCTGCT
This sequence comes from Chitinophagales bacterium 33-2, assembly GCA_002050435.1. Taxonomy (GTDB): domain Bacteria; phylum Bacteroidota; class Bacteroidia; order Chitinophagales; family Chitinophagaceae; genus Flavisolibacter. Next base: position 55,319 of record MWYV01000039.1, on the reverse strand, counting down.
GCTATCGATCTGCTGCTGGCTAAGCGGACCTTCAGGGAATATATTAATGGCTCCCAGTTTTTCATTTTCTTCTGACCTTACCAGGTTAATGGCCCCGGGCAATGCAACCACCTCATTTACGCCCTCTACCTTTTTAAGGTTACGTTGCAGTTGCGCATAGTCATTAAAAAAATCCTGCTGAAAGATCCGGTCACTTTGGATACCTATTACCAGAAGGTTGCCATCATCGCCAAACTGCTGTCTGAACTGCTGGTAAGCAAGGTATTTTGGATTATCGGTAGGAATCGCTTTGGAAAATTCATAACTCAGTTTCACCTTGCTGGCCCGCCATCCTAAAAAAGCGGTAAGACCAAAAAGCAAAACGATCAACAGGATACCGTTTTTTAAAATAAACCTGGCAAGTGAGTTCCACATTAGCTGCAGTTTGAGGCGCAAAGAAACGGAAAGCCAGCAGATATTTTATTTCATTCACTGAAATCCCCGGTTTTTAACAGCAGGAACTCCCGGAAATGGCGCGGTGGGCCATTTTTCAACTTAGCTTTGAGGGGTGAGACTGATCTTCCTGTTATTCTTTTTTTATGGAATTCCTGCCCTGGCACAAAATCAACTTCCTTCAATTGGCATGTGGCGGGAACATGCACCTTATCAAAGTACGATAGATGTTACGGCTACGGAAAATAAAATTTATGCGGCAACGCCTTATAATCTTTTCAGCGTTGACCGGTCAACAAAAGAAATTGAAAGGATCAGTAAAGTCTCCGGTCTGAGCGAAACTGGTATCTCCCGCATCAGGTTTGATGCGCTTTCAAAAAAACTCATCATAGCTTATTCAAACAGTAATATTGATATCATTGATGATAAAGGGATCCATAATGTGCCCGGATTCAAAAGAGCCAACATCTCCGGCGATAAAAACATTTATGACATCTACACAGACAATGAACTGAGTTACCTGTCAACTGGTTTGGGTGTTTTGGTTCTTGATGTTGTTCGATTTGAGATCAAAGCTTCCTGGTTTATTGGAAGTGGTGGAAATTATGTAAAGACCACCGGATTCACGCGGTCAGGAAGTTTTTTTTATGCAGCTACGGAAGAAGGTTTGAAAAGAATCACAGCTAACCATCCTAATCCCGCCAATTTTATTCACTGGCAAAATCTGTCGGGCAGTAACGGATTACCTGCATCCCCACCTAAATCAGTAGTCGCCCTCCAGGGAAAAGTGCTCGCGCTTGTAAACGATACCGTGTATATTCAAAATGGAATCAATTGGAATGTGTTATATGGTGATGGCTGGAAAGTAAATGCCATGGATGTTTCAGAAGGAAAACTTTTTCTATCTCAGGTCGATAACAATGGTAATGGCCGGGTACAGGTAATGAATGATCTTGGTGTTGTTGAAAGAACGATCCAGCAGGCAGGCGCCATCGCCTTTCCTTCACATGCCATCAGTGTAAACAATGAAGTTTGGGTTGCAGATGCTTTTGAAGGTCTTTCACACTGGACTGGCAACAGTTTTGAATTGTACAGGCCCAATTCACCTCAGAATATTGCATTGGGTGAAATGGTTTTTTCCAATGGCATTTTATATGCTTCCGCCGGAAGTGTGAATGATGCCTGGAATTATTTATACAACAGGAGTGGTATTTTTCAATTAAAGGAAAACAACTGGTCGCCCTATAACCAGTACAATTATCCTCAGCTGGATTCCTTACTTGATTTTATTACGGTGGCAGTGGATCCGCGCGATCAGTCGGTTTGGGGCGGTTCATTTGGTGGCGGGCTTTTACACATTGGCGCAGATGGACAACTGAATATTTATAAGCAGAATTCCTCGCTTGAACCTGCACAGGGTGATCCGGGTAGCTACCGTGTATCCGGACTTGCATTTGACAGCCACCACAATTTATGGGTTAGTAATTATGGTGCATCAAGGCAGATTCATGTGCGCAAAAATGATGGCAGTTGGCGCGCATTTTCCGTTCCGTTTTTTATTACTGAAAATGCTGTTAGCCAGATCCTAATTGATGATGCCGACCAGTTGTGGATCGTTTCGCCCAAGAACAATGGGCTGATCGTTTTCAATCACAACAATACTCTTGACGATCCGGCTGATGATAAATGGAGGATATTTAGAATAGGTGCCGGCGCAGGCAATCTTCCTTCGAGTGAAGTCAACGCAATTGCAAAAGACAGATCGGGTTTTATCTGGGTGGCCACCATTGATGGAATCGCTGTGATCCAATGCCCGCTGGATGTTTTTGTTACAGGATGTGAAGCAATTTTGCCCACCATTCGCGAAGGTGGATTTGTAAATTATTTATTTAAAGGCGAATCTGTAAGAAGTATAGCAGTAGACGGCGCTGACCGTAAATGGATCGCAACAGCAAATGGTGTTTGGCTGGTGAGTGCTGAAGGTAACCAGGTGATCGCAAATTTTAATGAAACAAACAGTCCGCTCCCTTCCAACGATGTAAAAAGCATAGCCATTAACGGTAAAACGGGTGAAGTATTTTTGGGTACTGCAAAAGGCATTGCTTCTTTTCGTGGCACTGCAACCGAAGCCGCTGAGGAAAAAGGAAATGCTTTGGTTTTTCCAAACCCCGTTCCTCCTGGTTTTTCCGGAACGATCGGAATCAGGGGACTTCCAGAAAACAGCACCGTAAAGATCATGGAAAGCAATGGAAGGCTGGTTTACCAGACACGCAGTCTTGGTGGCCAGGCCAACTGGAATGGAAATGATTACCGTGGAAGAAAGGCTGCTCCGGGTGTGTATATTGTTATGGCAGTTAATGATAACAAAGAAGAAAAAGCAGTAGCAAAAATTGTTTTTATTGGCAGGTAAATCCGGTGAGTATTAAATAAAAATCCATTCTAAATTATTTATTTACACTAATGGTGAATAAAACCAGGGGAATTGTTTTAAGAACAGTGAAGTATGGAGAAACAAGCCTGGTGGTCACCATTTTCACTGAACTTTTTGGTCTTCAATCTTACATGGTGAATGGTGTGCGGTCCAGTTCAAAAAGAGGATCCAATAAAGCCGCCTTTTTTCAACCCGTCTCTTTACTTGACCTGGTGGCCTACCACAATGAATTAAAAAACCTGCAACGGCTGAAAGAATACAAATGGAATTTTTTGTACAGGCATATTTTTTCCGATGTTAAAAAACATTCGGTGGCACTGTTCATGATCGAACTGTTAACCAGGTGCCTGAAACAACCTGAACCCCATCCTGAACTTTTTTATTTTACAGAAGATGCTTTAGCGCACCTGGATGATGCAGAGGATACCGTGACTGCAAATTTTCCTTTATTTTTTGCAGTACACCTGGCTGTATTCTTTGGATTCAGGATCACAGATAACTATACACTGAGTCGTAATTTTCTTGATCTTGAAGAAGGGGTTTTTGTATCTGAACAACCATTGCATTCGAATTATGTTGCAGATAGTGAGGCCGCATCTGTTTCGCATATTTTAAAGATCATGCAGCCGTCAGAGTTAAAGGATGTGGTTTTAAAACAGGAACAGCGAAGAAGACTTATCCAGGTAATTGAAAAATATTACGCGCTGCATATCCAGGATTTCGGGAATTTAAAAACACTTCCGGTACTCAGAGAAGTCCTGGGTTGATGTTACAGTATGCGTTTTGATTTTTCCTTGTGGATCTGCACGATGCCCGGCAGTTTTCCTTTTTCAAAACTACCCAGTGTATCCTCCATTCCCAGCGCTTTTGCACCATTGATGGTTGCCCATGATAACACCTGTTCTAATGGCAGGGTAGGGAAATTTTTTAAAATAGTTTTTACTTCGCCATAGATATCCAAAGCTGAATTACTGGCCATGCTATCAGTGCCTAACACAATGTTTACCTTGTTTTTTATTAACAGTTCCAACGGAGGCCGCCGATCTTCAATGTACAAATTGGCATTGATGCACATGCAGAAAAAAGTTTTTTTCAAATTGCTTTCCCCGGATGTTTTTATAAACAAAATATCTTCCTCCGTAATAAATGTATTGTGCACCAGCAAAATATTTTGAGCTGGCAATAATTTTTTATAATGTGTGCGGAGGCTGGTTGTTCCAGGAGGTTGAAAATGATCGTTATTGATTCCAAGTGTTGCAAAAAGCCTGTTGAAACCTCCGCTTCCATCCTGGAAAAAAAGAGCTTCCTCCATTGTTTCCTGGTTGTGAATACTCACTACCTTGTTCTCATACAATGGAACCATTTTTTCCCACAGCATATCTGAAACTGAGTAAGGCGCATGAGGAACAACAGCGCGCAGGTTATTATTTAATTTTCCGAAATCATCATACACCAAAACTGTTTTTTCAAACACAGGTTGAGCAACGGAAGGATCCCAGCCAAGTGCTTCTATAAAATTATAATACCGGATCGGCGACTGCTCCTTTTGCCGAATGGTAAAAGATGTATTTGATATGTCACCAACTGCCACGATCCCCTTTTCAAACATTTCCTGGTCCGCCTTTTTAATGGCTTCCAGGATCAATGCTTCCGGGGCGGCTCTAGCTGAAATGACCTGCAGAACAAAATCAACCAGTCCGGTTTTTTCTGGAACAACCCCGAACAAATGACTTAACTCGAGGTGACAATGACAGTTCACCAACCCAGGAGTAAGGATGCCTTCAAAATTTTCAACTTCTCCTGCCTGTTCCAATGGAATCAGGGCTTCCACCCTGCCAGTTGCATCTGTAACCAGTGCATGGCCATCATAAAACCTGTACCCATCGAAAATGCGCGTTCCTTTAAATTTTCTATAGGTCATCCGGGCTAAAATAAACCATTCACGTGCATATTCGAAGGCATCACCTAATTTTGCCAGCCAATTTTCACCATGCTCGATAAATTAGAAGCTATTAAAGCAAGATTTGATGACCTGGGGGTATCGCTTACCAATCCTGATATCATTGGCGACAACAGGAAATTCGGGCAATTGTCGAAAGAATACCGAAGTCTTGAAAAGATCGTGATCTCCTTTACAGAATATAAAAAGCTGTTGAACGATATTGATTTCTACCGCGAAGCCCTGAATGGCTCCGATGAGGAAATGAGGGAACTGGCTAAAATGGAACTTCCAGAAACAGAAGAAAAAATAGAAAAAATGGAAAGTTCCATCAGGCAGATGTTGATCCCTAAAGATCCGCAGGATGAAAAGAACGCCATTATTGAGATCCGGGCCGGTACAGGTGGAGACGAAGCTTCGTTATTCGCGGGTGATCTTTTAAGAATGTATATGCGTTATTGTGAACGCCGGGGATGGAAAACCGCGCTGCTCAGTGAAAATGAAGGAACGGTTGGCGGATATAAAGAAGTTCAGATTGAAGTGATAGGCGAAGATGTGTATGGAACCCTGAAATTTGAAAGCGGGGTGCACCGGGTACAAAGGGTTCCGGATACAGAAGGAAGCGGAAGGGTGCATACCAGTGCTGCTACCATTGCGGTGATGCCCGAAGCAGAAGAAGTGGATTTTGAACTGAAGGACAGCGATGTAAAAATGGAAACGGCACGCAGCGGCGGAGCCGGAGGTCAGAATGTAAATAAAGTGGAAACCAAAGTATTGCTGACCCATATTCCCACCGGAACTGTAATAGTTTGCCAGACCGAAAGAACCCAGCTGGGCAACAGGGGAAAAGCCATGCAGATGCTGCGAACGAAATTGTATGAAGAGCAGGTGAGAAAACAGGAAGAAGAAATTTCCCGGCATCGGAAAAGCCTTGTGAGTTCGGGCGACAGGAGTGCAAAGGTTAGAACCTATAATTTCCCCCAGGGTCGTGTAACCGATCACCGCATCGGGATGACGCTCTACAATCTCCAGGAAGTGCTGGAAGGCGGCATCCAGGAATTGATTGATGCTTTGCAATTTGCTGAAAATGCTGAAAAAATGGCGAAACAAAACTAGTGCTATGTTAAGGGTAGAATGAGGTTTCGGTTGGCAATGGTCAAGGTCAATAGTCAATGGTCAATAGTCAATGGTCAATAGCTGTTTTCCGGGGAAAGATTTTCTGAATTGGCATAACCATACTGAAATTGATTCCTGAGGATGATACACGAATCCCATGCTTAATTGCGGCTTCCACCTTTTTCTTGAAAAAAAGGTGGAGCCCCCCTGCGCTTCGCTTCGGTGGGCCAGATACCTTTGGATGATTGCGCAAGGAAGCGCTCCGAAAAATGAAAACAAGTGCAACTCCATGCGATCTGATTGTGCAAGCATTCTCCGCGCTGTATTGCTCCACCTTAGGTATCAACATTTCTTAGGAAAAATCAGGAGCAATCATGCGCACACAACCACCCAAATGTGATAAGATGATGTGCCTGGAATTTCATTTTGGTGAGGAGTGTGGATCTATTTGATACCAGTACCTGCCTCTTGTTGCCCGCAGATCGCGCTGATGAACGCAGAAGACCCATCAGCGAAAATCTGCGTAATCTGCTTGAGGCCTTTTTGTTGCCTGTTCCAAAGGCTTCCGGCAACGCTCAAAAAGCTTGTCGTGCAGGTACGAGACCCGCCAGCCTGAGGCAATTATCTTAAAACTGATGCCTGATTTCCCCCTGACAGCACCCATTGACCATTGACCATTGACTTATCACTAGTTGTAGAACTTTTTCCCTTCTTATAACTAAAATTATAAAACAAGGTTCCCAACTCACCTTTGTGAAGCCACTGATGCTGCTATAGATGGCGAAAAAATTTAAATTTTGGCTGCTTTGGCATCATTTTTTCTGTCAAACAGTAGCGAAAGTTCTTATTTTATAGTTATCATTTCGTTAACAATATGAAAATAGCTTTTGGCAACGAATTTGCGTTAGGTAATATAGTTTTTCTCACATAAGCAGTCAATTTTCTCATAAGCAGTTAGTTTTGGTTGCGACCCCTGTTTCTACAGGGGTTTATTTTTTTTATACCATCCCGCTAAAAGAAGACCCAATACAGCACCTGCCCCATCTGCAAGAATATCATATACATCAAACCCTCTGTTCTGGATAAACCTGTCTTGAACCCATTCAATGACAGTTCCATACAATAAAGCAGATATAAAAAGGAGGACTTGTGCGGAAGGTTTAAAAATTCTAAAGGCAAAGGAAAAAATGAAAACCAAGATAGAAAACAAGGAAACATGTATCCATTTATCAAGATGAATACGGCCAAACCAATTCTCTTTAGGTAAGGCAGAACCAGGAAGAAAAAACAGGAAACTTATAAAAATAAGGTAGCCCAGCGCCAAAGCTTTGGACCTTATGATTTTATTAATCAACGAATGCATTAGTCAACCAGCGCCTTATAAGCGGCGGCATCCATAAGTGCATTTACATCCCCGGCGCTCGCTACTTTCATTTTTACCATCCATCCATCACCATAGGGATCGGAATTCACCAGTTCGGGATTGGAATTGAGTTTTGGATTCACCTCAATCACACTGCCATTAACGGGAAGGTAAAGATCTGAAACCGTTTTAACTGCCTCTACCGTACCGAATACTTCTCCTGAACTCATCTCTTTACCTACGGATTCAATTTCAACATAAACAATATCGCCCAACTCATGTTGTGCAAATTCAGTGATCCCGATCACGGCAATATCTCCTTCCATTCTAATCCATTCATGGTCTTTGGTATAGCGCAGGCTTTCCGGAAAATTCATATAAATTGATTGTGCTGCAATATTAATGAGGATTGAAAGATTAAAAAATTCTTTATCACCAGTGCGCCTTGCCCAATGAAACCAAAAGCGACTTGACAAAACTTGAACTAATTTCGCAGATCAAAATAATGCTATGGCGGGAAATGATGATCTGCAGGTCAGATGGTGGAAACTGGAACAGGAATTAACTGAGCGCTTTGGAAAAAAGCCCGATCTGGAATCCATACTTTTTTTAATTGGCGTTCAGGAACTGGGTGATATAAAAAATAAGTTCTCAAAAGAACAAAAACAGGATCTCATGCACCTTGCCGTTTGCACAGTGCTTATTCCCAGTGGATATTATGAACTTGACCAGGTAGATGAAGATGGATGGCCGCACTTCAGGCAATTAAAACCCATGGCGCCCATGCTGCCCCATGAACAGGAAGCATTTCTGAAAGATCATGTTTTATTATATTTTCAGCAACAGGAATCCGCAAAACGTTAATCACCAGATCTCTACAATATGAAGGTTATTTTACAGCTTCTTTTGCTCAGCGTTTTAATGCTTTTCAACGGTTGTGTTGGTCAAAAAGACCGGGTTACTCAAAACGACAGGTCGCGCGATGTTGAGATGCAAACAACAGCCGGCACTATGGTTTTAAGATTGTCTGATGCTACACCTATGCACCGTGACAATTTTCTGAAGCTGGTTAAATCAAAATATTACGACAGCATTTTGTTTCACCGCGTGATCAAAAATTTTATGATACAGGCCGGAGATGATCAAAGCAGGCGCGCCCAATCAGGACAGCCACTGGGCAATAGTAGTGTACCATACCTGATCGACGCCGAATTTCAACCACAGCTCTTTCATAAAAAAGGCGCACTGGCCGCTGCAAGAACGGGCGATGATGTGAACCCTGAGAAAAAAAGCAGCGGAAGCCAGTTTTATATTGTGCAGGGCAGAGTATTTACAGATGCCGGACTCGATTCAGTGGAAACCAACCGTTTAAAAGGAAGAAAAATTCCTGTAGCACACAGGGAAGTATATAAAAATATCGGTGGCTCACCGCATCTTGACCAGAATTATACGGTCTTCGGTGAACTTGTAAAAGGTTTTGATGTGCTGGACTCCATTGCTGCCACAACAACAAGTAAAGCAATTGACCGCGATCGGCCGCTAAATGATGTAAGGATCATAAAAGCCAGGTTGATCAGGAGAAAAAATTATTGATTTTTCCATCAATGTGCTTAAGTAAACCCGGTTCACCACCCTGCTTTATCTTTGCCCACCTAATTTATCAACATGTTGCAACTGGCCACTTTAAGAATGAATCCCGGAGAAGTAAAACAAAGACTGGCAATAAAGAATTTTAAAGATCCCGCGATGGTGGATTTGATCATTCAACTTGACGAGGAAAGAAGAAAACTTTCAACCAGTTTCGACGAAACCAAAGCGAAGATCAACGCAGCTTCCAAAGAGATCGGACAGTTCATGTCCAAAGGGCAAAAAGAAGAAGCCGACCTTCGGAAAAAAGATGTTGAAGCTTTAAAATCAGCAAACCATCCTATACAAGAGGAACTTGAAGCAGTAGAAAAACAAGTGCATGAACTTCTTTTGCAATTACCCAACCTGCCTTCCCCTCTAGTTCCTCCTGGAAAAACTCCTGAAGAAAACCAGGAGATCCGCAGTGGAGGGAGCAAACCAGAACTACACTCCGGTGCCGTTCCTCACTGGGATCTGGCCAAAAAATTTGACCTGATCGATTTTGAATTGGGCAATAAGATCACAGGAAGCGGTTTTCCTGTTTATAAAGGAAAAGGTGCCCGGTTGCAAAGAGCACTTGTACAATATTTTCTCGATTATAATACAAAAGCAGGCTATACGGAATTCATGCCACCACACTTGGTAAATGAAGCATCTGCCTATGGCACAGGACAATTGCCAGACAAGGAAGGACAGATGTATTTTGTTTCAGAAGATCACCTTTATCTCATTCCAACTGCAGAAGTACCTGTTACCAATATTTACCGGGATGTAATGTTGAAAGAGCATGAACTGCCAGTAAAAATGACTGCCTATACGCCCTGTTTCCGACGCGAGGCAGGAAGCTATGGAAAGGATGTAAGAGGGCTGAACAGGTTACACCAGTTTGATAAAGTAGAAATCGTTCAACTGGTACACCCCGATAAAAGCTATGAGGTGCTGGAAGAAATGGTGGTGCACATAGAAAAAATTCTTCAAAGTCTTGAATTGCCCTACCGCATCCTGCGCCTTTGCGGTGGCGATATGAGTTTTACATCTGCACTTACTTATGACTTTGAGGTTTACAGCGCAGCCCAGGAAAAATGGCTGGAAGTCAGTTCTGTTTCCAATTTTGAAACCTACCAGAGCAACCGTATGAAGATCCGGTTTAAAGATGAAGGTGGAAAAAGCCAGTTCGTACACACGCTTAATGGAAGTGCGCTTGCTTTGCCGCGGATTCTTGCCTGTTTACTTGAAAATTTTCAGAATGAAAATGGCATTAAGATCCCGGTGGTACTACACAGTTATTTTGGAAGTGAAATGATTTGAGCAGCCGCAAAGACCTTATTTATTAGGACTGTTAAACTTTAGAATTCAAATGCTGTCTATGGGCAAATCATAAATATTGCATGATTGCTCTTCAGACCAAAAACCAGCACTTAATGTGGCGCGCCGGCTTCGGACCTTCCGCTTCCCAGCTCAAACAAATTCAAACAATAAATACAAATGACCTGTACGCAGCTCTTAAAAAAGCAGCGCAGAAAGCCCCGCTGCCCCTGGATGTAGCCGATAATTACCTGAAAGGGCTGTTCATTGGGGCCGGTGAAATTGGTAAAATGCAGAAATCACTGGATGCTGATAGCAGGAAAAGGATAAGGGAACAGCATCGCGACGATATTAAAAGCCTCAACCTAAAGTGGTTGGATGAAATGGTTGACAGCCCCTCACAATTAAGAGAAAAAATGGCTTTCTTCTGGCATGACCATTTCGCTTCAAGAAATATCAACATATTTTACCAGCAACAATTACTGGATATCATCAGATCAAATGCCCTTGGAAGTTTCAGAACTTTATTACATGAAGTTTCTAAATCTGCAGCAATTATTTTTTTCCTGAATGCCCAGCAGAATAAAAAGGATCATCCCAATGAAAACTTTGCAAGGGAAGTAATGGAGTTGTTTACACTTGGAAGAGGGAAATACGGCGAGAAAGATATAAAAGAAGCGGCGCGCGCTTTTACTGGATGGGGTGCTAATGCAAAAGGGGAATTTATATTCCGCAGGTTTCAGCATGATAAAGGCAACAAAACCATATTTGGTAAAACCGGAAATTTTGATGGAGAAGCCGTACTTGATATGATCCTCGACCAGGAAGCCACTGCATTTTATATTACGAAAAAGATCTATAGCTTTTTTGTAAATGAAAATATAGATGACGAAAAATGCAGGATGTTATCAAAAAGATTTTTCCAGAGCGATTACAATATCAGTGGATTGATGGATGATATTTTTACCAGCAACTGGTTTTATGAACCAAAAAATATGGGCACCAGGATCAAATCACCCATTGAATTGCTTGCTGGCATACAGCGCATGCTGCCCATGGAAATGATGGAACCTGAATCGCTGCTTGTTTTGCAAAGGATCATGGGCCAGGTATTATTTTATCCTCCCAATGTAGCTGGATGGCCTGGTGGAAAAGCCTGGATCGACAGTTCAAGTTTGATGTTCCGTTTACGCGTTCCGCATCTGATGTGTGATATGGATGACCTGGTTTTTCAGCCAAAAACAGATGATGATCAGATGATGGGAATGAACACGAACCAAAGAAAAAGACAGGGTAAGACAGGCAAAAAAATCAGGACTACCATTGATTGGGATGCATTCCTGAAAAATTTTAATGGAATGAATGACAATGACCGATTAACTGCATTAGCCGGTACACTCTTGCAGGTCGAACTGAAAACACCTAAAGCCCTGTTTGAAAAATATATACAGGGTGATAGCAGCAGCAAAACAAAACTGGCGGCGCTGCACATCATGAGTTTACCTGAATACCAGTTATGTTAGATCCTGTCCTTTAAATCATTCATTATGCTTATTCATCGTAAAGATTTTTTAAAACTCGGCTCACTGGCCAGTGCATCTGTTTTCGTTCCAAAGTTTTTAAAAGCTTTTGAATCAGGGCAGCTAGTGCCCCCGGGAAATAAAGTTGTAGTGATCCTGCAACTGAGTGGAGGCAACGACGGATTGAATACCGTTATACCTGTAACCAATGATATTTATTACCGGTCAAGGCCGCGGCTGGGAATCATAAAAAATAAAGCGCTTTTATTAAATGATGAAGTTGGGCTGCATCCTTCTCTTACTTCCTATGCAGATGCATGGAACGATGGATCGCTCGCCATTCTGAATAATGTAGGATATCCGAATCCGGACCGCTCCCATTTCCGAAGTATGGATATATGGCACAGTGCCAGTCAGAGTAATGAATACCTGCATTCAGGCTGGATCGGAAGATACCTCGATGCACAATGCAATGGATGCGGAATGCCCACGCAGGCACTTGAAGTTGATGATGTACTGAGCCTTGCCTTAAAAGGCGAAAAAATGAATGGTCTTGCTTTTAAAGATCCTAAACGTTTATTCGGAACCAGTAATGAGCAGTTTTTCAAAGAGATTTCGGCTGCACACCAGCATCACCACGAGGAAGCACCTGCAGATTACCTGTATAAGACTATGGCGGAAACCATATCTGCTGCAGATCATATATTCCAGCAGTCGCGTTTAAAGCCGAGTACAACTGCCTATCCCGATACGGAAATCGGAAAAAGCTTAAAAACAATTGCATCGCTTATCTATTCTGAGATCAACACTAAAGTGTATTATTTATCGCTTGGTAGTTTTGATACCCACATTAACCAGGAAATGCAGCAGGGCAGATTGTTTAACCAGATGAATGCTGCTGTGGGTTCCTTTATTAAAGATCTGAAAGCAAACAATCGTTTTAATGATGTTTTATTTTTCAGCTTTTCCGAATTCGGCAGAAGGGTTAGCCAGAATGCCAGCGGAGGAACCGACCACGGGACTGCAAATAATATGTTCATGATCAGTGGGGGACTGAAAGAAAAAGGCTTACTCAATAAAATGCCAGACCTAGGCGACCTGGACGAAGGTGACCTTAAATACAATGTGGACTTTAAATCGGTGTATGCCACTATACTTTCAAAATGGCTCGGGGCTGATGATGCCGCCATCCTTGGAAGCAAATTCAATTACTTAAGTTTTATATAATTACTACTGATTTCAGTTGCGCGCTGAATAAAAACTTGAAGTTTTATTTTGGATCTGGAGGCAGCTGAAAAATTTTCAGCAAAGGAATTGTATTGAAAGGGCTGCTGCTAATCATTACATTTCTTATTTTCAGCGCACAATTTAAATCATGAGTGAATTACCAGCCTCTCCGAGACGCCGTTCATTTACTGACCGATCCTTAAAAGTGATTGAAAAAGTAGGGAACGCCCTACCCGACCCCGTTACCCTATTTCTTTTACTGGCCATATTTGTAATGATCATTTCCTGGCTGGTGAACCTTGCTGGCACAAGCGTTACACATCCCGGCACCAGAGAAACCGTGGCGGTGAAAAGTCTTTTTTCGAAAGAGGGACTGGATTTCATTCTTACCAGCATGGTAAGAAATTTTACAAGTTTTGCACCACTGGGAACTGTACTTGTTGCTTTATTAGGTATTGGCGTTGCAGAAAGTTCGGGGTTGATTTCTGCGGTCATGAAAAAACTGGTTTCGAGTGCCCCTAAAAAACTCATCACCCTTGTGGTTGTTTTTGCAGGCGTATTATCAAATACAGCAAGCGAAGTTGGTTATGTGTTACTGGTTCCACTTGCCGCCGTAATTTTTCTAGCCTATGGTCGTCATCCCCTTGCGGGACTTGCAGCAGCATTTGCCGGTGTAAGTGGTGGCTATTCTGCTAATTTATTACTGGGAACCGTTGATCCTTTGTTATCAGGTTTGTCGCAGGAAGCAGCAAGGATCATCAACCCTGTATATGTAGTGAATCCAGCCTGTAATTATTACTTTATGGCAGTATCTACATTCCTTATAACCATCCTGGGAACCTGGATCACAGAAAAATTTATTGAACCAAGACTTGGAAAATATACGGGTGACGAAAAAGCTGAACCCATTTCCGGTATTACTCCTTCAGAAAGAAGAGGCTTGTGGAATGCCATATTTACCATTTTGGCGCTCACTGGAATTATTCTTTGGGGATTGATCCCCTCCAATGGTTTTTTAAGGGATGGAGCAACGGGAGAGATCCTGCATTCTCCATTTATGAGTGGCATTGTAGCTATAATTTTTATCGTAGCTGCACTTGCCGGTATTGCTTATGGAATTGGAGCAGGAACAATTAAATCAGACAAAGATGTGATCAAAGGCATGTCGAAGGCCATGCAAACCCTGGGGGCTTATATAGTGCTTGTGTTTTTTGCAGCTCAGTTTGTGGCTTATTTTAACTGGACCAATTTAGGTTTGGTAGTGGCAGTGAAAGGCGCAACTGCATTACAATCTTCGGGATTGGGCACTATTCCCATGATGATCTTATTCATATTCTTAACGGCCCTGATCAACCTGGTAATGGGAAGTGCATCAGCCAAATGGGCGGTGATGGCACCGGTTTTTATACCCATGTTCATGTTGCTGGGCAACCCGCTATCTCCTGAGTTTGTGCAACTCGCTTACCGTATCGGCGATAGCGTAACGAATATTATTTCACCAATGATGTCCTATTTTGCCCTGATCATTGCTTTTGTTCAACGGTATGAAAAAAATGCAGGACTGGGAACGATTGTTTCCCTCATGTTGCCTTATAGTCTCATCTTCCTGCTTGGATGGATCATTTTATTTATCATCTGGTATTATACAGGACTGCCAATTGGCCCTGGAGCGGAGATTTATTACAGGGGGTGAGGAAGGTTAGAAGGTTGGATGGTTAGGGGTAAGACGCTAAAAACTATTATGCATTCTCGTAGCTGCATCGCAACGGCATGCTCATAGCAACAATGGTATATAAATAAAAAAACCGCCAGATGGCGGTTTTTTTATTTATCTGATTCCGTGCATTTTCTTTTTTAAATATTTATTCATGGCAAACATCACCAAACCAGCCACAATAGGCACAACTGTGAAGATGAGAAAGAAGGTAGACATTGAATATTTTGCAGTAATGTCATCAATAAAGCTTCCCGTTAAACCTGCAGTAAAGTTCGCAATAAAATTGGCTACGAACCAGACTCCAAACATTAAACCAACGAGTCTTACAGGCGCAAGTTTGCTAACGTAGGAAAGTCCAACAGGTGATATGCACAATTCACCAAGCGTATGGAATAAATAAGCAAGAATTAACCAGATCATACTCACAGAAGCTGTTTTCGCTCCTTGTGGTATATCAAGTCCGCCATAAGCAAGGATAGCAAATCCAAGACCCAATAAGATTAATCCTAACCCAAACTTTACCGGGCCTGAAGGGTTCAACCGGCTTTCCCAGATTTTAGAAAACAGGGGAGCCAGGGAGATGATAAAAAACGAATTCAATATACCAAACCAGGAAGCGGGGACTTCTGTTTTATCTGCTCTGAACTCGCGTAAAAGCATCCAGATAACGATTCCCCAGATAATGGTAAAACTTGTTCCCAGGAATAAATTTGACAAAGCATACTTTTTAAATGTCTGCCTGAACAACCTTAATAAAACCACGGTCAGGATGATCATGGGTCCCACCGTTAAAACCGTATTGATAATTTTAAATGCCGATGCGCTGCCACCGGTTAAATTGCGATCAGTATAATCAGCTGCGAAAATGGTCATTGATCCACCTGCCTGCTCAAATGCCCACCAGAAAAAGATGGTAAAGAATGCAAAGATCCCAATTACCTGTAGTCGGTCTTTTACAACATTTTTTGGAAGTTCAACAACCTGCTCTTTCTTTTCTTCAAAATCGAAAGCGGTGTTGTGAACATAGTTGGTAGCCCCGGGGTTTATATTTTGTTTTGACCTGGGCGCTAATCCTATATTGCCAAAGATTTTTTGGGCAAACGTAAATTGAAGCATGCCGAAAAGCATGAATATCCCTGCAAGTCCGAAGCCATAGCTCCAACCCACTTTTTCACCAATATAACCACATAACAAAATACCAAGAAATGCTCCGGCATTGATTCCCATATAAAATATGGTATAGGCAGCGTCTTTCTTTTCAGGATTTTTGGTATATAACTGCCCAACCATTGATGAAATATTTGGTTTGAACAATCCATTTCCAAGTATCAGGCAAAGCAAACCCACATAAAAAAAGAAAGGAGTTTCAAGAGCAAGGCTTGCATGCCCCAGTGTCATCAGAAAAGCACCGGCAATAACCGCCATTCTGTATCCTATTAATTTATCTGCTATCAGTCCACCAAAAATGGGTGTGAGATAAACAAGACCGGTATACAGCGCATAGGTTTGAAGGGCGTCTTTTCTTTCCCATCCCCAACCTCCGTCAATAATCGAAGAAGTTAGAAACAGCACAAAGATGGCCCTCATTCCATAATAACTAAATCTTTCCCACATTTCCGTAAAAAACAGTATAAATAATGAGGGAGGATGACCATTCTGGTTAACGAGCTCCTTTTCTGCAGTTGATATATCCATAAGGATGTTTTTGTTATAAAATAATTCTACCGCCTAAAGTAATTAAAAATTAACTACAATAATATTTGATTCCTTCTTTAACATTCTTCCCGATATTCGCATTCCACATTCTTGTACCATGAATATACTTTTACTTGGCTCGGGCGGAAGGGAACATGCCATTGCGTGGAAACTTTCTCAAAGCAAGCTTTTATCAAAATTATTTATTGCGCCGGGCAATGGAGGCACAGCTTTGCATGGTACAAATAAAGATTTTTCCGTAACCGATTTTGAAGCAATCAAAACCTGCTGCATCGAAGAGCACATTGACCTGGTGATTGTTGGTCCGGAAGAGCCTCTGGTAAAAGGAATTGTAGATTTCCTTGTAAATGAATCCGGCCTTAATCTTATGATCATCGGGCCTTCCAAAACAGCTGCCCGACTTGAAGGAAGCAAGTCTTTTGCAAAAGCATTCTTACAAAAACACAATATTCCTACTGCAAGTTACAGGGAATTCACTGCGGAAAATTTTGAGGATGGAATTGAATACCTCAAACAACATGCACTTCCCATTGTTTTAAAAGCCGATGGGCTGGCTGCAGGCAAAGGCGTGATCATTTGCCAGCACCATGTGGAAGCTGTGGCTGAATTTGAACTCATGATCCAGCGCGCAAAATTTGGCGATGCCGGCAAAAAAGTGGTGGTGGAAGAATTCCTGGAAGGCATTGAGCTTTCCGTATTTGTTCTCACCGATGGCGAAGATTACCTGCTGTTACCAGAAGCAAAAGATTATAAAAGGGTTGGTGAAGGCGATAAAGGTTTAAATACAGGTGGCATGGGCGCTATCAGTCCCGTTCCTTTTGCCAGTGACGCCTTTATGCAAAAAGTGGTCAGCAGGATCATTGAACCTACCATTAAAGGACTGAAACAAGACCAGCTTGAATACAAAGGATTTTTATTTATTGGACTGATGAAAACCGGTGATGATCCTTTTGTGATTGAATACAATTGCAGAATGGGCGACCCCGAAACTGAAGTGGTGATCCCACGAATAAAAAATGACCTTATTGAACTTTTTGTTTCAACTGCAAAAGGTGAACTTAAGCATACGGTACTTGAAAAAGATGAAAGATTTGCATCCACCATTGTGGCTGTAAGCGGAGGTTATCCTAACGATTACCAGAAAGGTTTTGTAATTGATGGACTTGAAGCAAAATGGAAGGATTGCATGATCTTTCATTCCGGTACTAAATGGGAAGATGGTAAATTTCTTACCAATGGAGGCAGAGTGGTTTGCGCCACCGCCCTTGCATCTGAACTGGATGAGGCCATCAACCTTTCAAGAGATATTGTTGAATCGATTGAGTTTGAAGAAAAATACTTCAGGCGTGATATCGGCTATGAATTTATTTCACATGCCGGCTCTGAAGAAAGCCGCCATCATTAAAAATGCTTTATGGACCAAGAGCCCAAAAAGACAGCACTGGCAGATGTTCATTATCATGACTACCTGCAACTGGATAAAATACTGGATGCCCAACATCCCGAAAGCCTGAAACAAAATGTTTCCGCTCATGATGAAATGCTTTTCATCATTATTCACCAGGCTTATGAACTCTGGTTCAAACAACTGCACCATGAAGCTGATTCTGTTGTGGATATCATGAAGAAGCCATCCATTAATGATAATTCACCCGAACTGCAAACCGTAGTGCACAGGATGAATCGCATGGTGGTCATTCTCAGGGTGCTGATCCACCAGATCGATATTCTGGAAACCATGACACCCATGGACTTTCTTGATTTCCGCGATATGCTGCGCCCGGCTTCTGGTTTTCAAAGCTGGCAGTTCAAGTTGCTGGAAGCTAAACTCGGACTTAAATTCGAATACAGGCATGGAAAGGAATATTACACCGCTCAACTCCGGAAGGAACATGTTGACCTTATAAAAAATGCTGAAAACAGTCCTTCCTTTCTTCTTCTTGTAAACGAATGGCTGGAACGCATGCCTTTGTTTGACGATAGGGAACTTTGGAAAAATTTTACAGCGGGAAAGGAAGCAAATCAAAATAATGAACATCCTTTCTGGTTTGCTTATAAGAAAAGCTATACCAACAGCCTGGCAGAAGCGGAAAAAAACAATATTGAGGCTTTTGATGAAGTGTTTTTTCATCAGAAAGAATCGCATTATAATTTTTCTGCCGGTGCTAATCGCGCGGCTCTCTTTATTATGCTGTACAGAGGTTATCCTTTATTACAGGTGCCTTTCCAGATTATGAATAATTTACTGGAGATCGACGAACAACTGAGCACCTGGAGGCACCGTCATATGAATATGGTGCACCGTATGATCGGAACCAGGATCGGTACAGGTGGAAGTTCAGGAAAAGATTATTTAAAAGCAGCGGCTGACAAACATTATATATTTAAAGAAGTAGCTCAGTTAACATCCTTTCTTATTGAAAGAAGAAAACTTCCGCAATTACCAAAAGAGGTAGAAAGAAAACTGGGTTTTGTTGTTTAGGATGATTCAACAAAAGTTATTTCTTATAGGTCGGTGTTTTTATATCGTGATAAAATAAGAAAGTCCAGTTGTTTTGATTGCCTTCTTCCCACCATTTTAACCTGAGCTCCATTGCTGTTTCAGGATCGCTGTCGTACTTGGTTTTATATTTCATTTTCATTTGCTGCAGCTGCGGAGTCACATCACCTCCAAAGAAAATAGTTTCCGCTCCTTCTTTGATCCAGAATACCTGGTGAAAAGGTGAATGCCCACCAGTAAGTTCATATTGAATATATCCATCGATCTCACCCTTGTCTTCATGCAGAAATGCAACCTGGCCAGATTGCATGAGTGGTTCTACTTCATCAGGCATAAAGGAGGGAAAGCCTTTCTGCCATGCAAAATCAAGTTCGCGCTGCTGAACATAGTAGGTTGCATTTGTGAAGTTCATCTTGTTATCATTGCCGAAGACTTTTTTAGAGGCACTGCCGATACCACCTGCGTGATCCTTATGCAGGTGCGAAAGCAAAACTTTTGTTACCGTTTCGGGATCAAAACCTGCCTTTCTAATATTGTTATAAATCTGCAATTCGTTGTCAACGGTATAACCTAATCCTGCATCGAGTAAAAGCAGGTCTTTTGATGTTTGAATCAAAAAGGGCTGAATCTCTACCAGCAGGCTACCTGGCCGGTCCCTGAGTTCATCTTTACCGTCTGTGAATGGAACAAAAAGTTTGGATTTATCAATAGTAAATGAACCTTCAGATAAAGGAAAAATTTTCATGTTGCGAAGGTGAGGGAAATTATTGGAGGAATGGATTTTGGAGCTGTTAGCTTTTAGCTAACCCTAACCTCCCCCTCCCTTACCTCAAAACCATCTGCCTGTCGGCATCAAGCCGGATTAGAATGAAAATCAAAATAGTAAACGTTAACAAGGATGTTCCGCCATAACTGATGAGAGGCAATGGAATGCCGATCACGGGTGCAAGCCCGATGGTCATCATCACATTAATGGCAATATGAAAAAAGAATACAGATACAACTCCGTAGGCATATACCCGACTAAAAACACTGCGCTGTCTTTCAGCAAGCGTTACCATCCTAAATAACAACAGCAGGTAAATAAGAAGTAAGGTAGTGGTTCCAACAAATCCAAATCCTTCACCGATGGTACAGAAAATAAAATCTGTTCTTTGCTCAGGCACAAAATCATAACGCGTTTGTGTGCCTTTTAATAATCCCTTCCCGGTGATCCCGCCGGAACCGATCGCAATTTTGGATTGCTTTACATTATAATCAACGCCCGTTTCTTCTCTCTTGGCATTCGGCTTCTTTTTCTGCACCAGTGCGGTTTGTTCGCCCTTTTTATATTCATCTGGTACATCCCGACCGATGGTGGAATAGATCCTTTCTACCTGGTAAGGCTGCATAACATTTTTAAAGATCATTGGCACACCAAATCTTTGTATCCCCACACAAATGATCCAGACAATCACCACTTTCATGATAATACCACTCTTGCGCCTGGCCATCATATAAACAAAATAACCTGCAATGGCAGTGATTACGGTGAGTGCGATGGCCAGCACATCACTGTCCACCAGCAGGGTGGCCACCACCAGTACACCAATAGAAAAACCAACAACAAGGATCGTAGCCGGCAACCCTTCGCGGTACATCACAATAAAAAAGGAAAAATATACAAGTGCAAGTCCAGTTTCACTTTGCAGTATAGACATGATCGCTGGTAAAAGCGCAATGCCTGCGGCAATCAGCTGCGATCTTGTTTTAGAAAAATCCATGTTGGGCAGTGATAAGTATTTTGCAAGTGCCAGGCATACACTCACCTTACAAAATTCTGCAGGCTGGAACTGGATACCTCCAAACCTTAAAATAGATTCTGTTCCCTTTACTTTTGATCCAAAAGGGAATACCAGCAATAAAACCAGGATCCCTACGGCATACCAAATATTGGCTGTAGCCGTAAAAAATTTACTATCAGTGAGCAGAATAAAAATTCCAACAACAGCAGCAAAAAGAAAATAATATAGCTGTTTGCTATAGTCGGTTTTAAAAGAAAAAAAACTGGCCATCATGGGATCCGGTTCTTTATAAGTGGCTGCAAAAACAGCCATAATGCCTATACCTGCCAGCAGGAGGTAAAGCCAGATCAGCCAGATGTCAATTCCCTTTGATATGCCAGGTGCATTACGATCCATCAGGTAGCAGCCGTTTTCTTTTTAATTAAATGGTTCTTTTCCGGAAGGATCACTTCATTTTGTCTTCTAACAATTTTCTGCGCCGGTGCCGGCTTTTCTTTTGGAGTGGCGGGGGCATTTGATACTCTCCGCAAATACTTTTTAATATAACTACTGTCATTGGTCAGGTTGAACCAATACCTAGCTCTTGTAGAATCTTCAATGTACTGTACCCTTGGAAGCCAGCCTGGCATCAGGTTCGATCCTGCTATTCTTTCCACTTCCTTCACTCTTTCTGCACGCAGCGTATCATTTAAAAACTTTTCCATCATCAGCGCAGCGATCGGCCCCGCCCAGGTAGAACCATAACCTGCGTTTTCAACAATAACAGCAATAGCAATTTTTGGATTATCTCTTGGCGCAAAACATACGAAAACAGAATTGTCTTTTAGCTGTACTCTTCTTCCATCAATGATCTTAAAGTTTTCTGCTGTTCCGGTTTTTGCACACACATCAATTCCCGGCAACTTGGCCACCCTGGCTGTTCCGAATTCCACTACATCCTGCATTCCAAGAATTACCGTTTGAAAAGCAGTATCAGGAATGTGCGTCAACACATCATGCCGCTCACGGAAAGGATTCAATACGGTATCCTCTTTTGTTTCGTCTGCAATTGATTTTACAAAATGCGGCGTATAATAAAATCCTTTGTTCGCGATCAGGCACATGGCATTGGCCAGTTGCAAAGGTGTTGAAGTCATCATATCCTGCCCGATACCCAGTGTCAGGTTGGTACAGGAATTCCATGAATTTCTGTACACTTTATTATAAACAGAAGAATCAGGAATGCTTCCTTTGTCCTCACTCGGAAGATCAATTCCAAGCCTTGTTCCTAATCCAAAAGCATTATTGTATTCTTTCCATTTCTGATAGCCTTTTTTTGTTCCTCCAAATTTTGGATGGTCGAGAGATAAGCGGAAAATATGAGCGAAATAAGAGTTGCATGAATTTGCAATGGCATATCGAAGATTGCGCGCATGCCCCGGGTTACTATGTGTACAGGCAGGTTTGCTATGACCACAGCCATAATAACGACCACTACAACCTAATCCAAAGCTGGGTGTAATTACCCCTTCATCCAGTGCAATCAGTCCGCCGATGGGTTTATAAGTTGATCCCGGTGGATATTGTCCTTTGATGGCGCGGTTCAACAATGGTCGCGAAACATCGAGCACAAATTTTCCATAGTTCTTTCGGAAAGAAGCACCTGTAAGGTCTTCCGGATTGAAATTAGGTCCTGACACCATCGCCAGTATGCCACCGGTTTTGGGTTCAATCGCCACTACTGCACCCATCTTATTGGTCATCAGCTTTTCAGCAAGTTGTTGCAGTTCGGCATCAACATAAGTATGCAGATCCCGGCCTGCTTCAGCCGATTCATCCAATTGCCCGTTATCATAGGATCCAACAAGACGGTTCCTATGGTCTTTGATGAGGTATTGAATACCTCTCTGGCCCATCAGCACCGATTCATAATAAGATTCAAGTCCGCTGCGGCCCACATAGTCTCCCGACTGGTAAAAACCATCCGACCTGGCAATGATGGCAGAATCCACTTCGCCAATGTATCCCATGAAGTGCGCACCCACACCAAAAGGAAAGGTGCGTACCGGCCTGTCCTGCAAATAAAACCCACTTCCCAGTCTCCAGATATTTTCCTCGAGCCGCGCATGTTTCTCAGGAGACAATAAACTTTCAAAAGCTGTTGGGCGATACCTTCCATTTTTTATTATGGCGGTGAGCATGCGGGATTTAAATTCTGCAGTATCGATTTCCAGGAGTTGACAGAGATAACCCGTATCCACGTTTTTTACTTCATAAGGCGTTACCATAAGGTCATACATCAATACATTGCTGACAAGCCGTTT
Organism: Chitinophagales bacterium 33-2; assembly: GCA_002050435.1. GTDB lineage: Bacteria > Bacteroidota > Bacteroidia > Chitinophagales > Chitinophagaceae > Flavisolibacter. The sequence goes on along the minus strand of MWYV01000039.1, from coordinate 32,340 downwards.
GCGGTTGCGGTCAAAAACAATCCCACGGGGCGGGTAAACAATCTTTTTAAATACGGCATTCTCCTGGGCAAGCAGCTGGTATTTACTTGAGATCACCTGCAGGTTAAACAACTGCACGATCATGATCAGGAATGCAATGATGAAAATGAGGCGTATGATATAGCTTCTGGACTGGTTAAACACAGGTATATATTAAACGGGGAATACTTTTGGAAAGGTAAATGAATACAGCTGCAAATTTGCTAAAGGTTTGCTGATATACAATAAGGAAATCCTAAGATTTCAAAAAATTAGTAAAGTTTCCAAAATCTTTTCTTCTAGGAAGTATTTGTACGGAATCTCATCTTCCTTGGAAAAAGAAGTTCTACAATGATGATGAGGAGCATACTGATTCCCGTAGTTGCCAAAACCTTGATCAGGAAATCAAGAAAGGTTCCCAGGTGCAACAGTTCAAGGAATTGCAGGTAGCTATGGTGCAGCAGGGTAAGAATAAAAACATAAAGTAAATAGGGTGCCCATCCCATAGCTCTGGGAGATGGTTCACGGTATTGGAATTCAGCAGTGTCCTTAGGAATGAGAAGTGTAATTAAAAATGGCCGGAGATAAGCCAGAAGTACACAGGCAGCAGCGTGAAGTCCCGGCGAATTGGTAAAATAATCCAGCAGCAATCCGCAACCAAAACCTGCAATCAGTAATCCGATTCTGGTCATGGAAAAAGGAAGCCAGAGTACAAAAAGAAAATACAGGTAAGGGATCACAAACCGGTGCAGGTGGGGGATCTTGTTTAGTACATATACCTGCACCAGTATAAACACAAATAAACGGAAGATATTTTTTACCAGGTCGCTCAACGGTTTGTTTTACTTTGTTGATCCATCTTTTTCTCTGTTTCTTTTTCCAGTTGCACCTGTTCATCCCGCATCAGGTTCTCCACGATGAACACCTGCTGAACATTTCTGAAATTAACGGCAGGGCGGATTTTCAACAGGTAAAACCCAGTTGCAGGATCGCTGGAAACTGATGCAATGGTTCCAATGAACTTGTCCGGGGGGAAATTATAAGTGTATTTGCTGGTTACAACGGTATCACCCACTTTTAAAATAACATTACGTGCGATGCCTTCCATAGAGATGAGACCCGGGTGCTTTCCATCCCACCTGATCCTTCCGGATTCACCAGTGGTTTTTAGTGAGGCGCTTACAATACTTTGTACGTGCAAAAGACTCATTACCTGGGAAAAATTAGCGCTTACATTCACAACCTGCCCCACAACGGCACCGTCTGAATTTAATACGGCCATCTGGTCTTTTACGCCCATTTTGCTTCCACGATCCAGCTGCAGGTAATTCTTATCAAAGTTTACGGTATTGTACACCACTTTAGCGCCCATCCAAAAATAACGCCTGTAGGTTTTGGTACTGTCTACCATCACAGTGTCAACCACCATTTGCCGGCTGGTGTCGGGAATAGAAAAGTTGGACTGAAGCAGGTTCAATAAAGAATCATTCATACGGTGTACACGCCTGTTCTCTACTCCCTGGTGAAAATAATCATCCAGCCTGTCCACCTGTTTGTTGATGGTTCCCGTAAACTGGTGTGCCATGCCCATGCCTACGGCCTTATGATGCCTGTTATAACTGAATAACATCCAAAGAGCCAGTATCTGTAAGAACAGGAAGGCTAAAAAGGTAATGTACCGCCGGATGAAAAGAAAAATATTGAGCATAGGGATTTGTACAATAGCTAAAAGCTAGCGCTTATTGTCAGAAATCATCTCATTACAAATGGATAACGGTCATAATTCTTTAGTGCAAGTCCGGTACCTCTTACTACGCTCTTTAACGGATCGTCTGCCACGTGCACAGGTAATTTAATCTTCTGGCTAAGGCGTTTGTCCAGACCTTTTAATAAGGCACCACCACCAGTGAGGTACAAACCACGGCGATAGATATCAGCAGCAAGCTCAGGAGGAGTTTGTTCCAACGCCTTCAGTATGGCCTCTTCTATTTTAAAGATAGATTTATCTAAAGCTTCTGCAATTTCCTGGTAACTCACCATGATCTGCTTTGGAATACCAGTTACAAGGTCCCTTCCATTAACAGGAATGTCATCCGGAGGGATATCCAGGTCCTTCATGGCAGCACCAATCTGGATCTTGATCTGTTCTGCAGTACGTTCACCGATCAGTAAACTATGATAACGGCGAAGGGCTTCCATAATATCAGCCGTAAATTCATCACCGGCAATTCGGATCGACTGATCGCAAACAATACCAGCAAGTGCAATCACGGTAATGCCCGTTGTACCACCTCCAATATCAATGATCATGTTTCCAACGGGCTCTTCCACATCAATTCCAATACCAAGAGCTGCAGCCATGGGTTCGTGAATCAGGTAAACTTCCTTGGCACCTGCCTGTTCAGCACTGTCTCTAACTGCTCTTTTTTCAACTTCGGTAATGGAAGAAGGAATGCAGATCATCATGCGCCAGCTTGGAGGGAAAAGTGGTTTTTTAGGGTAAACCAGTTTGATCATCTCCCTCAGCATGAGCTCGGCAGCATTAAAATCCGCGATCACACCATCTTTGAGTGGCCTGATCGTTTTTATACTTTCATGGGTTTTTTCGTGCATCATCAATGCGCGTTTTCCCACTGCTAATACCTCTTTTGGATTGTTTCGGTTTAGGGCAACAATAGATGGTTCATTAACTACTACTTCATCATTATGAATAATAAGCGTGTTAGCTGTTCCCAGATCTATCGCGATTTCTTGCGTGAACCAGTTAAAAAGTCCCATGCTCCTGTATTGGATTTAGATTTTGACGTTGGCTGCAAAGTTGGTGGAAATAAATTGAAAAGTCAAAGCAAATAGGAAGATGAACAAAATAAATGACAAGCAGCAATTGATTCCTTACCATTTTTAATTGATAACAGGGAAAATGATCACTGAATTTTAGTATCCCGGAAGCGATTTTTTATTCATTTAACTGCAACCTTTAAACGAATCCTGAAATGATGAAGTAAGGATACGATTGTAAATTTCCGAAAATGTTTTTTCCAATCATTCAACACCTTTTTTGCTCTTTCTTTTTAACTGAAAGTCTGGTCGCCGGTTACTGCTCCTGCAAATGCTGATGCAACATGTGAACCTCCTACCAAAGATTTTCACGGATTTTATGATGATAATCTTTGTTGTTATGGTGGATATACCCAATGTGATCTATCAACCTGGGTATAAATTTCTTTATGCAATTGATCGCGCCGCCCTGGAGCAAAACGCCTTTTTTAAGGCTGGTGGTTCCTCTGGCAGGAGGCATGCTGGCTTCATGGTATTTTTCGCTACACTTACACCGCTTACTGTGGCTTTTAACCATTAGCGGAACCTTCATCTTTTTTTATGAAATATTACCTTATCATTTCAGGTACAGGTTCAGAATGGCCAGCGGACTTGCATTTAACCTCACCATTTTTGTTATGGGTGGTTTACTGGTTTGGAAACAAGACCTGCGCAATGATCCAAACTGGATTGGCCATTTGGATCAAAAAGAACAGGTGGTTACCGCGGTGCTGCAGGAACCGCTAATAGAAAAAGAAAAGTCTTTTAAGTCAGTTGCTACCGTTCAAAGCATCCAGAATGGAAAAATATCTGAAGCCAATGTGATCTTATATTTTAGTAAGGACAGCCTTCCTCCGGGTTTGGACTATGGCAGCCGGCTGGTTTTCAGGAAAACATTACAACCTATCAAAAACAGGGGCAATCCCGGAGGTTTTAATTATGAAAGGTATTGTCTTTTTGAAGGCATTAGCTTCCAGGTTTACCTGCGCTTAACAGATTTTACAACCATTAAAAAAAAGGAAAAAAGTGCATTCCAAAGTTTCATCTTCAACTGCAGGAACTGGACGCTTGGTACTATAAAAAAATATATTCCCGGCAAAAAGGAACAGGGACTTGCCGAAGCACTCATCATCGGTTATAAATTTGACCTGGATAAAGATCTTGTTCAGGCCTATTCCAATACCGGAGTAATTCATGTGATCGCGATATCAGGCATGCACCTTGGTTTGATCTACTGGATTCTTTTAATTATCACCCGGCCACTCAAAAACATACGATCGGTATCCTGGCTACGCCTGATCCTTATTATTTCCGGTTTATGGTTGTTTGCGATCACGGCAGGTGCCCAACCTTCCATTGTTCGTTCTGCACTCATGTTTTCCTGCCTCGCCACGGGGCAGGCCATCGCACACAAAACTTCTATTTACAACACACTATCCTTTTCAGCTTTTATGCTGTTATGCTACAATCCTTTCTGGTTGTGGGATGCAGGCTTTCAGCTTTCCTATGCAGCCGTAACCAGTATCGTCCTATTTTTCAAGCCTGTTTACAACTTATTTTATTTTAAAAACCGCCTGCTGGATTTTACCTGGCAATTATTAGCCGTTACGCTTTCAGCACAACTGCTGACACTTCCGCTGAGCCTTTATCATTTTCACCAGTTCCCTAACTTCTTCCTCTTTACCAATATTGTTGCTGTACCACTTTCCAGCCTGATCCTGATCGGCGGCATCCTGCTGTTATTTGTTCAGTTTTTTCAGTTTCCTGCAATGCTCCTGGGAAAAGGACTTGCAATAATGATTGGTTTTTTAAACAGCTATATTGAAAGGTTCAACAATTTGCACCTCGCTGTGTCAGATAAATTGTTCATCAACTTTGAACAATGCCTCCTGCTTACCATCACCATCTCAGGTTTATGTTTATGGCTGATGGAGAAGAAAAAAATCCTGCTGTGGACATCCCTTATCAGCCTGCTTATTTTTTCTGTTTTCCGAACCATCTCCTTTTTTGAGGCGGTCAACCGTCGGGAACTGGTCGTGTATAACATTTCCAAAATGAGTGCAATGGAACTGGTGGAAGGAAGAAATGCTGTTTTCCTGGGTCCTGCAAATGCACTGACGAATGCCTTTATCAATGATTTTCACCTGAAACCTCTGTACACGATCTACAGAACAAAGCACAGGAACTTCTTTCCGCATCTCAAATATTTCAGTTTTGGAGAGAAGGAAATACTTGTGCTTGATCGAACCATTCCCAAAAAAGTTAAAAACAAAATTGTTGTGGATGTACTGGTGCTTTCGGGTAACCCAAAATTATATATGCAGGAACTTATGAATGTTATTACACCTTCACAGATCGTGTTAGATGCATCCGTGCCTCAGTGGAAAGCAAAATTTTGGAGAGCCGACCTTGATAAAATGAAGATCAGTTACCATGATGTTACAGAAAAAGGTGCTTTTGTGATGAACCTCCAGCCCCTACCTTTGTGGCCCTTAGTATTTCAATAATTTCTAGCAGCAACCATGAGCAGGAAAATCAAATCAGCCCTTATCTCTGTTTTTTATAAAGACGGCCTGGATCCTCTTGTAAAGGAATTACACAACCAGGATATCACGATTTACTCAACCGGAGGAACGCAGAATTATATTGAAAATATTGGAGTAGGTGTGACCCCGGTTGAAGAACTGACTGCTTATCCCTCTATATTGGGAGGAAGAGTAAAAACGCTTCATCCTTCCGTATTTGGAGCCATTTTGGGAAGAAGGGAAAATGAAACCGATCTGAAGGAAATGCAGGAACATAAGATCCCCGAGATCGATCTTGTTATTGTGGACTTGTACCCTTTTGAGGAAACGCTGGCACAAGCAACTTCCGGAAGTTTTGAAGGCAGCGCAGCCGATGCAGAAAAAATGATCATTGAAAAAATTGATATCGGTGGTCCATCCATGATCCGCGCTGCGGCGAAAAACTTTAAGGATGTGACTGTAATTGCTTCAAAAGAAGATTATGCTCAACTGCTGTCCATTCTTAAAGAACAGCGTGGTGAAATATCGCTTGAACAAAGAAGATCGTTTGCGGCAAAGGCTTTTGAAATCGTAAAACAGTACGATATTGCCATCAGTGATTACTTTATGAAACAGGAAGAGCAGCATGGTACGTCAACACCATTAAGGTATGGCGAGAACCCACATCAGAAGGCAAGACTCATCGGAAATACCCATGATGCATTTGATAAGCTTCATGGAAAAGAATTATCCTATAATAATCTTGTTGATGTTGATGCAGCATTGCAGCTGATTTCAGAATTTAACCAGCCAGGCCAGGTTGTTTTTGCAGTGATTAAACATACAAATGTTTGCGGCATTGCATTGCGTGCAACTGTTGCTGAAGCATGGAATGCTGCACTGGCAGGTGATCCGGAAAGTGCCTTTGGAGGAGTGCTGGTAACGAATGCTTCAATTGACCTGACAACAGCTGAAGCCATTCATACTTTATTTTTTGAAGTGCTGATCGCAAAAGATTTTTCAGAACAGGCGCTTGAATTGCTTCAATCCAAAAAGAACAGGATCCTTTTGAAAATGAAGCGTACAACGTTTTCTTTGAATGAGCAGTCCAAATCTTTGGTGGTGGGTACTATTGTACAGGAAACGGACCAGGACAATTACCAAACCTGGAATGAAGCAGGTGGAAGACCAGCTTCTCTCAATGAAAAACAAGATCTTGAATTTGCCAACATCGTGTGTAAGCATCTTAAATCAAATGCCATTGCACTGGTGAAAGATCTTCAACTTGTAGGTAAAGGTTGCGGACAAACCAGCAGGATAGATGCACTGCGGCAGGCAATCGAGAAGTCAAAACAATTTAACCTTGACCTTAAAGGAGCCGTGATGGCAAGTGATGCATTCTTCCCATTTAATGATTGTGTAGTAATGGGACATGAGGCAGGCATCACCGCCTTCATACAACCTGGTGGTTCCATCAGGGATAAAGACAGTGTTGATTATTGTAAAGAGAAAAACCTTGCGCTGGTAATGACGGGCACCAGGCACTTCAGGCATTAGAATAAAAATTCAATAGTGTGGTTTCATGAACCCCGAAGCAGACCATAGATCAGAAAAATCAAAAGACGGCGGGGCACACTATTTTGCAAAATTAAATCCGCTTACCATCAGGCAAAGAGGCACAAAAAGTAAAGCGCTTTTTGCGCTGGCACTGGTTTGTTTTTTCTGGGGCACCACATGGGTGGCATCCAAAGAAGCAGTAAAATTCATGCACCCACTGCAAATGGCCGGCATCAGGCAATTGTTAGGCGGACTTTGTTACCTGGGATTTTTTCTTTTTAAAGGAGCACGTTGGCCAAGAGGCAAAGAATGGATCACCATTCTTGTATTAAGTTTTTTAAACTTTATGTTGAGCAATGCACTTTCCACCTGGGGTATAAAATATATTTCTGCAGGACTCGGTGCTATCATCGGAGCCATTTTTCCGCTCTGGCTGGTGATCATTGGACTAGCGGGTACCAGCACAAAGGCAAATCCAAAAACCGTATTTGGATTGCTATTGGGTTTTTCAGGGATCTGCGTCATATTTTATGAACACCTGCATGATTTTCTTGACCCGCGGTTCCGTCTGGGTATTTTCCTGTCACTTGCCTCTACCTGGTCATGGGCCTTTGGAACATTATATACAAAAAAGCAGGCAGTGAATTTCAATCCTTACTTCAGCCTTGGATTACAAATGATTATTTCAGGTTTGCTGTTGAATATGATTTCATCAGTGGCAGGTACTTCTTTGCCGGTGGAATCATTACCATGGCAGGGATGGGCAGCAATTGCATACCTGGTGATATTTGGTTCCGTTATTTCATTTATTGCCTACCTCTATGCATTGCAGAATCTTTCAACCGAACAGGCAAGTTTGTACGCCTATATCAATCCTGTTGTTGCTGTGTTGCTGGGCTGGATGATCTTTGAGGAAAAACTTACAGCCTTTATAATAACAGGCACACTGATCACACTCTATGGTGTTTTTCTAGTGAACAGGTCAATTACGAGGAGCAGATGACGCAGCAACTTCTCCGATGAATTCCTTGTAAATTTCTTTCCAGCCATAAAATGCAGGATCTGAACCAAGAAAACTGTTGTGCCAGATGGTGATCATCGTTCCATGCACAGAACGCACGGTTTCAATATATAATTTTAATTCCTGGATTGTTTTTGCCGGGTCTTGTTGCTGCTCATAAAATGAATTGGCATCCATAAAACAAAATGGATGAATCATCAGTGTCGTTTGTTTTTCAGCTTTCAGATCGTACCAGTAAAACGGTGTTGCCACAGAAGCCCTGAATCCATTGATGCTTCCATATCCCATTGAATAATCGTGCTTGATCCCTGCTTCAATTAAATGCCGGTATGTAGAGGGCAGTTCAAAATTGATATAATGTTGACGTGAAGCATCCACCTGTTTTTCAATAATACTTTCCAGCCATGATTTCTCTTCTTTGAAAAGAGAGGGAAATTCTCCGGTTGCCCAGGATGGATGCAGGGCGAGTGCATATTTTTGATCAAGTTCCCTGATCAGCTCAATAAATTCAGGATTATTTATCGATATATTCCTGTCATACTTCCCGGTTCTTTGCGCAACAAGAAAAAAATAAAGGGGGTGGAGATCATAAATTTTGTGCAGATCATCCATCCATTCATAAGCATCAAAAGGATCTTTTGATTTTCCGCGCAAAACGGATATGCGCCTGCCAAGTGTATTCCACCTGCCTGTAAAAAATAACAATAACAAAGAACCCAGGTTTCTTAAAAAACCTTTGTTCCTGTAACTCCATGCCATATCAATGTCGTAGGTTGGAAGAAAAACAAATTGCTGTTTATTCATTCTGAATGAAGGATCTCTTTCTGAAAGAAGGTTCCTGAAATCTTCCAGCCAGATGTTCACGAGCGGCAGACTTAAAAACCCTTCTTTATAAGCCACAGAATTCTGATAGGCAAACCTTCCATATGCATCTTTCTGGTGCGGCAGGTATTCTTCATAACGCACCATAAGAAAAAAAACTGCAGCCAGAATATCAAATCCTGCTTCGCCTTCTGCTTTAAAAAAAGCCTTAAAACCATTGTGAACAAAGCAATCAATTTTCACCGGCCTTTCCTGGGTTTCAAATAACAGCACATGTGAGTGAATCCAGATTTCCCCGGGCTCCAGCCTTTGATAACCATAATTGATCTTGCATTTGCATTCAGAACTCCGGTAACCATCTTCGCTGCTGGTCAGGTGAAAGGGAAGACCATAATAAAAAGAAAAAAAATCGGCTATGTATTTTAACCGGGGCGTGATGGTATGGCTATAAATTAGTACAGCGGGGATCATTTATTTTTTTGTGCGCTCCAAAGCTGGTTAAAACTTTTTTCCGGGAACTGCAAATTGCTTCTCTGCTCCTTCCACGACTTTACAAATTTATTTACCACCCATGTTTTAATTTTTGATGAACCTGCATTCATCAGCTTCCGGTTCATCATGGATTGTTTCCAGAATTTCCAGGCCATTTTTTCTGAAAAACTGCCATGTCCCTGTTCTACAGCTTCATTCCTGTTTTCAAGTAGGAGTTCATGAAGATTGATCTTTACAGCGCATACTTCGGTACAGTTGCCACACAAGGAAGAAGCATAACTCAAATGCTTCCAATCATCCATTTCCTTTAAATGAGGCGTGATCACAGCACCTATCGGCCCACTATAGGTAGTGCTGTAGGAATGTCCGCCAATATTTTTATAAACAGGACATGCATTTAAACATGCACCACAACGGATACAGTATAAAGATTCGCGTGCTTTTACATTGGATAGAATATTTGTTCTTCCGTTATCAAGTAAAATAACAAACATTTCTTCAGGACCATCATTTTCATTTACCTGTCTTGGACCTGTAATTACAGAGTTGTAAACTGTAATTTTCTGCCCTGTCCCAAACGTAGAAAGCAATGGCCAGAAAAGCCCGAGATCGGTTAAGGATGGAATTATTTTTTCAATGCCTGCAATCACAATATGTGTTTTTGGCCAGGCCATGGTTAACCGTGCATTTCCTTCATTTTCTGTGATCGCTATGCCACCAACATCTGCAACAATAAAATTTGCACCAGTGATCCCAATTTCTGCAGCACGGTATTTTTCCCTTAAATTCTTTCTTGCAACAAGGGTTAGTTCAGATGGATTAAGGTTGGATGGTGTACCCAGTTTTTCAGCAAACAGTTTCGCCACATCTTCTTTGCTTTTATGCATGGCAGGTGTAACAATGTGGTAAGGCGGTTCCCCATCAAGCTGCTGAATATATTCTCCCAGGTCCGTTTCCACACTTTCCATACCATGCTGTTCAAGAAAAGGGTTCAGGTGAATTTCTTCCGTTACCATGCTTTTACTTTTCACTACCGTGCGGCAACTCCTGCTTTTACATATTTTAAGAATTTCCCGGAGGGCTTCTTCAGCAGTTTCTGCCCAGATTACTTTTGCGCCTTTTTTAGAAATTTCCGCTTCAAATCTTTCCAGCTGCTTATCGAGCGATTCAATCGCACGCCATTTAATATTTTTTGCCTTCTCGCGCGCCAGTTCAAGGTTGGGGAACTGTTGTTTTCCCAAAGGCACAACCGCATTATAACGCGACATGTTGAAGTTGATCTTCCTTCTATGTTCCTTATCAGGTGCTTTAATGGTACTGCGTGCCTTAAAATATTGCGATTGTTCAGACATTATTTCTTTTTTTCAACTTCATAATGTTCAATGGCAATCTGGTGCAGGGTATCATAAAATTCTTCACCAAATTTACGGATGATGGCTTCCTTAAGAAACTGGTACACGGGGAGTTTTAATTTTTTACCAAGCGCACATCCGGGTTTGCAAAGCGTATCTCTTGGTTCATAGTTTACTCTTGTAAACTCCCTGGTTTTTGCGATGCGTATAGGGTATAAGTGGCAGCTGAGGGGTTTTTTCCACGCGATCTTTTTATCATTATATGCCTGCTCAATACCACATTTAATGATGCCCTGCTGATCGCGGTAACCATAGGCACAAATCTTTCCATTAATAGTAGGTGTAACCCAGCCAAATTCACTATCATAAAGATATTTCCCATGCCTGTCTATTTCAGCAAGGCCCTCTTTTGTAAGGTATGGACTGATGGCACTAAAATACTGGTCAAGATATTTTCTCTCTTCTTTTTCCAAAGGAGCACCCGCATCACCATCTTCACAACAGCCTCCTTTACATTTATGCAGGTCACAAACAAATTTCGCCTCCACCACATCATCACTCACAATAACATTGTCTATTGCAATCACTTATTCAGTTTTATCAAAATTAAGTTTTTGAGTTGAGAGCGCCTGATTTGAATATGGATGCGCTTTCGCTAATAATAAATCTCTGTTGTCGGGGGAAAATTATTTGATTTCGATAAAACGCGCAATGGTTCTTGCGTTGTTGATGATTACTTCTACCGGGCCTTAGATTTTACAATTGCAATAGTCCAGCGAAAATCTGTGTAATCTGCGCGGGAGGCCTTTTGTTGCCCGCAGATCGCGCTGATGAACGCAGAAGACCCATAAGCGAAAATCTGCGTAATCTGCGAGAGGCCTTTCTTGTTGCCCGCCTTAAGTCTCCACGGGGAATTCAGCAGCGGGGCAGGTAAGAGGCCCGCGGCCTGAGGCAAAATAGCTTATTTAAAAGTGATGTTGGATTTATCCCCGGACAGCAGGGAAGTAAAATACGGTGATTCCTTAACATCAATTCCTCCACTGAAGTGTATTGATCAGATGCCGGAGATCCTGGGACAGGAATCGGTTTACAGGCGCCAGTGAGTCTTCATTTGGGGTTGCAGCGAAATACAACGCCCCTCTTAGAAAATGTTTTGTAGTGTCTGTCACAAAAAACTGGTGTGAAGTGGCCGCATTGCCTTTCAAAGTAAAATATACTCCTTCTACACCTAGTGGCGTGGTAAAAGGTTCGGGTTGGATGGAAGATGCTTTATAGGTATGTTGTTTATAGGATAGCGTGTAGGCATCATTAACAAGCGAATCAAATTTATGTTTACCAACCTCTTTGTAACTGATATGGATCCTGCCCTGGTATTCGGGAAAATCAATATTGATCCAATAGGGATTTTCAGGAGTGGATTCAAAAAAAACAGAATCCTTTATGATCGAGCCATATACTGGATATTCAAAGGTGTAGGGATAGCCGGCTTCTTCAAACTTTTTGTATGATTTCTCTGGAAGGTGTACTTTAAAATAACCCCTGGGCTTTTGTACATAATCGCTGTTGCAGGCAGTGAATAAAATGGCAGTAAATAAAATAGAAAAAATGTTCTTACTCATTTCTGTACTGGTTGATGAAGATCTTTACAGATTTTATCCTGTTCTTTTCAATATCAAGAATGGTAAAATCAAAATCTCCTGTAGATACGGTTTCATTGATGGAAGGGATTTCACCTGCAATTTCCAGAACCAGTCCCGCAAGGGAATCGCTTTCACCTTTTACGGCATCAAACGTATCGATGTGAAGGCCCATTGTCCTGCACAGGTCATACAACATTATTTTAGGATCCGCGATATAGGTCTGGTCATCAATTTTTTTAACAGCATTTTCTTCATCATCAAATTCATCCCGGATATCGCCAATGATCTCTTCCAGGATATCCTCCATGGTTACGATCCCACTGGTACCTCCAAATTCATCCACTACAATGGCAAAATGAATCCGTTTGGTTTGAAATTCTTTTAAAAGGTCTTTGATCATTTTTGATTCAGGCACAAACAGTGAGGGCCTGATCAGACCATGCCAGGTAAATTCCTTTTCATTTAAATGCGGTAAAAGGTCTTTTGTGTTTAATACACCGACAATATCATCAAGCGTTCCCCTGTAAACCGGCAACCTGGAATAATGAAGCTCTTCTACTTTTTGAACCAGGCCTACCATGTTGGTATTATAATCAATCCCGCTCACATCAAGTCTGAATTTCATGATCTGTTTTACCGTGATGTTGCTGAATTTTACGATTCCCTTCAGAATGTTCTTTTCCTCTACAGAAGTTTGCACATTATGGATATCAATGGCGTCATCCAGTTGCTTCAGGCTGGTAGCTTGCGATTCGTTCGCGCCACTGTGCTCACTGATGCTGTCTGCGATGCCTACCATTTTCAAACTGATCCTGCGCAGCAATAAATGCAGGGCTTCCACTACTGCGGAAGTACTGTAGGCAAAGCGCAGCGTATTCTGACTGGCCCATAATTTCGGAAGAATTTTTCCAACAAGTACCAGTATGAAAGCGATGATCAGAATTTTGATCAGCATATCAAAATTTACTGTCAGTCCGAGATGGATACTACCTAAATTTAAAATCGGTGTAAGTAAAAAATTTGCAAGGATAATGATGCTGATATTAAATAATCCGCCTGCTATGAGCAGGGAAGTATACACGGCCTTTCTTTCGTCCAGCAGGTTGGTTATGCGGCGGGCTGCAGCATGCTGTTTGGTTTTAAGCATGTTCACATCTCTCGGCTGAAGCGAGAAAAAAGCCACTTCTGCACCAGAGATGATAAAGCTTAACAGTAATAACACCAATAACAAAACAACCAGGAATACACTGCTTTTAGGGTCAGTAGAAAGTAGGAAAAAAGCAAGGCAATCTGTAAAAGTGTAAACCGAATGGTAATCCAATTGCAATTCTTTTGGTGAAAAATAAAAAATTACAAAGGCAGGTCAAAACCTGCCAGTGAATAATTTTTTGTAAAAATATAGTTTCTTTAGAAAGAAAGGTCAGATGGAGCATTCGGGGGTCCGTCTCCTGTATAGCCTTCTATTCCTGATTCTGTATTGCCTGAGTGCCCTCCGTCTGATCTTTTGTCAAGCATGATCAGGTTATCACCCACTACTTCAGTGGCAAATTTTCTGTGTCCTTCTTTGTCTTCCCAACTCCTGGTACGCAGCCTGCCCTCTATATACACCAGGCTTCCTTTGTGCAGGTATTTTTGGGCCAGTTCGGCAAGTCCCCGCCAAAGCACCACGGTGTGCCATTCAGTTTGGGAGATCAGTTTTCCCGACCTGTCTTTAAAAGTTTCTGTAGTGGCAAGAGGAAATTTTGCTACTGCTATATTGCCTTCCAAAAATTGTACATCCGGATCTTTTCCCAAATTGCCAATGAGCATCACCCTGTTTACTCCACGCATACGATTAAAATTTATTCTGTTATACTAACTCTTCTGCCTTTCCTTTTAATATATTAAACATAATCAAATTTTCTGCCAGCAAATAAAGCCTCACTTGTGTAAGTTTAAATAGGCTGCAAGCGTTTTTGGGAAGGGGAAATTGCGGGATTTTTCCAGTGCGATCCAGGTACAACCCGGAACGGCCACCTTTTTTTCTAAGATAATCTTCTGAATGTGGAAATGAACCAGCTGATGAGTCAGCTTTTGCCGGGTAAACTGTACGTTGGATCCAGGTTTAAATTTTTGAATCCGGTTTTGTTGAAGAAATATTGAAAGCACTTCCTCATCAGCTTCCTCTTTTGCTGTTTCCAGCAGTGGAAATTCATACAATTGCTGCCAGATATCTTTTTCAAGCCGCTGGCGGATCGCGATATGGTTTCCGCATTGCAGGAAAAAATAATGGAGGTGCCGGTTCTTCACCTTCAATTTTTTTTCTTTTACCGGTAGAATATCCTGCGAATTATTTTTGAATGCCTTACAATTAATGGCAAAAAAACAAATTGAACAGGCTGGACGGGGTTTACAAATAGTGGCTCCAAAATCCATGATGGCCTGGTTGTAAAGTCCAGCCTGCTTTTCTGGTAACAATGATTGAGCAAGTTTTTCAAAAAACTTTTTGCCCATTAAGGAATCAACAGGCAGTTCAATACCAAAAATCCGGGAGAGCACGCGGTGCACATTTCCGTCAACAACTGCGTGCGGGAGATCGAATGCAAAGGAAGCAATGGCAGCTGCGGTATAGTTTCCCACACCTTTTAACTTAAGAATGCTATCAAATGTTGCAGGGAAATTTCCTTTATGCTCACGCACGATGTAATGAGCGGAATGGATGAGGTTCCTGCATCTCGAATAATACCCAAGTCCCTCCCAGAGTTTAAATACTTTTTCTTCCGGGGCAGCAGCAAGTGCCTGAACATCGGGAAATGCATCAATAAAGTTTTGATAAAATTTTAAGCCCTGTTCTACCCTGGTTTGTTGTAAAATGATCTCGCTTAGCCAGATGCGGTAAGGATCCTTTTCACCCTTCCAGGGCATTTTTCTATGATTGTCGCGGAGGTGCCATAGCAGCAACAGCTTGCGGAAAACTTTTCCTTTGGATAAGTAATGATTGTGAAGCTCCCGGATTTTTTCCATCGTGGTTGGATAAAGTTATTTCCTATTTTATTGACAATCATGCAATTTTGGTTTATATTGGAGGAAATAAGCCAAAAACTTTGCTATGAGAAAAGCAGACCTCGTCAACCAGATTTCAGAAAAAACCGGCATACCCAAGGTGGATGTTCTTGTAACGCTTGAATCAATGTTCAAAGAAATTAAGGACTCTTTAACAAAAGGAGAGAACATTTATATCAGGGGTTTTGGAAGTTTTATCACCAAGAAAAGAGCGGCAAAAATCGGTAGAAATATCAAGAAGAATGTGGCCGTTCATATTCCAGAGCACTTTATTCCGGCATTTAAACCAGCAAAGGAGTTTGTGGCTGAGGTGAAAAAAACCGCTGTGTAATAGTACTTTTGCACAAAAACCAGTGAACAGATCCCAGTGGACCATTGTTGGAATTGCCGTATGCATCGTTCTAGGGCTATATGCCGTTACACAAGCCCAGTTTTTTGGAGCTAAGCCTTCTATTACCGGGGCTGCAGTTTCCGCGCCTGCCCAGGCCTCATCTTTAACTATCGACAGCATTTTATATCATGCGAAAGAACCGCTAACGCAGGAGCAGGCAAATCGTCTTGCCCAGCTTGAAAATTCGGTTTCCAGAGGTGACGTACAAAGCCAGCAATTGCATGTATTTCATGAACTCGCGCGCTTCTGGCGCGATACGGCCCGGGTTTTTGCTCCCTATGCCTGGTACACGGCTGAGGCCGCAAGGTTGGAAAATTCAGAAAAATCCCTCACTTTTGCTGCCCGATTGTTTTTGGAAGGTGTCAGAAATGAATCTGATCCTGCACTAAAGCAATGGGAAGCTGTTCAGGCAAAAGATCTGTTTGAACGTTCTTTGAAGATCAACCCCTCAAATGATTCCAGTCAGGTTTACCTGGGCGCCGTTTATTTATATGGCGGATTAACCTCACCAATGGAAGGAATTAATTTGATCAGAAAAGTTGTTGAAAGAGATTCAACCAATGTACATGCACAAATGATGTTGGGTGAAGCCAGTATGATCTCAGGACAATTGGATAAAGCGCTCGAACGTTATCTTACTGTTGCCCGGATACAACCGGCTAATCTTGAAGCGGTATTCCGGGTTGCAGAAATTTATGAAAGGATGGATAAAAAAGAAGATGCCATTAAATGGTATCAGAAAAGTTTACCTCATATCAACATTCCCGGATTAAAAGAAGAAGTAGAAAAGAGGATCGCCCAACTGAAAAAATAATTTTTAATAAAAAACATTAACGAAAATGCCTTGTGGTAAAAAAAGAAAGCGTCATAAAATTGCGACACATAAGCGTAAGAAAAGACTAAGAAAGAACCGTCACAAAAAAAGAAAATAGGTTCATTACCGGGAGCAGGCTCCCTGTTCCCGGTATTTCTATATCTCGCTGATTGTTTGCCCGTTTGCACATCCCATCAAATTGCTCCGTTCATTCCAAAAAAATTACTGCAGCATTACGGATTACCAATCAGCAATACCATAAGCATATTCAAAAAGCTGTAGTAATGTGAATAAGGAATTGATAATTAACTCTACTCCCCTGGGTGTGGAGATTGCTTTGCTTGAAGATAAAAAGCTCGTTGAACTTCATAACGAAAAAACAGACGCAAGATTTGCGGTTGGAGATCTCTATTTAGGAAAGGTAAAAAAACTCATCCCCGGTTTAAATGCCGCATTTGTTGATGTAGGTTTTGAAAAAGATGCTTTCCTTCATTATACCGACTTGAGTCCTTACGCGAAATCGCTGTTAAAGTTCACCCAGCTTTCCATTAATGATAAGACCCCGGAAGGTATGGACTTTGGCCAGTTCCAGGTGGAGCCGGAAATTATTAAAACAGGAAAGATCAATGAAGTAATGGGTGGTAAACCCAATGTGCTCGTTCAGATCCTGAAAGAACCCATAGCGGCAAAAGGACCACGTTTATCATGCGAGCTTTCTCTTCCCGGTCGTTTCATTGTACTCACACCTTTCAATGATATCGTTGCAGTATCCAGAAAAATTCATTCTTCCGAAGAAAGAAAAAGACTGCAGAGAATTGTTGAATCCATCAAGCCTAAAAATTTTGGTGTGATCGTGCGTACCGCTGCTGAAGGAAAAAATACCGCAGAACTGCATGAAGATCTTTCTGATCTTACTTCCATGTGGAAGGCCATTCAAACCAACCTTCGAAACGCAGTGGCACCTGCAAAGATCCTGAGCGAACAAACAAAAACCACAAGCATTCTGCGGGATTTGTTGAACGAGGATTTTAACCGCATCGTTACAAACGACAAAACTATATTTTCAGAGTGCAAGAATTATATACAACGTGTAGCGCCTGAAAAATCGGAAATAGTTGCTTATCATGCCAACGGCACACCTGTATTCGACCAGTTCGGCGTAACCAAACAGGTAAAAGGTTCATTTGGTAAAACTGTGAACCTTGCAAGTGGTGCTTATCTCATTATCGAACATACCGAAGCTTTGCATGTAATTGATGTGAACAGCGGTTACAAGAGTGTAAGCAATAACCAGGAACAAAATGCTATTGAAACCAACCTCGAAGCAGCTGAAGAAATTTCAAGACAACTCAGATTAAGAGATATAGGCGGAATCATTGTGGTTGACTTCATTGATATGAAGCTTCCGGATAACAAGAGGAAACTGATGGAGGCCATGGAAAGTTTCATGCGCCCCGACCGTGCCAAGCACGCCGTATTGCCAATTTCCAAATTTGGTTTGATGCAGATCACAAGGCAAAGGATGAAGCCTGAAATGAACATCAATACCCAGGAAGTTTGTCCAACCTGTAACGGAACAGGAAAAGTGGCGTCTACCATGATCCTGGAAGATGACATTGAAAAAAACCTCAATTACCTGATCATCCATAAACACAACAACCTCACCATAGCCGTTCATCCTATTGTTCACGCTTATCTTACTAAAGGATGGCTGTGGAATTCAAAAGCTGCTAAATGGAACAGAAAATTCAATCAAAACATCAAAATCAAGGCAGATTCAAATTACCATCTCACGGAATTTCATTTTTTTAATAAGAATAATGAAGAGATCAAATTATAAAAACAGGCTGTCTAATTTGACAGCCTGTTTTTTTTGCTGATCATTACCAGGTTAATGCCCATAAAAAAGACCGTCCTTGCGGAACGGTCTCTAATCTTTTAAATACATTTATCTCCTGTTCATGTAGATCAGGATGTATTGAACAAGCGTAACCACCGCAGCCAGCGCAGCCACCACATAGGTTAAAGCAGCCCACTTTAAAGCGCTTTTGGCTTTAGGAAATTCTTCCGGATTGGTAACATTGGTATTTTGAAGCCAGGCAAGTGCACGATTACTTGCGTCAAATTCTACCGGAAGGGTTACCACAGTAAAAAGAACCGTCATGGCAAACAAGCCAATACCTACCAGTAAAAGGGTGGAACTACCAGAGCTCGCCATAAACACCCCAGCCAGCAGGATCCAGTTTACAATTGAAGAGCTGAACTGAACAGCAGGCACCATTTTACTTCTTAATGTGAGCCAGGAATAAGCAGTGGCATGCTGAACGGCATGTCCTGTTTCATGGGCAGCAACAGCCGCTGCCGCCACACTGTAACTGCCATATACCTCAGGACTCAGGTTAATTGTTTTATTAGCAGGGTTGTAGTGATCGGTTAAGAAACCCTCTACGGATATTACTTTAACGTCATATATGCCATTTTCCTTCAACATTCTTTCCGCAATCTCCTTCCCGGTAAGGCGGGAGGCAAGTGGAATTTTGCCGAAGGCAGTAAACCGGCTCTTCAGTATGGCAGAAACTAGCATACTGATCCCTATAAAAATTAAAGACACAAAAAATATTGGATACATCGTTTTTAAGTTTTTAATAT
This sequence comes from Chitinophagales bacterium 33-2, assembly GCA_002050435.1. Lineage (GTDB taxonomy): Bacteria > Bacteroidota > Bacteroidia > Chitinophagales > Chitinophagaceae > Flavisolibacter. Next base: position 13,221 of record MWYV01000039.1, on the reverse strand, counting down.
TCGCTCAAATCTAAAACCATTTCTCTATAAAATAACTTAAATAGTCATATTCTACCAATATGTCATACAAAGGCTTTAATAAAAACATTTGCTGTCAGTTTAGCAGTTTTCTCATCTGCCGAAATTTCCATTCCTACCTTATAATTAATTAATTTACAAAGAGTTGTAAATAAATCAATGTTAAAACACTTTATATAAAATGAAGCGAAAGTTATACACAAGGATAAAAAATAATTTTGTAATCTGGGGCAGATTTGTAATTTAGTGCCAGAATTTAATGGGTTAGTAAGTAAAAGGGTTGGTCTTCGGATCAGCCCTTTTTACTAGGTTTTTTTCCCTCCTTTTTTATCTTTTTTCTACACTTTTTCTTCATGAGCATTCGCTTAATTTTATTTGATGTCGAAAATTAAAACTGCTTATTTCTGTCAGAGCTGTGGTTATGAAAGTACAAAATGGGTGGGTAAGTGTCCTTCATGTCAGCAATGGAATTCTTTTGTTGAAGAACTGATTCAAAAAGATCAGAAAAAGAATTCATTACAGGAATGGAAATCTTATTATCAAGAAGGTGAGGTAAGAAAAACTTTACCATTGCACGAAGTGCAGGCCCAGAAAGTTCCGCGCATCATAACAAAAGACCATGAATTGAACAGGGTACTTGGTGGTGGCATTGTTCAGGGCAGTATTATTTTAGTTGCAGGTGAACCTGGAATTGGAAAATCAACGCTCTTTCTTCAAATTGGTTTGGAAATAAAAAATGAGAAAGTACTTTATATAAGCGGGGAAGAAAGCAACCAGCAGATCAAAATGAGAGCAGACAGGCTGGGATTAAAAAATGAAAATTTTTACCTGCTCACTGAAACATCCACGCAGATCATTTTCCAGGAAATAAAAAAACTGCGGCCTTCGCTGATCATTGTAGATTCCATTCAAACGCTTGCATCTCCATTAATTGATTCCTCTCCGGGAAGTGTTTCCCAGATCAGGGAATGCGCAGCAGAACTACAGGACTTCGCAAAAGAAACCAACACACCTGTTTTTCTTATTGGTCATATAACAAAAGACGGAAGCATCGCCGGACCAAAAGTGCTGGAGCACATGGTGGATACCGTTTTACAATTTGAAGGCGACCGGCACTATGTTTACCGCATACTCCGCACATTAAAAAACAGGTTTGGAAGCACTGCCGAGTTGGGCATCTACCAGATGGGCGACACTGGCATGTCGCCTGTGTTAAATCCAAGCGAGATCCTCATCACGCAGAAAGAAGAGCAGTTAAGTGGAACCGCCATTGCTGCAACCATAGAAGGACAAAGACCATTGTTGATTGAAGTGCAGGCGCTTGTAACACAATCTGTATATGGTACACCCCAAAGAACCGTTTCCGGTTTTGATCTGCGCAGGCTACAGTTATTGCTTGCTGTTCTTGAAAAAAGAGGCGGGTTTCATTTCGGAGTAAAAGATGTTTTTTTAAACCTTGCAGGCGGAATTAAAGTGGAAGACCCTTCAATTGATCTTGCTGTATTATGTGCTCTGCTTTCTTCATTTGAAGATGTACCACTTCCACAAGACCTTTGCTTTGCAGGTGAAATCGGTTTAAGTGGCGAGATCAGGGCAGTGAACAGGGTAGAACAAAGAATTGCCGAAGCAGAAAAACTGGGGTTTCAAAAGATCATCGTTTCAAAATATAACCAGAAGTCCATGGCTAAACAGGGCTTTAATATAGAAGTAGTAACCATGGGCCGCGTTGATGAACTATACAGGCATTTATTTTAAGACCATGAAGCAGTTCCTTCAACAGGTAACCACATCTTTACTTCATCTGGTTTTCCCTCATGTTTGTGAAGGATGCGGGAATGATTTGATTGATCGCGATGACTTGCTTTGTTTAAAATGCAGAAAGGAGCTGCCTAAAACCAATTTTCATTTTTACTTCAACAATCCAATTGAAAAAATTTTCTGGGGAAGACTCCCACTGGTTCAGGCATCCGCTCAATATTATTTTACAAAAGAATCCATGATGCAGCATCTTATGCATCAACTCAAGTACAGGGGAAATAAAAACCTCGGGGTTTTTCTTGGAACATTGATGGGAAAAGCACTCCAGGAAACCAACCGTTTCAGCGATGTTGATCTTGTAGTACCCCTGCCCTTGTTTCCTTCAAAAGAAAAACAAAGAGGCTATAACCAGGCACACCTGCTTTCTATTGGAATTGCACAAACAATTCAAAAACCTGTTGTAGAAAAAGCAGTGATCAGAACATCATTTACAGATACACAAACAATGAAAAACAGGGTGGACCGATGGCAGAACATGGATGGCAGATTTAGCGTCGATGCAAAATGCAATCTTGAAGGAAAGCATGTTTTACTTGTAGATGATGTGGTTACAACGGGTGCAAGCCTGGAAGCCTGCGGCAAAGCGCTGATTTCTGTACCCGGCCTTAAACTAAGCATCTGTACACTGTGTTATGCTTCCCAGATCTAGAATTATCAACAGAAATAGTAAACTATCCGGTACAATTGTATTTTTATACTTTATGAAAGTTCCTCTGAAAGCCTTTTCCTTTATTACCCTGCTGCTTTTGTTATTCAGTTGCACAAAAGAAAGCTTTACCAATAGTCAGGCTGCATTATTAATAGCAAGTGCCGACACCCTCAAATTTGATACGGTATTTACTTCAACAGGTTCTGTTTCCCAGTTTGTAAAAATCATAAATGAAAATGACAAAGGAATAAAGATTCAGGCTGTAAGGCTGGCAGGCGGCAGCGCCTCATTCTTTAAAATAAATGTGGATGGTGTTCCCGGACCGCAGGTTAATGATGTAGATGTACTATCCGGCGATAGTATATATATATATGTATCTGTGCGTATCGATCCCACAGCTGCTGATCTTCCATTTATTATCCGTGACAGCATCGAAATCAGCTACAATGGAAATAAAAAATGGGTGCAGCTGGAAGCTTTCGGACAAAATGCGCACTTCTTCAGGAACAAGATCATTTCTACCAATGAAATCTGGAACAATGATCTGCCTTATGTAATACTGGACCGCATCACCATTCAACCAGGTGCCTCACTTACTATAAACAAAGGAAGCCGCATATTTATTCATGCCGATGCCCCTTTTCTTGTTCATGGAAGTCTGCAGGTTTTGGGAGGTAAAGATCTAAATGAAAGAGTTGTGTTTGCGGGCGACAGGCTGGATCTTCCCTACCGTGATTTTCCTGCAAGCTACCCGGGTCTCATTTTTACTCAATCCAGTAACAATAACCTGATTCAATATGCATTGATCAAAAATGCCTACCAGGGAATTGTAGTAGTGGATCCTTCGGCAGGCATCAAATTAAAAATTGAACAAACAATAATTGATAATGCTTATGATGCAGGATTGCTAGCAGTGAATACGAGCATTGAAGCCAGGAATTTGCTGGTGAGCAATTGCGGTAAGAACATCGTAATTGCAAAAGGTGGGAATTATCTTTTTGAACACTGCACACTGGCCTCCTATTCAACAGGTTTTTTTCAACATAAAGAACCTGTACTTTTCATCAGTAATGCTCTTGTACAGAATAACATGCTGGCGGCAGCACCACTTCAGGCAAATTTTAATAACTGTATTTTCTGGGGAGAAAGTGGTGGCCTGGTAAACAATGAAGTAGCAACAGTTAAGAATGAATCAGCACCCTTCCAGCTTCAGTTTAATCATGTGCTTTGGAAAATGACGAATGATCCTGTTAATAGCCTGGTTACCGGAAACAATATTAAAAACATAAACCCGGGGTTTGATTCTGTGAATACATCCCAAAGGATTTTTGATTTCAGGCTGAAACCAGGTTCTGCGGCTATAGATAAGGGTGGTCCAACTTCATTAACCATAGACCTTGACGGCAGGCCAAGGCCTGTAAACCTGCCCGATCTGGGCGCTTATGAAGTTCAATAAATTATAGTTTTTAACTTGATCTGAACTAGCTTTGACCATAATCAGGATTTATGAAATCAATAATTATCACACTAATGTGCTCCATGTTGCTGTCAGGTTCCCTATATGATTTTAAAGTTGAAGGAATTGATGGCAAACAGATCGATTTTTCAGAATTCAAAGGAAAGAAGATCCTTATAGTTAATACTGCATCTGCCTGTGGCTACACACCTCAATATGCAGATCTTGAAAAATTGCACCAGAAATACAAAAATGCTCTTGTAATCATTGGTTTTCCTGCCAACAATTTTGGTAACCAGGAAACAGGAAGCAATGAATACATCCAGGCTTTTTGCCAGAAAAATTATGGCGTAAGTTTTTTACTGGCTTCAAAGGTTTCCGTAAAAGGTGATGATATACATCCCTTATTTAAACACCTGGTACAGGAATCCGCATCTCTTGGTAATGCAGACCCGATCAAATGGAACTTTACCAAATTCCTGATAAACGAAGAGGGATTACTTGAAAAGGTTTTCAGTCACAAAACAAATCCTTTAAGTGAAGAGATCACCAGATACCTTAACTGATCTTTTTCATGTTATTCCGCGATATCATTGGTCAGAATGAAGTGAAGCAACAACTGGTTGAATTGGTTCAGCACAACCGTTTAAGCCACGCACTGCTGTTCCTGGGAAGAGAAGGAAGCGGAGCTTTACCGCTTGCGCTGTCATTTGCCAATTATGTGATCAACCTTCCAAAAGCATTCAGCGAAACTCTGGCACCTGCAGATCTTTTTGGGAGCGCACCAGAAACCGAACTCCAGTTGCCTTCAAACCCCGATCAAGCCGATACGCTGGTAGAAAAAAATGGTGCAACAAGAACCAATGCAATGGTGCATCCTGATATTCATTATTCTTATCCAGTAATTACGAAAAAACCGGGCACACCACCGCTCAGCAGCGATTATATAGCAGAATGGAGGGAATTTCTGGGTCTATATCCTTACGGAAACATTTTCGACTGGCTTCAATTTATTGGTGCTGAAAATAAACAGGGAAATATAACGGCCCACGAATGCAGCGATATTATCAGGAAGCTGAACCTCAAAAGCTTTGAAAGTGGTTACAAGATCCTGATCATGTGGTTGCCGGAATACCTTGGAAAAGAAGGAAACCGGCTTTTAAAGCTGATCGAAGAGCCACCGCCCGATACTTTATTCATCCTTGTAGCAGAATCAGAATCTTCCATTCTTTCCACCATAATTTCCCGTTGCCAACTTGTGAAAATTCCCTCCATTGAATACGAAGATGTGGAACAAGCCCTTATTAAACGGGCAGGTGTTGAAAAAGAACAGGCAAAATTATTGGCCAGTGCCTGTGAGGGCAATTACAGGGAAGCCCTCCATCTTTTACAACACGCTGATGAAGACTTTCATCATCTTTTAAAAGAATGGCTGAATGCAACCATAAAAAACCTGCCAGTGGCCCAACTGAAGATCATTGAAGAGATTGCAAAATTCGGCAGGGAAAAACAAAAGCAGTTTTTAAAGCATTTTATTCATTTGATCGAATCGGCTGTGAGGCTGGAGATCGCAGATGAAGCTGTTTTTCAGAAGATCACCTCTGGAATGTCCGAAAAAGAAAAGGATTTCTCGCTCCGCCTCAATAAGGTCATGGGACTGCACCAAAAGGAAGCGCTTGCTTCAGAACTTGATAAAGCCTGTTATTATATTGAAAGAAATGCCAATTCAAAGATTCTTTTTCACGCACTTACCATCAAGATCTACCATATCATCAGGAATAATATTGTAGTATCTGTTTAGCGATTAGCGCTTACTGAATAAAAAAATTATATTTGCCATAGGCGTAACTGCCATTTAATATATATCCGGGGTAGATTGATTTGTGAAGAAGGATTGAATTAGCTATAGAACACTCACTATAAAAGATAAATTGTTTCTGTTTATCAACCTCATACCAGGCATGGTCATGCCTGCAGAATATATATGAGGCTTTCCTGGAACCAGTTTTCATAGCAATTCTTCGCTGCCCCATTAACCATTAAGGAATTAAAATATGGGATGTGGATCTTGCGGAACAGCAACAGGCGGAAAACCTGGCGGTTGTAAAAGTAACGGCGGTTGCAGCACAGGTGGTTGTAACAGGATGAATACCCACGACTGGCTCGTTAATTTACCTGTTTGCGATATAGAAACAGCCTGCCGCGCTGTTGAAGTGAGCTTCAACCAGGGCAGCCGAAAAGAATTTTACAGAAATACCAGCCTGCAGCTTTTTGAAAAAGGCGATATGGTGGCTTTGGAAGGTGTAAGTGGTTTTGATGTTGGAGAAATTTCGCTAACAGGCGAAATCGTGAGACTTCAGTTAAAGAAGAAAGGAGTTGATGAATTCAGCTCTGAAATGAAAAAAGTTTTAAGAAGAGCTACGGACCGCGACCTGGATATCTGTAAACAAAACAAACTAAGAGAACGGGAAGCCCTGATTAGAAGCCGTGCCATTTTAAGGCAACTGAACCTGAATATGAAAATGAGCCTGGTGGAGTTTCAGGCAGATGGCAAAAAAGCTACTTTTTATTATATAGCCGATGACAGGGTTGATTTCAGAGAACTCATAAAGATCTATGCTTCCGAATTCAGGGTGAAAGTGGAAATGCGCCAGATCGGCTCCCGGCAGGAAGCAGGAAAAGTGGGCGGTATCGGCAGCTGCGGCCGTGAACTTTGTTGTGCTACATGGCTTACAGATTTTAAATCTGTAAATACCACTGCTGCCAGGTATCAAAACCTTTCTATCAATCAAACCAAATTAAGTGGCCAGTGCGGCAGACTGAAATGCTGTTTGAATTATGAACTGGACACCTACCTTGATGCTTTGCAGGGCTTCCCTGAAAATGCAGACATCCTCCAGGTGGCAAGAGGCACAGCTACGCTCATCAAAAAAGATATTTTTAAAAATCTCATGTGGTATGTGTTGCCTGACAGCAATAAGCAATATCCCCTGACCATTGAACGCGTACAAAAAATCAGGTCGCTGAACCACCAGAACATTGTTCCGGAAGAACTGGAAGCAGTTGAAGTGGTTTCGTCCAAAATGAAAGAGGTTGAACCGGAATTTGTTGATGTAGTGGGTCATATCAGCCTGAAAAGCCTTGAAAAAGCAGACAAGAGAAGAGGTCAGCGTGGAAAGGATCAGCGGCAGCAACAGCAAAGGCCACAACAGGGAAGAACGCAGCAACAAAGGCCACAGCAACAAAAGCCACAGCAACCAAGGCAACAGCAACAGGGTGCCCAGGATCAAAATACACCACAGCAAAGACCAAAGATCCAGGCCCACAAACCAGCCCCAGGCAGTGCACCAAAGTCGCTACCGAATTCGCAGAACCCGGGAGCACAACAACAAAAGCCGCAACAAAGAAATAATCCACAGCAAAGGCCTCCTCAGCAGAGAAAACCTCCTGGAAGTCCGCAAAAAAACGGGTAGAAAAGAGGAGGGATCAAGCGTAAAATGAAGGCGCTGAGCATTGCATAAATGAAAATTTGACTTCATCAACTAACCGAATAAAAAGAGGCTGTCTCAGACTTTTGAGACAGCCTCTTTTATTTAGTTATTACCTCCTGAAGCATTTGGCGGAGTGCCCGAAATACGGTTCTGTTCTTCAGCCTTCAAGGCTTTATAGATCGCATCCTGGACCTTTCCCCTTACATTCATCTGAAGTAAAAGGTTATTGCTTCTTGTATTATAAACCCTGTTGGATAAAAAGATATAAATCAGTTTTGATTGCGGATCCACCCAAACGCAGGTACCTGTAAATCCTGTATGTCCGTAGGTTTCAGGAGAAGCCAGCGTGGAAGGATAAGGTTCTTTTCTTGTGCTGTTGTCTTTTTCAGGTTTGTCAAACCCAAGCGCCCTCCTGCTGATATCACTTCCATAACCAGTAAATAAACGGATGGTCTCAGGTTTGAGGTAGCTGTGACCATTCAATTCACCGCCATTCAGTAACATCTGGTATAAAAGTGAAAGATCGTAAGCATTTGAAAACAATCCGGCATGGCCAGCAACACCGCCAAACATGGCAGCACCTTCATCATGCACATAACCTCTCAGCAACTGCCTGCGAAAATGTTTTTCTTCCTCTGTGGGTATTACACGTTCGGAACCAAAACGCTGCCATGGCTTAAAGCTTGTGGTGGTCATTCCCAGAGGTTTGTAAAAATGCTGTTGCGCAAACTGATCCAGTTTCAGTCCTGAAACCGCTTCCACGATCTTACCCAAAAGAATAAAATCATTATCGCTGTACACATATTTTGGAGCAGGACCGAGTTTGCTTTGAAAAATACGCTTCATCATGGTATCGTTCCAGTCGCGGCGCAACCACACATCGCGTGCAACAGGAATGGAAAAAATACTATCACCTGTTTTGCTATAAAGCGTCGGAGAAGGCATACCTGTGGCCGGATCTACAGTTTCCTTATAAAACTGAATATAAGGATTGAGTCCTGCCTGGTGCAGGAGGATATCCCTGATGGTAAGGTTTTCCTTGTCGGTTCCCTTCGCCTCTGGCAGGTAGGCACCGATCCCTTTATCCAGTTGGATCTTTCCTTCATCATACAATTTCATAATGGAAACCGTAGTAGCAGAAATTTTTGTCACAGAAGCAAGATCAAAAATACTTTCAAGGTTTACAGGCTTGGAGCGGCTGTCAAATTCGTGACGGCCAAAAGCTTTGTGGTATTTGATCTCTCCATTTTGAACGGCGATCACTTCAGCGCCGGGAAAAGCTTTTTTGGCCATGGCATCCTGCATAATGCTGTCGATCACCAGCCAGGAAGGTGCAGTTCCAACAGGAACAAATCGCTTAATGGCAATACCGGTTCCATAAGGATTGGTGCAAACAGTTACGGGCATTCTTCCTGAAGCATTGAGCTTGCCCTGGATAAAATCAACAGCAGCGCGTTGAAACTGTGGTTCATCCTGGTGCATGGCAACCAGGTTGCTTGCAGAACAGAAATTCTGCGTTGCATATACATTTCCAAACACAAAAGTTGCGGAGTTGAATTGCTGCAATTGATTCCAGAGGTCTATTGAAGCTTTTGAGATCCCATAATTGTTGGCAATCCTGTTGGAAAAATTATGTATGCCTATGATTACGCGGTCGTACTGCCCTAATTGGATGGATGTTAGGATGGTTTGAATTTTTACTCCTGTATCACGGTAACTTAAAAAGAAGGTATCTGCTTTCATTTCATCCTTCAGCCAGGTGCCCATTTGCGTTCCCAGTCCGGCACCGATGCCAACGTAAGCGATCCTTCCCTGGTTCAATACAGGAAAAAAACCTGAGTTGTTATTCATTACGGTAACAACATTTCTTGCCGTGAGCTGCAGAAAGTCATCTGTTTCCGCATTCAGATCTGCAAGTAAATTCGTGGTGTCAATTACCTGCGGCTTACTCAATCCAAGGTCATATTTTGCAGCCAGCACTCTTTTCACTTTAGTGTCAATATCCTTCCATTTAATTCTTTTTAATTTAACGGCAGCCTTAATTGCCTCGATGGCAGCCGGAACATTTTCCGGAAGACAAAGCATATCGTTTCCTGCAATAATGGCCAGCACGGCAGCTTCTCCTGCAGGAAAGAATTTAGTAACACCTTTCATTTCAAGTGCATCTGTGAAAGTAAGACCATCATAGTCCAGGTCATCTTTCAACAGCTTCGTTACATTATTTTTCGATAATGAAGTAGGGCGATTCAGCGTTTTATCAATAGCGGGAATAGCAAGGTGCGCAATCATTACACTTCCAACACCCGCACGAAATAATTCTTTAAAAGGGTATAATTCAAGGTTGGTCAGTTCACCGATTGATTTGCTGATCAGCGGTAGGTCGTGGTGAGAATCCACATCCACATCCCCATGACCTGGAAAATGTTTTGCGCAAGCCATAATACCGGCATCCTGCATTCCCCTGGTATAAGCAACACCAAATTCGGCAACTTTAAATTTATCCTCTCCAAAAGAGCGGTAACCAATTACTGGATTGTTTGGATTATTATTCACATCCACAACAGGCGCATAATTTACGTGAACACCAATACGCTTCATCTGGCGGCCAACTGCCAAACCCATTTCGTAAACTATATTAGGATCATTCATTGAACCAAGGGTCAACTGGAATGGATATTTGGTAACACTATCGAGCCGCATGCCCAAACCCCATTCGCCATCAATGGTTACCATAAGTGGCGTTTTGGCGATGGACTGGTAAATATTAGTTAGGTTGGCCTGGCGAACTGGTCCGCCCTGGAAATAACAAAGCGCGCCCACATTGTATTTCCTGATCTGTTCCACCACACTGGCAATATGATCCGGACCCAAATTGCTGTGCGCGCGGATCACCATCAACTGGGAAATTTTTTCTTCCTCTGAAAGCGAATTGAAAACGCTGTCCACCCAATGTTTTCCCTCAGACGAAAGTTTTTTTTGTCCGAAACCAAAAATTGAAATTAACATGAGGGAAAGCAGGAGCAATACTTTATTCATAGCATTAAAAGTGAAAGCACAATTTAATACAAATAGGCAGGAAGCTCCTTAAAAGCTTGTGAAACAATAAGGACGATGAAGAATATTTTATAAAATTTCTTTGATCCAGATCCGGATCTCGTGTGGGGCCACTTCATCGCCACCGAAATAAGGATAAAGCTGGTAACCCTTTGCTGAAGGAGTTGTGGCTGTGCGGGGTAACACCTCGATATGGTCGTTCACTTTAAAATGGTATGTATCTCCTGCCACTGATATGGAGCAATCCAGTTCTTCACCAATATTTACGGTTGTAATTTCTTTTGAGATCACGGTTCCCGAATTATACACATAAGCAAACAACCGCAGCGCGCCATCGCTCCAACGCCAGCCAATTCTTGCACTGTACCGGTGATGCGTGGAATCATTATCGGAAAACCCAAACAGTTTATTGATATCGAATTGATTTTCGGTGGTCAAAGACGTGTATTCAGCTGAGCCATCAAACTTCACCAGAAATTTCATGGAGGTAGTCTCTATTTTTTTTGCCGGATTTTTATCGGCAAAGTGGCCTCCTTTTACGATGGTATATTTAATAAAGCCGGGAATGGTGGTGTTTTCTGTTTCAGATAATTTGCTGCACCCCGAAAGAAAGCAAACAGAAAGCAGGATCAGGAATAGGTTTTTCATTAGTTAGTTTGGAAGTACGAATATATTTCATAAACACTTCCTGTGAAGATGATCGTATGTCGCATGCGGATTATTTTAAAAAACTAAGAAGAATCACTTAATCTTTTTAATCTGGCAGGGTGGGCTTATTTTTGAAGTTCAAGAGAGAAATGTGGCTGATAGAATTCAATTGCTTCCCGATAACATTGCCAATCAGATCGCGGCTGGAGAAGTGATCCAGCGACCTGCCAGTGCCGTAAAAGAATTGTTGGAAAACGCGGTTGATGCCGGCGCAGCCGAAATCAGGCTTTATGTGAATGATGCGGGCAAATCGCTGATCCAGGTAACCGACAATGGATCAGGCATGAGCGAAACCGATGCACGCATGGCATTTGAACGGCATGCCACTTCCAAAATCCGCAATATCGACGACCTGTTTCATATCCGCACGATGGGCTTTCGTGGTGAAGCACTTGCTTCCATTGCAGCGGTTTCCCAGGTAGAGATCCGAACAAAAAGAGCAGAAGATTCAACAGGGATCCTTATAGAAATTGAAAACAGTGCCGTTTTACGTCAGGAACCCGTGGCCACCTCCGATGGAACCAGCATTTCGATGAAGAACCTGTTTTTTAATGTTCCTGCCCGCAGGAATTTTTTAAAAAGCAATGCTTCGGAAATGAGGCATATCGTAGAGGAATTTATAAGGGTAGCGCTTGCCTTTCCTCATGTATTTTTTTCATTGACCAGTAACGGCCAGCAAACCTTTCACCTTGAAGCCGGTTCTCTGAAACAGAGGATCGTTCAGTTGCTGGGTAATCAGTACAATTCAAGACTGGTTGCTGTGAAAGAAGACACCGACTATCTGAATATTCATGGTTTTGTAGGTAAACCTGAAACAGCTAAAAGAACAAGGGGCGACCAATATTTTTTTGTAAACAACCGGTTTATCAAAAGTCCCTACCTCAACCACGCGCTGCAGCATGCCTACCACGACATGATACCATCGGACAGCTTTCCGATGTATGTGCTGTTTATTGATCTGGACCCGACACAGATAGATGTGAATGTGCATCCCACTAAACAGGAGATCAAATTTGAAGATGAAAAAATAGTTTATGCATTTGTTCAGGCGGCGGTGAAACATGCCCTGGCGCAATTCAGCATAACTCCTACACTTGATTTCAACCTGGATGCATCCATACAGCAACTCGATTCTGTACAGAATCCCTTTACGGATGAAAAAAAATCATCGACCCAGTCTTCCTCTATTTATAAAACCTTTTCTGAAGCCAACCAGGCCCACAAAATCGAAGGGAGCAGCTTTCGCAACTGGAGCGACATGAATGAAGAAACAAAAGGAAGAGAGGCAGGATTTGTTTCGCTCAGCCGGAATTTTATTTCCTTCGAGGCGCAGCAACCCTTACAAAGCAAATTCCCTTCAGAAAAAAAACTTTTTCTTTCAGAACATACGGTGCTTTCGCAGATCTTTCAAACCTATATACTGGTTCCAATTGAGCAAAGTTTTTTACTGGTGCACCAGCAGTCTGCACATGAAAGAGTGATCTATGAAAGATTAAGTGCAGCAATGGAAGGAAAACCTGTTGCTACCCAACAAAGTCTTTTTCCTGCCACGCTTGAATTAAGTCCGGCCGACGCTTTGATCCTGCAAGAGTTATTGCCTGAACTGCAGAACATGGGATATGCTGTTGAACCATTTGGAAAGTCTTCGTTTGTGATCCAGGGCACACCAGCTGATGTGGATACAGGAGATGAAAAAAGATCGATTGAAAAGATCCTGGAGCACTACAAACATTTCAGCAGTGAATTAAGATTAAGCAAAAGGGAGATGCTGCTAAGGACCGTTTCCTGGCAGCAGTCTATCCGCCCGAATACTGCATTATCTAACAAAGAAATGCAGCAGCTGATTGAAGACCTTTTTGCATGCGCTCAACCCAATACCACTCCTTCGGGCCGGCCCACCTACCTTGAATTTAAAAAAGATCAACTGGAGAAAATGTTTGGAAGATGAACTGCAATTAGTGTTAAGTTAAGGGTCAATTGGCAGGAGTGAATGGTCAATGGTCAATAGTCAATGGTGTGTAGTTGCC
>MWYV01000006.1 GCA_002050435.1 Chitinophagales bacterium 33-2 | reverse complement strand
CACCTGTTGCGCTCCGGTTTTATCCTTTCCTGATGCATCAAAAACCGAATCAAGGTACATGGGCGTGAAGATGGCCACCTTAAAACGTTCTGCATTTTGCGCATGCAGTATGGAGCAGAACAGGATGGTTATAGAAAATACCAGAACTTTTTTCATGTTATCGTTTAAATTATTCCCACTCAATGGTGGCAGGAGGTTTACTGCTGATATCGTAAACCACCCGGTTGATTCCTTTCACCGAGTTAATGATCTCATTCGAAACACTGGCGAGAAAATCATAAGGCAGGTGCGCCCAGTCTGCTGTCATTCCATCCACACTGGTCACCGCCCTTAACGCAACAGTAAATTCATAGGTTCTTTCATCGCCCATCACTCCCACAGTTTTTACTGGCAGTAAGATTGCCCCGGCCTGCCAAACCGTTGCATACAGGTTATGTTCCTTAAGGGCTTTAACATAAATCTCGTCGGCTTTCTGCAACAGGTCTACCTTTTCTTCATTCACTTCTCCGAGAATGCGAATGGCCAAACCCGGTCCTGGAAAGGGATGGCGGTTGATCATGTCTTCAGGTATGCCCAGTTCAAGACCCACTTTTCTAACTTCATCCTTAAAAAGAAAGCGCAGCGGCTCTACAAGGTTCAGGTGCATTTTTTTTGGAAGTCCACCTACGTTGTGATGCGATTTGATAGTAACAGAAGGGCCATGCACTGAAACACTTTCAATTACATCAGGGTAAATCGTTCCCTGGCCAAGAAAGGAAACACCTTTGATCTTTTTGGCTTCTTCCTGGAAGATCTCGATAAATTGTTTTCCTATGGCCTTTCTTTTTTTTTCAGGATCTGTCTTTCCTTTTAATTTTTTGTAGAATACTTCGCGTGCATCAATCCCTTTTACATTAAGATTCAGCTTCTTATAGGTTTTCAGCACATTTGCGTATTCATCTTTTCTGAGCACGCCATTATCAACAAAAATGCCATGAAGGTTTTCACCAATGGCGCGGCTGATCAGCGTTGCTGCAACGGTAGAATCAACACCTCCGCTGATCGCCATTACTACCTTTCGGTCACCAATTTGCGCCTTTAGCGCACCGATCGTATCATTTACAAAGTGCGCCGGCGTCCAGTCCTGTTTACACCCACAAATATTTACAAGAAAATTGTGGAGTATTTTTTTCCCTTCTATTGAGTGGTATACTTCGGGATGAAACTGAAGCCCATAGAGAGGATTGGTAGACGCATTGGGTTTATTCCGGAAGGCAGCTACGGGGATGTTGTCGGTGGTAGCCAGGAGTTCAAAAGATTCCGGAAGTTTTAAAATAGAATCACCATGACTCATCCAGACCTGTGATTTTGGAGTAAGTCCTTTGAATAGTTGGTCTTCCTCCTCTAAATGAAGGATCGCCCTTCCATACTCTCTTTTTTTACTCTTTTCAACCATTCCCCCGAATTGTTTGGCAGAAAGCTGGGCGCCATAACAAATTCCGAGAACAGGTGTACGTTGAAGGAGGGTTAACACTTCTACGGAAGGCGCCTGGCTGTCATTCACCGAAAAGGGAGATCCTGAAAGAATGACACCTTTGAGTCCCGGAGACATTTGAATAGGCTTGTTAAATGGTGTGATCTCACAATAAACATGCGCTTCCCTTACTGCCCTTGCGATCAACTGGGTGTATTGTGAACCAAAATCAAGAATTAAGATCTTTTCAGTCATGGGGTGCAAAAATAAGCAACCTGATTTAGATGGTTGGAATTAGCGCTTAACACGAGCTGATTTTAGTTAACCACCTAAAATCATCTTCTTATCTGTAACTTGTTTTGGAAAAAGGTAGTCATACTTAAAACTTTATTATGAAACGCTTATCCCTTCTTGTTTTGCTTTTTGCTTTCAGTGTGAGTTCCTGCAGGTATTTCGGCGGTGAAAGAGTGGTTGGAGATGGCAATGTTGTAAAACAGCAAAAAAAAGTAGGTTCTTTTTCTGCTATAGATGTCAGCGGGTCCATCCAGCTGCACATCAGCCAGGATGCAGCCTATTCGGTGACGATGGAAACTGATAACAATCTCCTGGAGTACCTTGATATTTATAATGACGGGGAAGTGTTAGTGGTAAAATCAAAAGATGGCTTTAACCTAAAACCAACTGAAGATATCATTGTATATGTTTCGGCGCCTTCTTTTACAAGTATTGATGTTTCGGGTGCCTGTGCTATTTTTGGAGATAGCAGGATAACGGGTACGAACGCTTTAAAAATTTCAGCAAGTGGTGCCAGTACAATCAGTCTGGATGTTGATCTTCCCAAACTTACTACCGATGTTTCCGGAAGCAGTGATATAGATCTCAGGGGAAGCGTAAGCGATCTAGTGATCCAGGCCAGTGGAGCCAGTAAGATCAGTGCCATGAATCTTCTAACACAAAATGCTGATCTTGATCTTTCTGGTGCCAGCGAAGTGGAATTGACCGCCACACGTGCGATGAAGGTGGAAGCTTCGGGTGCAAGTAATATCAGGTATAGAGGCGATGCTGCTGTAACGCAAAGTGTTTCAGGCGCCGGTAGTGTCACCAGGGTTCAGTAATAAGTTGAATTTATTAAAGAGACGGCTTGAATTTACAGTGCAGCATATTTTACCATGACCCTGATATTCCGGTTCCTTCCCTTATCATCGGTACAGGAAATCTTTAGCTGGCCTTCACCGGGAAGATAATAGATGCCTTCTCCGGCACCTGTTGATTTGTAAAACTGGTCATTCACATACCAGTAAAGCTTTGAAACATCAGGACCTGCAACTGCTTTCAGCAGAAGAGGTTCAGGATCTTTCTTACTAATAAAGTATTCGGTTTGATTTGATGGTGAAACGATCCTTGGACCTGCACCGGAAAATACTTTACTGCATTCAGGATTGTGCTCAGGTAATTTCTCAAAAGGTTTGTTGTTGTTTAAATAATATTCCTGCAATTCCGCAGGAATTACCTGCAACAGTTTTTTCCTGTATCCCGATGCGGGAGCACATGTAAGGCAATAAGAAATCTTTTCGTCGGGTGAGATTTTGATTTCCTGGATGTGCGCACAAACTATAGTTGAACTGGTAAGTGGAATAAATTGATCGGAAAGGAGGTTGGTGCAATGGATTCCAGGCGGCAAACCTGTTGCACTGCAAACCTTTCTTATTTCAAGCGAAGCAGGTGGTTCAAACCAGTCTGTATTGCTATCATAATCCAATGTATTAAAAATGCGGAAAAGTAAAGGTGTGGCTGTATTAGCGCCACTTAACTCCGGAATGCCCTGTCCGGAAAAATTTCCTATCCAGACGCCAACCGTATAGTTTTTATTGAAGCCAATGCTCCAGGCATCTCTTCTACCGTAGGACGTACCGGTTTTCCATGCAATTTTAGGCATGCGTTCTGTTGCCATCCAGTTCAGTGGAAAATCGGGACGGTTCACTTTAGACAGTATTTCCGTGATCATATAATTGGAGGCTGGAGACAATATTTCTGTTTTTGAAATCACTTGTTTGTTTTCATGGTACCTGGGTGATTGGTAAATGCCATTGTTGGCGAAAGCAGCAAACAAACCAGTGAGTTCTTCCAGTGTAGCTCCACAACCGCCAAGGATCATGGAAAGTCCGAGTTTACGCTGGTCTTTTTTTATTTGCTGAAATTGTGCCGATGAAAGTTTATATACCAGTTTATCCTTTCCAAGTTGCTGGAGCATTTTTACAGAAGGAATGTTCAAAGAATGATCCAGAGCATATTCCATTGTCACCTGGCCATTGAACTTTTTATCATAGTTCTCCGGACTATAACCGCTATAATTAATTGCCACATCGCTAAGCATGGTCCTTGGAGTAAGCAGGCCTTCATCCATGCAAATGCCATATAACAACGGTTTTAATGTACTTCCGGGTTGACGCACCGCAGCTGCGCCATTCACCTGGCCTGCATCTATAGTGTCTTTGAACGATGCCGATCCTACATAACTGATCACTTTATTGGTTTTATTGTCAATTACGATGACGGCTGCATTGTTGATGTTCTTCAGTTTTAAATGCCGGATGTAATCTTCGGTAAGCTTTTCAATTTTTAATTGTTCATTTAGTTGGATATAGGTGCTGATGTTATTTTCCTTAAAAGATTTTTTCAATTTATAGGAAAGATGCGGTATGTATTTCGGTACTGTATTTCTGTAAGCATTTAACGGTTCTTCCATGGCATCTTCAATTTCCTTTTTAGAAAAAACCCCGTCTTCAGCAAATTTCATAAGCCACCTGTTGCGCTCCTGTTTTATCCTTTCATTATGTTTACCAATTACAAGAGACGATGGCCGGTTGGGTATGATGGAAAGCGCAGTGATTTCTGCCAGCGAAAGATGGTCGGGATCTTTTTTAAAATACAATAGTGAAGCGGCTTTTACACCCTCAATATTCCCGCCATAAGGAACCAGGTTGAGATAGATCTGCAAAATTTCTTCCTTGCTGTATTTCATTTCAAGCTGAAAGGCACGAAAGACCTCAATGGTTTTAGAAAATAGATTGCGTTTCCTTGGTTCAAGTGCCCTGGCCACCTGCATGGTAATGGTGGATGCACCCGAAGTTCTTTTCCCTTTTGCAATATTCATTACAGCCGCCCTTGCGAATGCGAAAGGATTCATACCCGGATGTTTATAGAAATGTTTGTCTTCTTTTGCTAAGATGGTTTTTCTAAGGAGCGGAGAGATCTCATTTAATTCGGTTTTCATGCGCCATTTTTCATCAACCGTTAAAAATGCATGCAACACTTCGCCATCAGATCCTTCAATGGTGGTGGAGTATTCGATCCGGTCTTTTAATGGAAACAACAGGCAAAGCAGGAAGAATACAAGCATACTGATACCCGTTACTATTACCAATCTTTTAACAGGCAACGGTAATTTTACAATTGTAACTTTCTGAAGAATTTTTTTAAAACAATATGGACTCATCGAGTCTGCCACCTTAGGTCTTTTCATCTAATTTCTGCTTTCTTCTTTGAAACAGGAACTCCATCTTTTAATTTAACGATGATTTGTTTCTTATTTTTCCTTTTCAAACCACCACCACAAAATGCTGCACCGTAATTTCCTTCTTTTACTGGCTATAATTTTATCTTCATTATTCCTTTCCTGCAATAAGAGTTTTGTTCAGTTGGATGCCACCACTGCAAAAGGCGAAGTTCCGCAATTGGGCAATCTCGTTTTTAGTTTTTCGAACAGTCTGTACCCGGATTCTCTGTTAAACACCTGGGATTCTTCCGAGTATGTTACTTTTGAACCTAAGATTCCCGGCAGGTTCAGGTGGAATGGTCCTGAAGAATTAATATTTTCTCCTTCCCAGCCTTTGCTGCCAGCCACAAATTACAAGGCAAAGATCAATGATGAAGTTCTTCGGTTCAGCAATTTTAATGAACTGAAACAGGACAAGGGAATTTCCTTTCACACCGCACCACTTGTATTAAATGATGTATATGTTTCCTGGGTCCTCAGGGATGAAACAACCCGAATGGGTATTCCCCAGGTGAATCTGCATTTTAATTACCCGGTAGTTGCGGAAGATGTAAAAAACAAGATCACACTGCAAGTTGATGGAAAGGAAATGGATTTCGAGGCACAGCATACAGGTGCCACACAGGATCTTTTGCTCCTGATTCCTTCCTTAAAAGCAGAAGACAAAACGTATGAAGCTAAACTCACATTGAAAAAGGGTTTAAAGCCGGCGAAGGGCTCCATGGCCACCGAAGAGGATATCACTACTACCGTTTCCATTTCATCGCCATATGTTTTAAATGTAAACAGTATAGAAGCTGAACACGACGGTACAATGGGCATTGTTCATATTTATACCAGCCAGCAACTGAACCAGGAGAACATGGCGCGCTTTATAAATTTTGAACCTGCGATCAATTATACAACAGAATTTCGTGATAATGGGATCACACTGAGGAGCGATAAATTTGATGTTGATAAAACTTATGAATTGAATCTTCTTAAAGGATTGCGCGGTCGCGTTGGCGGCGTGATGAAAGAAAATTTTTCTCAGAACATTGCTTTCGGGCAACTGGAGTCCGAAATAAAATTTACAAACAGTAAAGCTGTTTATCTCTCCAAAAAAGGCGGTGGAAATGTGGAGGTGCGTATCACCAATACACCCAAAGTGCGCTTGATCATTTCCAGGATATATGAGAATAACCTGCTGATGGCGGAAAGGAATGGATATTATCCTGCAGGAAGTTATGGCGATGGTGAAGATGAAGGTTATTATCGTGGTGATGAGGGTGACAGAAATTATGCTGAACCCACTGCAGGTGATGTGATCTATTCAAAGGATATTGATACGCGCTCACTGCCAAAATCAGGTGGTGGAAGGCTGTTGAATATTTCGCAGTTTGAAGACCGCCTTCCGGATGTAAAAGGTGTTTACCATGTAATGATCCGTTCTGTAGAATCTTATTGGGTTTCCGACAGCCGGTTTATTTCTTTTTCAGATATTGGACTTATCTCAAAACATGGCAAGGATAAGATGTTGGTTTTTGCCAATTCAATTAAGTCGGCGCAACCACTAAAAGGCATTACCATTAATGTTTATGGCGCAAACAACCAATTGCTTGGAACGGCACCTACAAATGCAGATGGTGCAGCGGAAGTGGTACTTGTTTCACGTAGTTATGCAGGCTATAAACCAGCTATGGTGGTTGCAAAGTCGGCAGATGATTTTACTTACCTGCCTTTGAACAATACAAAGGTGAACACTTCCAGGTTTGACGTGGGTGGCAAAAGAGATAATGCTTCAAATATGGATGCATTTATTTATGCGGAAAGAGATATTTACCGACCTGGGGAAAAGTTGAACTATGCAGTGTTGCTGCGCGACAATAACTGGCAAAGCCCTGGTGCCATACCTTTAAAATTAAAATTTTTACTTCCTAATGGAAAGGAACTTAAAACATTCAGGAAAAGTTTAAATGAACAAGGTGCCCTTGAGGGTGATCTGGAACTTTCCCCTTCAGCTATAACTGGAAGTTACCTACTTGAAGTTTATGCTGCCAATGATGTGCTGCTTGCTTCTAAAAGTTTCATGATCGAAGAGTTTGTGCCCGACAGAATCAGGGTAAATGTCCATCTTGACAAAAATGTTTTAACGCCTTCACAAACTGCGCAACTCCGGATCAGTGCATCCAATTTTTTTGGTCCGCCAGCAGCCAACCGGAATTATGAAACGGAGATCCAGGTCAGGCAAAAGCGATTCACTGCCCAGCAATTTCCGGGATTTGATTTTACCCTTGCTAACCAGCAGGAATTTTATGACAAGGAATTGAAAGAGGGAAAAACAGATGAGGAAGGCAATGCCAGTCTGAGTTTTGAGGCCGATGCCATGTACAGCAACAGGGGGTTATTGCAGGTTGGTTTTTTTACTACAGTATTCGATGAAACCGGCCGTCCTGTGAGCCGGCATACATCAGCTGAAATATTTACCCAGGAAATTTTTCATGGAATCAAAACAGATGGATCTTATTATTATCCATTGAATCAGCCTGTGAATTTTATGCTGCTTTCACTCAACCGCAATCACCAGCCCGTAAATACAAATGCCCAGGTCCAGGTGGTGAAGCGTGAGTATAAAACAGTATTAACTAAATCGGGTAGTTATTTCCGTTATGAATCACAACAGGAAGACAAGATCGTTTATGACCAGCAGATATCAATTGGAAATAGTACAAAATTTAATTTTGTTCCCCGCTCTCCGGGAGATTATGAAGTGCGCATTTACCGTCCGGGTGCCAGCACTTATGTAAGCAAAAAATTTTATAGTTATGGTTCCTGGGGCGGTGATAACTCATCCTTTGAAGTCAATACGGAAGGTCATATCGATATTGAAGCAGATAAACCATCTTACAGACCCGGGGATATGGCAAAGCTGCTTTTTAAAACGCCGTTCAGCGGAAGGTTGCTGATTACAATGGAAACCGACCAGGTGCTTTCTTACCAGTACCTTGATGTAGATAAAAGAACAGCGAGCATGGAGCTGAAAATTTCTGAATCACATTTGCCCAATGTTTATATCAGTGCAACACTCATAAAGCCACATGAACTTTCAGATATTCCATTAACAGTTGCCCATGGATTTCAAAATCTTAAGGTGGAGGGTAAGGACCGTCAACTGCCGGTTGTAATACAGTCAGAAAAAAATGTCAGGTCTAAAACAAGGCAGAAAGTGCGTGTCAAAACCCAGCCTGGAAGTTATGTAACGCTGGCTGCAGTTGATAATGGCATTTTGCAGGTTACAGATTTTAAAACGCCTGATCCCTATAACTATTATTACCAGAAAAAGGCCTTGCAGGTAAATGCTTTTGATATGTACCCTTTGTTGTTCCCCGAGATCAGGAACAGGGCAAGCAGTACGGGCGGTGATGGAGATCTGCAAATGAATAAGAGAGTAAACCCAATGCCTGCAAAAAGATTTAAGTTAATGTCTTACTGGAGCGGAATGAAAAAAGCGGATGGAAATGGTCATGTCGATTTTGAATATGACGTACCGCAATTCAGCGGCGAGATCCGGTTGATGGCAGTAGCTTATAAGGACAATAAGTTTGGATCAGCTGATGCAACAACAACTGTGGCCGACCCCATCGTGTTAAGTACTGCGCTTCCGCGTTTTATTAGTCCGGGTGATACCGTAACGATACCTGTTACCATCACAAATACCACCAATAAAACTGCATCAGCAAAAACGACCATAAATGTGAGTGGTCCTGTGAAATTAAGCGGTGGAAACTCAAAGTCATTGCAGTTAAATGCAAAAGCAGAAGGAAGAGCGGTATTTCAGCTTGTGGCTGACCCCAGGATCAGCACTGCACAAATTAAAGTGCAGGTACAGGCTTTGGGAGAAACTTTTACGGAGGATATTGAAATTTCTGTTCGCCCTCCATCAACACTTCAGAAATTATCCGGAAGCGGTTCCATTGCAGGAGGGACCAATCAGCAGATCCAGTTGCCACAGCGGGATTTTATTCCCGGAAGTTATACATACGAACTGGTGGTAAGCAAATCGCCAATAGGTGAACTCGGTCCGCATTTGCGGTACCTGGTACAGTACCCGTTTGGATGTACAGAGCAGGTGATCTCTTCCTCTTTCCCACAATTGTATTTTAGTGAGTTTACCAATTTATTTGGTGGCGAAGACAGGAAATTAATGGCGAACAATAATGTGATTGAAGCCATCAGGAAAATTAAAATGCGCCAGTTATATAATGGTGCTGTTACGCTTTGGGATGGTGAAGGACGCGAAGACTGGTGGACCACCGTGTATGCCACCCATTTTTTACTTGAAGCCCGGAAAGCAGGTTTTGATGTGGATGAAAGTCTGACAGAAACCATGCTGGCTTACCTTGCCAACAGACTTAGAACAAAAGAAACCATTACTTATTATTATAACAGGAACCAAAATAAAAAGATCGCGCCCAAGGAAGTTGCTTATAGTTTATATGTGCTTTCGATTGCCGGAAGAGCCCAGGTATCGTCCATGAATTATTATAAGTCGAACACGCAATTGCTTGCCCTGGATAGCAGGTACCTGTTATCAGCTGCATTTGCCGTTTCGGGCGATAAAAAATCGTTCAATGCTTTGCTTCCAACATCTTTCAGCGGAGAAGAATCAGTGCAACAAACAGGGGGCAGCTTTTATAGTGCATTAAGAGATGAGGCGATCGCTTTAAATGCACTGTTGGATACCGATCCGGGTAATGCACAAATTCCTGTGATGGCTAAGCATGTGAGCGACCGGCTTAAAAGGGAACGATATATGAACACACAGGAAAGGGCTTTTGCATTTTTATCCTTAGGAAAACTGGCCCGCTCGGCTTCCAAATCAAATGTTTCAGGAACGATTCAGGCAGGAGGCAAAACCATAAAAATGGATGGAGACTGGAAAGGAAGTCATGAAACACTTGGAAACGGGCCGGTTGAAATAAAAACTACCGGACAGGGAAGATTGTATTACAGCTGGGTGGCTGAGGGTATCAGTTCAACAGGTGCTTATGTGGAAGAAGATAATTTCATTAAAGTACGCAGGCAATTTTTCGACAGGTATGGCAGGCAGATCTCTGGCAACCAATTTACCCAGAATGAATTGATCATTGTTGAAGTAACCCTTCAAAAACTATACGATCAGCAGATTGAAAACATAGTGATCACGGATCTGTTGCCTGCGGGGTTTGAAATTGAAAATCCAAGGACAAAGGAATTGCCTGGAATGGAATGGATAAAAAATGCATCAGAGCCTGTTGCACTTGATGTTCGGGACGATAGAATTCATTTCTTTGTAAATGCCACTGCTCCCACGCAGAAATATTATTATGCCGTGCGTGCAGTGTCACCGGGAAGTTTTAAACAAGGGCCGGTAAGTGCAGATGCCATGTATAACGGTGAAATGCATTCTTACCACGGTGCCCGCACAATTAAAGTGATTCAAAGATAAAATGTATTCGGAACGATCTATTGCCATACTTGTAAATCCATTTCCAGAAAGCCAGCGCATCAGCATTGTTGCGGAGCATATAGATATGCTGCTGAACGGGATGGGTGTGCAACACAAAATCTTTGATCAGGTATGGCCTGAGCACCTGGAAAATTTTTCGGAAGCCTGGGTGGTCGGCGGTGATGGCACTTTACATTTTTTTATCAATCAGTACCCCCACATTCAAATACCGGTTACCATTTTTAAAGGTGGCAGCGGAAATGATTTTCACTGGATGCTGTATGGGGATTGCAAAGTTGAACAACAGGTTGAACAAATGCTGGTAGCCAAACCTTTTCCTGTTGATGCAGGATCCTGTAATGGCCGGTTATTTCTGAATGGTATAGGAATAGGGTTTGATGGTGCTATTGTAAAAGATCTGGTAGGTAAAAAAAAGATCTCAGGCAAATCTTCTTACCTGCTTTCCATCATAAAGCATATTATGCTTTATGATGAAAAGCCATGCACAATAAGAATAGGAAAGGAAACGATCATGCAGGATTGTTTTATGATCAGTGTCGCCAATGGCCGACGGTATGGTGGAGGGTTTCATGTGGCACCAAAAGCTTCTGTAAATGACGGGCAGCTTGACATTAACATAATCGGCAGGATATCTCCGATCAGGCGGATGCGTTACCTGCCTGTAATTGAAAAGGGCGAACATCTTGAACTGCCTTTTGTAATTTACAAACAGGGAGCACTCATAAAAATTCAATCAGACCATGAGCTCCCAGCACATGCTGATGGTGAATTTTTCAGTACTTCAACGTTTGAAATTGAAGTATTACCAAACCGATTTTCTTTTTTGCGGTAAAGCCTTACGTTTGTTCACGAAAAATTTGATGAGGATGAATCCTGCAATAAATCCTCCTATATGCGCGGCATAGGCCACACCACCCGCTTCTTCACCACCGAGGGCACCAAGGCCATTCACCAACTGGAAAACGAACCAAAGACCAACAGCAACAAAGGCCGGAACTGATATAACGGTAAGCAACATCCACACATGTACTTTTCTTGTAGGATGCATGAGAAGATACGCCCCCAGCACCCCTGATACTGCACCAGACGCACCAAGGCTTGGAATCAGCAGGTTATGCCCAAAAAATTGTGTAGATAATACATGAGCCATAGAAGCGATAATGCCGCAAAGCAGGTAGAAGAAAAAATATTTGATATGTCCCATATCATTTTCAATATTATCTCCAAAGATCCAGAGGTACATCATGTTGCCTGCAATATGTGCAATGCCACCATGCATGAACATGGAGGATATCAGTGTTAAATGAACAGGAATATTTGTGGGTTCCAGGCCAGGTAATTCAAACCTTTGTTTGGTATAAGGATCCACCAGGATCTTTGCATCTGTAACAATATCCTGTCCTGAAAGTATTTCACCGGGGACAGTTGAATAAGCGTAGGTGAAAGCAATATCATTACCCATTCCCTGCAGGAAGATAAAAACGAGAATATTGATAATGATGAAAAGGTAATTTACATAAGGTGTTTGGTGCCTGTCCCGGTTATCATCCCCAATTGGTATAAACATTCCTTTTTTTCTTGAGTGATGCAAACCTTATTCCCATAAAAAAGTCCGCCTGGAAGGCGGACTAAAATACCTTGGTATCGATAGATTAATAGTTATCTCTGTATCCACCGCCGCCGCCGCCACGGTTATAACCGCCGCCGCCGCCGCTTCCGCCACCATTTCCACCACGGTATCCACCGCCGCCGCTTCCGCCGCTGCCGCCTTTCTTAAAGCCGCCGCCGCCACCGCCGCCGTTGCCAAAGCTTCTTTTCTTGTAGCCACCATCACCACCTTCTTTAGGGCGGGATTCATTTACTACAAGATTACGGCCTTCGATCTCGCTGCCGTTCAATTGTGCAATGGCTGTTTGGGCCTGGTCGTCATTTGGCATTTCAACGAAGCCAAATCCTTTGCTGCGCTGAGTGAATTTGTCCATAACGATCTTTGCAGATGCTACTTCACCGAATGGTGAAAACAAGTTGGCAAGGTCCTCATCTTTCAGACCCCAACTAAGATTTCCTACGTAAATGTTCATTTGAGAAAAATTTAAAAAACTAAAAAGTGTTTACAGCTGGCCATCACGAACATTTTCCTTACGTTCAGTCAACCAGGAACTGAAAGAACACAAAACGTAACGAATATAATAAAATAATGGCAAAAAAGAATCAGCCAAAAAAAAAGCCGTCTTTTCAGACGGCCTGGTAATTATCTATTACTGTTTGACTAATTTAAGCGTTTCTACCTGTCCGCTTCCATTATCAAATCGTAAGATGTATAATCCGCTGTTAAACCCAGTTAAATTGATCAAAGTTTGGGTTGTGTTTGGTTTTACTGTGATTTCCCTTAATAGCTGGCCATTTGAAGTTAAGATGGAAAGTTTTCCAGACTTAGCCACAATGCCATGTTCAATGGTTACATTGGTATATGCTGGTTGAGGAAAGGCCCGAACCGTGATCACTTTATTGAGATTCAGACGCACTATGGTTGAATAACGGAACAAACCGTCCACGTCTTCATTTTTGATCCTGTAGAAATATACCCCCTGCGCCAGGTTTGCATCAGTGTAAGCATATTCAGTAAGACCGGAGGCAGTTACTTCACCTACTTTGGTGAAATCAGTTCCGTTGGTACTTCTTTCCACGACGTACTTCAATACATCCTTTTCACCGGCAACTTTCCAGTTCAGTAAAGCAGACTGGTTTAAAATCCTTCCGGTGAACTGAGTGAAATTGACAGGAAGAGTGATCAAAGATTCAAAACCCGTTGTTCTGAAATCATCAAAAACAATACATTCATTATTTTGTGAAGAAGTATTCGACATCAAAAGAATGTAAACCCTGTATTTATTGCCAGCAGTAAATCCGGGAACATTGCTGATCAGAATAGAATCGCATACACGTGCAAGTAAATTGCTGCCGGATCCTGTATACACAGGGAAGTGTGTATCGACATACCTGGTAACGATACCACCTGAAGGGGCTACATATTCAAGGAAAATATACACTTCAGAAACAGCTACTGAACCGGTTAATTCAAATCCATAACCAATGAAGGTTTGTGAAACCGCCGTCTGGTAGGTTGGTGTATGAATCTGGTAAACAGTGCCAGCAGTAATACTGCAGCGTTGGAGGTAACCATCGCCTGGCTCAGAACCATAAGTAAAACCGGGAGCTGGACTGCTCTGGATGAAGGATGTAAATCCTGCCATAGAGCCACCTGTATTATTGAAGTTTTCTGCAATCGGACCACAGGTTGGAACTGGGTTCAGTGGTGTAGGCGTACGAACGCCTGTTGTACGGAAATCATCAAAGATCATACATTGGTTGGGCTGGGAAGTTGTTCCAGCCTTTACCAGCGAATAGATCCTGTAACTTCCACCTGGTGTAAAACCAGGAATGGTACTCACCATCACAGAAGCGCAAATCAATGCTGTTTGATTGCCTGCAGGTCCTGTATATACAGGAAATACAGTAGAAAGAAAGGCAGTGGTTACTGTTCCGGTGTTGCTGTTCAAGTATTCAATAAAAAAATCAACCTGGGAAGAAGGGGCAGTTCCACTGAGTTCAAAGCCATATCCCAGCAGGGTTGCTGTAGGACTGGTTTGGTAAGTTGGTGAAAGAACCTGGTAAATAGTGCCGGCAGTAGTACCACACCTGTTCAGGTAGCCATCCGTACCTGAAAACCCAAAAGTAAAACCTGGTGAACCTGGATTGCCCTGGGTGGAAGAAGTAAATCCGCCATTGGATCCCCCGGCTAAATCAAAGTTTTCTCGGATAGGACCGCAATTTTGAGCATTTACAACATTTGTTGTAAGTGCAAAGATGCCTGTAAAAAATAGGGTGTACAGAAAGTAGAATTGTTTCATAGCCGCAAAATTTTTTTAATAAATAAATGAAAGTTGTTACCAAAGGTGGATTTGTGGCTTTGCGACCAGGAAGTTGGATAGGGTAGATTTAGTTCAAAAACTGTACCTTATTTAGAGTTTCTTAACATTTGCTGATGAGTGTGGTGATTCAACTACAAAAAAAGTCTGCCGGTAGGGCAGACTCGTTATTAAGATTCGGTAAAATGTATATTATTCAGAAACTACTTCAAAATCTACTTCGGCATTTTGACCGTTGCCAAAATCGATGGTTGCTTTATAAGTACCAAGTTCCTTTACATCTTCCGGAAGAATGATCTTCTTACGATCGATCTCATATCCTTTCTGGTCGCGGATAGCGCGGCTGAGCTGCAGAGAGGTAATTGAACCGAAGATCTTCCCGCTGGTACCAGTTTTGGCACCAACTTTTAAAGGAGCTTCCTGAAGTTTGGCAATTACACTGTTGATCTGTGCAAGCATGGCTGCTTCTTTCTTTTTTGCAACTTTAAGTCTTTCGTCAAGTTGCTTTTTGTTGGAAGGGCTGGCCTCAACTGCAAATCCCTGGGGAATTAAAAAATTCCTTGCATAACCGTTTTTTACTTTTATGAGTTCGTTCTTGCCACCAAGATTGTCTACATCCTGAATTAAAATGATTTCCATTGTTGTTGTTTTTACTCAATCAGCAAAACTGACTGTCACCCGCAATGCGGGATTAGAGTGGTTTATTTTAAAAGATCTGTTACATATGGTAACAAAGCCAACTGACGAGCCTTTTTAATGGCGTCACTTACTTTACGCTGAAATTTCAACGAATTTCCGGTGATACGGCGGGGAAGCATTTTTCCCTGCTCGTTCAGAAATTTTTTCAGGAACTCGATATCTTTGTAATCAATGTAGCGGATGCCATATTTTTTAAAGCGACAAAATTTCTTTGGGCGCTTTTCCTGTTTAATGGCGGTCAGGTATTTAATTTCATTTGGACGTGCCATAATTAAGCCTCCTGAATTTTTTCGGTTCCTGTTGGTACGCCACTTCTCTTTCTGCTATTGTACTCGACGGCGTATTTGTCGAGTTTTGTAGTCATGTGACGGAGAACACTCTCGTCACGAAGAAGCTGGATCTTCAGCTTCTCATTGAAGTCGGATGGCGCAATAAATTCCATAACCCAGTATAAACCAGTGGTTTTTTTCTGGATCGGGTACGCCAGTGATTTCAGTCCCCATGGGTTTTCCGCTACAATGGATCCACCGTTTTCGGTAACCAATGCAGTGTACTTACGCTGTGCCGCTTTAAATTCATCATCGCTAAGCACAGGGGTAAAAATCACCATCAATTCGTAATTGTTCATTACCCTGTTGTTTTTTAATTAAAAAGATGTTTGCCCACCAATTCCTGGACTCTGAGGTTCAGGTTTATTTGAAGGAGCGCAAAGGTAGGGGAGAAAAGGCAGATTCAGGTAGATTACCAGGGCCATTTTTGGAGAAGATTATGAAAGCGAAGGGTTTTTATTGATTAAGGGGTTGACGGAACAACGCCTCAAGGGGGGATTTACCAGGTTTTATGCTTAAATAGATGTTTTTCAGTCATGCATTGCATTTTAAAGGTTTAGATATTAGGTTTGTCTTGATTTCCGTATTCTAATTAATCCTATGTCCCAAAAACTGATTGAAATAGTCTATAAGCAGGGTGAAAGTCCTTTCAATACAAAGCTAACCCTTGATCTGAACAGCCTGATGGTATTGATGCCCCTTATCCAAAGCGAGATCCTCACAGGACTTGCCAACTGCCAGGGAGAAGAATTTGTGGTGCTGAATCTCAATCTGGACAAAAAGAAATACCGCGAGGTCTGGAGTCTTTTAAATTCAATTGAAGCGGATCATCGCAAAATTGCCTGATCTGGTTAGCTGAATTTTGAATTATTATAACGTGTTTAGTTTCTTTTGCCGCAAAGGCGCAAATGCGCTAAGGGTTTAAACCATAATTCACCTGAAGTAAGTTAAAAGGTATCTACATCAACAACTGTTCAACCACCGGTCAACCACAGTTCTTTTTGCCGCAAAGGCGCTAAGGTTTTAAACATAATTCAACTGAAGTAAGTTAAAAGGTATCTAAATCAACAACTGTTCAACAACTGTTCAACAACTGTTCAACAATTGTTCAACAACCGTTCAACCTTAAAAGAATGAACCACAGAGCGCACAGCGGCACAGAGGAAGCACAGAGATGAATTAACAACCGTTCAATTCAAAAACATTCAACAATTGTTCAACCACCTTTCAACAATCGTTCAACTACTTTTCACCCACTCATGTCATAAAAAGAGGCTGACCCAAAAAATTTTAAGTCAGCCTGCTTAATTACAACCGGTCCACCACCACCACCAGTTCCTGGCCCACTTCTTTTACAGCATAATTTCCCGGCTTCAAACTGATATTCCGGTTTAAGTGTAAAGGAGCGTCCACACTAAAAGTTTCCAGGTCCTCTGCAGCATATTCTTCCAGTTCACGCAGCGCAACCGGGAAATGTAATTCCACCTGATTTTCTTTAACCTCTCCCCAGACATTCACTTTCTCATTGTAAAGTATGGCAATGGGTGAAACAGTTATACATTTCAGAGCCCAGAATCCATCCTGTATGCAAATAGAAAATCCTTTTTCGCAATTGTATTTGGGACGATGGAAATTAAAATAATCAAAGTTCCAGTAAACAATCAGGATCTGCCCTTTATCGCACCAGAAGTTTCCTTCTCTGGTTGGTTTTTCAATAGGCTGATCATTTTTTGTAATGGTTTTATTGGAGGTCAGGTTATCTGTTTGTTTTTTTGATCCTGTAGCCGACCAGGCAACAAAAAATACCAATAAAGCAACTGTCATAACCATTCCTAATTTCTTTCGCATGAGATTAATTTTACGGCCTTTTCTTTTTGCAATATGCTGGCTTGAAAAGATGTTTTGCCATGGTTTTTTGTGGGATGGGGAAGGCGCCTTATAAAATCAAAATTATTTGTTCGCACAGGAATAGGGTGGTGATGAACTACAGGTCTTTGTTGTTTTTTTCTTCGAATTCCAGGTGGTAATTACAAAAAAAAGCTGCCCGAAGGCAGCTTTAATAAAATGTATGTTTCCAAATTTATTGAATCACCAGTTTTTGCTGAAGATTGATCGCGCCTGTTAATTGAACATGATACATTCCTTTAGGAAGGTTCATGTTGATATTTTCGGTGCGGGATCCGCCATTATGATGTAATATTCTTCTTTCCATCACCTGGCCCTGTGTATTGTAAATTACAAACGCATACAAACCCTCAGGTAATTGTTGTATCTGTACACTAACTTGACCATTTTTAGCAGGATTGGGATAAAGCGTCAGCAGGGAAAGCTTTGTTTGCAAATTCACTTTTAATGAAAGACTGTAAATCGTTTTTCCATCAAGTTCCCTGGCTTTGATCCTGTAAAAATTATCAGCAGCAGAAGGCTTTACATCTGTAAAACTATATGCATTCAAACCGCCATTGTTTTTAACATCAGTGATCCTGCCTATTGCGGTATAGTTGCTGCCATCATTTGAGCGTTCAATGGTATAATCTGCAACATCTGTTTCTGTTTCGTTATTCCATTGAATGGTGACCATGGCTCCCTGCTCTTTAGCTTTTAATCCACTGAAACGTACTGGTAATGGTGAATTAGTTGTATTGCACTGGTTGCCTGCATGAACACTGTTCCTTGGATTAGGTACCGCGGTAATAAAATCATTTTCATTATCATCAGCATCTGCACAACCACCACTTTTTCTTAAGATGGCAGTGGTATTTGATGCGGAAGGTGCAGGATCTGAACCTTCAAAACAATCTGCAGTTCCATAGCCCACTAAATCAACAAAAGTATCGGAGGAAGGGCAATTGACAGTTAATGCAACAGTAGATTCAACAAGGGCGATCTTTCCAGATGTTGCACTAATGTTGGTACTGAAAATCTGATCAGGAGTGGGAAGTGCAATGCCATTGTTCACATTAGAAGTTCCTAATTGAACCAGAAAATATTTTCCTGCGCCTATCGAACCTGTCAACGGGTTGTTGTTGGTACTCCATGTATTGTTGGCAGCACTTGTATATTGAAGCGAATAGCCCGTAAGGTTCATTGCATTTGCTGTCGGGTTAAACAATTCAACAAAGTCATGAGAGTAAGGTGCTCCGGAATTACCACCGCCACCAAAGACCTGGCTGATGACAAGATGATTCAGTACACCCAGTGAATTAATTGTATACAGCACCCCTGAACTCCATACAGACTGATTCCGGGAAAACAGGGTTATATAATAATTCTGTCCGGCTGTTAAACCGCTTACTGCAACCGATGTTCCGCTACCTTTATATACCACTTTGCCTCCATCAAAATCAGAACCTGCACCAGTAAAAACATTGTCCGCTGTATAAGCAGTTCCATTACCGGAAGGCGTTCCGCTCACGGCGCTGCCCTGTTTTACCACCACCAGTACTTCTTCAAAGCAGTTAGTAGGATTATTCCATGAAAGATTAAATGAATTGGAGTTGGTTACAGCAGCAATACCCGTTACATTTTCAACACCATTAAAGATCTGGAATGATGATGAACTGCTTCCAGTAACTGCTGGTGCATCAGAAGTTATTCTGATCCTGTAAGCACTTCCTGATGGCGTTGATGCAGGAATGGCGAAAGCAATATTGCCGGAAGCATTGGTGCCGTTTACAGTTGTTGAACCGATGTTTACCGCATTGGTAAAATCTCCGGTTGCGTCACTTAAATAGGCAGTGAATGTTGTATTAAAACTACCGGTAGCATCATACGCTACACTTCCATTTACATCAGCACCGGCAATACAAAATGGAGGTGTGCTGATGTTGCCGGTTGAAATTCCGTTGGTAACCGAACATGTATTTGCAGTGGTGACGCTGTTACGTGGTGCTGGTGTAGCAGCAGAAAAATCTGAAGCATTGTTGTCCGTATCTGTGCACCCATTGGCAGCCCTGAAAACACTCAGTATTGCGGAAGGTGCAGGGGTGGCGCCGCTGCCTTCATAGCAATTGGCTGTTGTTCCAAATCCAACCAGATCGATGTAATTGGAAGGACAGGTACCTGTTAGTGCTGTTGTGGAATTTACCAGTGCTACTTTGCCTGCAGTGCTACTCATATTAGTGATTCCCGTAGCATCAGCAGCGGGCATATTGGCACCGGTTGCACCGCCGGCTTGCTGCACCAGGTAATACTTTCCAGCCGCAATTGAGCCTGAAAGACTTGTGACAGCCCAGGAACTTCCAGTGGCACTAGCATATTGAACTGACCAGCCCGTGAGGTTTACCGAAGATGTGGTTGGATTGAAAATCTCGATAAAATCATTTTTGTAGGTGGCGCCCGTATTGCCCCCCGCGCCATAAACCTGGCTGATTACAAGATGATTGACCTGTGAAGATGCGTTGATTCCAAAAAATGCGAAAAGAAAGATCAGGTAAAACTTTTTCATTTTAATGTTTTGATTAAATATTTAGAATGATCTTTCTAAGGATGGGTGGCGAAAATAGGTTGAGAATCAATTGGAAATAATCTAAACTATTACCAGATTATTAATTTTCTGTGGGAAAAAAAACTTGGGAATTTGAGATTAACCTCAAAAGAAGGAACACGTATTCGCTTTAAGTAAAAACGCTTATGCAATAATCGTTTTAACCACTTAGAATGGAAAAACTGATGTTGAATTAAAATGAGGTCAGTTGGCTTTTTTCAACATCACCAGGTAGGTAGGAAAGTGATCGCTGTAGCCACCGCGGTAACTATTGCCATCCCAGGTGCGCATGGGATAACCCTTATACCTGCCCAGGTTTTCTTTCATGAATTCACGACTGAAAATATAGGGCTGGAAATAAAAAAATCCGCTTTGGTTTTTATTCAGCCAGGGGTAAGAAACAATGATCTGGTCGAAAAGATTCCATGAATCCTGGTAAGCAAGTGTGCCTACTCCGGACTTGTACATATCGGTCCAGGGGTTAAATAAACCACCTTTCATCACTTCTTTTTGTTTGCCTCTTGCATTTAATACAACGGCCACACTGGTATTCACCGGGTCGTCATTCAGATCACCCATTAAAATGATCTTGGCCATCGGATCGAGACGGGTAATAGAATCAATATGTTTTTTGGCGACGCCCGCAGCGGCTTCCCTTGCAGGGCGGCTTCTTTCTTCCCCACCAACACGGCTTGGCCAGTGGTTCACATATATGTGAATGTCTTCACCATCCAGTTTTCCCTTCACCCAAAGAATATCTCTTGTAAAATTGGCATCTTTTGAACCCCCGGGTAATTGAACGAATAATTTATCGCTTTGCTCCGGGACAAAATATTTCGGATTGTAAAACAAGCCAACATCTATTCCCCGGACGTCTCTGGAATTATAATGTACAAAACTATAATTCTGCCTTTTCAGTAAAGCATGCGCCGCAAGATCTCTGAGCACCGTATCGTTTTCAATTTCAGCAACACCCAGGATAGCAGGTCCGTCCGGATTTTTATCCACACCCATCTGGGAAATTACAGTAGCCAGTTTGGTCAGTTTATCTTCGTAAATTTTAGTGTTATAATTCCTGATTCCGGAAGGCAGCCACTCCTCATCGTTGATAGCCGGATTATTAATCGTATCAAATAAGTTTTCCAGGTTATAAAACCCAATAATGGCAACCTTGTATTGTTGTTTGCCATTTTGGCCGAAAACCTGTGTGGATAAGACGATTAAAAGGAAAAGGTGGATAATTTTATTCATATCATTGTCAAAATTCTGGTCGCAAACATAAGGAAACCATAGACGAATCTTTTCATAAAAAGGATGGATGCAGGTTAAAAAAAGATGATGTTATTAAAATCAGACGACCGAATACAAATACCTGACTAAATTTGCGCCTCTATTAAAATTAGCTCATGCTTAGAAACAAACTGCTGCTTGTGTTTTTGTGTGCCTGCCTAACCGCTGGCGCCCAGGAAAAAAACCGCGTGGATACTATTCCAGCCCGGGATTCGGCCCTTTTGGATGAATTGAAACAAAACATCCAGGATAATATTCCTACTATTTCAATTGATGATGCAGATATGGGCGATGGAGGAGGCCAAAATATTTCTTCAGTTCTTGCTGCCGGGCGTGACCCGTTCTTCTCCGCTGCAAGTTTCAATTTCAGTGCACTCCGTTTCCGGATCAGGGGATATGACAATGATTTTTTTGGAACCTATATGAATGGCATTCCGATGGATAACCTTGACAATGGTTTCACGCCTTATGGCCTTTGGGGTGGATTGAACGATGTGATGCGCAACCGCGATGTGTCATTTGGATTGACTACAAATACATTTGCTTTTGGTGATATCGGGAGCAACACCAATATTGATTCGCGTGCGAGCCGCCAGCGCGTGCAAACCTCTTTCAGTTATGCAAATGCCAACAGGAATTATAGGCATCGCTGGATGTTTTCCCATTCCACCGGACTAAGTAAAAAGGGATGGGCATTCAGTTTCAGCGGAAGCCGTCGCTGGGCAGAAGAAGGTTACGTTCCCGGAACGCATTACGATGGCTGGAGTTATTTTGCCGCCGTTGATAAAAAGATCAGTCAGAAACACCTTTTGAGTTTCACGGTGTTTGGTGCCCCCACAGAAAACGGAAGGCAGGGATCTTCGGTTAAGGAAATGCTTTCCCTTGCAGGAACGAATTATTACAATCCCAACTGGGGTTTTCAAAACGGGCAAAAAAGAAATGCCAGTATAGGATATACGCATCAGCCGGTAATGATTCTTTCCCATGATTTCCGGATTAATAATAATACAACCATTACTACTGGTGCCGGTTATTCTTTTGGCGACAGATATGTAACAGCACTGGACTGGTATAATGCTCCTGACCCACGCCCTGATTATTACCGATACCTCCCCAACTATACCTCCACATGGGCCAGCGTAACCGATCCCGAACAAGGCGACCGCCTGGCTGAAATCATGCGCAATGATATTAACCTGCGCCAGATCAACTGGCAGCGTTTGTATGAAGTGAACCGTAACGGTTTTATGACGATCAAAGACGCCAACGGTACTCCCGGAAATGATGTGAGCGGAAACAGATCGAGGTATATTCTTGAAGAAAGAGTTGTCAATACACAAAGACTGAATCTAAACAGTGTAATCAATACAAGGCTGTCGGGAAACATTGACCTTAGTGCCGGTGCTTCATTTCAAACACAAAAGAACCACTATTTTAAAAGAGTGAATGATCTTCTCGGTGGTGATTTTTATGTAAACCTCAACCAGTTTGCAGAAAGAGATTTTCCTGCCAACAACCTGGCCAATCAGAATGACCTCGATAATCCGAACAGGATCTTGAAAGTGGGCGATAAATTTGGGTATGATTATAATATCAATATTAATAAAGCAGCTGCATGGGCTCAGGGTGTTTTCAGGTACAGTAAAGTAGATTTCTTTCTTGCAGGACAACTTTCCCACACCAGTTTTCAGCGTGTTGGAAATGTTAGAACCGGCCTTTTTCCCGATAATTCTAAAGGGGAGGCAGCAGAAAATGTATTTAATAACTATGGAATAAAAGCTGGTGCCACCTATAAAATTGATGGCCGCAATTATATCTATGCGAGAGGCGGCTATGTAACACGCGCTCCCTATTTTGAAAATGTATATGTTTCTCCAAGAACCAGGAATGCAACACAGGAGAATATTACCAGCGAAACCATCCAGACAGCAGAAGCAGGTTATGTAATGAATGCGCCGGGACTTAAACTGCGTTTAAGTGGTTATTATACACGTTTCGCAAATGGAATGGATGTGATGACCTTCTACCATGACGTTTACCAGAACCTTGTGAATTATGCGATCAGTGGTATTGATAAATTGCATTTTGGTGGTGAATTTGGTGTTGAAGCAACTGTTGCTCCCGGTTTATCGGTAAATGCAGCAGCTGCTCTCGGGCGTTATTATTTTGATAGCAAACAAAACGCAATCATTACGGTTGATAATAGTAGTGCTGTTCTGGGACAGCAGATCATTTATGCTGAAAATTTCAGAGTGCCATCCACTCCACAGGAAGCTTATAGCCTTGGTCTTACTTACCGCTCACCCCACTTCTGGTTTGTTTCACTTACCGGAAATTATTTCGACCAGAACTGGCTCAGCATGAATCCCCTGAGAAGAACTTATGATGCAGTGCGCGGACTGGAATATAAAGGCGAAGAATACAACAGGGTTTTTAACCAGACAAAATTTGATGCAGCGCAGACGCTTGATTTTTTTGGTGGATGGTCTTACCGTATGCCCAGGTCATTCAGGATCAATAACAAGTCAACCTACCTGGTATTTAATGTGGGTGTAAATAACATCCTCAATCAGCAGGATATTGAAACGGGTGGTTTTGAACAATTACGTTTTGATGCGTCCACAGGACCTGGCGATAAAGTGAACATTGACAAGTTTCCCCCACGCATTTTTTATGCTTATGGCAGGAATTATTTCGCCAGTGTAACCCTTCGTTTTTAAAAGAACAAAAACTTATATGCAAAGAATATTTTTTTATAAATGGCCTGCTTTGTTTTGTGTGCTGGTTTTCTGTTTGATCTTCGTGGGGTGTAATAAAGAACCAGTTGGTCCTACCGAACCAGATCCCGTGCCTCCCGGTTCTTTTATGACCATGGCGGATTTCAGGGCTCTTTATCCAGGTAGTGGTGATTTTGCAGTGCCTGTTGGTACAAAAAAGATCAGGGGTGTGGTGATCTCCAACAATGCGAATGAAGCAGCGGGGAATTATCGTGTGCAGGATGAAAGTGGCGCAGGTATTTATTTATATGCAAGGTTGGGCTCACCGGTATATCCTTTGGGAACCATATTGGAAATTGATGCTGCTGCAACCAGTCCGGCTACACCAAATGGTGTACTCATCTTGTTTAACGGCGACCTGGAACTGAAAGATGTGCAGATCACGAAAGTTACACCTGTTGCAGGTACATTAGATATTGCACCAAGAGTAACAACAGCAGCACAGCTCAATGCTAATAAAGATCTGTGGGCTTCAACCCTTGTAAAACTGAATGATGTTGTGATCACCAAAGAAGGCAACCCGGCTTCAACAGGACAGAACTACAGGATTACGGATGCTACAGGTTCTGTTGTGAGTTTTGTAAGAAACACTTCCGGTATTGTGATGCCTGAAGGCGGCGCTGCATCCATAACCGGCCATCTTTCCATATTCAACAGTACTGCGCAAATTACCATTCGCAGCCTTGCAGATGTTGTGAATGGCGGACAGGTTATTGTGAACAATGGAATTGTGTTTGGTGCATCTCCCTATTTAATAAATTTTAATAACCTTTCTTCTGGCTTGCCAGCAGGTGTGAGTGTGGTTACAGGTGCAACATCAGCGAATGCCGGAGCAACTGCCAGCTTATTGTCTACACCCAACACAAATATCTGGAACCGGACCGGTTCGGGGTTTAAAAACTTTGCTTCAGCAACCGGCCTTACTATGGGTGCAGATTCCGCAGCCCAGGTCAATCATTCCAATCGTGCGCTTGGCATCAGGCAAACTGCTTCTTTTGGAGACCCTGGAGGGGCATTTGTTTTCCAGGTAAATAATACAACCGGAAAGTCGAACCTTAAAATGGAATTTCTTTTACAGTCATTAGATACCAGTACAGCGGTGGGACGAACGACAACATGGTCGGTAGATTATGCCGTAGGTGATAACCCTACCAGTTTTACAACTGTTGCAGCAACAGGAACCATGACGACAGGGAATAAAGTTTTTTCAAGCAATCTTATTACCGTTGATTTTCCGGCAGCGCTGAACAATCAGTCGCAGAAAATTTGGATCAGGATACTGACAACTACAGCAACAACCGGAAGTGGAAGCCGTTCTTCAACCGCAATTGATGATGTAAAATTTTTATGGAACTAAACTGCAAATGCAGCAAATAATTTATGCGTAATACACAAAATATTTTTGTAAAAGGCGTTTTGATGCTCAGCCTGAGCTTACTCATCTTTTCCTGCAAAAAAACGAATGAAGCACCCGCGGTTACCGGCCCTGCCAACATGGTGGCCAATACTACCATTGCTGACTTAAAAGCCAGGTACACTCAATCCGGAACTACTGTTTCCATTACGGATGATATCATTATCAGTGGTATTGTAGGGATGGATGATAAAAGTGGAAATTTTTATCAGCAGATCTCCATACAGGATGAAACCGGTGGCATATTGTTACGACTTGCAGGCAGTAACCTCTGGACCGATTACCCCGTAGGCAGGAGGATCTTTGTAAAAGTTAAGGGATTATACCTTGGAGATTATGGACGCATGATTCAAATTGGGGGCGGTGTTGATATTGTTGGCGGAGGTGTGACCCTGCTTTCAAGAAATCTTCAGCAGGAACACATTTTTCCTGGAGAAAGAAACCAGGTGATTGTTCCAAAACTGGTAACAGTAGCACAACTTACTACCGGGCTGCAGGATCCTTATGTAAATACTCTGGTGAAATTTGAAGGATTTGAATTTTCATCTTCTGATCTGAATAAAAATTATGCGGATGCTGCGGCTTCTGGCAACAGGATCATACAGGGTTGTGCTTCTCCTGCAACCAACAGGTTAACTTTAAGAACCAGCAACTTTTCCAACTTTGCCACCTTCCCGGTTGCGCAGGGTAATGGTGACATTTTGGGCATCTATTCTGTTTTCAATAATACCAAACAATTTACCATCCGCGATACCACAGATGTCAGATTTAACGGCCCGCGTTGTGCTGCCGGTGGTGGCGGTATTTCAGGTCCCGGAATAAACCTGGGTGCGGCATCTCCTTATGTGATCAGTTTTGACGGAATCGGAACGGCTTTGCCAACCGGTGTATTTGTTTCCACATCGGCAACTTCAACATCCACAGGTAGTGGCGGATCATTTTCGAATGCTAAAGCTGCCTGGAATTTTACGTCCGCAGGTTTTAGAAATTTTGCATCAACCACCGGACTTTCTTCCGCAGCAACGATTGCCGCACAGGATGCCTCTGCCAACAGGGCACTGGGTGTCAGACAAACTGGTACATTGGAAATTGGAGGCGATCCGGGTGCCGCTTTTATTTTTCTTCTTGAAAATACAACTGGC
Organism: Chitinophagales bacterium 33-2; assembly: GCA_002050435.1. Taxonomy (GTDB): domain Bacteria; phylum Bacteroidota; class Bacteroidia; order Chitinophagales; family Chitinophagaceae; genus Flavisolibacter. The sequence goes on along the minus strand of MWYV01000006.1, from coordinate 108,225 downwards.
AGAAATAATTTGAAAATTGATTTCAACCTTCAGTCACTTGATGCCGGCAGTGCACGTGTCACTACATGGAGTGTTGATTATGCTCTGGGTGATAATCCTGCTTCATTTACAGCCACAACTGCTACAGGCAGCTTAACCACAGGTGGAAGCACCTGGAGTAATCAGGTTGTGAGTGTGAATCTGCCGGCAGCGTTGAACAACCAGAACCAGAAAGTATGGGTCAGGATCGTAGCGCTAACTCCTACAACCGGTGGAGGAAGCCGCGCTTCAACTGCTATTGATGATGTAAAATTTTCCTGGAACTAAACAAAATATTGCCACAGGTTAGTGGTTTCTCTTTTAAGCTTTTACTGCTATGAAAAAAATGTATACGCTGCTATTTTTATCCCTGGTCAGTATTGCAGGTTGGGGACAAATGCTTTTTCATGAACCATTCAATTATCCTGCAGACCCGGTAAATGGTATTTACAATCAAAGCGCGGGGATTTGGGAAAGAGTGAATACGGGAGATTCTGTTTTAGTTGAAACGGGAAATCTCAGCTATCCAGGTCTTCAGGCATCAACCGGAAACAAAATTAAATTTGAGGGCGCAGGTGCTGATTATTATAGAATTTTTTCATCTCAGTCTTCGGGTATTGTTTATACTTCATTTATTTTAAACGTCACCAATTTGGGTGGTTTAAATACTACAGGCGGATATTTTACTTCTTTAATTGCCGAAAACTCAACCAGTTTATTTGGTGCTTCCATTTGGTTAAGATTAAGTTCTACAGCTGGTAAATACAATATTGGAATTGCTCCCAGAACTACCGCTACTACAATAAACTGGCTTCCTGCAGAACTGGATATTACGACCAGTTATTTTATTGCCAGTTCATATGAGTTAATATCTGGTACAGCGAATGATGTAGTAAAACTCTGGTTAAATCCTACATCGCTTGGTGTTGCAGCGCCAGCACCCGATGCAACAGTTGACAATACCGGCGGAACAGATTTAACATCACTGGAAAGATTTCTAATAAGGCAATCTGCTGCCAATCAAACGCCTTTCATCGAAATGGATGAAATCCGTGTTGGTCTTTCATGGGCAGATGTTACCCCTGCTGCTGCAACAGTAGCAGCACCAACAACTACTTCCATCGCTCCTTCATCAGCAGTTGCCGGGGGAAGTGCTTTTACTATTACCGTTAACGGAACAAATTTTATTGATGGACAATCCACCGTTACATGGAATGGCTCAAATCGCGCAACAGCTTTTGTAAATGCCAACCAGTTAACAGCTTCCATTACTGCAGCAGATATCGCGGCTGCCGGAACAGCTGCTGTTGGTGTGACCACCACCGGAGCTGCATCTCCATCCAATACCCAGACCTTCACCATAGATCCACCGGCAACGCCTTTGCTTTCTGCAACTGCGCCAGCGCCTTTTGGCCCGGTTTGTATAAATAATACTGCAGCCAATCAATCATTTACCATTACAGGTTCAAGCCTGAATGCCGGAAACATTACTGTTGGCCCATTAGCCGGGTATCGTTTTGCCACAACGTCCGGTGGTCCATTTATTGCGGATCTGACAATCCCAACTGCAGGTGGCAACTTTTCTCAAACAGTGTTTGTACAGTTTACACCAACAGCAGTTCAATCCTATGATGGAAATATCGCTGTAAGTGGAGGAGGAGCAAATGCCATTAATGTTGCTGTTTCCGGTTCAGGCATCAACACAACTGCTACGGTTATTTCCGGCACAACAACAGCTATAACCAATTCGGGTGCAACACTTCAGGGTAATATTACTGCTGCAGGATGTGGTACTGTAAGTGCTTACGGTTTTGAATACAGCACAACAAGCGGCTTTGCAAATGGAACAGGCACACAGGTGCCCTCAACGAATCTTTCTTCAGGAAGTTTCACCGCAGATCTAACGGGATTAAATTCCAATACAACCTATTATTTTAAATCTTTTGTTACCAGTTCTGCAGGTACATCTTTTAGTGCTGAAGGTTCCTTTTCAACTACTGGCGCTATACCTTCCGCACCCGTGGCAACAACAGCTACGAACATTAGTTCCTCTGGTTTTACTGCGAATTGGAATGCAGTGGCAGGTGCCACATCGTATTTCCTGGATGTTTATACTTTGGGCGCATCAGCTGATACAGTAGCTGGATGGAATACATCATTCAACAATGCCAGCAGCCAGGTAGCAGACGAAGGAAACAGCAACAACCTGGGTATCCAGAATATCACCGGTGTTGGACTGAATGTGATTTCCTACCCTGGCGGACCAACTGGTTCTTCCGGAGTGAATGCATATTCTGTTTCTGCAAACGGATGGGACAATGGAGCAGATACAAAATACTGGCAGGTTGGTTTGAATACGACCGGTGTAACCGGAATGACGGTTTCCTCTTTACAGGGTTCTTCCAACACAGGTCCTGCAAATTTTAAAATACAGTATAAAATTGGTACCGGTGGGGCGTGGACAGATGTGCCAAATGGAACGGTAACCATCACTACCCCACCAAGCCCCGGAAATCCCGCCACCTTCTTTGGCCCTTCCGATCTTCCTTTACCATCTGTTGTTAATAACCAGCCCGAAGTCTTTATCAGGTGGCTGATGACATCACTCACTTCAGTTAATGGAGCTACGGTGGTATCAGGTGGTACCAGCAGGATTGCTGCCATTTATATTAAATCTGCTGGCAGCGGTACTGCTCCTGTATATGTAACAGGTTATCAAAATCTGAATGTGGGTAATGTAACCTCACACGCGGTTACCGGATTAAACCCTACCACCAATTATTATTATGTGGTACGCGCTACAAATGCTTCAGGTATCTCGGCCAGCAGTAATGAAATAGCGGTATCAACAATTGCAGGGCCTTTGCCTTCTTTGTCTGCAACTACATTAGTTGATTTTGGATCCGTTACTGTCGGACAAAATTCAACTGCGCAAACATTTGATCTTTCAGGTATTAATTTAACGGGTGCTCCTGGAAGCATAACAGTGAATGCTCCATCTGCCGACTTCCAGGTTTCATCTGACAATATTAACTGGAGCAGTTCTACAACGGTTGCTTATACTTCCTCTACGTTAGCTGCCACTCAGGTATATGTTAGATTCACACCACAGTCTTCCGGATTAAAATCCGGGAATATTGCAGTAGCAGGTGGCGGAGCTACGATATCAGTTGCAGTAAGCGGAACAGGGATAAATCCGCTGCCTCCGGTGGCGCCAGTTGCAATAGCTGCAACCAACATATCATCAAACGGTTTTACGGCCAACTGGAATGCTGTTGCAGGTGCGACAGCCTATCTGCTTGATGTATATACCATGGGCACAGGTTCAGGGTCTTCTACAATTGCCGGGTGGAATTTTTCATTTAATAATTCATCCAGTGATGTAGCAGATGCAGGAAATACAAATAATATAGGCATACAAACTGTTTCCGGAATTGGGTTGAATACGATCTCTTACCCTGGTGGTCCAACCGGATCTTCCGGTGTGAATCCCTATTCTATTTCAGCAAATGGCTGGGACAATGGTGCAGATACCAAATACTGGCAAATTAATTTAAATGCCACTGGAGTTACTGGTCTCTCCTTATCTTCTCTGCAAGGTTCTTCCAACACAGGTCCTGCTGCATTTAAAATTCAATACCGGGTGGGTGCTTCAGGTACCTGGACTGATGTTCCAGGAGGAACGGTTACAATTACAGTGGTACCAAGCCCGGGTAATCCTGCTACTTTCTTTGGTCCAACCGATCTTCCTTTGCCTTCTGCAGTGGACAACCAGCCAAATGTTTCAGTAAGGTGGCTGCAAACTTCAAATACAGCTGTAAATGGTTCGGCAATAGCTTCAAATGGAACAAGCCGTATTTCAGCCATTTATGTAAAAGGAAATTCTGCTGGTTCAGTTCCTGTATTTGTTCCAGGATATCAGAATCTGAATGTTGGAAATGTTACATCTTATAATGTAACGGGCCTGGCACCGAATACAAATTATTATTATGTTGTAAGAGCGACCAATGCTGCGGGAACTTCTGTAAATTCAAACGAGATCAATGTAGTTACTGCACCTGATCTCAACCCAAATCTGAATGCTACCGCTTTAACTGCATTTGGAAATGTTTGTATCAATACTATTGCAGGTCCCCATTCATTTACCATTACAGGGAGCAATTTGACTCCTGGAGATATTACCGTTGCAGCGGTAACAGGTTATAGTTTTTCAACTACTGCAAACGGCGTGTATGCACCCACGTTAAACATCAGTCAGCCAGGTGGAAGTTTTTCTCAGCAGGTATTTGTAAGATTCAATCCAACGGCGGTTCAAAACTACAATGGTTCTATTGGAATTTCTGGTGGTGGTGTGGCGAATCCTGCGCAGGTAGCCGTTACGGGTGCGGGCATCAATTCTTTGCCCGGCGTATCTACCGGATCAGCGTCAAACATTGGATTGAATGCTGCAACAGTTGCAGGAAGTATTACGGCAAATGGATGTTCAGCTATATCAGCTTATGGCATTGAATACAGCACTGTAAATAATTTTGCGCCAGGAACAGGAACACAGGTAACCTCGGGCAATCTGTCGGGTTCAAACTTTACATCTGTGCTCAGCGGTTTAACACTGAATACGCTTTACTATTACAGGGCTTTTGCAACCAATGGCGCAGGAACAGCATATGGTCCTCAGCAAAGCTTTACAACACTTGCAACACCTCCGGTTACGCTTACGGCAACTGCACTTACTGCATTTGGAAACATCTGTGCCAATACAATTTCTGATCCGCTTTCTTTTACTTTAACCGGTTCAAACCTAACCAATGCAAATGTTGTTGTAGGTCCGCTTTCGGGTTATAGTTTCTCAACCACAGCAGGAGGTAATTATACACCATCGATCAGTATTGCACAACCAGGAGGTGCATTCTCCCAGCAGGTATTTGTAAGGTTGAATCCAACTGTTGCTCAATCTTTTAATGGAAACATCCCGGTATCAGGGGGTGGTTCAACAGCCTTTACCGTTATCGCTTCAGGCACAGGGGTAGTTACACCACCTTCTGTAACCACAGGGAACGCGGTAAATGTTACCACTTCTTCTGCGGTATTAAATGGAACTTTAAATGCTCCCGGTTGTTCGGCAGTAACAACTTATGGAATTGAATACAGTGGCGTACCAGGATTTATTGCAGGTACGGGAACTCAGGTAGCAGCCAGCAATCTCGCCGGTACAAACTTTAGCGTTACACTCAATGCACTGGTACAGGGGAACCTGTATTATTATCGTGCGTTTGCAAGAAATGCGGGTGCAATTGCTTTTGGTGATGAAGTTCAGCTGGTGGTTATGGCCATCCCTGATGCGTTCACCATTTATCCTGTTCCGGCAGACCGTGGTTCCGTAATTTATTTTAGCATGAATGGATTGAAGCAAGGATATCACGGATTAAGGATCTTTAACAGTGCAGGCCAGGAAGTGTACAGAAAGGATATGAATGTGCAGGGTGGATTCATCAATGAAAACCTCAGATTGCCATTTACGCTGGCTCCTGGAATCTATCGGGTAAGGTTGAATAATGATACGGAGATGATCTCTACAAAAACCATCGTTATTTTGTAGGTCGATAAATAAAGTAAAAAGAGGCTGTCATATAAAGGCAGCCTTTTTTTATTAACCATTAGTGTTAAGTTAAGGGGGAATTGGTCATTGGGTCAATAGTCAATGAGTCAATAGTGAATTGGTCAATGGTCAATAGGTCAATGGTCAATAGTGAAAGGGTCAATGGTAAATAGTCAATCACGGCTGTCCGGTAAAAATCAAACATCGCTTTTAGTTAAGCTATTTTGCCTCAGGCCGGCGGGCCTCGTACCTGCCCCGCTGCTGAATTCCAACAAAAAGGCCTCCCGCAGATTACGCAGATTTTCGCTGATGGGTCTTCTGCGTTCATCCGCGATATCTGCGGGCAACAAATAGGCAACAAGAGGCAGCTACTGGTGTCTAATAGATCCAGGTTCCTTACATAATGAAATTCCAGGCACATTATCTGATAACATTTGGGTGGTTGTGTGCGCATGATTGCTCCTTATTTTGTCTAAGAAGTGTTTATACCTAAGGTGGAGCAATAAAGCGCGGAGAACACTTGCACAATCGAAATCAAAAATCTTTCCCCGGACAACAATGATTGACCATTGACTATTCTTTATTTGATACAAAAAGAAAATTCCAAATTAAAAAATCAGGCTTTCACCAATTTCAATACTTTTTTTCCTTCCCTGGTGTAAATGTTCAATAGTAAAATACCCTTTTGTATTTTGTTGGCGGGAATAACAAGGACCTGGGATGCTGACAGTCTTTTATAATAACTACTGAAAATAATTCTTCCCTGTATGTCGGTGATCTGAATGGTTACCTCATGTAAATTTTTCCCTGGTAAAACATGAACCATGTCCCGAACAGGATTGGGAAATACTGAAACCTCATTCAATACATTGATGCCAGTCGGCAGCGAAGTAATAATATTGTTGATCACATACCTCGAAATAACCGGGTAATGATCGGAAGTGGTGGCGCCGTATTGTACCACTAAAGAAGCTACTTCTGTTCTTACCGCCGCAGAGTTGGGAATATAAGCGGCAGTGGCTTCATTAGAGATCACATGGTTGTCAACCAGGTTAGGGTAATTGGTCATTGATGTTTGTCCTGCAACCGCTAGTGGCAGCGTAATGGAAACATAATGGTCACCGTCAGTGGAATCTTTTATAATAGGATCAAAGGAAGACAGGGTAGTAGGACAAGATGTGCAGATGGTACGGTCAAGCGCATCATTATAATCACCGATAATAATATTGGTTGTATTGGCGAATTGCGCATCGAGCGTATCTTTTAGTTCTTTTGCTCCATCCCTTCTTCTTTCATAATCTGAAACCGTGCTGCCAGCCTTTCCGTGTATCAGGATAAAATTCATGGCTTTGGTAACCCCATTGATGGTTACATCGGCCGACATTAAATAAGGAAATCTTCCTGATGCATAATTGTAATAGGCAGTTGCGCTGTTGCGCATCATTCCTCTTGACCTGATATTGGTGAAAATGTTTTTGTTATAAATGAATGCAAGTTTCTGACAGGTAAGCCATGTATTCCCTGTGCCGGTTGTATTACCGCTGCAAAAAGGTGCAATGATGAAATCAAAATGTGCACCCAGCGAATCAGTAACCCTTCTTAGGCGATTGGTATCTACGATTTCTGTAAGTCCATACAGGTCTGCATCCAGGTGCCGCAAAACCTTTTTTACATTTTCTTCCTGCAGGTTATCATCCGGAGGGTACTGCACGGTATGGCCGAACCAGGCAATGTTCCATGATACTACATCAAGGGTGTTGTTCTGGTTTTGCGTGTATGCCTGTACGGCAGATTGAAAAAACAGGATTAATAAGATCAGCCTGCGCATGGTGTTTATTTTATTCGGAAGGTTTTACATCCAGCACTTTTAACTGAAGTGATTTCTGTCCATTCCATTCATTCTCTTCAATTTTGTAAACAATATCTACAGGATTTTGGTTTTCAAGCAGAGAAAGTTTGTCTGCCATATTAAAACCGATTCCGCAGATCCTGACGCCATCCTGTTGCAGGTCGAATTTTAAGTGCAGGTCTTTTACAGTTTTGCTTCTTCCGGTGTTGTACACTTTTTTTGAAATAAAGGTTGGACACATGTTCTCCGGGCCAAAAGGTTCCATCTGGCAGATAATTTCATAAAAGGACCGTTTAATATCTGCAAACCGGATCTCCGCATCGATCAAAATTTGAGGGATGAGCATTTCTGGAAGAATGCTGGAGTGCACCACTTCTTCAAATTTTTTACAAAACGCTTCTACTTTATCTGTTTCCATGGTCATGCCTGCAGCGTAAAAGTGTCCTCCATAGCCAAGCAAAAGGTCCCTGCATTGGTGAATAGCTTCATACACATTGAACCCGATAACGCTGCGTGCAGATCCGGCAACATAGTCGCCACTCTGGGTCAGTACAATTGTGGGTCGATAATAATAATCGATCAGTCGGGAAGCTACAATGCCCACCACACCTTTATGCCAATGGGGCTGGAACAAAACGGTACTCTTTCTTTTTACCATCACATCATCACCTTCAATAAGTGCCAGCGCTTCTTCGGTGATACTGCTGTCTGCTTCTCTCCGGTTGGTATTATCGGTGTGGAGCAGTTCTGCTTTTTTTACAGCTTCATCATAAGTGGGGGCCGTAAACATTTCAACCGCTTTTTTCCCTTCATCCATTCTTCCTGCTGCATTTACCCGGGGAGCGATAAGGAAAACCAGGTTGTTGACATGAAGCGCGCCCTGAAATTTGCTGAGATCACTTAATGCCTTGATGCCCAGGTTGGGTTGGGTATTTGCTTTTATGAGTCCGAAATAGGTGAGTAAGCGGTTCTCGCCTATCATAGGCACAATGTCGGCAGCAATGGCTGTAGCCACGAGGTCAAGGTAATCGTAAGCCACTTCGGGAGGCAACTGCATTTTCTGGCAAAGAGCTGAGATCAGTTTAAAGCCAACACCGCAGCCACAAAGGTCTTTAAATGGGTAATTACAATCTTTTTGTTTGGGATTAAGGATCGCCGCCGCGGGGGGAAGCACTTCGTCAGGCAGGTGATGATCGCACACGATGAAGTCAATACCTTCCGATTTGGCATAACCAATAAGTTCGGTAGATTTTATTCCGCAGTCCAGCGCCACGACAAGGGTTTGACCATTTTGTATGGCATGATCAATTCCCGCTTTACTAACGCCATAACCTTCCCTGTACCGGTGCGGAATATAAAATTCGGTTTGGGGGTGGTGTTTTTTCAGAAACTGGTACATGCAGGCCACGGAGGTGGTACCATCTACATCATAATCACCAAAAACCAGGATCTTCTCATTTCCTGAAAATGCCTGGAGGATTCTATTTACTGCCTTGTCCATGTCCTTCATCAAAAAAGGATCATGCAGGCTGTTCAGTTGTGGCCGGAAGAAAAGTCTGGCTTCTTCATAATTATTGATTCCACGTTGTGCCAGTATATTGCAAATGGCCGGATGGATTTTGAGGTCCCGGAAAAGGGCGGCCGTTTTTTCTTTGATTTCAGGTATTAAATTCCAGCGTTTGGTCCCACTCATGTTCAGTATTTGCGGTCGGTTACAAAATTTACCAGGTCTTCAAATCCTTTCCTGATGGGCGTATCAGGAAAATCCTGGAGCAATTGCAAAGCTTCATTTTTATACTGGTTCATTTTGTTAATGGTGTACGCAATTCCACCGGTTTTTTCTACTATATCAATGATGTATTTCACCCGGTCTTTGTTTTTATTTTCATTTTTAATGATATAAATGATCTCTTTCCTCGTTTTTTGGTCCACATGATTGAGGGTATAAATCAGGGGAAGCGTCAATTTCTTTTCCTTGATATCATTACCTGTGGGTTTTCCAACATCCTTTGATGCATAATCAAACAGATCATCCTTGATCTGGAAAGCAATGCCTACTTTTTCTCCAAACTCCATCATTTTTTTTGAAAGGTCTTCATTTCCAGAGGTTGACCAGGCGCCGGCACCACAGGCTGAAGCGAGCAAAGAAGCGGTTTTGTTTTTAATGATCTCGAAATAAACAGCTTCTTCAATATTGAGCGACCTGGATTTTTCCATTTGCATCAATTCACCTTCGCTCATCTTTCTTACCGCATCTGAAAGGATCTGCAGAATGCGGAAATCATTGTTATCCAGAGAGAGCAGCAGTCCTTTGGCGAGTAAATAATCACCAACAAGTACGGATACTTTATTTTTCCATAAGGCATAAACTGAGAAAAAACCTCTACGTTCAAGGGAGTCATCAACAACATCATCGTGTACAAGTGTTGCAGTATGAAGCAGTTCGACCAGGGAAGCGGCCCTATAAGTGGATTCATTTACCTCGCCGCAAAGTTTAGCGGAAAGAAAAACAAACATTGGGCGGAGTTGTTTTCCTTTTCGTTTTACGATGTAGCGCATGATGCGATCGAGCATGCCCACATTGCTTTTTGCCGCCTCCCTGAACTTTACTTCAAAGATCTTCAACTCATTGTCTATCAAATTAACGGGTAACTGCATTCGTAAAATGTGCGGAAAGTTACAACCTGCTTTTCTATTTTAATGCTGATATGGTATAAGAATTGCACACGTGGAGCAGGCAAAAACATAGTAGATTTCAAAACTATTATTGTAAATAAAATTTAAAAGTTTGGTAATTGTACTCCAATATATATTTTTGCCAACGATTAGGACATTGTTTTTAAAATTTAATCAATAGTTATGGCAAGCAAAAAGTACTCTTTCCTGACCGGAATCGTCTGCCTGTTGGCATCGTCTGTCTTTGCACAGACCACCACCACGGCCGGATCTGCTTCTGGTTATGATGTTTCAGACTCATCCGTTATTCCTGCTAGAAGAATGCCTCAGCACACTGAGTTCATGAATGCGACTTACAACTACCCGGCAAAACCACGGAACATGTGGGAGATCGGTTTGAAGTTTGGTTCGCTGACTGTTAATGGTGATGTTGATGGTCGTTTCTTTTCACCAGCAGGTGGTATTCATGTTAGAAAGGCTCTAGGTTATTTGTTCTCTCTTCGTTTACAGTACATGTATGGTGTTGCAAAAGGTTTGAACTGGAGACCTTCATCCGGGTATAACGACCAGGGCGCCAATCCATGGGAATTGTTAGGTTATAATACTCAGGTATATTATAACTACAAAACCAACATCCAGGATCTTTCTCTTGAAGGTATCTTTTCTCTTAACAACATCCGGTTCCACAAATCAAGGATCGGAATGAACGTTTATGGCTTTTTGGGCTTAGGCGCTTCCATCTATAATTCAAGAGTTAATGCATTGAATGGCACTGCCCGGTACAGTTTTGCCAATGCCAATGCAATTGAAAAAACATGGGCAAACAGGAAAGACATCCGCGATGCCCTTAAAGATGAAATGGACGACAGTTATGAAACCCGTGCAGAAGACCATGGACCAACCCGTCCAAAATTGTTCGGTAATTCTTTCCGTCCCGTAGGACATATTGGTGGTGGTGTTGCTTTTAAATTGAGCAATCGCCTGAACCTGGCGCTCGAAAATCGTCTTACCATTACTAAAGATGATCTTTATGATGGACAAAGATGGGCTGAGCAAGGTGACCTTACCAGGGACTATGATACCTATAACTTCCTTTCACTTGGATTGAATATCAATATTGGTTCAAGTTCAGTACAGCCTTTGTGGTGGCTGAATCCATTGGATTATGCCTATCAGGAGATCCGCAAGCCACGTTTGATGCAGTTACCTCAGCCAGTGCTTCCTGATACGGATGGCGATGGTGTAACTGACCAGTTCGACCAGGAACAAACGCCTGCAGGTTGTCCGGTTGATACCCATGGTGTAAGCCTGGATACTGATGGTGATGGCGTTCCTGATTGCCGCGACAAAGAGAAAATCACGCCTACTGCATGGCAGCCAGTTGATGCGGATGGTGTTGGTAAAGCTCCTTGCCCTGGTCCGGAGTGTGGTTTATCGCGTCCAACTGATGATTGTGCCAATGCATTGGGTGCGTTACCAAGTGTAACCTACACTGGAAATACCATTACCCTGACCAACGATGCAAGAGGTCTGCTGGCTTCAGTAGCTGCCCGTATGCGTCAGAACCCAGAGTGTAATGTAGTAGTTACAGGATATTGCGCTTCCAGCAAGCCACAGCAACAAAGAAGCTACGACAGGGTGAATGCGATCATCAACTATCTTGTTGAGAGAGAAGGCATTAGCGCTGACCGTTTCTTCTGGAACTATGGCCAGGAAGGTGGTGATTGCAATACAGTTGACCTGCGTTCTGCAGCAGCTGATGAGCAAGGCCAGAGAGGTATTCCTCGCAGATAATCAACCGTTTTTAATAATAGAAAAGCGCTCCCCCGGGAGCGCTTTTTGTTTTTTAAACTACCCGTTCAACAATCATTCAACCACTGTTCAACCACCGTTCAACTAATATTCTTCCCACCTCAACCCTCCTTCCTCGCCTGTTGAATAGTTGTTTACTCGTCACACAGAAACACCTACTAATTCACTATTAGCTAATAATTAACGGCGCCTTTCACTGCTTTTCCGTTTTTTCAAGAATATTTGCTCAAACTGATTAACTTGCAAGCCTTAATGAAATTTTCCGGCATTTTACTTCTGTCTCTTTTCCTGGTGAGTTGCGGTGGCTTTAATAAAGTCATGAAAAGCAAGGACCCCGCCTATAAACTGCGGATGGCTGAACAATATTTCGCTAATAAGAAATATACCTATGCCCAGCAGGTTTACGAGGACATCATGCCTTTTTATCGTGGCGGACCTGAATTTGAGGATATTTATTATAAGTATGCCTACACCGCTTACCATCAGCGGGATTACCTGAATGCAGAAAATCTTTTTAAAACCTTCCTGGAGATCTATCCCAACAGTTCAAAGGCAGAGGAAGTGGATTTTATGCGTGGATACACTTATTTTAAGCAATCACCCAAACCTGAACTGGATCAGACCAATACCATAAAGGCCATGGGTTATATGCAAACCTTTATCAATACCCATCCCGGTTCTCCACGCAACAAAGAGGCCCTGGAGATCATCGAGATCTCCCGTAAGAAGCTGGAAACCAAAGAATTTATTTCCGCCCAGTTATATTATGATATCAGCCAGTTCAGGGCAGCAGCGGTGGCATTCAATACCTTGCTGAATTCTTTCCCGGATTCAGAAAAGGCAGATAGTTATAAGATAATGGCTATTAAATCTTATTTTCGATTCGCTGAATTAAGCATTGAAGACCGTAAAGCGGAAAGATTTGAAAAAGTGATCGAAGAATGCAACGAATTTTTAGACAGGTTTCCCGGAAGCCCGTACTCAAAAGAAGTGCAGGATTTTTTAACCCAATCTCAAAACCTCTTAAAATTACATACAAATGAGTCTGTTAAGACGTCAGCTTAGTACAAGTACATCAAACAATATTGAAACGCGCGATGTAAATGAACTGAAAATGAAGACCGGCAATTTGTACGAGTCTATTTCAATAGTTGGCAGAAGGGCCAACCAGATCAATATATCTGTTAAGGAAGAATTGCATAATAAACTGGAAGAGTTTGCAAGTCACACTGATTCACTTGAAGAAATTCATGAGAATAAGGAGCAGATCGAAATTTCCAGGGCTTATGAAAAAATGCCTAACCCTGCATTGCTTGCCACACAGGAATTTTATGAAGGAAAGATCTACTATCGTAAAAATGAAGATGATCTTTTTCAATAACAGGTTTTAAAATTTTTGAAGCGAGGCCCATGTCTCGCTTTTGTTTTTACAGCAACCAGGGATTTTAGTGATTTTGCTTCTTTATTGACCAGGAGACCTTTACATTAGTGATCACATGCTTGAAGGAAAAAAAATATTACTGGGTGTAACCGGGAGCATTGCCGCTTACAAAACGCCTTTCCTTGTCAGAAGACTGATCCAGTCTGGTGCTGAAGTGAAAGTATTAATGACACCTGCTGCCACTGATTTTGTAAGTCCGCTTACCCTTTCCACCCTTTCAAGATCCCCTGTTCTTTCCAACCTTTTTGATGAAGCCACATGGGCCAATCATGTCATGCTGGGCAGGTGGGCAGACCTGATGCTGGTGGCTCCCCTGAGTTGTAACACACTTGGTAAAATGGCAGCAGGTCTGTGCGACAATTTATTGCTGGCTACTTATCTTTCAGCAACCTGCCCGGTTATGGTGGCGCCTGCCATGGATGAAGATATGTGGGATCATCCCGCAACGAAAAACAACCTGGAGATTATTCGTGAGCAAGGTTGTGCTGTTCTGCCGGTTGGTTTCGGCGAACTGGCCAGTGGGTTAACAGGTGAGGGGCGCATGTTGGAGCCGGAAGAGATGATAGGGGCGCTTGAATTGTATTTTGAAAAAAAAAGTAGCCTGAATGGTAAAAAAGTTTTAATAACAGCGGGTCCTACATACGAAGCGATAGACCCTGTCCGTTTTATCGGCAACCATTCCTCGGGTAAAATGGGCTATGCTTTGGCAGATGTCTTCCGGGAGCGCGGCGCTGATGTTACCCTGGTTAGCGGACCAGTTTCTATTAATGGGTTTCATCCGGGAATCAAAATAAAGAAAGTAATTACGGCAGCGGAAATGTACAATGCCTGCATGGAAGCAGCCGCAAACTATGATATTGCTGTTATGGCTGCAGCTGTTGCGGATTTTTCACCGTCTGTAGTGGCAGAACAGAAGATCAAAAAGGAAGAAGGGTTATTAAGTATCAACCTGGAAAAGACAAAAGATATCCTGGCACAGCTGGGAAATGTAAAAAAACCAGGGCAGTTGCTCGTTGGATTTGCACTCGAAACAAATAATGAAAAAGCAAACGCACTAAAAAAGCTGGAAGAAAAAAATGCCGACCTGGTCGTCATGAATTCCCTTGGGGATGCCGGAGCCGGTTTTGGTGTGGATACCAATAAAGTGACCTTATATTATAAAGGAGGAAAGGAAAAGGCGTTTGAACTTAAATCAAAATCACTTGTGGCGAAGGACATTGTTGATTCTATAACTGAATTATTAAAATGAAAAAAATCGCATTCATCTTAGCTATTTTCCTTTCACAGGTTGTGCAGGGGCAGGAACTGCAGGCGAGGTTTACCGTTATGGCCAACAGGGTAAGTTCCCAGGTGGACAAAAAAATATTTCAAACCTTGCAGTCCACTGTTAACAACTTTATCAACAACAGGAAATGGAGTAGTGATAATTTTCAACCACAGGAAAAGATTAAATGCAATTTTTTACTCACCATAGACCAGGATCTCGGTTCCAATGTGTTCAAAGGAACATTAACCATACAGGCAGCAAGGCCTGTGTATAATACGACCTATGAATCACCGCTGATCAATTACCAGGATGCAGATGTTACATTTAAATATGTTGAATTTCAGCCGGTAGAATTTAATGAGAATCGTGTTCAGGGAAATGATCCCCTTGCTGCCAACCTTCCCGCTTTACTGGCTTACTACATCAATATTATCATCGGGCTTGATTATGATTCATTTTCGCCACGTGGCGGTGATCCTTATTTTCAAAAGGCACAATACATAGTGAACAATGCACCTGAGTCAGGACAGCTTTCGGGCTGGAAAGCATTTGATGGTGTGCGTAACCGTTATAAGCTGGTGGAAGGACTTGTAGATAGCAGGTTCACCCTGGTGCACGATGCCATATACTCTTATTACAGGAGCGGGCTTGACCAGTTTTTTGAAAATGAAAAAGGCGGGCGTTCAGGGATACTGAATGCATTAAATTATCTCAACACCATCAATATTGAAAACCCAAACAGCATGATCATGCAGGTATTCTTCCAGGGAAAAAGTACCGAACTGGTAAGGATCTTCAGTAAAGCAGATCAGAATATGAAGGTGCAGGCCAGAGACATACTTTCCAGGTTAGATATCACCAATGTAAATGCATATAAAGAGCTTCGATGAAAGCCGTATTTATATTTCTTACGTTTATATTGATCTTTTCTTGTTCCGGTAATTCCGGCGTACCGCGCGGTGTAATGAATCCATCAAAAATGGAAGCCGTCCTCTGGGATATGCTGAGGGCAGAGGAACTGGCACAACACCAGTTTCTGAAAGATTCAACTATAGCAGCTTTTCATCGCCACTCTGCTTTATACGACAAGGTTTTCGAGGTCCATGAAATAGAAAAGCGATACTTCCAGAAAAGCTTTAAGTTCTACCAGTCAAGGCCTGATCTGCTGAAACCCATTTTTGAAACCCTCCACCAACGCTCTGAAAAGCTGGTTGAAGCCAAAAATTCAGATTGAGTTGTACTGCTATTCCTATTTTTGACAGCTAATTGCTGATTATGAATAAAGTTTATCAGAACGCAGGAGAAGCGATCCATGATATCAGGGATGGAGCAACCATTATGCTTGGCGGATTCGGATTATGCGGCATTCCCGAAGAAAGTATAAAAGCGCTTGTTCAAAAAGGGGTAAAAAACCTTACGTGTATTTCCAATAATGCAGGGGTTGATGATTTTGGACTTGGATTTTTACTTAGGACAAAGCAGATAAAAAAGATGATGAGTTCTTACGTGGGTGAGAATGCCGAATTTGAAAGACAACTTTTAAGCGGCGAGCTTGAAGTTGATCTCATACCACAAGGCACACTGGCTACGCGCATACAAATGGCAGGAATGGGCATTCCCGCTTTTTTTACTCCTGCAGGTTATGGAACAGAAATAGGAGAGGGAAAGGAACACCGCAGCTTTAATGGAAAACAATACCTGATGGAAGAGGCCTTGTATGCTGATTATGCTATTGTGAAAGCCTGGAAAGGAGATCGGTATGGTAATCTTGTTTTCAGAAAAACCACCCGGAATTTTTCAACCTCAATGGCAAAGGCAGGTTTGATCACCATTGCTGAAGTAGAAGAACTGGTTGAACCCGGCGACCTCGATCCGGATCATATTCATGTTGCCAGTGTTTACGTACACCGCATCTTCCAGGGCAGTCAGTATGAAAAAAGGATTGAACGAAAAACCGTGCGTCTAAACAACTAAACAACTAAACAACTAAACAACTAAACAACTAAACACCTAAACACCTAAAAGCCTAAACCCTAAACCCTCATCCACATGGCACTCGATAAATACGGAATAGCAAAAAGGATCGCACAGGAATTACGCGACGGAATGTATGTGAATCTTGGAATTGGTATTCCAACGCTTGTAGCCAATTATATTCCGAAAGGGATGTTCATACTGCTGCAGAGTGAGAATGGAATGCTGGGCATGGGTCCTTACCCTGTAGAAGCGGAGATGGATGCAGATCTGATCAATGCAGGGAAAGAAACAGTAACCATTTTACCTGGTGGTGCTTTTTTCGACAGTGCTGAAAGTTTTGGAATGATCAGGGCCGGAAAAATTGACCTTACAGTGCTGGGTGCGATGGAAGTAAGTGAAACGGGCGATATTGCCAACTGGAAAATCCCGGGCAAAATGGTAAAAGGCATGGGTGGCGCAATGGATCTTGTAGCAAGCGCACGCAATATTATTGTAGCCATGATGCATACCAATCCAAAAGGCGAATCAAAGCTACTGCCAAAATGCAGCCTTCCTTTAACCGGAATTGGATGTGTAAAGAAAATTGTTACCGAACTCGCTGTACTGGATATTACACCTCAAGGATTCAGATTGGTGGAACGTGCACCGGGCGTAAGTGTTGAAGAAATAAAATCTAAAACTGCAGGAAAACTAATTGTTGATGGTGATGTTCCTGAAATGAATGTTTAGATCTTTATTGTTAGCCTGCTGCTAATGAATGCAATTCAATTGTGACTGTTTGAAATGAATGATAAAAGGGCAGGAGCGATGAAGTAAGTCTGAATGTAAACGTCACTTTTTTATCCCCTGTCAGGATCTTTTTTGCAAAAACTAAAGTATTTCAAACACAAAATCAGAGGTTACCAATAAGAGCGGCAGTGAACATTAAATAAATTGTTTAATGTAAAAGCGTACAATAGGGAACGGATTAGGTTTATTCAACCATAGGGTAACAGATTTATTATGTTCCCACCGCTTATTGGTAATAATTTAAATCAATAATATGCAGGGCAGCGCATTTGTCTTGCTGCTCTTCCATTTGGTGAATTCCAGTCATTTAATCTCCAGCCACAACGAATAATGGTAGAGAAATAAGAATCATTTTGTTTTGGATTTCCTCTTTGCTCACCTGTTGTTGGCACACGTGATGCTGATCCACCTGGTTTAAAGTTTTCACGGAAATACAATTGGTTAGCCATTGCAGCCTGTGAAGGTGTAAGGTATTGTGAGAAAAGGTTGTTATCAATATAAGTAGTACTTACATCATCCACATAGTCGGTAAATGATTTACGGTGCATCACTTCAAGTCCTACATAAAAATTCTCCTGGAAATAATATTTAAAACCCGCGCCGAGTGGAATTTCCAATGAAATAAGGCTGTAAGGTTTCCTGTCTGGATATTCTGCCATTCCCTGTCCTTCTGTCGACAAGGGCTTCAGATCAACCCATTCTGCACGGCCATCGGGATGATAGAACTTACCTTGTGGATTAAATTTGAATGCACCAATACCCACTACACCATAAGGGCGTAGCTTGCCCTGTAGTCCATCGTATCTTTCAAAGAAAACGGTTGGATAAAATTCAAGTGCAGCATAAGCTTCAAGTAACGGGGAACGGAAATTCAGGTTACGGTCTCTCCTGTAATTTTCAGCACCACCATTGTCTTTGATCAGACTGTCGTAGCCTTCAAGTGTTCCCTGGTTTATGGCTAAACGAAACCCAAGCCATTCAGCCGGATAAATGTTTACATAAACTCCTTTAACAAAATTGGTAACTGGGAAATTGATGTCTTTAATAAATCGTTTCCCTACACCTGCATTGCCTCCAAGATCACCCAGAAAGAAAAGTGGTCCTATGCCTATGCCTAGTTCTACTTTACCATTACCGGTTGTAATGGATTGAGATTTACTTTGAAACGTAAGCGCAAGAGCGGAAATGAGTACTAATGTACGTACGCCTGGTACAAATGTTCTCATAGAATCGGTTTTGGTTTTAATTAGGATTGGATTAACGGAGCTAAAGTAGAGCCGAAAAAAATAGGACACAAGCCATCGTAAAAAATTGCGCAAATGTGCGCGGAATGGATTCGTATAATTACGAAGCGCTTCTAAGCATGTAAATATGTTCTATATTATCTTCTAAGTAAATAGCACTAGACTGGATAAATCCAAAAGATTCATAAAACTTTTTCAGGTAGAGTTGTGCACCGATCTTTATATCCACCTGTCCGAATAGGTCAATGCAGGTTTCTATTGATCTTTGCATCAGCAATTTCCCTGACCCGCCTCCTCTGAAGGCTGGCGAGGTAACCACCCTTCCAATGGAAGCTTCAGGGTAGATCCATCCTGGTGGAACAAGCCTTGTATATGCGGCAAGGCTTTCATCTATAAATCCCATTAAATGGTAACAACCCTGGTCCTTTTCATCGGCATCCTGGAAAATGCATTGCTGCTCTACAACAAAAACTTCGTTACGTAACCTGAGTATGGCATACAACTCATGGGGTTGCAGGTCATCAAATTTTTTCAGTTTCCAGTTCATGATTATTATCGGGCTACGGTTGGAATTACCGGTAAACTTTCATTGCCTGCCGCGCTCACGGATTGAACAGCAAAAAAATAATTATCCTTGGAATAAGGTAAGGTCAATGTCAGTTGCTCAGTATAAAACTTTTTTTGCCATACAGGTGATGAAGTTTCACGCATCAGGATAAAATATCCTTTTGCATTTCCGGCTGAAGGTTTTTTCCATGATAAAGCGGTTGAATTGGTAAGATTCCTTACATCCACTTTTACTTCTTCCGGTGCAGGTGGTGCCTTTGCAAGATTGGCCAGCACTGCCAGGTTCACTGCTGTATTTTTTCTTAAATATTCAAAATCCATGAATTCGATAAGGTCGCCATATACAATGCCGTTTTCAGTTCGCAGGTCCTGGTGCTGGTGATTGAAATTTTCATTCATTTCGGTTAAACGGACAGCCGCATATTTTCTTTCAACGAATGGGGTATGGTCTCCTCCTCTTAAAAAACGGTCATTCCTGTAGATCATCATGATCTCAATATGATCCACATATCTTTCTCCCAGTTCTTTAACATAGCGCGCCAGCTGCCGCGGCTTACCATCGTTTTCCAATCCCATAGCCCTGATGTTTAAGGCAACCCTTCCTGTATCATTCACCGAAAATGCTTCGCTGAATACACGGAGTTTAGTATTGTCAATGATCTTGGTATCATGACTGTTATTGCTTCCCATGATATCATTATTCAGCAATGCATCAATGTTCCAGTTTTCCCGTTTCGCTTTTTCTGCAAGGAAGCCGGCACCCAGGAGGCCTTGTTCTTCGCCGCTGAAAGCAACAAAAATAACTGTTGCAGGAAATGATCTTTTGCTCATGATCCGTGCACATTCAATAACAGCTGCAACACCACTTCCATCATCATTTGCGCCTGGGGATTCAGCAGTGCGGTTCAATATATCCGATACACGGCTGTCGAGATGCCCGCTGATCATATAGATCCTTTTGTCATTGGGATCCGTTCCTTTTAAAATGGCCATTGCATTTCCTAAGTTGGTGCGTACATCAATTCTTCTTCCATCTGGGTTTAAGTTTACCGTATCAACATAAGCAGTCAGGCGACCACCACTGGAATTTCCAAATTCCCTGAACTTCTGCGCTACCCATTCTCTTGCCGCTCCGATTCCCCTGTTTTTATCTGTAGTGGAACTCAGTGTATGCCGTGTGCCGAAACCAACCATTGTTGAAATATAAGAGCGCAGGCTGTCGGCATTCACTTCTTTTACCATTGATTCGATAAAAGGATCGCGGTTGATAATGGTTTGTGCTTTTGTATTTGAACAAATCACCAGGAGAGTACACAGCGCAAGGAATTTATTTGACGACATTTTCAATGTTTTAATAATTATATTTTTCTTTCCATCTTAAGCGGAGGAATTTTCTTAATTCCTCTTCTCTTGGATTTTTCCCCGGTTCATAAAAAGTTTTACCGCTGAGGACATCAGGCAAAAATTCTTCGTTAGTAAAGTTATCTTCATAATTATGGGCGTACTTATAATTTTTTCCATAGCCCATATTTTTCATCATTGAAGTGGGCGCATTTCTTATATGCAATGGAACAGGAAGATCGCCTTGTTTTTTTACAATGGCAATGGCTTCTTCTATTGCCATATAAGAAGCATTGCTTTTATGGGAGGAAGCAAGATAAGTAGCACATTGTGCCAGTATGATCCTTGATTCAGGATAACCAATTTTATTTACCGCTTCAAAACAGGAATTGGCAAGAACAATTGCAGTAGGGTTGGCATTCCCGATATCCTCACTTGCAAAGATAACCATTCGACGCGCGATGAATTTTACATCTTCACCACCTTCGATCATTCGGGCCAGCCAGTAGATGGCACCATTCGGATCGCTGCCACGCATGGATTTGATAAAGGCAGAAATAATATCATAATGTTGCTCTCCTGTTTTATCGTACAGTGCAATCCTTTTCTGCGCGATCTTCATTACCGTATCATTATTAATGACAACAGGTTTGTCCGCATCAAAATGATTTACAACAATTTCAAAGAGGTTCAATAATTTTCGTGCATCTCCACCTGATATATTCAATAATGCTTCTGTTTCACTGAGTGTTATCTTTCGTTCCGACAAAACCACATCTTTCTGTATGGCCTGCTCCAGCAATACTACTAGGTCTTTGGCATCCAGCGGTTTTAATACATAAACCTGGCAACGGCTTAACAAGGCACTGTTTACTTCAAAAGATGGATTTTCCGTTGTAGCACCTATGAGTGTGATGGTGCCCTTTTCCACTGCACCTAATAATGCATCCTGCTGTCCTTTATTGAACCGGTGTATTTCATCAATAAATAAAATGGCCCCATTCAATTCAAGAGATTGGGCAATGGCATCTCTTACATCTTTAACTCCGGAACTGATCGCACTTAAAGTAAAAAAGGGAAGTTGAAGTGTTCCAGCAATAATATTGGCAATGGTTGTTTTCCCCGTTCCCGGAGGTCCCCAAAGAATCATACTGGGAATCTTCCGGTGATCAATTGCTTTTCTTAAAATGCTGTTGGCGCCTGTTAAATGCTCCTGGCCAACAAGATCATCCAATACAGATGGACGCATGCGTTCGGCCAGGGGTGCTTGTGCATTCATGATTCAAATTAAGAAAGATAATCAATGTAAATGTTATTGAACATGCGTAAGAATAAACAGACGGGCTTTGTTCAAAGCATCATTCATTACCGCATCTGGCCAACTGTCATGCCCCATTCCCGGGTAGATCTCCAGCTGATGTGGCACCCCATGTGCTGCAAGCGCATTCCTGAGTGCTATTGATTGTGATACGGGCACTACATCATCAATGCTTCCATGAAAAATGATGGTTGGTGCTGATTGAGTAGTGATAAAATTCACCGGACTGGAATTATAATAATTTTGCGGATTAGATGCGGGCGTTCCTCCTAAAAGCAGTTGAACCCCCGCCTTTGTTATTGGGTCAGGTGCGGTATTATATACTTCGACCAAATCCGTCGGACCAAAAAAATCTACAACTGCTTTTACCGGTGGCGCATTTTTATAAGCATGTAAAGTAGCCAGGTGTGCACCTGCACTCGCGCCTAACAGCACGATCTTTTCATTAAAAAGGTATTCGTTCTTTTTCTGCATCAGGAAATTCAATGCAGCTTTTACATCATTTTCCTGGGTAGGAAAATAATTTCCTGAAGTAGTGGCCAGTCTGTAATTCATATTGGCAACGGCATATCCGGGAAATAATTGCTGAATTTTTAAAATATGTGCTGTAAAATCAGATTTATCACCACCTGCCCATGCGCCTCCGTGGATCATCACGATCAGCTTTGTTGAATCTACGGAACGGCCGGAGGGTAAATATATATCCATTACCTGTGCAGGATCGCTACCATAAGCAACCTGCTCCAGCTTTTTTGCAGGCACCGCATCAGCAGGTTTTATAGCAGGGTCTTTTTTGCAGGAAAATAAACTGGCTACCAGTAGAAGACAAAATATCTGTTTCATTTGATATGAAAATAATTAAAAGCTGCCTGAAAGCCATTAATCATTTTATTTTATGTGTTGCTCAAAAAAAGATTGAATGTGATTGAATGAGTGGGTCATTTGTGTGCCCCTCCATCCATGCCCCAGGCCATTGTATTCCACAAGTTCATTTGTTACACCTTCCTTCGTCAATTGCTGTTTCAGCGCTCTTGACTGGGAAATATCCACTACCTGGTCTTTGGTACCGTGCAGGATCAGTGTGGGCGGACTTTCCTTACTCACAAAATGTAAAGGGCTGGAATTCCTGTACAATGCTGGATTGTCGGAAGGTGTGGTTCCTGTAACCATCTGAAGTGCCAGCGGCACCAGCGGATGCCAGGGTTTCTGGTACATGGACGCCAGGTCAGTAGGTCCGAAGAAACTTACCACTGCTTTTATCGATGGATCCTTATACTTGTAGGATTGCAAAAGCGCCAGGTGTCCCCCGGCAGATATTCCCAGCATTACCAGGTTTTCACTGTTGATTCCAAAAGCAGCTGCATTGGAACTGATGTGATCCACCGCCGCTTTAATATCATCTTCCTGTGAAGGAAAAACATGTCCGCTGTTCACCAGCCGGTAGCTCAAATTAAATATGGCATAACCTGGAAGTCGTTTTCTGAAGCTGTCAATATAAGGGTTAAATTCAGATTTATGGCCACCATTCCACCCGCCGCCGTGGATCAGAATAATAGATCGTGTTGTAGCTGTGCTGCGCCCTGAAGGAAGATAAATATCCATGTTCTGCATGGAGTCTTTACCATATAAAACATTTGTAAGGTTTTTTTCGATATGGTAGTCATTTGCGGGAGCTTTTTCTCCGCTTTGGCAGGATGTAAAAATGGACATGGAAATGAGTAGGGATAAAAGCATTTTCATTAGGGAGGCAAAAGGGCAATGAATATGCCGGATAGCGTGAAGAAGCTGGTAAAATGAGCTAGTCGACTGTAATGTCAGTTGAACTGGATGATTACAGATAATTATTTTAGTTTACTTACCAGATGCAGTTCTTCCATCTGTTTTTCATCAATGGTTGAAGGCGCATCCAGCATCACATCCCTTCCACTGTTATTTTTTGGAAATGCAATAAAATCGCGGATGCTTTCAGTTCCACCAAGAATGGAACAAAGGCGGTCAAGTCCAAAAGCGATTCCTCCATGTGGTGGCGCGCCGTATTCAAATGCACCTAAAAGAAATCCAAATTTATGTCGGGCTTCTTCCGGGCTCATACCCAGTGCCGCAAACATTTTTTCCTGCAAGGCTCTTTGATAGATCCTGATAGAACCGCCACCCACCTCGTTTCCATTCAATACCATATCATAGGCGTTGGCTTTGATATTGGAATAAGGGTGTTTTAAATACTCACTGGCATTGGCAATTGAAGGATCATTGCTGATCATGGTTTCGATCTGATCCGGCTTTGGTGATGTAAACGGATGATGCCTCGCTACCCAGCGATTGCCATCTTCATCATATTCAAATAGTGGAAAATCCACTACCCATAACAGGCGGAACTCCTGTGGATTTCTGAGTCCTAATCTTTGACCCAGTTCAAGTCTGAGTTCACTGATGGCTTTCCTGGTTCTTTCTTCTTTGCCTGCCAGTATCAATACCAGGTCCCCTTTCGCAGCCAATGCCGCATTGGCAATGGTTTTGAGTTTTTCCTCACTGTAAAATTTATCTACACTGCTTTTATAAGTTCCATCCTGGTTCACCTTGATGTACACCATACCCTGCATACCGATCTGGGGCCGCCTGACCCAGTCCGTGAGTTCATCTATTTGTTTACGTGTATAATCTGCAGCTCCGGGAACAGCTATGGCCAATACGGTTTCTGCCTGCTCAAAAATGCCAAAGCCGGCATCATTTATCAGTTCACCCGTAGCCACAATGGCACCAGCTTTCATAAATGCTGATTTCAGGTTGGCAATCTTCATGTCAAATCTGATATCGGGTTTGTCATTGCCGAAATGCCACATCGCATTTTCCCATGTCATTCTTTCCACAGGCGCATTATAATCAATGGCTTTAACCTCCTTGAAAATATATTTTACAAGGCCTTCAAACATGTTCAATATGTCTTCCTGTTCAACAAAAGCCATTTCACAATCGATCTGAGTAAATTCCGGCTGCCTGTCTGCGCGCAGGTCTTCATCTCTGAAACATTTTACGATCTGGTAATACCTGTCATAACCGCTCACCATTAGCAATTGCTTGAAAGTTTGCGGCGACTGTGGCAATGCATAAAATTCTCCGGGGTTCATTCTTGAAGGCACCACAAAATCACGTGCACCTTCAGGTGTTGATTTGATCAGAAAAGGCGTTTCGATATCCATGAAATCCTGCTGGTGCAGGTAGTCCCTCGTGGCTCTGTTCACTGCATAGCGCAATTCAAGGTTTTTCTTCACAGCATGCCGCCTCAGATCAAGATACCTGTATTTCATACGGAGATCATCGCCTCCATCCGTATCATCCTGTATGGTAAAAGGTGGAACCGCAGATTTGTTCAGCACCTGGAAAGATTGCACATTGATCTCAATATCACCCGTAGGAATGTTTGTGTTCTTATTGGATCGCTCCGTTACAGTACCGGAAACCTGCAGCACAAATTCCCTTCCTAATGGATTCGCATCCAATTCAGTAGTAAGTGCTTCACCAAATAACAATTGCGTGATCCCATACCTGTCGCGCAGGTCGACAAAGCTGATGGAACCAAATTTTCTTATGGTTTGAACCCAGCCGGCAAGCTTTACTTCTGTATTGGCGTGGTGTAATCTTAATTCACCACAGGTATGTGAACGAAACATATGTATTGGTTGATGCTGCCTTACGCCAGGCAGGTCGCAAAGATAAACAGCAGGGAAATAAAAAGTTGAACCTAATCCTGTTCGTCCAGCCTGATCCCGATCTTTTTCATTAGGATGGAGGCATTGAGACTTCTGCAGATGCCTTCTTTAAGTTTATAATCAAAGTACAGTTCTTCGCCTTCTACCTGAACATCAAAATGGTAATTATGTATGCTTTCAGAAAATTTATTTTTCAAGGTTGCCAGTTCCACATCATGTGTGGCGATTACGGCCACTGCATTTTCTTTCACCAGTTGGGAAATAAGGGCCGCAGAACCGGAATGCCGGTCCAGTGAATTGGTTCCGCGGAGGATCTCATCAAGCAGAATGAATATCTTTTCATTTCTGTTCACTGCTTCAATTATGGTTTTTAGTTTTTTTAGTTCTGCATAAAAAGTGGAAGTGTTTTCCGACAGGTTATCTGCAATGCGCATGCTGCTCATGATCTTTACCGGCGAGAAGGAAAAACTTTTTGCGCAGACCACGGCCCCCATCTGGGCCATTAAAAATCCAACACCAAGGCTCCGGAGGAAAGTGCTTTTGCCGGCCATGTTTGAACCGGTGATCAATGCAATTTCAGGTATACCATTCAAATTAAAATCATTCCTTACCCGGCTTTGTTTATTAATTAAAGGATGACCTATGGCCTCTCCCTGCAAATGAAAATGGGTTGGTAAGATCTGTGGAATACACCAATCGGGGTGGTTGAATTTTAAAGTAGCAAGGCTATTCAGCACTTCCATTTCCGCAACGAGTTCAAACCAATGTGCCAGCAGGTTTTTATTTCTTTCTCTCCAGCGGTTCAAGGCCAGCATTTGCCTGACATCCCACAAAAGAAAACTGTTAAAGAACAATAAGCCTACAATGCTTAACCGAAGATCAAATTTGTCGAGAATGGATTTTAACTCCCTGATCTGAACGGCTGCGGATCCGTTTTCCGGAGCAGCATTGTTTTTTATCCGGTTGATCAGTTGTGATTGAAAAGAAATGCTTTCGATCCATTCCACCATTTTTTGAAATGTAAGGATCTCTTTGACAATGCCCCCCAGATGTATATAGGGTTTGATGGTATTGCGGCTGAGGATGATGGAAGTGGTAAAATAAATGCCAAACAAGAAAATAAATATGGCCCCGGGTATGTATCCAAAGATGGCAGCAATTGCGGAAGCAATGGTTATTGCAGAATACATAGGTATAAAAAAAATCCAGCTTTTGGATTTAAATGAAGATGGTTCTTCAGCAATCCATTTTATTGCACGTTGTTCGGTGCTTGTGGTGATGTTATTGAGCATGGAGATCGACTGTAATTGTTGCCTCCAGTCAACCATAGGCGCTAATTCATTTACCGCGGCCTGTCTTTCCAGGATGC
Organism: Chitinophagales bacterium 33-2; assembly: GCA_002050435.1. GTDB lineage: Bacteria > Bacteroidota > Bacteroidia > Chitinophagales > Chitinophagaceae > Flavisolibacter. The sequence continues at coordinate 81,254 of MWYV01000006.1, read as the reverse complement.
GTTCAACAGGCAGTGCGGATGAAAGATCATGAGCCATTTTAGTTCTTCCCTGCTCGCTGAAGCACCGGTTGATGTATTGATAAACAGAAGCGGTTCCAAACAGATCCAGGTCATGTGCATAATCATGAAGTGCGGGAACATAACCTGATCCATCAAAAGCATGGTGAAAATCATGTTGTATAAATCTTAGTTCTTCTTCATTGATCTTTATAAGATTTTTTGTGTTTTGAATTTGCTGGTTATTATTAACATCTTTAGATACAAGAAATAATAAAATGCTGATGCCTGAAATAAGTGCAGCGATGCCCCAGAGTCCGAAGTTGATGAAAACCTGGTAACTAATTAAAACGGTGAGCAGGAATATAATAAGTCTTGTCCACCCCATCCTGCTCCTTCGCTTCAGTAAAGTTGCAAGGGTTGCCTGGTGTTTCTTTATGGCTTCATGATACGTAAGGTTCGGTTCCTGTAGTTGCATAAGGTGTAATTAAAGCGTGGCTACCTGCATTGATTTTCGTTCTCCTGGCTTTTGAACAAGGTAATAAAAGCCAAGTACCCCTATGCCAAATAAAAATGGGATGAGTGCAAGGTGTTTGCCGGTAAACATATTCCAGATCACCAGCGTATCAAAATGAAAAAACTCACTGATCATCCACAGGGCGTTTGCAATGATCCAGAAGGTTACCGCCAGGTTATGTGCCAATTCAGATTTAAGATGCCGCGTTCGCCATGAAATAACAAGGGCGATGGAAAGTGTAGGGATGATCATGGCCAGTCCAAGGGATTTCCAGATCATGCACCAGCTGATATCTTTAATCAGCCAGAAAACAATATGCATGTTTTCCATTTTCCTGAATCGGGCAGGAATGGAAAATTCAGGTTCTTTATCAGTTGACATAAATATATTTTGGTGCTGCAAAACTAATTTTATTTGGAAAGAATTCTGGAAAACCTGTTCACGTTGGCTTCATCGGTAATGGGCAGGCTGTGCACAATATGCTGTACCAGTTGATGGGCAAAGAAAGGTGCGAGCGAGGCGCCTTTGCTTCCCATTCCATTTAATATTCCGAGGGCAGGATAATTAGGATGAAAACCTATAAAAGGCCGGCGTTCCAATGTTGCAGGCCGCACAGATGCTTTGTGTGAAAGGATCTTGTATGGAAGCTTTATCCAGTGATCAAGCAGTGTTTTAGTGTTTTTTAGAAATTGTTCGGTAGGGTGCGCATGGTCGAACTCCCAGGCATAACTGGAACCCACCCAGAAAATATCCTTTTCCGGCGTAGGTGCTACTACCATAGATCGTTTAAAAATAAACTGGTTTTTGAGATCTTTACATTCAATCAGCAAGGTTTCTCCTTTGTTTGGTGCAAAGGGAAGCAATTGAAAAGCCGGTAGATCCATCGTTCCTGTGCCATTACAAAAAATGATCTTCTGCGCTGTGATATCTTCATATTGAACCTGGTCTGCTGTAAAAGTCAAATCTCCAGGTTTGAATTCAGCCTGTCGAAAGCTGTTCATTTCAACCAGTTTTTTATTCCATTCATAGAGCAGTGTCTGAAGATCAATAGAAAAACAGGGACTTATTTCACCACATCCAAAGTCATAATTAAAATATTGATTAAAATGATTCTGATCCGGGAAAGCATTTAAGTATTGATCGTCTTCATCGATTCTTTCAATGAATGCTTCGCGCATTTGCGTGGAAGGAAAAAAGTCTATGATGTTTTTGTTTTGAACAAGATCATGACCTAAAAAATTTCCAATGGTTGTATAAGCTGATATAGAAAAGGGCATTACTTCTTCGATCATCCATGTAGTCACATACCTGCGCCCTGTTACTGGATTAATGATGCCAGCCGCTACTCTTGAAGGCGTGTCAACGGCTTCATGATCAATTACAAGAAAAGTTTTTCCCTCACGGTATAAGTACCAGGAAAGCATGGTGCCTGAAATACCCTGGCCTATGATGAGATAATCCACAACCATTGCGGCAAAGTAAATGATAATGCCGCATTCCTTTCAGATATTCATAACCACGATCCGGATATTCTAAGCACAAATGACTAATCCACATTTATTTTAACGCCCTCGCTGTGCGCCGTAAATTCCGGTGCATACATCGATTGTATGGTGGTGATCCCATTGCTGAAGGCACCCTTATGGCTTACAAACAGGGTATATTCAAAAACATAAGTGCCTTTGGGCAGGTAATGGAAAAAGAAGTTGGTGCTGGCATCTCTGGTGCTTTCATAATAACCAAGACCTCCCTGCCATTGATACCCGCTGAGCACATTCACTGGTTCAAGGGAAGAAGCCCGCATATCTTTCATGTGAACATATTCCATGTCCCGGTCTGATCGCAACTCGATCCTTACGATTATTTTGTCACCTATTTTCAATTCCATTCCTTCGTGAACCGGAGTTAGCACCGGACCACGGTCGGAGTGCTTTTCAATGAAAAGTTTCTTATTTAGTTTTAATGGTGTTTCAGCAAATGTTATTTTATTCAGGTCTTCAAAATACTGCCAGTACACAGCGCCCCAGGAGGGAGCTGTAACCGGTGTAGTTTGTTCGCCCGACACCGGGTATTGTACAGAAAGATTCACTGTTCCCATAGATGGCTCAATGGATTTTGGAGGCAGGGCAGTTTTGAAGTATCCTGTTCCTGCTTCTGTTCCAGGGCCGGAATTGGTAATGGAAACATTGCCTAAAGCAATGGATACACGTGGTTCAGCAGCAATCCAGTCAGATCCTTTTATCAGCATAGCGTAACATGCATCAGCAGTAGCCTTTGAGGTTTTCCAGTGCGTGGTTTGCTTATTTTTGATCAGCCAGGTTTTCATGTCATCTACTGATTTCACATCCTTGCTGATCTCTGAAAAGGCTTCTATCAATAAAGCCTGTGTTTCAATCGGCGCATATTGCCAGGACCAGCTGTAACCGAAGCGAATGTCCTTCCAGTACATACCCATTTCCGGATCAGTGATCGAAGTTTCTTTAAGCGATCGGAGAATTGCTGCAGGAGTTTGACTGTCGCCACTGCGAAACAAAGCTAACGCGGTCATTCCCTGTAAATATTTGTTTTGAGTTACCCAGAATTGTTTGGCCTGTTTTAAATAATACTGGAACGCTGTTTTTGAAGCTGCCGGAATGTCCTGTGAAAAAAAACTGCGCATATAGAGGTATTGGATCTGGATGGGGGAAATCTGCTGTTTTGAAAGATCTCCTTTTGATTTCAGCAGCCTGTCGTAATCTTCTTTTATTTTTCTATCCAGGTAATTTAATGCTGGGGTGCTAATGGCGTTTAAATCAGTTTTTGCATAATTCAGTTTGCGTAAGCGTCCGATTCCAGTAACAATATACTGGGTGATGTGCCTGTCATCCGGACCACCTTTGAACCAGACAAAACCACCATTCGGACTTTGAAGGTTTTTTAATTTTTGCAGATTGGATTGAAGCTCTGTGTCCATGCGAACCATGTCGAAAAGGAGGGCAATATTTCTTTTTTGTTCCGTTTCATTTTGTGCTGCCAAAACCCATGGCGTTTCCTGTATCAAAATTGATTTCAATTCTTCATTCTTTAGAAGATTTGACAGCAGCGCAGCAGTGTCCCGGATGCTCCATTGGTCAAAAATGGCTTTGATCCGTGGAATGGAATTGGCGATTCCTGAGGCCAGTGCATTTGCATAGTATCGGCTCCAAACCTGTTCAGAACTTTCATTTGTATTTTCTGCAAGAAAGGGCAATGCCTGAACTGCAAACCAGGTAGGATTGCCGGTATATTCCACTGTAAGCGAATGATGTTGCAGCGTATTGCTTGCTGAAGCATTCTTCAGTTTGTCAAAAGAAAAAGTTTTGCTTCCGCTACCCCGGATATGCAGTGGCATTGTTTCAGTAACCAGCATTCTGTTCGAAAGAACAGGCAGGATGTTTTCTTCTCCGTCACTGAAATTTCCACTGACCGCAACGATCCTCCAGGATAAAGTACTGTTGAATTGGAAAGGCACCTGGACCGGAAACCGGATGTCTTCACTTTGACCAGCAGCAACCGTAAAAAATTGGTTTGGAAACGTATTGAGGAAATATCCATCTACAGACTGGTTGGTTGATGCATCAAATAATTGTAATTGTACCTGGCCGGTCATTTCCTTTTCGGATAAGTTAACCACCTTGGTGGAAAATTCGATCCTGTCGCCCTGCCTCAGGAATCTTGGTGCATTGGGTTGCACCATCAGTTCTTTTTGCGTAATAATTTCGTTTACCGCACTTCCAAAAGCAAGATCTTTTGAATGTGCCATGGACAGCATTTTCCACCTGGTTAATGCTTCAGGAACGGTAAAACTGAATTCAATATTTCCATTATTATCCGTTCTGAGATGCGGGAAAAAGAATGCTGTTTCATTCAAGTTGGTCCTTACCTGGATTGGATCGGCTGGCGCCGGAACTTTGGTAATGGTTTCCTGCGTTTGTTCTTCCGCTTTAGCATCCTGTGCCATCATTTCTGCCGCCGGTGGTGCAGCGGAAACACCCATGGTTCTTCCCTCCAGTCTTTTTGAAATCATTCCATCCTGGCGTGACTCTGCCGAATTTCGGGTCAGGCCAAGTCCAACGGTAAATACCTGCTCATTGCCATGATCGAAAATGAACTGGTCATATACTTTTTTCACCGACCGGTAAGGGGGTTCTGAGAACCTCTGCTCAAATGAATTTACAGCAGTGAAATTATGATGCGTATTCCAGTTATAGCGTGAAGTGTAGTTATACCAGATAGCAGGCTGCTGCCACTGGTGATTTTTAAATTGGTCCAGGGAAGCATCATACATTCCGGCCAGCATTTCTGCTGCAATGGATTCATTCTTTTTTCCTTTAATGGTAAGCTTCCATGTTTCATTACTTCCAGGTAAAGTTTTATCTCTAAAACTGTGGTAGGTGATATCCAGCTCTTTGTTGGTCCATGGAACAATAATATTTCCATCAGCTGAGAAAAAACGGTTGTGTTTTACGAAGAAATATTTGACCCCAAAACCCCCTCTGTCTGTTTCCTGAATTGGATAGGTAAATATTTTTACTTCATTGTTAATGATATGGTGGTCTACATCTTTTTCTGAAAAACGAACAGACAGTTTTTTGTTTTTGTCGATATGCCTCAACAGGAAAACCTGGAGTGATGAAGAAAATAAGGCTTGTGCTATTTCACCCGGTTCTTTGTTGTCAGCGGGAGAATGAAATGTGAAGTAAGTTGGTTTTTCAGAAACCTTGCCTTCCTCAAAAACTTCAACATATAGGACTTGTTGAATGGTATCCCCTTTTTTATCCTGCGTTTGAATGGTCAGTTCATAAAACCCTGCAGGAATTTGTTTATTGGACATGTTCCAGGATCCGTTTGTTTTCAAACTATCATTATGCGAATAAACATTGGCGGATTTTTGCCAGGTGGAAGGATCTGATTCATCATGATATTCATCATGTGGAAATAAAGCAATGTATGTTGCTTTGTCCATCACAAACTGGTCTGGTTTTGACCAGTAGCGTGGCCTGATCAGTCTTTTCTCAGGAATCAGTTGAACAAATCTTGCTTTAATAAATGAAGGCTGGAAAACACCATTCAGGTTTTCGGTTCTGATTTTGATTTTTGAAAGTGAATCCTTTATTATGCGCGGTGGTATGTCAACATACAACACGAGGTGCTTATAAGCTGCAGTTATTCTTTTTTCATTACTCCTGGTTTCACCATTGATATCGGTGATGTCGGCATAAACAACATAGTCAAATAATGGATCCAGTTTCCGGCTGATTTTTTTATCAGGAACTGCCACAAACCGGATGGTGAAATTTCCATTCACATCCGTAACCGTAGATCCATTTGTGATTTCCATTGGTGCTGTTTGTGGAAGCCAGGACCTGTTGTGCCAACCCGGATATATGAATCGGGGTTGCCTGACTACCCTATAATTTACACTGGCGCCATCTATGGTATTACCAGCATAAGCCTTTGCAACTCCACTTATACTTACCGTATCATTTACAATATAAGTTTGGGTAATGGGAAGAAATTCTATATTGAATTTGGGCCTTTTGTATTCTTCAACAGAAATTTCCACCTGGTTCCGGTTGCCCTTGTCCATAATAAAAAAACTCCCGGTCAACCCCTGCTGGGGAAGTTTAAATATTCCTGAAAAAGATCCAAATTCATTTGTTGTTACCGCGATGGAATCTATCATTTGGTAGTTTGCATCGCGCAGGTAGATGGTAGTTTTAAAATCAACTGCAATGCTGTTATGCTCTTTTTCAGGAGCAAGCGTGATGCCTTTAAAATGGATTTGCTGCCCTGGTCTGTATATGGAACGGTCTGTGAAGAAAAAGATCTTATGTGGAGCTTTGTTTTCTGGCTGGTCGTAATAGTGGTACTGGTAAAAATGTTCCTGCATGGCAAGCGTATCATTTCCGGACCATACATCCAGAAAAAAACCATTGTTCCTGGTTTTGTTTGACTCAACCTGTATCAGTCCCATGGAATTTGCAGAATAAGCTCCGATTCTTGTCCGGGAAAACCGGCTGTCATTATAATTATAAATCCTTTCAAATGCTTCTGCTTTTGCATTTTTAATGGGCTCACCTGTGTTACGGTTCAGGATAAAAAAGGCATTGTCATTATTGATGTAACTAATATTGGAAACATGAAAGAATTGCGCACCAATAAGGTTTTGCTTTTTCTGGAAATTTTCGGTTGAAGCAATTAAAATGTATTCCCCTAACGATAACGCATCAGCCTTCACTTCCACTTTATGTTGTTGAAGATCTTTTGGGTCAGGAAGTGCCTGGCCCCATGATCTTAAAGCATTTGTCTGCAGCAGGAGATTCCAGAAAGCATCGTCCCATCCTCTTTCCATTTGTTTTTTCATTGCAGCTGTTATCCTTACCACCCTGAATGAAATACTTGACAGGTTGCGATAACTTACCAAAACACGGAAAGGCTGCCCTGGCAGGTTTACTTTTTCCAATTCAAAACTGAAGTCGTTCCTGGTTATTTCATTTAGTAAATTATAGCTGTTTATCCAGCCTTCATTTTTTATACTGCTGTCTTTAACCGTCGTTTCCAGTAGTGCTTTTGCTTTTAATTTTCCATATTTATTTGAAGTGTCTTTACCTGCTTCGTATCCACTGGCCAGCTGGTTGTAATGTGCTGCCAGTAAGTAGCGCGCCTGGTTTCCTGAAGGGCCCCTGTTTCCATTTGAAATGGCCATTAGTGCCTTTTCATATAGGTCCTGTTTATCCTCGTGAGTAGAATTGCTGTAAACAAATTGGATTCTTTTCAGGTCCACATCCACCAGCGCATCTGTACGATTATTTTTTAGATGAAAGGCAATCAGTTGCTGGTAGATCAGCAATGCTTTATGATGCAGCGATAAGCTGTCACGCGTTTTGAAATCAAATGCAATAAAATCTTTTGCCGGTGCAAATGCCTGGGGTTGTTCAATTTCAAAGGCATAGACGGGTTTTTTAATGTTTCTTTCGTCATTTTCGAAATAGCGAAGCGCTTGGTGGGCCAGCAGGTCATAAAGGGTAGGACGTAAGTTGCGGGCATTTCCTTTTCTAAGGATAGGATCATAAGCCTGCAAAGAAGTTTGTTGCAGGAGGGATTGATTCCGGATGGATTGCAGGTAAAGTGCTGCGATCTTTTCATGGAAATCTTGTGTTGACCAGGTGGCAATGTCTTCTTTTACAAAACCAATTGTTTGTGTACGGCTGTAAAGTTTCCAGCGGTTTATTTGAAAATAGGACCAGTACTTACCTGCAAGCAGACTATAAACAATAGACCGCGCGGGTTCTTTTACCGTGATTAATTCTTTTTCAAGATCTTTTATGGATGCTAAATGATTTTCTTCCCTGGTTTCCTCTTGAAGCGCTGATAAGTAAACAAGGCTTTTCACATGCTGAACGGCGTTGTTTTCAGCCCGGGCCCTTTCATATAATTTTTTTACTTCTATCAGTGCAGTCTGCGGTCTTCTTTCTTTTTCAATGAGCGCTTCGATTTTTTTCCATTCCGCTTCATAATTTGTTTTTTGGGCGATGGAAGCAAAGGATAAGCAAAGAAAAATTGCAGTAATTATATAATTCAGGTAGATTTTCATAATAGTGTTTTGAACGACCCCTGAGGATGCAAAATCTACAGGGATTGCATAAAGATCGATTTCTATTTGATACAGAGGAAGCTATTATTGATGATGCTTTAACTTTTGTTTACAATTCTACGACCTAAACAGAAGGAAAAACAAGCAATCAGAGCAGCAGGAGGATTTCATTATGAAAACTTTATTTACCCTAATTACAGCAACCTTTATTTCAGTTGCTGCATTCGCTGCAAATGAAGGCATTCTTACCATTACCTTAGCCAATGCAGGCAATGCTTCTATTTCAGTAAATGGAAGAACCTACCAGTTTAAAAGTAAAACACTGGTACTTCATGATCTCAGACCAGGCAATTATGCCATCCGGATCTTTTTAACCGCAATGCCGGCAGAAACAACCAGGGAAGAAACAACAACTGGAACAAGGATGTGATCTTTGCTTCCACTGTAACTGTCAGGCCATCTTACCATGTTGATGTTATGGTAAATCGTTTTGGAAAAGCAATGGTAGATGAAAAATCTTTACAGGGCCGAGGATGGTATGATGATGACTTGAATGACCATGATGATTATGGATCAACAGGTGCTTATCAACATCCCATGTCCACAATGGATTTTGACCGGTTGATCAACAGGATCAGGGAACAGCATTTTAGGGATCAGAAAAAGATCATGGCCAGAGATGCCATCACCAGGAATTATTTTTTAACCGCGCAGGTAGTACAATTGCTTCAGCAATTCAGCTTTGAAAATGACAAAATGGAAATGGCAAAGCTGGTGTACTTCACCGATCTAAAGGAAATAATGAAAAATAGATGTAATCATCAACAACGCTAGAACCATTGAGCGTTTTATCGAAATCAGTGAATGGTCAATGGTGAAATATTGACCATTCACTATTCACCCTTAACTTAACACTAGCTATCTGTGATTATTTCTTTATAACTGATGCCATCGTTTTTCCTATATCAGCTGGGCTGCTGACAACATGAATGCCGCACTCCTGCATGATCTTCATTTTTGCAGCAGCGGTATCTTCGTCACCACCAACAATGGCACCCGCATGTCCCATCCTACGTCCGGGAGGTGCTGTTTGTCCGGCAATAAATCCAACTACAGGTTTTTTATTTCCAGTTTCCATGATCCATCTTGCGGCTTCAGCTTCCATGCCTCCGCCAATTTCTCCAATCATTACAATGGCATCGGTTTCAGGATCATTCATAAATAATTCCACTGCTTCTTTTGTTGTTGTGCCAATGATTGGATCACCACCAATTCCCACGGCTGTTGAAATTCCCAGTCCTGCTTTTGCTACCTGGTCGGCAGCCTCGTAGGTGAGTGTGCCTGATTTTGAAACAATACCGATTCTTCCCTTTTTAAATACGAAACCAGGCATGATACCTACTTTGCATTCATCGGCCGTAATTACGCCAGGACAATTCGGTCCTATAAGCCTGGTTTTTTTAGAGTTTAAAAAGTTTTTGACATTAACCATATCCTGAACCGGAATTCCTTCGGTAATGCACACAACCAGCGCAACGCCGGCATCCGCTGCTTCCATGATTGCATCGGCAGCAAATGCAGGAGGAACAAATATGATGGACACATCTGCTCCCGTTTCCTTTACACATTCCTCAACGGTATTAAAGATCCTTCTGTCAAGGTGTGAGTTTCCGCCCTTTCCTGGCGTAACACCACCCACAACCTGGGTTCCGTATTCGATCATTTGCGCAGCGTGAAAAGTTCCTTCTGTTCCGGTGAAGCCCTGAACCAATATTTTTGAATTCTTATTAACAAGGATACTCATAATGTCTTTTTAAAGTGGTGCAAATGTAAGGAATCAGGTGCAAAAGGGGCTGCCTGGCTTAATTCAACCAGTAAAGAAAACAGGTTTTAAATGGCTGGAAGAATGAAAAGAATAGTTGATGAAGTTTGAATTCAAATCAGGGCACTACTGGTATTTTGTATTTTGCCGCGAAGACGCAAAGACGCTAAGATTTTCAATCTAGTGCACCGCGTCAGCAGGACAGGAAGGCGAACAGTGCAATGAAGAGATTAAGTTGCAATTTAGAAATTTGACCCATGCTTTATTTTCCAACCGCTCACCATAATTCTAAATAAGTCAGCAGCCAGAAATAACCATAGGTAAGCACGATGCTGCAGCATCCAATGATTCCACCGGTTTTGAGAAAGTCCTTTTTTGATAATTCACCTGTTGAATAGGCAATGGCATTAGGGGGTGTGCTGATAGGCAGAATCATACTGCTTCCACACATAATGGCAATTCCAACCACCAAAAATTTAATGTGGATATTATCTGAGATTACGGCCATGGATATGGCCATAGGTATCAATAAAACTGCGGTTGTTGTATTAGATAAAAAAGTGCCCATTACAAGGGCAATTAAAAACATAATAAGAATAATACTTGCGGCATTTACCGGAATCAGTCCTGCAATGACCTGGTCAAGTCCGGTAAGCCGCATGCCTTGCCCCAGTGCAAGGCCTCCTGCTATAATAAACAGGATGTTCCAGTCAATCCGGTTAAATTCTTTTACAGTCAGCAAGCCCGTTGCTGTAAAAATGATGATGGGAAACAATGCAACAACAGCCGGAGGAATTCCATGGAGCGTATCAGTTAACCAAAGCAACACAGTAATGGTGAAGATCAACACAACAAATTTTCCTTTTCTGGTAAAGGGTTTGATTTCAACAGGTGCAAGCGAAAGCGGTTGATCTGGTTTATAAAAATGCCAGAGCAGGCGATAAAGCAGGTACAACAATAAAATGGCCAGAGGTGCCACTATGATCATCCATTGTAAAAATCCTATCTGGATACCATTCCTTGCAAGCAGTCCAACGGCAATTGCATTTGGAGGAGAACTGATGGGAGTCATAAGTCCGCCTATGCCAGCCGCAAAGGGAATCGCCAAAGTAATCGCTCTTCTGAATGGATTGCCTGTTGGAACATTTGCCAGGAAAGATCCTGTTAAAGTGATCATCATGGCTGTGGTGGCAGTGTTACTGATCCACATTCCGAAAACAGCGGTACAAACAATAACACCCAACAGGGCTTTTTTAGCGGAAAGTCCAAAGATTTTTAATACAGTACCGGAAATGTACCGGTCCACTTCAACAATTACTCCCAGTTTAGCCAGGATAAAACCTCCCAGGAAAAGGATGATAATGGGATCGGCGATGGGTTGAAGAAAATCGTTGTAGGGAATAGGTATTGTTTCGGTGGTTCGTAAAATTTCCCAGTCACCCGGGTTGCCAAGGAATATGATCTGGGCCCCTATAATCAATAAAGATGTAGCAAACAGGGGGATGGTTTCGGTTACCCATAAAAGCGCTGCGGCAATTAAAATAGCCAGCATAAAACTGGTGCGTGTTTCCAGATCTGGTGAGGCAATCCAACTGAGGAAAGTACTTCCGAAAATGATCATCACAAATTGGATGAACCGCCTCGTGACAGATATTTGGCCTTTTTGAGCCAGGGTGATTAAGGGTTTGATGGAATTCATAAATATTAGCTGTTAGCTTTTGGCTGTTAGCTGGTTGCAGGTGTCCGGGATAATACTTTAATATAAAAAGGTCAAAGACTTCCCTTTTTTTAAATTTGTAATTCCCAAACCAAAAACTAAACTGACCCGGAAGTACTTTTTTTACCAGACAGCCGAACAACCAACATTACATCATACTAAATTATATTTTCATTTTTGAGAATTGCTTTTCTATTTTTCAGCTACTGACTTTTATAAGATCCCCTTCAGTGAAACATTTTACCACTGTATCTCCCTGGATCCTTTTTTAAACCTACAATGCTAGCGCACAGAGAATCGCGGAATAAAAAAATCCACCTCCATTACAGAGGTGGATTTGTAAGGAAACATTACTTTCCTTATAGCTTCATGAATTTATTTACTGTGGCAGTTTCACAATCTGAAGTACACTCAAGTTTCAATAGGTAAGTTCCAGAAACCAGGTGACTGACATTTACTATAATGTTATTACTTCCTGTTTCTACAACTGCCCTATGTTTCTGAATAATCTTACCATTCATATCTGTAATGATAAGAGTAACATCATCCTTAACCGGTGTTTCTATCATCACATTCACATAAGAGATGGCCGGATTAGGGAAGAGGCCTGCAACAATTGTCATTGCTGGTTTGTCTCCTCTGATAACAATAATATTACTTAACCTGGTTTTTTGATCAAGATCTACCTGCCTTAACCTGTAGAATTGTTTAGTACCTGAAATGTTCAAATCTGTGTAACTGTAGTGCAATGCTGCATTACTGTTTCCACCCGGAGCAATGCTGATTACAAAATCAATTGCAGTATAATCAATTCCATTTAATGAACGCTCAATAAAGAATCCTTTATTAAAGCTTTCATTTGCAGTGGTCCAATTCAAAATATTTGTATTTCCATTTCTTCTACCCGAAAAGTTTACAAACTTAACAGGTGTTGGAGTCAATTCTGTTCTTACTGCCAGTGCCGTAAGATCTGTTAGGTTACTCCTGGTTTGTGTATATGGATTTGATCCGACTGCCGGCGATCCAGTAGTTGTATTCCAGTTGCCCATATAGTACATGACATTTGAATTGTTCCGGTCGAAACTTATCAGCTCTTCTGCTGCAACCCACTGCAGGGTAACATTAATGTCGCTGCCTCCAGGTATTGCTTCAATAACATACCAACTCCTGTCAACTACACCAGTTGTGTAAAAGCCACCTGTTGTTCCATTGAAATGAACACCTTGTTCTACTCTTACTGTCAGATCATCGGTTACATGACCTGCATTGGTAGAGAGCACTATTGGATTATAACTTCCTGAGTTAATACCAATAGGAACATTAACTGTTGTCGATGCAGCAAGATTCCTGATAACAACACCTCCTGTGCCATTCACAATAATGTGAGAAGCCAGAGATCCACTGGTCGTTCCAGCCAGGCTAAGGTTGTTTGCACCAAGAGTAATATTACCGTTAGTAAGTATCAATGTACCGTTCACGGTAACAGTTCCATCAAGTACCAGTCCTGACGCGTTATTGATTGTTACATTATTGGCAGTAAATGCTGCTGTTGTCTGGATGCTGGTACCAACAAAAACAATGTTACCTGTTGTAGCATCAAAGCTTCCGCTATTGGTAAGGTTGCCATATATATCAAGGTTTCCACTACCTCCTGAATTGTTGATCGTAAGTGTAGCTCCTGTCTCAACTGTTATATTATTAGCACTTGCAGTGCCATTTGTAATTAAGGGCATATTAGCAGCACCAGCTGGAATTACAACATTTGTTGTAGAAGTTGGTACACCGCCACACCAGTTGGAGGCTGTAAACCAATCGGTACTTGTAGCTCCCGACCAGATGCCTGAATTTGTAACTGTTAGGGTAGCTGCAGATGATGTAAGGGGTCCGCATGTTCCGGTAACGATTACATCATAATTAGCCGCATCTCCGGCAACTACGCCAGTAATGGTAAATGTAGAATTGGTAGCTCCAGTAATATCAACTCCATTTTTTCTCCACTGGTAACTGAGGTTTGCTCCTGTTGCTGCAACAGTAAAGCTAACGTTAGAACCTGTGCAAATGGATTGTGATACAGGTTGTGTGGTAATTGCTGTTTCAGGGTTTACTGTTGCGGTAACCGCGGAGCGGGCAGACTCACAGGTTGCACTTACCTGCCAGTTGTAAAACCAGTAATAAGTGGAACTTCCCGGGTTAGTGATGAATCCACTGGTTACAGAAACATTTCCACTAGGAGAGGTATATGGATAAGTGTTTCCTGATGTTTCGCGGATAAGGGATCCTCCACTCATAGATGTTGAAATCAGCCTGTATCCAGTACCAACTGGAACTGTAAGGTTTAAAGGCAAAGTAACTATGGTAGGATTTGTTGTTGAACCGGCACCATAGGTAAACGGTCCTACCGTTTGTATTACAACGCCTGCGTTATCTGTAAGACTTACTGACATTGTTCCGGAAGTTGAACCTACCGAGTAAATGTCTACTGAATAAATAGTTACTGGTTCATTTGCAACATTGAAGACCAAACCATAACTATTACCTGTGGTGCTTGTAGTTCCTGCGGGCGAGGTGCGGCCAGCAGTCTCAGATCCGCCACTCGTTGCAGCGCTAACATAAAAATCAGTGGGAGTACTAATTGAAGGCGTTATAAAAGATGTACCCGTTCCAAGTGCTGTTCCACCTGAAGCATTTGCATACCAGTTCAGTGTGGCTCCACTAGATGCTGTAGCACCAAGCGTAACAGTTCCTGTTCCACACCTGTTTCCAGGAGTTGTAGTAAGTACCTGTGGATTTTGCACAGTTACCGATACAACATTGGAAGTGGCAGAATTAACTCCGCAACTTACAATTAACCTGTAATACATTGTTGTGGTTATTGCTGAAGACGGACTGTATCCTATACTGTCAATTCCCACATTGGTCCAGGGACCTGATGCAGAAGTTGATTCCTGCCACTGTATGGAACCACCTGCATTTCCGGTAACCTTTAATTTAGGAGTTCCGCTTACGCAAACAGATGGAATTAAAGCCGAAATAGTACCTGCATTTACTGCCACCACAGTTCTTGTTGCCTCTGCCATGGCATCATTGGTTGCATCGCCATCTCCACTTACATTGGTTGATGAATTGAAAGTGTAAATTCCTACAGCAGTCATATCCAATGTAGCCGACATTCCTACATCCAGAGTGGCTCCGGCAGCCAGTGTACCTGTATTTACAGTTCCGGTTAATGTTGTCGTTGCAGCACCCGTAACACTTGTAGTTACAGTAACTGGTGTAGAAGCAAAATCAACCGTTGCGCCACCTAAATTTTTTATAGTAATTGTTACCGTTTCATTATTACTATAACAAGTTGGTGTCATAGGGGTAGCAAGAGCAATAGCTCCAAGATCCAATGGCGGAGGATTACTCAGGTTAATATCATCAATATGAAAGTCGTAACTCTGCGTGTTATCAACTGAACCTTCACTTGCATAAAAAGCAATCATTAAAGTCTGACCTGCATATGACCCCAGGGAAATGATTTCCTGCTGCAAGGAATTCGAAATAATACCAGTGGTTGAGGCATCATCATACACTTTCAGGTTAGACCAGGTAGCTCCACAATCAGTAGATATCCTGACAATCACTGAATCATCAGAACCCGCCATAGCAACAGGATCTGCACTTACAGAAGAGGCATCAGTAATTGCTACTTTATACTTTAATGTTGTTGTGGATGAGGCCACGAATTTAGCACTGGAGATCCACTCCTTATCAGAGTTAAATGACAGGTTTATTCTTGCTGTCGTTCCTGCACCGGTAAAGGCGGTTGAACTTGTCCAGGTTGAGGTGGTTCCTGAAGGTGCAAGAACTCCGATTCCTTCAACCCAGTTTGGAAAGAAAGTAGTCAGGTTAGATCCTGTATATCCTGTAAAATCTACTGTCTGAGGTAATGTTACCGTTGGTGCATTGATTCTTGAAGCAGTTGCCATGGTATCGTTTGCTACGCTTCCGTCCCCCGTTAAATTTGTATAACCATTGAATGTATAGGTTCCGGCTGCAGACATGTCAAAGGTGGTTGACATGGTTACATTTGTTGTTGCATCCGGGGCAAGTGTTCCTGAACTGATAACTCCTGTAAGCATTGTTGTTGCTGCACCGGTAATATTTGTAGTAACCGTTACTGGGTTAATTGCAAAGTCTATAGTAGCTGTACCGTAGTTTTTAATAGTAACTGAAACAGACTGAGTACTGCTGTAACATGCCGGCGATACTAATGGAGTAGCCAGAACAGTTGCCCCTACATCCAGCGCCGTAGCATTATAGATATTGATGTCATCAAGATGAAAATCATAAGAAGCTGCATCGTCAATAGTACCTTCACTCGCATAGAAGGCGATCATGATCGTTTGGCCGTCGTAACTTCCCAATGGGATAGTATATTCCACCAGAGTATTGGAGACAATACCTGTGGTGGTTGCATCTGTAAATAACTGGAGGTTTGACCAGGTGATTCCGCAATCGGTAGATATCCTTACCACAACCGAATCATCTGTACCTGTCATTCCATCAGGATCCACAGCTAATGAAGAACTCTCAGTAATTGCAACTTTAAATTTTAAATTAGTATTGGAAGCCGCAAGGATCTTAGGGCCTACGATCCACTCCCTGTCTGTAGTCGAACTCAAAAGAATCTTGGCTGTTGTTCCGGCTGCAGCAAAAACTGTGGAAGAAGTCCAGGTGGAAATTGTACCTGCAGGAATTAAGGATCCACTTCCTTCTCTCCAGTTTGGAAATGCTGTGGCTAAATTAGAGCCTGTAAAGCCTGTAAAATTAACCGTTTCCGGGATGCTCACCGTTGCCGCATTAAACCTTGTGACTGTTGTCATGGAATCATTGCCTGCAGCACCATCCCCGGTAACATTGGTATATGCATTAAAGGTATATGTGCCCGATGCTGTCATATCAAGTGTAGTGGACATTACTACTGAAGTTGTTGCATCTGGTGCCAGAGTGCCTGCACTAATTGTTCCGGTAAGCGATGTAGTTGCAGCCCCGGTAACATTAGTTGTCACTGTAACAGGATTTGCAGCAAAGTCTATTACTGAGGTGCCATAGTTTTTGATTGTTATAGTAACCGTTTCTGTGCTTCCATAACAAATAGGTGGAACAACCGGAGTTGTCATTCCTATAGCTCCTACATCAAGGGATGTCGGATTTTGAATGTTTATATTGTCAATATGGAAATCATAACTCTGGAGATTATCCACAGTGCCTTCAGTTGCATAAAAAGCCAGGATCACATTTTGTCCTGCATATGCACTTAAATTTATTGTTTGTGTTACCAGGCTGTTTGAAATAACTCCTGTTGTTGATGCATCGTCAAACACATAAAGGTCAGTCCATGTAGCGCCACAATTTGTAGAGATACGCACAATGACTGAATCATCTGTACCTGTCATACCATCAGGGTCTGCAGCAGCCAAATTTGCATCAGTAATAGCCACGTCGAATTTCAAAATAGTAGTGGCAATAACAGGAATTTTGGGTCCAACAATCCATTCCCTATCAGAATTAAAGGCCAGGTTTATCTTGGCGGTTGTTCCAGCTCCCGTAACCAAACTTGAATTTATCCAGTTTGAAGTTCCCGCTACAGGTGTATTCGCCCCTCTAGCTTCATACCAATTAGGAAAAACTGTAGTTAGGTTTGACCCTGTATAACCGGTAAAATCTACTTGTTCTGGCAGTGTTACCGGGATGACTATGGAAGAAGTGGTGTTAAGAGTATTATTTGCGGTATTGCCATCACCGGATAAGGTTGTTGACAATTCAAAATTATAAGTTCCTGGTGTGGACATATTCAGACCGGGGCTCAGTGGAACTTCAAGAATTGCTCCAGGAGCGAGGGTTCCTGAATTTAATATAGCTGAAACTGTTGCTGTTGTTGCTCCCGTAACATTAGCAGTAACCGTGGCATTGCTCGTTGAAAAATCTATGGTTGAGCTGCCTTCATTTTTAATTCTAACCACAACGGTAGCTGGATTTGTCTCACAGGTATTAAATGCAGGTGAAACAAGTGCAGAAACAGCCAAATCAATGGCCAGTGCTAGAGCACCATCAAATTCATCTGCTCCAATATCCGGTGCCGTGCCCCCTCCGTTAACGGAACCTGCAGGACCAGGTCTGGTATCATTATCTATGTCAGTAGAAATGCCCGCGATAGCAATACCTGCCGACTCTAGTTTAGTGCTGGATCCTGCTACCAGGTGAAGATCTGTAGCTGATACAAATGGTGAAACAACCTGAATTGAATTGGCATCCTGTGCAGGTGTAAATGCTGTTTTCCAGTCTGTCAAAGTCAGGAAACCAGTCCACGGTGTTGTAGTGGAAATTGTGTTACCAATGCCACCGGTAGCCATTTGTGGGTTTGTGGTAGGATAATAATAATTATTATGATCAAGTCCACCCGTACCCCAGTTAAATGTTGAACTGTTAGAAGATATTGTAAAATGCTGGATGGTATTATTGCTGTTGAGGTCAACGTAAATATTATTATTCTTCACGATTAGGTCAAGGAAAGAGGTGCTGGAAGCCGCTCCGATTCTTATACCTGAAGCGCTTGTGGTTGCCGAGGTTGTAGTCCCTGGGTCCAGATCACCTGAAAGATAAATTGAGTTAAATACAACCTTATCATTCTTTCCACCTGAAATTCCTATGCCCACTGCCTGGTCTCCACTAGTACCATTGGCAAGGATATTATATATAAAATTATTTGCCACAACATTATCAGTAATGTTTCCGCCCCCCGTGGTTCCTAATAATATTCCAATTGCAGAAAATGCTCTTTCATCTACAATATCATGCACAATATTTTGTGTAACAGTATAAGTATTTGAAGTTAATGTTGACGGGGAGTTACTCCAGTTTTCCTGCCCAATGGCAATTCCAATCCGGTCTGCTCCACCAGAAGTCGTTGCAATTGTTCCGCCCACGAATTGAACAAAGTTCCGGGTTACTATTGCTCCAGCATCAGCCTGCATAAAAATGCCAACTTTACCAATGGAGTTAGATCCAAAAGCTGTTGGTCCAATGATATTGTCACTGACAATAATTCCTTCATTAAGATTAGTGGTTGTGCCTCTTGTCAAAATTCCATAGCGCGCTTTCAGGATCTGGTTAGCTACAAACTGGTTGTTGTCATTATCAGTACCATTTGAGGATATACTAATAGTGGTTCCAGACATGATGATACCAAAGGTAGTTGTAGCTGATGTTGACTGATCCACACCGGCAGAAATTTCCAGGTTACGAATAATATTGTTTGTTGCACCATTTCCGGCGATTACGCTGGCAAGCCAGATGGCAGCAGTGGCTGTTGATGTACTTGTGTTGGAAACAGTAATGTTTCGTCCAGAACCTCCTATTCTTCCGTCAAGGGTTACATTGTCTGCCCCGTTCAATTTTATCACTGCACCAGTAATATTGCCTGAAATTACTACGGGTGTGGTGGCAGAAATAAACACACTTGAGTAGACCGACGGAGAAATACTTGCATTTAAAACTGCAGAAGCAGTTTCAGTGGTGTTGCCACTAAGGCTAATGGTAATGGCCCCCTGGTGTGTTCCTGCATTAATTGCATCAAATGCAAGTTTCAGAGTAGTGTAAGGAGTAGGTCCTGTTGTACCAGCTGAAGCAGTGACATTGACCTGGGCGTAAAGCGAAATACTGAATAATAGCGTAGCTAAAAGCGCGTAGAGTTTCCTCATGGTTAAAAATTAATAAATTAAAATGATGAAGGGAAAGAGTTCAACCCTTTGACAATTGGCTTTAAAAGGATGGATCAGAAACAGTTCTGATATCTAAATACTCGCTCAGGAAACAGAATTCGTCAATAGCAACTTATGCCGTGTAATTTTGGAAAAATGGTTTTGAAGAAGGATTTGAAATTTTGAGAAATAAATATAATAGTAAATCAGATTCGCCATTTAAATAGATAAAAAGAATTTTGTTTTTTTTTTGGAACTAATGCTTAACACTTAGCACTATGGACCAGGAGGATCATAGTATAAGTTATAAGATTTACATTTCCATCAAAATAAAATCTTAATCAGTGCATGAAATTTCCAATTTTGAATTTTTTCTACCAACATCTTTTTTATATGCTTCCAGTCTTAACAATCATTAAAAAAATCGAATTTGTTTTTACGAGTGGTGTAGTTGTCTAGGATTTCTAAAAAAAGCAAGTGAAGGAGGAGTGTTTGTTTGCTACTTTATTAAGTCAACCCAGATATTAGCGTAAAGTTTTGGACAAAGCAAAGAATAAAAATTTCCCCTAAAGATTACTTTAAAGTCAAATAAAATAAACGCCAACCCTCAATACGCCCATTTCAGCAGCGTGGCACCCCAGGTAAATCCGCCCCCAAAAGCCGCCAGCACAATATTGTCTCCTTTATTCAATTGCTGGCGCCATTCCCAAAGACACAGCGGCAGAGTAGCAGCCGTAGTATTTCCAAACTTCTGGATATTGACCATCACTTTATCGTGTGAGAGTCCCATGCGGTCTGCCGTGGCATCAATGATTCTTTTATTTGCCTGGTGGGGTACCAGCCAGGCAATGTCATCGCCTGTCAGGTTATTGCGCTCCAGTAATTCTGCACTAACATCAGCCATGCCTTTCACAGCAAATTTAAAAACCGCCTGCCCTTCCTGGTAAACGAAGTGTTCTTTATTGGCCACGGTTTCTGCGGATGCCGGCTTTACCGAACCACCTGCTTTCATGTGAAGGTATTGCCGGCCGCTGCCATCGCTTTTTAAAATGCTATCCAGTACACCAAATCCATCGTGGTTGGGTTCCAGTAAAACCGCGCCGGCACCATCACCAAAAATGATGCAGGTTTGCCGGTCGGTATAATCAATAATGGCGCTCATTTTATCAACACCCACCACAATTACTTTTTTATATCGCCTGCTTTCAATTAGGGCGGCACCAGTGGTGAGGGCATATAAAAACCCGGAGCATGCTGCGCCCAAATCAAATCCCCACGCATTTTTAGCGCCTATTTTATCGCAAATAATATTGGCGGTTGCAGGAAACACCATGTCGGGCGTAACCGTAGCGCAGATCAGGCAATCAATTTCTTCCGGACTGATGCCTCTTTTTTCACAGATCTGTAAAACCGCCGGAACAGCAAGATCCGAAGATCCTTTCCCCGGTTCTTTCAAAATCCTTCTTTCTTCAACACCTGTTCTGGTGCGGATCCATTCATCTGTAGTTTCCACCATTTTCTCCAGGTCGGCGTTCGTAAGTTTGGTTTCAGGTACATAGCCCCCAACAGCTGTGATTGCGGCATTGATCTTTTGTATCATTCAGAATGTTTGAGGGCGGAAAATTAAGGCAAAACTAAATGGGGCGAAATATTATGCGGATCTTACTTAAAAGGAAGTGAACCAATTTGTCTTTGTTCTCAATGGCCCAACGCCTCCCTTTACCTGTTTCGTTAGGCTTCCATTCAACCACCGTTCAACAACCCTTCATCAATCTTCATTTCCCTTTCCAGCTTTTTACCCTTTCAAACAAAAAAAATCCCCCTTAATATTGCACACCATGATTGCTTTTGTAAAAGGAGATTTTGTAAAAAAGACCCCATCTTACGTTCATGTAGATGTGAATGGGTTGGGATATGAAGTTCAGATCAGTTTGAACACCTATTCTAATATACAGGACGCAGAAAAAGGAATGTTGTACACGCACCTGATCGTAAGGGAGGATGCACACCTTCTTTTTGGCTTTTCAGATCTGTCCGAAAAGGATATGTTCCTTCAGCTTGTAGCCATCACCGGTATCGGTGCCAATACGGCAAGGGTGATGTTATCTTATATGAAGCCCGACGAATTGAGCAGGGCCATCATCCAGGGTAACGTAAAACAGTTGGAAGGCATAAAAGGGATCGGTAAGAAAACGGCAGAAAGAATTGTTGTTGAACTCCGTGATAAGCTGGCCAAACACCCACTGGAATCTGATCTAAATATTTCATCCTCCAAAGGCAATACATTAATAAATGATGCGTTAAATGCACTTATTGCCCTGGGTATAAACCGACAGGCTGCTGATCAAGCTGTTCACAAAGTGATTGGTCAGGACCCCGGTATAGGCCTGGAACTGCTGATAAAAAAAGCATTGCAAATCCTTTGAGACCTTATTTGAGTAACTAATTGTAGAGAAAAACGACTTGGCTTACCATTCTACCTATAGATTATCCGCGCTGGTAATAACCCTCACCTTGTGTTCCATATTCATGGAGGTCAGGGCGGGCGGGCCTTTTCAATCTGGTAACCGAACTGATACTTCAAGATATCCTCTTTCCGATCGCCGGGGTGATCCTTACAATTATCCCAACCGCAACAGTTTTGATTTCCGGGATACTTCTTTTATTAAAAGAAACATTGAATACGATCCCATCACCAAACAATATTATATCGTTGAAAAGATCGGGAACAGGTATTACCGGACGCCCGCCTCTTTTACAATGGAAGAATTTCTTAGGCTGCAGGGTCAAAAGGATGAAAGGGATTATTTCCGAGAACGCGCCGACCTGCTTTCCAATCTTAACCGTCGCACCTTTAAACCAAAGTTTGGTTTTTCCAAAGACTGGGTGAACAGGATCACCGGAAACAACAAAGTGGAGATCAGGCCTACTGGATATGTGGATATCACCGCAGGCTACCAGGGTCAGAATATTAAAAACCCCACACTTCCTGAAAGAGCCCGTAAGATGGGCAATTTTGATTTTAACCAAAACGCACAGTTACAGGTGGATGCCAATATTGGTGATAAGATCCGGCTTCCCATCAACTATAATACGCTGGCAAATTTTGATTTCGAAAACCAGCTGAAGCTGGATTATATGGGTAAAGATGATGAGATCCTGAAGATCTTTCAGGCTGGTAATGTCAACTTTTCCTCGAGGGGAACCCTTATCCCGGGTGCGCAATCGCTTTTCGGAATTAAATCACAATTGCAGTTCGGCAGGTTATATGTTACCACGGTTCTGGCCAATCAAAGGTCGCAGCGGCAAAGCATGGGCCTACAGGGTGGTGCTGCCACGCAGGCTTTCAGTATGAGGGCGGATGAATATGAAGAGAACCGTCACTTCCTCATGGCGCATTATTTCCGTAACAACTATAATAAAGTGATGCGTGATCTTCCTTTGATTCGCTCACAGGTGAATATATTAAGGGTAGAAGTATGGGTGACCAACCGTACGGGTGCCACCACAGATACCAGGGATATTGTGGGTTTTATGGATATGGGTGAAAGGGTTCCTTTTAGTCCATTACTTACTGGCATGGGCGATTCACTTCCCCGCAATAATGCAAATGATCTTTTCCAGATTTTGAATGCCAATCCCAATACCAGGAATTCTACCCAGGTACAAAGCATTCTAACCGCACAGGGTTTTCAGCCCGTGCAGGATTTTGAAAAAACATTTGCCAGAAAACTTCAGCCCTCAGACTATTTCTTCAACCCGCAGGTGGGTTTTATTTCATTAAACCAGCCATTGCAACCCGATGAAGTTTTGGGAATTGCCTATCAATATACCTTTAATGGAAAGGTGCACCAGGTGGGTGAATTTTCGCAGGATGTGCCGCCTGATCCCACAGGAAATAATCAAAAAGTCCTTTTCCTGAAATTATTAAAAGCCACTTCTCAAAGAACCAACCTGCCTATCTGGGACCTGATGATGAAGAATGTGTACAGTGTAGGTTATGGCCAGCTGGAAAGAGAAGATTTTCGTTTGGACATTACTTATGAAGAACCCAGTGGTGGTGATAAAAGATACCTCCCAATTGATGTAACCCATCCCACTGTGGAACCGGGAACACCCATCCTTACCCTGGTAAATCTCGACAGGTTGAACAATCAAAATGATCCGCAGCCTGATGGGTTGTTTGATTACCTGGAAGGCGCAACTGTTATCTCTTCTCAAAGCAGGGTGATTTTTCCCGTGCTGGAACCTTTTGGAAGAGATATTGAATATGCAGTAAAGGTAGCCGATCGCCCGAATGTGGTCTTTTACCCTTTGTATGATACCATTAAAGCCATTGCACAGACCTTTGCAAATTTAAACCGGTTTAAAATAATCGGCCGTTCCAAATCGAGTACCAATTCAGATTACCAGCTTGGTTTTAATATACCAAGAGGGTCGGTGAGTGTAACGGCAGGCGGACAATTACTTAGAGAAAATTTTGATTACGAGATCAATTACGACCTGGGAACAATGCGGATCATCAATCCCGCCATCATTCAATCCGGTTTGCCGGTACAGGTTCAATATGAGAACAACGCTACGTTCGGATTACAGCAACGTAATTACCTTGGATTAAGACTGGATTACCTTGTGAACCGTCACCTCACTGTAGGAGCATCCATGGTAAAACTTGGTGAAAGGCCTTTCTTTACTAAAATGGTATTTGGTGAAGATCCTATTCGCAATACCATGTATGGGCTGGACTTTGATTTCCGGGATGATTTTCCAAGAATGACCAAATGGCTGAATAAACTGCCTTTCTTTTCTTCGAAAGCAATGTCTTCCATTACTGCTTATGGTGAAGCCGCGATCCTGGATCCCGGGCATGCCGCCCAAATTGGAAAAGGAAGCGAAGGTGTGATTTATATTGATGATTTTGAAGGCACCAGGAGTGCCATTGATCTGAGATTTCCCATCATCAGCTGGGCGCTTGCTTCGGTTCCGCAAAAAGCGCCTGATGCCAATGGTAACATACTCTTCCCGGAAGCTACTTTGCTGGATGATCTTTCCAGTGGTTTTAACCGTGCAAAACTTGCATGGTATAATATTGAGCCGGTATTGCAGGAGCGTAGGAATAACAACAATCCGCTTAGAAATGATCCGGATGAATTGTCTAAACCAGAAACAAGGCAGGTATTTCAGTCAGAGATCTTTCCACAAAGAACAAATGATATTGGCCAGGCCATACTCACCACCTTCGACATGGCCTATTACCCGAGAGAAAGAGGTCCTTATAATTTCCGCACCTCGGGTCTTGATGCAAATGGTCGTTTGATCAGCCCTAAAGAATCATGGGCCGGAATCATGAGGAATATTGACCAGACAGATTTTGAAACGAGCAATATTGAATTTATTGAGTTCTGGGTGCAGAATCCTTTTATCAGCAGGCCAAACAGCTCAGGTGGTGAACTCTATTTTCAACTCGGAAATATTTCAGAAGATATTTTGCGCGATGGAAAACGATTGTATGAGAATGGACTTCCCACACCAACACAACCGAATATTCCGGTAGATGAAACCAACTGGGGAAGGGTACCAAGAAATCCCATCCAGATCACCAATGCTTTCAGCAATGATCCTGCCGACAGGCCTTTCCAGGATGTTGGATTTGATGGTTTGACGGATGATGATGAGCGGGTCAAATTCCAGGTTTACCTGAACCAGTTAGCCGTTCAATATGGCACCAACTCACCAATATATCTTTCTGCATTAAATGATCCTGCAGGAGATAATTTTATGGGTTACCGCGATCCTGCTTTCGACCAGAGTAAAATTGATCCATCAAAACCTGCAGGGATCCTGGAGCGTTATCAGAATATCAATAACCCGCATGGCAATTCACCTGTTGCTGCAAACACGGATCAATTTACAAATGCCTTTACCTTATTGCCCGACCAGGAAGAACTGAACAGAGATAATACTTTGAATGAAGTAGAAGAATATTTTCAATACCGTGTAGATCTGAAACCCGGTATGAATGTCCAGAATAACAAATACATCACTGATGTAAGAGAAGTTACAGTGAAGCTGGCAAACAATACAACG
This sequence comes from Chitinophagales bacterium 33-2, assembly GCA_002050435.1. Taxonomy (GTDB): domain Bacteria; phylum Bacteroidota; class Bacteroidia; order Chitinophagales; family Chitinophagaceae; genus Flavisolibacter. The sequence continues at coordinate 55,754 of MWYV01000006.1, read as the reverse complement.
AGGGTGGAACAATGGTATCTTTTCCGTATACCAGTAAATGATTATGAAAACAAAATTGGTAACATTCCTGATCTTAAATCCATTCGTTTTATCAGGATGTTCATGACGAATTTTGAGGATACCGCTGTTTTGCGTTTTGCCAAACTGGAGCTGATACGCAACCAGTGGAGAAAGTTCACTTATGAAGTGAATAATACCGGAATGTATATGCCGCTTCCTGCACAGGACCCGGTTGGCGTGAATGTGCTTGCTGTAAATCTGGAAGAGAACGATCAGCGGAATCCAATTCCTTACCGTCAGCCGCCGGGTATTGAACGCCAGCAGCAGATCAGCAATAACAATGTTCAGTTATTGTTGAATGAACAATCACTTAGTTTAAAATTGAACAATCTAACGCAAAAGGATACACGTGGCGTTTTTAAAACCATGAACCTTGACCTCAGGCAGTATGGAACATTGTCCATGTTTGTACATGCCGAAGACCTGAAACCGGTTGGTGGAAATATCAATGATGGAGATCTTGTTGCCGTAGTAAGAATAGGAAGTGATTTTGTGAGCAATTTTTACGAGGTCAGGATACCATTGAAGATCACGCCATGGTATACAAAAGATTCTTTAGGGATATGGCCGGAACAGAACAATCTTGATTTTGATCTTTCCATTCTTACAGAAATAAAAACCCGGAGGAATTCAACAGGCAGTCCGGCAATATATTATAATGAAGTGATTAACGGAAGAAGCTTTGCCATTCTTGGAAATCCAAACCTTGGTGAAGTAAGAGGTATGTTCCTTGGAGTGGAAAATGCCAGTTCCAACATGGTAAATACCGAGATCTGGTTTAATGAATTAAGGCTATCCAAGTTGAATGAATCAGGAGGATGGGCTGCCCTTGGTCGCGTGGATCTGCGGCTTGCGGATCTGGGACAAATCAGTGTTTCTGCAAGTAGAAGAAGTATTGGATTTGGTTCACTGGAACAAAGAGTGAATGAAAGAAGCCGCGAAGACTTTTCACAGTTTGATATCAGTACAAACCTCGACCTGGGAAGATTGCTGCCAAAGAGTACGGGGATTACACTTCCGGTATATGCTGCCATCAGTAAAACAACCAGTTCCCCGCAATTTGATCCTTATGATCTTGATTTGAAATTGAAGGACAAGATCGATGCTGCCTCGAGTAAACAAATGGCAGATTCTATACGAAGGGATGCAGTAGACGAAGTAACACTGAAGACGATCAATTTTACCAATGTAAAAAAAATCAGGACCAGCACAAAGCCGGCGAAAATCTGGGACATATCTAATTTCGATTTGAATTATTCGCTTACGCACCAGCAAAGAAGTAATCCTTTGATTGAACTGGAAGATATTAAAACCACAAGGGCAGCTGTGGGATATAGTTTTGCACCGCAACCAAAATTTGTTGAGCCCTTTAAAGGCATAATAAAATCAAAATCACCGTGGCTGGCACTGATCAGGGATTTTAATTTCAATTACAAACCTTCTGCACTTTCCGTTCGTGCAGATGTTTTCCGCCAGTATGGAATATTAAGAAACAGGAATGTGGGTACATCATTTAAGCTGCCTGAAAACTTCAATAAGTTTTTTACATTCGACCGCTACTATTCATTGAGGTGGGACCTTACGCGATCGATCACACTAGACTTTAATGCTGTAAACAATGCAAGGATCGATGAACCTTTTGGAAGAATCGATACGCCGGAAGAAAAAGAGGTTATTAAAAATAATTTCCTGAAAGGCGGAAGAAATACGCATTATCACCAGGAAGGCACGATTGCCTATAATCTTCCCACCGCCAAGATCCCTTTCCTTGACTGGACCACGGTGAGGGCATCCTATACCGCCACTTATGACTGGGTTGCCGCTTCTTTGCTGGCAAGAGAACAGGGGAATACCCTGGTGAACGGACAGGTCAGAAATGTGACAGCAGATTTTGATTTTGAAAGGTTGTACAGCAAGTGGAATTTCCTCCGTGCTGTTAACAGCGATGCGCCGGGCTCACCAAAACCACCAAAACCATCGCCAAACGATACCTCAAAGAAAAAGCAGCCAAGAGATCCGAACTACGTTCCTTCGGTTTCAGGATTGGGGAAATTTTTTGGTAGGATGCTTACTTCCGTAAAAAGAATTGGTGTACAGTATAATGAGGACATAGGCACTTTGCTTCCGGGTTATCTCGACAGTACCAAAGTGCTGGGCATGAATCTCGGAACCGGCAACCCGGGATGGAAATACGTTTTTGGCTACCAGCCCGACACCAGCGATATCAACAGGCTTGGACAAAGAGGTTTGCTCTCAAGAGATTCTTTATTTAATGCGCTTATACAACAACGTTACAACCAGCATATCAATATCACGGCCCAGATCATGCCGATAAGAGATCTGAATATCGACATCACTTTTGACAGAACTTTCGATAAGCAATATTCTGAATTGTATAAGGATACCACAGGTAATTCAGGTTTAACCCGACTGAATCCTTATGCCAACGGCAGCTTCAGCATCAGTTATATCTCTTACCAGACCCTGTTCACAAAATTTGACCCGAATGAAATCTCTGAAACCTTTAAAAAATTTGAAGCAAACAGGGTGATATTACAGGATAGGCTTAAAACTTTAAATCCTTACGCCACCACTGCTGATGGTTATGGAAGATATGCACAGGATGTATTGATCCCTGCTTTCCTTGCTGCGTATACTGATAAAGATCCACGCACCATCGAGCTGGTTAAAAATTCAAATCCAAACCTTCGTTCAAATCCATTTTCCAGGATGATTCCTAAACCCAACTGGAACATTACCTATAATGGGTTGACCCGGATGAAAGGCATGGAGAAATTATTTACCAACTTCACGCTACGCCATGGGTATAACTCAACGCTGAGCATGAACAGCTTTTCAACAGCGCTGTTGTTCAGTGATCCATTCAGATTGGGCTACCCGGAATTTATTGATCCGCAAACAGGAAATTATATTCCATATTTCCTTGTACCTAATATTACGATCAGTGAACAATTCAGTCCGCTGATCGCAGCAGACATGACCTTCGTAAACCAGTTGTCTGCAAGGTTTGAATACAAGAAAAGCAGGCAGTTGAGTTTAAGCCTTGTAGATTATCAGCTTGCAGAGAACAGGTCTACCGAATATACTTTCGGGTTTGACTGGAGGAGAAGAGGTTTTCCATTGCTTGGAAATATTAAGCTTGGGAAAGATGGAAAAACGCTTGAAAATGATGTAACCTTCCGGTTTGATTTTAGTTTACGCGATGATGCCACCTCTAACAGTAAACTTGACCAGAATTTGGCCTTTGGTACAGCAGGACAAAAAGTGATACGCATTGCGCCCTCTATTGATTATGTCATGAACAACAGGGTGAATCTTAAATTTTATTTTGAACAGAACCGTGTGATTCCGAAGATCGCCACTACAGCGCCTATTACAAATACAAGGGCAGGTGTGCAGGTGCGGATCTCGTTAGCGCAATAGGTAAAGTGAATAGTGAATGGGGAAGCGTGAATGGTCAATGGTGAACTGTTGTCCGGGGAAAGATTTTCTGAATTGGCATAACCATACCGAAATTGACTTCTGCAGGATTATAACATTAATCCAATGGTTAAATGCCTCTTCCACCTTTTTTCTTGAAAAAAAAGGCAGGCAAAAATTCAAGCGCAATCAGTGCGTAACAGTCTGTTTTTACCAGATACCTTCGGATGATTGCGCAAGGGAGCCCACCGAAAAATGAAAACAGGTGCAACTCCATGCGATCTGATTGTGCAAGCGTTCTTCGCGCTGTATTGCTCCCCTTAGGTTTAAAGATTTCTTAGGAAAAATCAGGAGCAATAAGGCGCACACAACCACCTAAATGTGATAAGATGATGTGCTGGAATTTCATTTTGGCGAGGAACCCTGGTACCTGCCTCTTGTTGCCCGCAGATCGCGCTGATGAACGCAGAAAACCAATCAGCGAAAATCTGCGTAATCTGCGGGAGGCCTTTTTGTTGCCTGGCTTTAGTCACAAGGGGAATTCAGCAGCGGGGCAGGTACGAGGCCTGCCGGCCTGAGGCAAAATAGCTTAACTAAAAGCGATGTTTGATTTCCCCGGACAACAGTGATTGACCATTGACTATTGACCATGACCATTCCCCATTGCTCATTCACCCAAACCCAATTCCCCCTCCATTCCCTATATTCGCCTCATGAGAAAGATCGTTTTCATTACTGGTGCTACTGCCGGATTTGGTGAAGCATTTGCGCAAGTATTTGCTTCCAATCATTACGATTGTATCATTACAGGCAGAAGATCGGAAAGGCTGGAAAAGCTGAAGCAGCAACTGGAATCATCTTACAACATTTCATGTTTTACACTTTGTTTTGATGTCAGGAAAGAAACCGATGTTCAGCATGCAGTTGAGTCCCTGCCAGAATCATGGAAACAAGTAGATGTATTAATTAATAATGCCGGTCTTGCCCTTGGACGCGAATTGTTTGATGAAGCCTCTACTGATGACTGGAATACGATGATCGATACCAATGTGAAAGGTTTGCTTTATGTTTCAAAAGCAGTGCTTCCATTCATGATCAGCCGTAATAAAGGTCATATCATTAATATTGGTTCCATTGCTGGAAAGGAAGTGTATGAAAGAGGCAATGTTTATTGTGCATCAAAAGCAGCAGTTGACGCCATTACCAGGGGCATGCGCATCGACCTTTTACCTCATCATATTAAAGTGACAGCGATTCATCCCGGCGCAGCTGAGACGGAATTTTCCATGGTGCGTTTTAAAGGCGCTGAAGCAACTGCAAAAAAAATGTATGAAGGGTTTACACCACTTGAAGCAAAAGATGTGGCCGCTATTGTTTTTTTCACGGCCAATTTGCCGGCGCATGTTTGTATTAATGACCTGGTTCTAACCTGTACCCAGCAGGCCAATGCATACCTCATCAACCGTTCTGGTATTTTAAAAGATGAAGTAAATTAAACGTGCTCAAAGTTTTTTACTGTATTTTGTTGTATGAACCAGGTATGCTTAAATGGATTTTTTTTTCCTTCCCATGATCCGGTATTACATGCATCCAATCGTGGGTTTGCGTATGGGGATGGCTTGTTTGAAACAATCAAAGTTGCAGATGGCAACATTGTGCTTGAGGAACTGCATTATCAAAGACTGTTTCATGGAATGGAGCAAATGAAATTGCCAAAGGAGGCGCTGGCAAAAAAAAATTTATCACCCTATATCCTTGAATTATGTGAACTCAATCATTGCCTGAAACTGGGGAGGGTGCGGCTGGCTGTTTTCCGGTCTAATGAAGGACATGCTCATTTCTTAATAGAAGCCCAGGCACTCGAACATGAATATACTACCTGGAATGATGAAGGATATACCCTGGGCATTTACAGCGAAGTGCAAAAAGGGATGGACAAATTTGCATCACTAAAATCAGCCAATTTTCTTCCTTATGTTATGGCAGGAATTTTTGCAACTGAAAATGGGTGGGATGATGCGATTGTGCTCAACACAGCGGGCAGGGTGGCAGATACCAGCAGGGCCAATATTTTTATTGTGAAAGATCGCAAGATCATTACGCCTGCTTTGAATGAAGGCTGTGTTGCTGGTGTTTTCCGTCAGCATCTGCTGCAGTTGCCAGATAAAAATTTTGAAATCTGTGAAGGTCCTGTCACCTCAGATGATCTCATGACTGCAGATGAGGTGTTTACCACCAATGCCATTGCAGGACTAAAATGGGTGAAGCAAATCGGGGAAAAATTGTATTTCAATCTTGTTACAAAATCAGTTTACCAGGCAGTTATTTCAACAAAGACGGATTAAAATTGTTGATCCCTTATGCAACAAAAGGTCAATGTTTTTTGGTTTCGTCGCGATCTGCGGCTGTGGGATAATAAAGGATTATTTGAGGCATTGCGTTCTTCCCTTCCTGTTTTGCCACTTTTTATTTTCGATCAGGATATACTTGAGGAATTAACTGACTGCAAAGACCGGAGGGTGCAATTCATTTACAATACAGTTATGGCCATGCAGGAAATACTGATTGAAAACGGCAGTACCCTCACGTGTTATTATGGAAAACCTGTTGAAATATTTACAGCACTCACAGAAAAATATGCAATAGCTACTGTATTTACAAATCACGATTATGAACCTTATGCAGTCAGGAGAGATGAGGAAGTAAAACAATCGCTTGGTTTAAAGGGAATCAACTTTAAAACTTTTAAAGACCAGGTGATATTTGAAAAATCGGAAGTGGTTAAAGATGGTGGAGATACTTATGCTGTGTTCACTCCATATTCGAAAAAATGGAAGATATTACTTACTGATGGCACATTAGTGCCTTTTCCATCTGAAAAACTGTTACACAACTTTTATAAACAGGATCCGCTTCCTGTTCCTACTGTTGAATCAATGGGATTTGAACCAGCAGCTGGATTCTTGCCCATTGAAATTGATCCATCCATTATTCAAAACTATCACCAGACAAGAGACATTCCTTCATTGGCAGGTACAACAAGAATGGGCGTTCATTTAAGATTTGGAACCGTTAGTGTGAGAAAGATCGTAGCGATGGCTAAAGACATCAATGAAATATTTTTGAATGAATTGATCTGGAGAGAATTTTTTATGCAGGCACTCTGGCACCAGCCCAGGCTGGAGCATCAATGTTTTAAGCAACACTACGATCGCATACAGTGGAGAAATAATGAAGAGGAATTTGAAAAATGGAAATCAGGAATGACCGGTTATCCTATTGTTGACGCAGGAATGCGTGAATTGAATGCAACGGGTTTCATGCACAACCGGGTCCGGATGGTTACGGCCAGTTTCCTGGTGAAACACCTGTTGATCGACTGGAGATGGGGCGAAGCTTATTTTGCTTCCAAACTTTTGGATTATGAACTGGCTTCTAATATTGGCAACTGGCAATGGGTGGCTGGATGCGGGTGCGATGCCGCTCCTTATTTCAGGATTTTTAGTCCGGATGCACAAACCAAAAAGTTTGATGGAAAATACATTTATATAAAAAAATGGGTGCCTGAAATTGAAACCTTTGAATATCCATTGCCAATAGTGGATCATGCTTTCGCAAGAGAAAGATGTCTTAGGGTTTTTAAGGCTTCCCTGGGCGCTGGTCAATAAACTATTTCATATCGTACACCTTTCTTAATGCTTCAATCGCTTTTTTTCCCTGGTCGCCAAGATCAAGTGAAAAATCATTTACATAAAGTTCAATGTGTTTGCGCATGATGTTTTCATCCATTTCCTGGGCATGTTTTTTTACATAATCACTGATCACAGGATAATGTTGTTGTGCATATTCAAGACTTTCCCTGATCAGGTGGTCAACCTGTTCCTGGATTGCCGGACCAATTGAAGACCTGATGGCGATACATCCCAGTGGAACCGGTACTTTTTGTTTTTCTTCCCAAACTGCTCCCAGGTCAATGATCTTGAGTAAACCTTTTTGCTGGTAGGTAAACCTGTTTTCATGTATGATCACACCCATGTCCACCACTTCATTTAAAATGGCGTCTTCGATTTCTGAAAAAAGCATCACTACTTTTTTATCAATGTGCGGAAAAGCAAAATCAAGCAGGAAAGCGGCAGTTGTATTTTCACCCGGAATGGCAACTGTGCAATGACTTACATCCGGAACATCCACCATTTTTTTTGCGATCAACAGGGGACCAACGCCTTTGCCTAAAGCAGATCCGCTGTTCAGGATGGTGTATGCCTTATGATTATTAAAGAAGGCGGGAAAGCTAAGTTTAGTGATATCAAGTTTCTGCGCATTTGCCCAACTGTTAAGCGTTTGCACATCTTCCATTACCACTTCAAATTCCAGTCCCTTTGTATCAATTTTTTTATTTACCAGTGCATCAAAAATGAATGTATCATTCGGGCATGGTGAAAATCCAAGGCTAAGTTTCATAAATCATTTTTTTGATCAGGTGGATAAGTGTTGTGTTCAGGTTTGTAATTGCAAGATCCAGCTCCCACAAATTTTTATCTCTTTCACCGGCATAATTGGAGACAGCTCTTAACTGGAGAAAGGGGATCCGTTCCATCAGTCCCACATAATGGCAGGCCGCACCTTCCATGGTTTCTATTGCTGCACCCAGTGTAAGCGTATAATAATCCATTCTTTTTTTAGTTGTGCTGATCTCGTTTACAGATATGCCGTCAGCAAAAGGGATTCCTGATTTTAAAATCCAATGATCACTGGCTGTTAACCGGCCACCAGCAAAAGGAAAACTGTCTTCGTCTGCCAGCTGCAAAGAAAATACAGACCTGAATGCGCCCAGTTCTTCTACTCCAAGGTCCCCGATAATATCATGCCTTACTATTTTGACACTTCCTAAGGGAATGGTTTTATCAAAAGCACCTGCAATGCCTGCCTGAAGTATAAGATCAGGTTTCTTGCTGCCAACCTGTTTTGCCAGGCTATAAGTTGTGGCCAGCAGCCCAACGCCGGTTATTAGAACATCCGTGTGATCAAAATTGTTCTGATTCAGCCAGTCGATTACGGGCCTGATCTCCATTTCTGTAGCTGAGCATAATAAGATCTGCATATGCAAAATTCGTAATAATCCTTCTTCTTACCCAACCATTACCTTTGTATATTGTAGTACAGATGAAATCTATGGGAAAAAAAGTAGCCGTAATCCGCAGGGAACATTTTAATGCCGCCCACCGCCTTTATAAAAAAGGCTGGACAGATGAGCAAAATGCTTCCACTTTTGGCAAATGCAGCCTGCCTAACTACCATGGGCATAATTATGAACTCGAGGTCAAAGTTACCGGAGCGATCGATGAGGAAACGGGTTTTGTAATGGATCTTAAATTGCTTTCCGATCTGGTGAGTATGCATGTACTTGAAGAACTGGATCATAAAAATCTGAACATGGATGTTGAAGCGTTCAGGGATTTAAATCCAACCGCCGAAAATATAGCAGTGGTGATACACGATCTTTTGCGTCCGCATATTGAGTCCTCTCTTGACCTCTTCATACGGTTATACGAGACGCCAAGAAATTATGTTGAGTACCCTGCCTGATTAAAATATAAACAAACAGTTCACCATGGCTTTTCATAAAACAGAAAGTTTTGATGCAGACACTACCGAAGGTCTGATCACTAACTATAGCAACATCATTAATTTATTGGGTGAAGATGTGAACCGCGAAGGTTTGCAAAAAACTCCGGAGCGGATGGCCAAGTCCATGCAATACCTTACCCATGGCTACCAGTTGGATGCAACGGCGATTCTGAAATCGGCGCGGTTTGAAGAAGAAGTAAGTGAGATGGTGATCGTTAAGGACATTGAGTTGTTTTCCATGTGTGAACACCACCTGATCCCATTTTTCGGCAAGGCGCATATTGCCTATATACCCAATGGTTATATAACAGGACTCAGTAAACTGGCAAGAGTGGTTGATGTATTTGCCCGCCGCCTGCAGGTTCAGGAAAGACTAACCTCACAGATCCTGAAATCTATTAAGGAAAGCCTGGATCCACTGGGTGTGGCGGTGGTGATTGAAGCCAAACATTTATGTATGATGATGCGCGGTGTGCAGAAACAGAATTCCGTAACAACTACTTCAGCTTTTGACGGGGAATTTTTGAATAACCATGTTACGAGGAATGAGTTTTTAAAGCTGATTTCTTCAAGGCTTTCCTGAGAAAAGACCGGTTAAAATCAGCAATTAATCCACGCGTTTAAGCTCCAGATGCTTACTTTTGCGATCAATCGGAATTATGAAACATGCATTTGTATTTCCCGGACAAGGGGCACAGTTCTCCGGAATGGGAAAGTCGCATTATGATAACAGCTCATTCGCAAAAAAGATCTTCGAGCAGGCCAACGAGATTCTTGGTTTCAGGATCTCCGACATCATGTTCAATGGCTCCGACGATGACCTCAGGCCAACCAATATAACCCAGCCTGCTGTTTTTCTTCACTCCATCATTGCTTATAAAGGCGTTCAGCAGAACAAACCTGAAATGGTGGCGGGGCATTCACTTGGAGAATTTTCTGCTCTTGTTGCCAATGGAAGTCTGAGTTTTGAAAGCGGACTTGAACTGGTACGCTTGCGGGCGCAGGCCATGCAAAAAGCTTGTGTGATCAATCCTTCTACCATGGCTGTTGTACTAGGACTTGCAGATGATAAAGTGGAAGCGGTTTGCAATGAAGTGCAGGCTGAAACCAGCGAAGTGGTTGTTCCGGCAAATTATAATTGTCCGGGCCAGCTGGTGATTTCCGGTTCACATAAAGGCATTGACATCGCGTGTGAAAGATTAAAAGCGGCGGGCGCAAAAAGAGCCATGCTTCTTTCTGTTGGCGGGGCTTTTCATTCTCCCTTGATGGAACCCGCAAGACAGGAATTGCAGAAAGCGATTGAGACCACAAATTTTCATACCCCATCATGTCCCGTTTACCAGAATGTTGTTGCAAGGGGCGTTATTGATAAAGAAGAGATCAAACACAACCTGATCAACCAGCTTACCGGCGCAGTGAAATGGACGCAGTGTGTGCAGGCCATGATCAGGGACGGTGCATCCCGGTTCACCGAGATGGGTCCGGGCAAAGTTTTACAAGGATTGATCTTAAAGATCAATAAAGAAGTTACAGTGGAATCGGTGGGTTGAGTTTTGGAAAGCAAACACCTTGTAGTTTGTTAACAACTGATCGCACAATTGATCCAGTCCGGGTCAAACCTTGTTTCATATTTCGTGTAAAAATTAATGGCCGGTTTATTCCAGTCCAGCACCTGCCATTGTATTCCGTTCAGCTTTCTTTTTTTTGCTTCCACCAGCAGCTTTTCAAAAAGCAGTTTGCCTAATCCTTTTCCACGCATTTCTTCGGTAACAATCAGATCTTCCAGGTACATACGCTGACCTTTCCATGTGCTGAAGCGAATATAAAACAATGCGAAACCCTGAATTACGCCGTCCACTTCTGCTACAAAAGCCCACCAAAGCGGGCGGCTGCCGAAACCACTTTTTTCAAAATGATCCTGGCTAACGGTCACTTCATTTGGTGACCTTTCATATTTTGCCAGTTCTTTTACCAGTTCGAGTATTCTTGGGCAATCTTCTTTTACTGCTTTCCTGATGCTGATTTCCATTACCGATACTTTAATTTTTAAGCGCCTGTTCAAGATCTTCTAAAATGTCTTCTATGTTTTCTATTCCAACATTCATTCTTATCAATCCGTCTGTAATGCCATACTTGATCTTCTGTTCTTTTGACACACCATAATGTGTCATTGATGCCGGATGTGATAGTAACGTATCCACGGTTCCCAAAGAAACCGTACGGGTACACATGTTCAGTTTGTTAAGAAATGCAATTCCACCCTGCAGCCCTTTTTTTAATTCAAAACTCAACATGGCACCCGCATGTTTCATTTGCCGGGCCGCGATTGTAAAATCGGGGTGTGCAGACAATCCTGAATAATTTACTTTTTCTACTGCTTCATGATGCTCTAAATACATGGCCACTTGCTCTGCATTCATGCAATGCCTTTCCATCCGGATCTCCAGTGTTTTCATTCCCTGCGTAAGAAGAAAAGCATCAAATCCATTGGAATTGCCACCCAGCAACCTGTGCACTTTTGTGACTTCTTTATTCATTTTCTCAATGTCTTTACCCAATAATATGCCACCAATAGCTGTTCCATGTCCATTTAAAAATTTTGTTGTTGAATGCACAACAAAATCAATAGCGTACCGAAAAGGTTGTTGCAGATAAGGGGTTGCAAAAGTATTATCGCAGGCCACCAGCAAACCGTGTTTTTTCCCTATGGAAGACAGCGTTTCAAGATCAACGCATTGTATGGTGGGGTTTGCAGGCGTTTCAAGGTAGAGCATTTTAATGTCAGGATCTTTTTTCAGCAGATCATCCACGCCTTCTGTATTTCTGAGGTCGGTGATTACGGCTGTAATACCTAAAGAGGGAAGCACTTTACTAAGCAGGTCGTCAGTGCCCCCGTATAGGGAATAGTGGGTGAGCACTTTATCACCCTGTTTTAATGACGAAAGAAAAAGCGTGCTGATGGCAGCCATTCCTGAAGCATGTAAGATGCCTTTCAATGGAAAATCTAAACCAAAGCTTTCAAGTTCTGCGATCTTGTTTTCTGCTTCGGTAATGGTAGGATTCCCCCACCGGGCATAGATATAACCTTCTTCCTCACCACTGAATCTCCTCATGCCCTGTTCAGCAGAATCAAACACATAAGTACTGGATGCGTAAATGGGCGTCTGGTGTGCATGCCTGGGTTCTTGCTGATGTCCTCCATGGATCGCGGCGGAACCAAAACCTTTATATGGAAATTTTTTCTTCATAGCTGAATGTTTCCTGATAGTTTTGTTCAAAAGTATTCGATAAAAGATGAAACCCATCGTTCACCAGCTGGCTTCCTATAATTCCTGGGCAAATGAATTATTGATGAAAACCATTTTACAATTACCTGAACAGCTTCCTGCCCAGGAAGTAAAGTCTAGTTTTCCTTCCATTATAAAAACAATGCTGCATGTATGGGATGCTGAATCTATATGGTGGCAGAGAATGAAACTGAGCGAAAAGATCATAGTGCCGAGTGAAAAATTTAATGGGGATTTGAAATCACTTTCACTAGGATTGATGCAACAGGACCGGCAATGGGTTGAATGGGTTCTCAACGCACAGGAGCATGTATTTACGCATGAATTCATTTACCAGAATTCCAAAAAAGAACAATTCAAACAGCCGGTTTACCAGGTGCTGCTTCATGTATTTAATCATGGCACTTACCACCGGGGGCAATTGGTGAATATGCTGCGCCAACTGGGTGTGGACAAAATTCCGGCTACAGATTTTATCGTTTATTCAAGAAAAAAATAAACAAAAGGATCCGTTCAACACGGTAAAGTGTATTTCAGCTGAAATAAATCCCTTTCCCAGCCTTGTAACCAGTTTTTGTTGCTAAATTGAAGTTTTATTAACTGCCATGAGAATGTTCCTACGCCTGATCCAGGCAGCGGTGTTATCCCTGATAATACTCCCTGCTTTTGCCCAGCAAACTTATTTCTTTGATGTAAGCCGGGTAAATCTTCCCACGCTTCAACCGGAAAGAAAATTGCCGGAAACGTTTCGTGCGCTTGGCGCAGATGTCCAGGCTTTAAAGAACTTTTTATGGACGCTTCCTTCCGAACAACAATTTAACAACAGGGCTGAAGCACCTATTATGCTTTTTCCAATGCCTGATGGAAGCACACAGCGGTTCAGGGTTTGGGAAAGTGCCATACAGGAAACAGGCATGTCCCAGAAATTTCCTGAGATCAAAACTTTTACAGGCCAGGGTATTGATGATCCTTATGCCACCGTGCGTATGGATTTCAATCCATATTTTGGATTCCATGCGCAGGTACTTAGCATAAATGGTGATTTCAATATAGATCCATGGCAAAGAGGCAACACTATGTATTATCATAGTTATTACAGAAAAGAATATAAAAGTTCAACAGGGTTTTCCTGCTATGTTGATGAGGATCCAAATACGGAGCAATTATTAAAAACCACTTCAGTTCAGGCCGGGCCATGCAGGGGAACACAAATTTATACCTACAGACTGGCAGTAGCCTGTACAGGTGAATATGCTGTAGCTGTTGGAGGCAATACACCTGCAGCTTTGCACAGCGCCATTGTAACAACAGTGAACAGAGTAAATGGTGTATATGAAAAAGAACTGGCCATCCGGTTGATTTTGATCGAAAACAATGACCTGATCGAATTTATGAATCCTGCAACGGATCCATTTAATGGAAACAATAGTTCCGGAACATTGATCAATGAAAGCCAGTCCGTGATCACCAATACCATTGGTTCTGTAAATTTTGATGTGGGTCATACATTCAGCACAGGTGGTGGCGGACTTGCAGGACTTGGAGTGGTTTGTAACAATGCAAGTAAAGCACGTGGAATTACAGGAAGAGCCAATCCAGTTGGTGATCCTTTTGATATTGATTACGTGGCGCACGAGATCGGGCACCAGTTCGGCGGCAGTCATACTTTCAACAGCGCAACAGGAAGCTGTAATGGCAACAGGTCGGCTGCAAGTGCCTATGAAGTGGGAAGCGGTACTACCATCCAGGCATACGCAGGTATTTGTGGTACAGATAATATTCAGCCAAACAGTGATCCTTATTTTCATGCGAGAAGCTACGACCAGATGACGCTTTTTATTGAAGCAGGTGGTGCTTCCTGTCGTGGAGTGATCAATACAGGGAATACAATTCCCGTCATTACTTCCATGCCTTCCAATGGAGCCAGCATACCATTGCTTACACCATTCAAGCTGACAGCCACAGCTACGGATGCCGACGGAGATGCAATCACTTATAACTGGGAAGGGTGGGACCTTGGTACTGCGGGCACCTGGTCATCGGGTGGCAGCAGCACTACGGCACCATTATTCAAATCAAGAATACCAAAATCATCCGGAACGCGCACTTTCCCAGACATAGCCGTAATCCTTGCAGGCTTTCCTGCCAACCCAGGGTCGATTATGGGCGGACAAAAAGGAGAAACCCTGCCTTCCGTTGGGCGAACGATGAAATTCAGACTAACAGTAAGGGATAACCGTGCAGGTGGCGGTGCCATTACGTCCGGAGGTGATGGGTGCCAGGCATCCTTTGCTCCGGTATTTCAGATCAATGCGGTTCCAGGTACCGGCCCTTTTGTTGTTACAGCACCAAACGGTGGCGAATCATTCCCTGGTGGATCGACACAAAATGTTACCTGGAATGTGGCCGGAACTTCAGCAGCGCCTATTAATACTGCGAATGTCAGGATCACACTTTCAACTGATGGAGGATTTACCTACCCTGTTGAATTGCTTGCATCCACACCAAATGACGGAAATGAACAGGTAGTGCTGCCTCCAACTGCAACAACACTCGCGCGTGTAAGAGTAGAGGCAATTAACAATGTTTATTTTGACATCTCTAATAATAATTTCACCATTTCAGCAGCCGTTTCAGGGTTTGATTTCAATAACCCACCAGCAGCCAGTATTGCCTGCAGCGGACCTTCCACAGCTTCGCTTCAGCTGGAATCATTTGCCTTTGGTGGATTTGCAACACCCATTAACCTATCCGCATCCGGGCACCCGGCTGGCACCACCGTGGAATTTGGAAACAATCCACTGACTCCGGGAAATGCTACAACGGTTACACTGACCAATACCCAGGCATTAAGTGCAGGAAATTATACCATTACCGTAACTGGCATTGCGGGAACAATCACCAGAACAAGAATTGTAAACTTCACGATAGTGGGAACACCTCCTTCCATTATTACACAACCTGTTTCTCAAACGATTTGCACGGGTGCCAGTACAGGCTTTACGGTAAATGCCCAGGGTGCCATAAATTATCAGTGGCAGATCAGCACCAATGGCGGTGCTTCTTATGCTGACCTTCCAGGTGCAACAAACAATTCCTATCAGGCCAACAACGTGAGTGCGGGGATGAACGCCAATCGTTACAGGGTATTCATAACCGGAAACTGCGGTGCTACGGTTACCTCTGCAGCGGCGATCCTGCAAGTGATCACACCAGCTCAAATTAACACACATCCAGCATTAACCACGGTATGTGCCGGCGACGCCGCTTTATTTTTTGTAACGGCCTCCGGATCGGGTAATAGCTACCAGTGGCAGGTGAGTTCCGATGGCGGAAATAATTTCACTAATATCCAGGGAGCACAATCGGCCGTTTTACCAATCGATGCAACAACGAATCAACTCAATAACAACAGGTACAGGGTTTTAGTTTGGAATGCTACCTGTACCAATCCAACTGTTTCACTTGCAGCAACACTGGTAGTAAATATTTTACCTACAGTAGAATTGAAAGCATTGCCTTACACGAAACTCCTGCCAGGACTGAGAACTACAATAACCGGGCAAACACAACCAGTAACCGGACTATCCTATACATGGTTTAAAGACGGAAGCAGCTTGAATATACTTGATGAAACTATTGATGTAGGTATTACCGGCCTTGGACAATACCGTTTAAGAGTTGAGGATGCAAATGGCTGTGCGGACATTTCAAATGTGCTGAGGATTTCAGATTCTGTAAGCAGCAACCTGTTTATTTATCCAAGTCCGAACAATGGAAATTTCACTGTTGCCTATTATCATTCAGGCGGTGGCAACAGTGTGCAGCAGGTGATGGTTTACAATGCAGGCGGAGCGTTGGTATTTCAAAGGAGTTATAAGGTGGCGCAGCCATACCAGTTGCACCCGGTTACTGTTTTTTCGGCAGCAAGAGGTGTTTACATGGTGATAGTGAAAGATGGACAGGGAAACCAACTGGCATCAGGAAAAGTGCTGGTGCATTAAAGGATTTTATTCAGGCTGATCTTTTTTTGGATTTTCTTCGTCTTCCTGAGGCGGAACCAGTTCCGGTGCATCATCGTGTGTAAGATCAGCCATGTTTCTTTCGTTGGCGACCTTCCCGGTTTCCTCAAGCATCCTCATATCTTTTGCATCTTTCAAGAATTCGGATGCAAAGATGAAATCATTCAGTAATTCATTTTTGCTAAAAATGATATCCTTGCTGGTGCCTTCCCATTCTTTTTTGCCTAGGTGCATGTAAATGATGTGATCACCCATTTCCATTACGCTATTCATATCATGCGTATTTACAATGGTAGTAATATTATATTCTATAGTGATATCCTTGATCAATTGGTCGATCAATCCTGAGGTTTGGGGATCCAGCCCGGAGTTGGGCTCATCTACAAACAAAAACTTAGGATTTAAAACAATGGCACGTGCAATGCCCACGCGCTTCATCATACCACCGCTGATTTCTGCCGGGAATTTTTTGTTAGAGCCTTCCAGGTTTACACGATCCAGCACGGCATTTACCCTTTTCATTTTTTCTTTTTTTGTGTCCTTTGTGAACATGTCTAGAGGAAATAAAATATTATCTTCCACCGTCATACTGCTAAACAGCGCCGATCCCTGGAACAGCATGCCGATCTCTTTGCGGATCTCTTTTCTTTCTTCCACGTTCATGGTTACAAAATCTTTCCCATGATAAAGAATTGCACCGTTGTCGGGTGGCATCAATCCCACAAGACATTTCATGAATACGGTTTTTCCGCTTCCGCTGGCGCCAATGATCAGGTTACACTGCCCCGGATCCATGGTCACATTTACACCATGAAGTATGGTTGTGCCATCAAAACTTTTCTTTAAATTTTTTACTTCTATCATTCAAGCATAATTGCGGCTAATAAATAATCTGCAAACAATACAGACACACAGGTTACCACTACAGCTTTTGTACTGGCTCTTCCAATTTCCAAAGCGCCACCATTCACATTATATCCATAATATGCAGGAATACTGGAGATCAGAAAAGCAAAAGTGTAAGCTTTTACCAGGGCAAAAAATGTATTGTAAGGGATAAATCCCATTAATAAACCTTTATTAAATTCATCAGTAGAAATGATGCCTGATAAACTTCCAGCCATTTTTCCACCCCAGATACCAAGAACGGCGCCAAGCACTACAAGCATTGGAATCACCACCAGGGCAGCCAGGATTTTTGGAGCCACCAGGTAAGCTTTGGTATTCACGCCCATGATTTCCAGTGCGTCGATTTGCTCTGATACGCGCATATTTCCCAGCTCGCCTGCGATCTTACTTCCCACCACACCGGATAATACAATGGATACAAGTGTGGGGGCGAATTCAAGGATCACCGTGTCACGAACCACTTGTGCAATTGTATATTTAGGAATCAGGGGACTGGTTAACTGGTAAGCGGTCTGAACTGTGGACACCGCACCCATAAAAATGGAAATAATGATCACAATACCCAGGGAACCAATTCCGATCTCAGAGCATTGGTGCATGAATTCTTTCCAATACATCTTAAGATTCTCCGGTTTGGAAAACATCCCTTTGATCATCTTTAAGTATTTCCCAACCTCGCTGAAAAATTTCATATGTTACTTTCTTTATTCCTTTAACCTCAGCACAAATTTATAATTGATTTTACAAGGTTGTAGCATCAGATCTTATTTTTTAACCGCTTCCACCATGGGGAGCGCCGGATCAATTCATCAGTTTCAGCCTGTATCTTGATCTGGGCATCCACTACCGCGATCATGGCCATATTTACAATGTTTCTTACAGAACTTCCCAATTGGAGGATATGTACCGGCTTTTTCAAACCTAACAAAATCGGGCCAATGGCATCAGCAGAACCCACTTCCTTAAGGAGGTTATAAGCAACATTTCCCGCCGCAAGATTTGGAAAGATAAGCGTATTCACGGCTTTATCCACTAATTCTGAAAAGGGATAATTTTCTTTCAGTAATTCATTATTGAAAGCAAGACTGACCTGCATTTCACCATCGATGATCAATTCGGGCATTTGTTTTTTTACCAGGTCTCTGGCTTTAGCTACCAGTCGTGCCTCTGCAGAATTGCTGCTGCCGAAATTGGAATAGCTCAGCATGGCCATTCTGGGCTGAATATTAAATTGCATCACCTCTTTGGCCACCAACAAAGCTATTTCTGCAAGTTGTTCGGCTGTAGGATGAAAATTGACCGTTGTATCAGCAAGAAAAATCGGTCCTTTTTTGGTCATCATCAGGTACATGCCTGCGATCCTGTTGGTGCCCTCTTCCATACCGATGCATTGAATGGCGGGTCGAATGGTGTCGGGATAATTTTTTGAAAGTCCGGAGATCATTGCATCAGCCTCGCCGGTTTCCACCATCATACATCCAAAATAATTCCGGTCCTTCATCACTTTTTTGGACTCATAAAAATTAAATCCTTTCCGGTTCCTTTTATTGAAGAACAGCTCTCCGTAATGGTTTCTTTTCGATTCCATGGCATCACTCCTTGGATCGTAAATGGGCAACCCTTCCAGATCTATACCATTGTTTTGCGCAATGGTCCTGATCTTATTTTCATCTCCCAGAAGAATTGGGAAACCAATGCCTTCATCAATTACGATCTGGGCGGCTTTTAATATTTTGGCATTATCAGCTTCAGCAAATACTATTCTTTTAGGATCCCTCCTGGCCTTGCTGCCCAAAACCCTGATCACCTGGTTGTCGAGCCCCAGCCGTCGATTCAGGTCATTGGCATATCCTTCCCAATCGGTAACGGGTTTTTGAGCAACTCCGGATGCTATGGCTGCACGTGCCACTGCGGGCGCAACTGTTGCCAGTAACCGTGGATCCAGGGGTTTTGGAATAATATATTCCGCTCCAAAATTTATGGTTTTGGCATTATAGGCAAGATTTACAATATCTGGAACCGGGGTTTGTGCCAACTGTGCAAGTGCCCTCACTGCAGCCAGCTTCATATCCTCGTTGATCTGGGTGGCTCGCACATCAAGTGCACCACGAAAAATATAAGGGAAGCCCAGTACATTATTTACCTGGTTGGGAAAATCACTTCTGCCTGTAGCCATAATCAGGTCTTTACGCACACTGGTGGCTTCTTCCCAGCCGATTTCCGGATCGGGATTGGCCATAGCAAAAACAATTGGATTTTTTGCCATACTTCTCACCATTTCTTTAGTAACTACATTGCCTACACTCAGACCTACAAACACATCTGCATCTTTCATGGCTTTGGCCAGTGTTACATCAGGTTTTGCATTGGCAAATTTCAATTTGAATTCTTCGAGGTCGCTTCTTTCCCTGTGTAAAGGACCGTTAATATCAAACACGCAAAAATTTTCCGGTTTTGCGCCAAGTGATACATACAGTTGAATACAGGCCATAGCTGCAGCACCGGCACCGTTGATCACAAATCTTACCTTCTCAATCTTTTTCTTTTGCAGCTGCAATGCATTTAACAAGGCAGCGGAACTGATAATAGCTGTTCCGTGTTGATCATCGTGCATTACAGGAATGGAAAGTTGCTCGCGTAAAGCTTTTTCAATAACAAAACATTCAGGTGCTTTTATATCTTCCAGGTTGATGCCGCCAAAAGTGGGTTCAAGTGCTTTTACAATGCTGATGAATTTTTCCGGGTCCGTTTCATTCACTTCAATATCAAAAACATCTATGTCTGCAAAGATCTTGAACAATACGCCTTTGCCTTCCATTACAGGTTTACTTGCTTCCGGACCAATATCACCCAATCCAAGAACCGCAGTGCCGTTGCTGATCACGGCAACAAGATTTCCTTTCGCGGTATAGAGATAAACGTTTTCTTTATTCGCTGCAATTTCTTTACAGGGTTCGGCAACGCCGGGTGAATAGGCAAGAGAAAGATCCCGCTGTGTTTTTGTTTCCTTGGTAGGCACTACTTCGATCTTGCCTGGCTTCCCTTCTGCATGATATTTTAAAGCTTCCTGTTTTCTAAGATCTTTCTGCATGAAAATAATTTAAGCTGATGCTTACCGTTACCGGTTCACAGGTAAGGAATTTTGTAAAAATAACCATTCAGGACAAAGCAACACCGGCGCCAAAGGCAGCCATGATTCCTATACCGGTTTCAATGGCGCTTTCATCTATATTAAATTTTGGCGTATGCACGCCTGCTGTAGTGCCCAATTCTTTGTTGCCTGTTCCCAGTCTGAAGAAACAACCTGGAATCTTCTGGCAATAAAAACCGAAATCTTCAGCACCCATGCGCATTTCGGTTTCTTCCACCTGATCTTCACCCATATAATTAATGGCCTGATCTTTTGCGATTTGATGTAAGGCATCATCATTCACAACAACCGGGTAACCTATATCAATATGCACATCGATTGCAGCACCCATGGATTGTGCTAGTTCGGCCGCCTGTTTTTTTATAATGCCATGCGCCTTAAATCGCCAGGCTTCATCCATGGCCCTGAAAGTTCCCATGAGTTTTACTTCCGAAGGAATGACATTGGTGGTATGTCCGCCCTGGAATGAAGTAATGGATAACACCGAAGGAGCAAATGGATCACAGTGACGACTGATCACCTGTTGAAGGGAAACCACCAGGTGAGCTGCCACTAAAATGATATCAGTAGTATAATGGGGTGCTGCCGCATGCCCGCCTTTTCCGCTGAGGGTGATATAAATTTCATCAGCACTTGCCATTACTTTTCCGCTTCTGAAACTGAGTTTGCCGTTTTCAAGCTGTGGGTTTACATGCAGGGCAAGAATGGCCTGTGGAGCCGGATCTTCCAAAACACCTTCTTTGATTAGCAGGCTGGCTCCGCCTGGATTTCTTTCTTCACCTGGCTGGAAAATTAATTTAACTGTGCCCTTCCAATCTGTCCTGGTTTCGTACAGAATTTTTGCAGCACCCAATAAACAGGTGGTATGCACATCATGTCCGCAAGCATGCATGATACCTGGTTTTGTTGATTTGTAAGGAAGATCATTTGCTTCAGTTATAGGAAGTGCATCCATATCGGCGCGTAATGCAATTATACGGGAAGCCGGATCTGTTCCTTCAATGATGGCGATCACACCAGTAGTAGCCATCACTTTGGAGGCGATGCCTATTTTTTTTAATTCCGACTGTACAAAAGCACAGGTCTCAAATTCCTGGTAACTTAACTCCGGGTTTGCATGCAGATGGTGCCTGACCTCTATAAATTCCGGAGCGTATTTTTTTGCAAGTGATTTGATTTTTTTCTGGAGCATATCTTAATTGATATGCAAAAATCAGTTATTTGAAAGAAATAAAAGGGGAAAGCTATTGTTCACTGGATTCGGAATCTTTTTCAAGCTTTAATTCAATAGTATCATTCAAAATAAAAACTCCTTTGGGAAACACCGTGAGGAAGGATTTTCTGTATTTTTCGGCTTCTTCTCTTGTTTTAAAATTGCCGGCTTTTAATTTAAAATAAGGGGTCTGGTACACCATGTAAGATTTAAGCTCAGGAAAGTAGGTATACACTTTTGTTTTAGCATCCATGGCTTCATCGCGCTTTGTAGTATTCACCACCAGCAACCGGTAACCTTTCATGCTGCGGGCAGAGGCTTTTTTAACCGCCGCATTTACGCTGGCCTGTTTTTTTGAAAGTATTTCCATCCGCGGATCCTTATGAACAACCACCGAAGTAGAATCCATACCCTGGGCGGATAAGATTTGGAAAGAAAAAAGAGCTGACATCAGCAGAAAAAATTTCATATTGTCCAGGTTTGCCATGCAGTTTCAAATATAGTTCCAACTTCCTTTTTGTTTTGTTAATAGCCTGTTTTGGCTGCTATTCCTCCTTTAACAATTTCCACAGAAGCGCTGCATCCCAGTCTTGTTGCACCGGCCTGGATCAAAGCGCTTGCGAAAGCATAGTCCCTGATCCCGCCACTTGCCTTGATCTGGATATGGGCAGGGAGGTGTGCCCTCATGATTTCCACATCTGCAATACTGGCTCCTTTTTCAGCATATCCTGTGGAAGTTTTTAAAAAATGCACCGGGTAATGTTTATAAAGTTCACAGCATTTAATGATTTCCTCTTTGGTCAAAATACCTGATTCTATGATTACTTTCAGTACGGCATTTTTATCTGCAACTGCTGCTGCTATGTTTTTGATCTCTGTCTCCAGCCACGCCAGGTCATTGGATTTAAAGGCTGTCACATTCATCACCATATCAATTTCATTGGCACCATCTTCCATGGCCTGCTCGGTTTCTTTTAGTTTTGAAGCATAATGGCTGTAACCAAATGGAAAGCCTACAACCGTGGCCACCTTTACCGGTCCTTTACCAATCGCCTGTCTTGCATCATGTACAAAATAAGGCGGGATACAAACGGCTGCAAAACCATATGCTATCGCTTCATCACATATTTTTTTTATATCTGCCAGTACAGTGGAAGGCTTTAACATAGTATGATCTATAAAATGTGCGATGGGCATTGAAAAACTGTTTAAATTGGGACTCCTGAAATCTCAAACAAATTAATCTAAATTTTATCCAACATGTGCAAAGCAAAATGCTTTATCCTGGCATTTGTGGTCTTGATGACCGGAAAATTGTGGTCGCAGACTACCTTTCCTGTGTATGGTATTGCTGACGAAAGAAGTCGTCATTATGCATTTACCAATGCCACCATTGTAAAAGATGCCCAGACGGTATTAAAAAATGCGACGCTCGTAATACGCGACGGGAAAGTAGTGGCAGCAGGAAACAATATAGCCCTGCCGTCAGGTGCGGTGGTAATTGATTGCAAAGGAAAATACATTTATCCTTCGTTTATCGACATCTACAGTGATTATGGAATGCCTGCGCCGCAGCAAAGACAGGGAGGTTTTGATTTTTTTGCGCGCGCCCAGTTAACTACCAATACAAAGGGTGCATACGGCTGGAACCAGGCTGTAAAAAGTGAAGTTGACGCCTATCGTGTTTTTGCAGCCGACGAAGCGAAAGCCAAAGCGATTCGCGACCTTGGATTTGGTACGGTGCTTACCCATTTAAAAGATGGTGTGGCACGAGGTACCGGTACCGTGGTAACGCTGGCCAATGACAAAGAAAATTTTACCATGCTCCGCGACCGTGCTTCAGCGCATTATTCATTTAGTAAAGGAAGCTCAACACAGAGCTATCCTAACTCCATGATGGGTTATATCGCTTTGCTTCGCCAAACCTTTCTGGATGCGCAGTGGTATAAAAATAAACCTGCTACAGAAGGGATCAACCTGAGTTTGCAGGCATGGCTGGATAACCAGTCACTACCCCAGATCTTTGAAGCCGGTGATAAATGGAACAACCTGCGTGCCGATAGGGTCGGTGATGAATTTGGTGTGCAGTACATTATAAAAGGTGGTGGAAACGAATACCAGCGAATTAAAGAAACGAAAGCAACCAATGCCACTTTTATTCTGACGTTGAATTTTCCTCAGGCCATGGATGTGGAAGATCCTAACGATGCACGTTTCGTAGCGCTGAATGATATGAAACACTGGGAACTTGCTCCCACCAACCTGGCGGCAATGGAAAAAGCCGGTGTTCCTTTCTGTCTTACACTTTCCGACCTGCGCGACCCTAAACAATTCTGGTCCAACCTGAGAATGGCCATGCAGCATGGTTTAAGCGAAACTGCTGCCATGAATGCACTTACGCGCATACCTGCAACTGCAATTGGAGTTTATGATAAAGTCGGTAGTTTGGATGCAGGCAAAATGGCCAACTTCATCATTACATCCGGACCTGTATTTGATGAAAAAACCATTATTTACCAGAACTGGGTGCAGGGATATAAATATTCAGTTAAAGACGATCTTTTCAATGAAATGAAAGGAAACTATAACCTGGTACTGAACCTTCCTTCAGGTCCGGTGAACTACGTCCTTGATTTTAAATCTTCCACGGCAGCCAACCTGATTGGAAAAGATACTGTTGCTTCTAAATTTTATTTTGATGGAAGACAGGTGCGCATCAACGTAGCTCCAGAAAGAAGACCGGAAAACAATTACCGGCTCAGTGGCCTTGTAAGTGGAAATTCCTGGAGTGGATATGGAGAAGACAGTGCCGGCACAAGATTTACCTGGACAGCCAATTATGGGAGCGAAGCCCCAGTAAGATCTGACAGCGCAAGGAGAAGGCCCATGGGTTCTTTAGGTAAAATAACTTATCCTTTTCTTCCATTTGGTTATGATGAGACAGCCATGCCAAAACAGGAAGCCATATTGATCCGCAATGCTACCGTATGGACAAATGAAACTGATGGTATTTTGCAGAATACAGATGTGCTGATCAGGAATGGAAAGATCGCAGGTGTAGGAAAAAATCTGAACGCGTCCGGCGCACGTGTGATCGACGGAACAGGCAAACATGTTACACCAGGCATCATTGATGAACACTCTCATATTGCCGCAGCTTCAATCAATGAAGGTGGACAAAGTGTTACAGCCGAAGTAAGGATCGCTGATAACCTGAATCCGGATGACATCAATATCTACCGCCAGTTAAGTGGTGGCGTAACCACTTCACACATTTTACATGGTTCAGCCAATACCATTGGCGGACAAACACAATTGATTAAATTAAGATGGGGTGCAAATGATGAAGAATTAAAATTCCGCGGATGGCCCGGACAGATAAAATTTGCTTTGGGCGAAAACGTAAAACGGTCTCCAAGTGCTATTGGAAACAGCTCAAACAATAACAGGTATCCTGATACAAGAATGGGCGTTGAACAGGTTTTGGTGGATGCGTTTACAAGAGCCAAAGCCTACCAGAAAGCATGGAAAGATTATGAAGGGAATAAAAATAAAAAAGGATCTGTACCACCGCGCCGCGACCTTGAACTGGATGCACTTGTAGAAATACTGAACGGAGAAAGACACATCACCTGCCACTCTTATGTGCAAAGTGAAATTACAAGCGCGATTCGTGTCGCAGATATGATGGGTTATAAGATTAATACGTTAACGCACATCCTGGAAGGGTATAAGGTTGCAGATAAAATGAAAGATCATGGCGCCAATGCTTCTACGTTCTCAGACTGGTGGGCTTATAAGATGGAAGTTCAGGATGCCATTCCTTATAACGCAGCCATCATGCACCGCATGGGTTTAAATGTTGCGCTGAATTCAGATGATGCAGAAATGGCGCGCAGGTTGAACCAGGAAGCAGCCAAAGTAGTAAAGTATGGTGGTTTATCTGAAGAGGAGGCATTTAAAATGGTAACACTGAACGCAGCAAAAATGTTAAGGGTAGATGATAAGGTGGGAAGTTTGAAAGCAGGGAAAGATGGTGATGTGGTAGTATGGAGCGAACATCCGCTGAGCATTTATGCCAAAGCTTTATATACGATCGTGGATGGTATCGTTTATTTCGACAGGCAAAAAGACGAACAGTTGCAGTTACTCGTTGATTCCGAGCGAAACAGGCTTGTGAAAAAAATGGTAGGGGAAAAAAGAAGTGGGGCGCCCACACAGGCAGCAATACCAAGTTACCAGGTGATGCACAGTTGTTTTGATCACCAGCACAGCCACGGACTTTTAACCATCGACCTTGAAGATTAACCAGAAAAAACAAACAAATGAAAAAACTCATTTTATATATCCTGTTGTTTACGGCCATTGCAGTAGATGCACAGGAAAATGTTTATCCTACGCCTAAACAGGAAGGCTCCATTGTAATTACCAATGCAACGGTTCATGTTGGCAATGGCCAGGTTTTGAATAATGCTTCCATAGTCATCACCAATGGAAAAATTGCTGCTGTAGGTACATCTGTTACCATACCTGCCGGTGCTTCCCAGGTAAATGCACAGGGAAAACATGTTTACCCTGGTTTGATCTCCACGGTGAGTAATCTTGGGCTTGTTGAAATTGGCGCGGTGAGAGCCAGCAATGATGTGCAGGAAATGGGAGATATGAATCCGAATATTCGCGCCATTGTTGCTTATAACTCAGATTCGAAAGTGATCAACACCTTACGATCCAATGGAATCCTGATCTCCAATATTGTACCCCAGGGTAGTTTTGTTGCAGGTCAGTCCAGTGTGGTGCAGATGGATGCATGGGACTGGGAAGATGCAGCTTATAAAAAAGATGGAGGTCTGCATGTTTATCTTCCATTGCTAATGGCTCGTCCACGTTTTGGCGGTGCTGCCGGCAGACCCGAAACAGATCCGGTGAAAGAAGGTCTTGAAAAAATAGACGGGTTGAAATCTTTTTTCAGGGAAGCTAAAGCCTATCATGCAGAAACCGGCGGACGTTCCACAAACCTGATGTTTGAATCGGTAAAAAATCTTTATGATAAAAAGCAGAAGCTGTATGTACATGCCAACACAGTAAAACAAATGCTTATTGCACTTGATTTTGTAAAAGAGTTTGGTTTTGATGTGGTTATTGTAGGGGGAAGTGACAGCTGGCAGATCGCTGACCTGCTAAAGCAAAATAGCGTATCGGTGATTCTAAGCCAGATGCATAGCTTACCAACACTTCCGGATGATGATGTGGATCAGCCATATAAAACAGCAGCAGCACTTCAAAAAGCAGGTGTTGTTTATTGTATTTCCGATAATGATGCGCAAACCAGGGGAAGAAACCTGGCTTTCAATGCCGGTACCGCTGCCAATTATGGTTTGACAAAAGAACAGGCATTACAAGCCATCACACTGAATGCTGCCAGGATACTGGGCATTGATGATAAAGCAGGCAGCATCGAGGTTGGAAAAGATGCAAACATCGTGATCAGTGAAGGAGACATTTTGGATATGCGGACGAGTATTGTAACGGATGCTTATATACAGGGAAGAAAGATTGACCTGGATAATAAACATAAACAACTGAATGAACGTTACCAGCATAAATACAAGTTGAAAGATTTTTAAAAATATTAAAACCTTTCAGGTGGTTTGTACGTATTTACAATGAACTCTTAAACCACAAATTATGAAAAAGTTTATTTTATTTAGTTTTCTGTCTATTCTGTTTCTTTCTTTTGCAAATCAAACTTATGCGCAGGGTAAGGTTGTTTGGACGCAGGTTGTTCAGCTTTCATCAGTTGAAGCCAATACTGATTCTGAATCAATGGGTCTCGCCATTTTCAGGCTTACGAGTGACATGAAACTGCATTACAAACTCATTGTTCAAAAGCTCGATGATGGTGATATGCTGACAGCCGCACACATTCACTTTGGAGCTGCAGGCGTGAACGGTGGTGTCGCTATTGGCCTGGCCTCCAGTGCTGCTGATTTTGGTAAGAACAAAACTATCCAGCTTACGCAAAGCCAGTACAATACATTGATGAACGATGCGTTATATGTAAATATTCATACTGTTTGGTATCCCCAGGGATCTATCAGGGGACAGATCAGGTAAATATAATAGAGGCTGTCTCAAAGTCCAAGACAGCCTCTTTTTATTCGGGTAGGTGATGGAAGTTTTATTTAAGCCATCCTCGTCGCCTTCATTTTCTTTTTAATACAGCCTCTTTATATCCTTATTTCGAAGATCTTTTGTTCCTTGCTTTCTGAGAAGCCGAGCTTATTGTAAAACAAATGTGCTTCCTTTCTTTTGGTATGGCACCTTACTCTTATCGTGCTGATCTCTTCTTGTTCTGACCAGTTTTTTATGGCATTTATCAGCAGTTTACCCACGCCTTTTCCTCTGTAATTTTCATCAACTACCAAACCTCCGATCTCAATGAATGGTTTGCTTTCAATTCTTAAAGTTTTAAAAGCATGAATCCAGCCAATCTGCTTTTTAAAAAGCAGAAGCTGTATGTACATGCCAACACAGTAAAACAAATGCTTATTGCACTTGATTTTGTAAAAGAGTTTGGTTTTGATGTGGTTATTGTAGGGGGAAGTGACAGCTGGCAGATCGCTGACCTGCTAAAGCAAAATAGCGTATCGGTGATTCTAAGCCAGATGCATAGCTTACCAACACTTCCGGATGATGATGTGGATCAGCCATATAAAACAGCAGCAGCACTTCAAAAAGCAGGTGTTGTTTATTGTATTTCCGATAATGATGCGCAAACCAGGGGAAGAAACCTGGCTTTCAATGCCGGTACCGCTGCCAATTATGGTTTGACAAAAGAACAGGCATTACAAGCCATCACACTGAATGCTGCCAGGATACTGGGCATTGATGATAAAGCAGGCAGCATCGAGGTTGGAAAAGATGCAAACATCGTGATCAGTGAAGGAGACATTTTGGATATGCGGACGAGTATTGTAACGGATGCTTATATACAGGGAAGAAAGATTGACCTGGATAATAAACATAAACAACTGAATGAACGTTACCAGCATAAATACAAGTTGAAAGATTTTTAAAAATATTAAAACCTTTCAGGTGGTTTGTACGTATTTACAATGAACTCTTAAACCACAAATTATGAAAAAGTTTATTTTATTTAGTTTTCTGTCTATTCTGTTTCTTTCTTTTGCAAATCAAACTTATGCGCAGGGTAAGGTTGTTTGGACGCAGGTTGTTCAGCTTTCATCAGTTGAAGCCAATACTGATTCTGAATCAATGGGTCTCGCCATTTTCAGGCTTACGAGTGACATGAAACTGCATTACAAACTCATTGTTCAAAAGCTCGATGATGGTGATATGCTGACAGCCGCACACATTCACTTTGGAGCTGCAGGCGTGAACGGTGGTGTCGCTATTGGCCTGGCCTCCAGTGCTGCTGATTTTGGTAAGAACAAAACTATCCAGCTTACGCAAAGCCAGTACAATACATTGATGAACGATGCGTTATATGTAAATATTCATACTGTTTGGTATCCCCAGGGATCTATCAGGGGACAGATCAGGTAAATATAATAGAGGCTGTCTCAAAGTCCAAGACAGCCTCTTTTTATTCGGGTAGGTGATGGAAGTTTTATTTAAGCCATCCTCGTCGCCTTCATTTTCTTTTTAATACAGCCTCTTTATATCCTTATTTCGAAGATCTTTTGTTCCTTGCTTTCTGAGAAGCCGAGCTTATTGTAAAACAAATGTGCTTCCTTTCTTTTGGTATGGCACCTTACTCTTATCGTGCTGATCTCTTCTTGTTCTGACCAGTTTTTTATGGCATTTATCAGCAGTTTACCCACGCCTTTTCCTCTGTAATTTTCATCAACTACCAAACCTCCGATCTCAATGAATGGTTTGCTTTCAATTCTTAAAGTTTTAAAAGCATGAATCCAGCCAATCTGCTTTTTTTCATCAGCGATCACTAGTGCAATATGATCAGGGTGATTGTTGACGAGCCCAATCAAATCTTTTGTTTCATCAACATCTAATCCATAACCCAGCTGCTTCGACAAAGCGGAAATGCTTTCAGCATCTTCCAACTTCATCCTGCGAAGAGAATATAGCATGTTACATTCTTATGAATTAACGCAAAACAACTGGTCAGCTTTCTTTCCCGTGGCAGTTCTTGAACTTTTTACCGCTCCCGCAGGGACAAGGATCGTTCCGGCCGATCTTGGGTCCCACTTTAATAGGTTCCTGCTTAACCGCTACATTGCCAGTGGGGTCAAAATAATCTTTTTCATTTGCAGCATAATCATCACCCGCCGCATCAATTTCATCTTTGTTCGCCCGCAAATTACTCATGTCTGTTTTCTGCTGCCTGCCTTCACGCAGCGTGGGCACTTCTTCCTGTACCGGTAGCTGGGCATGACAAAGGAAGGAAACGATCTCCCTGTTCACTTCACTGCTCAACCTTCTGAATAAATTATAAGCTTCGACTTTGTAAATTACCAGCGGATCTTTTTGTTCGAGGTAAGCAGTTTGAACACTTTGCTTCAGATCATCCATTGCCCGCAGGTGTTCTTTCCATGCATCATCAATAATGGAAAGGGTTATATTTCGCTCCATGGCATAAGTAAGTTCTTTGCCATCTGACTGAAGCGTTTTATCAAGATTGGTCAGTACATTAATTCCCTTTCTGCCGTCAGAAAAAGGGACCACCACATTTTCTATATGCTGTCCCTGCGATTGCCTGATGTTTTTAAATACCGGAACAGCTTTGGTGCTTACATCAACTTTATGTCGCTGGTAGCTTTCCATTGCTTCCACATACAATTGATCAGCAAGTGAATTCACATCTGTTGATTTGAATGCTTCGCTGGTAATATTGGTAGCAATTCCAAAATTCATAATGCAGGCCAGCTTGAAGTTTTCAAAATCATCACCTTCGCGGTTTGAATTGATGATGTCTTCTGCAACTACAAAAAATGCGTTGTCAATATCAAGGGCAAGCCGGTCGCCAAACAGGGCGTGGTTCCTTCTTTCATAGATGGCATTTCTTTGCTTGTTCATTACATCATCATACTCCAGCAAACGTTTACGGATACCAAAGTTGTTCTCTTCTACTTTCTTCTGCGCCCTTTCAATTGATTTGGTGATCATGCTGTGCTGGATCACTTCACCTGCTTTATACCCAAACCTGTCCATTAGCCCTGCGATTCTTTCACTTCCGAACATGCGCATCAAATCATCTTCGAGCGATACATAAAATTGTGAGGTTCCCGGATCACCCTGTCTTCCCGCTCGACCTCTTAACTGCCTGTCCACACGACGCGATTCGTGTCTTTCCGTGCCGATAATGGCTAGTCCTCCTGCATCTTTCACACCTGGTCCGAGTTTGATGTCGGTACCACGACCAGCCATATTGGTGGCAATGGTCACTGCGCCTGCAAGTCCGGCTTCTGCTACCACCTGTGCTTCACGCGCGTGTTGTTTTGCATTCAAAACATTATGCGGAATTTTTTTGGCAGTAAGCATCCTGCTCAATAATTCACTTACCTCAACCGAAGTAGTACCAACAAGAATCGGACGTCCTGCTTCGCGCAGGGCTTCCACTTCTTCAATTACGGCACCAAATTTTTCGCGCTTGGTCTTATATACTTTGTCCTGGTGATCCATTCTCACCGCAGGAATGTTGGTCGGAATGTTTACCACATCGAGCTTATAGATACTCCATAATTCTGATGCTTCTGTTTCAGCTGTTCCGGTCATACCTGCCAGCTTGTGGTACATACGGAAATAATTCTGGAGTGTAACCGTGGCATAGGTTTGCGTAGCCGCTTCGATCTTTACATTTTCTTTGGCTTCAATGGCCTGGTGTAATCCATCACTGTACCGGCGGCCTTCCATGATACGGCCGGTTTGTTCATCAACGATCTTTACCTGTCCTTCAATCACCACATATTCCACGTCTTTGTCAAAAAGTGAATAGGCTTTCAGCAATTGCTGCGCGGAATGAATGCGATCTGCTTTCTGAGAATATTCATTTAGAATGGTTTCTTTCTGCTGCAGTTTTTCTTCCGGCGAAGTATCGGCTTTTTCTATTTCAGCGAGTTTGATATTGATGTCGGGAAGGATAAAAAATTCCGGGTCTTCACCAGCTTTTGTGATCATCTGCAGACCTTGGTCGGTTAGATCTACATTCTTGTTTTTTTCATCAATGTGAAACAACAGGTCTTCATCCACAATATGCATATTGCGTTGCTGGTCGCCGATGTAATAGTTTTCAGCTTTCTGCAATTTCACCCTGATGCCAGGTTCACTGAGAAATTTAATAAGCGGACCGTATTTGGGCAATCCTCTGAAGGCGCGGTATAAAACCAATCCGCCACTTTTCGGGTCATCATCACCTTCACTGAATTTCTTTTTTGCTTCATTCAGATTCTGGCGCACGATCCTTTCCTGTGCTTCCACCAGTTGCTGAACACGCGGTTTCAGAATATGGTATTGCTGGTCATCACCTCTTGGTACGGGTCCTGAAATGATCAGGGGCGTTCGCGCATCATCGATCAACACGCTGTCCACCTCATCCACCATGGCAAAATGGTGTTTGCGCTGTACCATTTCTTCGGGTGCATGCACCATATTATCTCTCAGGTAATCAAAACCAAATTCATTGTTGGTGCCGTAGGTAATATCGGCAGCATAGGCTTTGCGTCTTTCTTCGCTGTTGGGCTGGTGTTTGTCTATACAATCAACGCGGAGTCCGAGCCATTCGAAAATTGGGCCGTTCCATTCGCTGTCGCGTCGGGCCAGGTAATCATTTACAGTTACAATATGCACGCCTTCACCTGCAAGTGCATTTAAATAGGCAGGAAGTGTTGACACGAGGGTTTTTCCTTCTCCGGTTGCCATTTCAGCGATCTTCCCTGAATGCAGTACTGCACCACCAATAAGCTGAACATCATAATGCACCATGTTCCAGGTAACCTCACCACCGGCTGCTTTCCAGGTATTTGTATAAGTAACCTGGTCGCCTTCAATGGTTATATGTTCTTTCCTTACACTCAGTTCGCGATCAAGATCGGTTGCAGCAGAAACCAGTTGCGTATTTTCTTTAAAACGGCGGGCAGTTTCTTTTACCACTGCAAAAGCTTCGGGCAACAATTCTTTCAGAACTTCTTCAATTTTGTCGTCCCTTTCTTTTTTCAGATCATCAACCTCCTGGTAAATGGCATCCTTGCCCGTTAGGTCATTAAAATCAAGTTGCTCCGCTTTATTATTCGTATCAATGATCTTCTGTTCAATGTCTTTTACATGATCATTGATCCTTTTGCGAAACTCCTGGGTTTTATTTCTTAATTCATCATTTGATAATGATGGAAAGGTTTTGAAGTTGTCATTGATCTTTGAAACAAGTGGCATCACCGTCCGTACATCCTTTTCAGATTTGCTGCCGCCGAAAATTTTGGAGAAAAAACCAATCATAAACTAGTTATTGGGATTCATTATTTATTTGATAGAAGATTTTTTGTCAAAAAAGGTGCTAATAATTTTAAGGGCCATTTTGACAGGGCGTCAAAGATAAATCAATTTGCGCTCCTGTATGCCCGTGCGGTCCACGCATGTTATAATTAACCAGATTACTGTATTTTTCCCTTTCATCTGAAATCACCCTGCATGAAATTGCTTCGATACCTGCTTTGGATGATCTTACCTGTCATTGTTGCTTCCTGTAATAATAACCAGGACCAGTCGCCCCAAATGGAAGGTGCCGGAATACCCCTTTACATAGAAATAAAGATCTGGGGAGATGAAGAAAAAGAAACGGTAACCTGCCTGCTGCAGGTGCGTTCACACGGACCCAATGGAGAAGCGATACTCCTGGAACCACCTGCCATGCTGGAACTGGATGGTGAATTGTTACAGCCAGACAGTGCAGGCTTTTCAGGAATATTTTATGAAATTTCCTTTCCACTTGAAGGATTCGGTGGTAAGCATCGACTCAGATTTACCTCCCCGGAAGGGAAAGCTTATGAACAGGAATTTGAATATTATGCATTCAGTCTTTCGCACAACCTGATGGAAGAAATCTCCTCCGGTGCTTTTGAACTGCGACTGGAAGATATGCCGGAAGACGAAGTAAGGGTGAACCTTTCCCTTGTCGATACCTCTTTTACCACCAATGATGTGAATGAACCTGTAATGGTCAGGGATGGCAGCCTGAAGGTGACGGAAAGAATGCTTTCCAAACTCAGTAAAGGGCCGGTAATGATGGAGATTTTCAGGGAAGATGAGCAGGTTTTGCAATTTGGCCCGCATCGAGGCGTGCTTACTACCACTTATGGACTGAACCGGGAATTTCTGCTGGTTCCATAATAAATCAGGATAAGTTTTTAATGAGGCAAGGTAAATATGGATATTTAGCCCTGCTGCCCTACCTTTGCGGCCCGAAGAAAGCATGCATTCCGGCTGCTTTATTAAACCTAAATAAAAACTATGGCTGGCCAGTTAAAAGAGGTACGTAACAGGATCAAATCAGTTCAAAGCACACAGCAGATCACCAAGGCTATGAAAATGGTAAGTGCGGCCAAATTACGCCGTGCACAGGATGCCATTATTCAAATGCGCCCTTATGCACGCAAACTCCAGGAAATGCTGAGCAATATTGTGAGCAGTACGGAATTGGAAGGTGGCAATCCGCTTTCTGCCCAAAGACCGGTTGAAAAGGTTTTGCTGATCGTTATCACCTCGGATCGTGGACTCGCAGGAGCCTATAATGCGAATGTCATTAAAAAAGCCAGGCAACTTATAAATGATAAATACCATGTGCAGCATGGTAAAAAGAGCATCACCATCTGGAGTATGGGCAAGAAAGGCTATGAGCATTTTTTGAAAAATGGTTTTTCGGTTACGGATACCCATAAAGATATTTTCCTGAATCTTTCTTTTGAATCTGTTCAGCAGGCTTCTCAAGCTGCAGTTCAGGCTTATATGAACAAGGAGTTTGATGCAATTGAAGTGGTGTACAGCGAATTTAAAAATGCAGCTACCCAGGGTTTTGTTTCAGAACAGTTTCTGCCTATTCAAAAATCAAAACAAACAGAAAACACCATCAAGGCAGATTTTATATTTGATCCGAATATAGAAGAACTGATCGCGGAGCTGATGCCCAAGATCCTGAATACGCAATTATTTAAAGCTGTACTGGATGCGCATGCCTCTGAGCATGGTGCCCGGATGACTGCAATGGATAAGGCAAGTGAAAATGCAAATGAGATATTGCGCAATCTGAAGATATCTTATAACCGTGCAAGGCAGGCAGCCATTACAACAGAACTTACAGAGATTGTAAGTGGTGCCGCAGCATTACAAGGTTAAAATTAAATATCACCAGGCTTAATTGGTAAGGTTGCTGAAACTTATATATTTTCAACCGGTACAAGCACCAGCATAATGGAAATTTCGAACCTCATTCCACATATTGAATCGCTCATTTTTGCAAGCGATAAACCATTGACAGCAGCGGAAATCACTGAGCTGATCAACCAGGCTTTTGGGTTTATGGAAGACAAGATCGCTGTGGAACAGGTAGATGCCGCGCTGGAAGGAATCGTAGAAAAATACGATTCCGAGTTTTACCCTTTTGATGTAAGGCAAAGCGGTGGTGGATGGCAGTTCCTTACAAAAAAGGAATACCATAAAACCGTTGCGCAGCTGAATGGAGAAAAGTTTTTAAAACGATTGTCAGCAGCAGCGTTGGAAACACTAGCCATCATTGCCTACAAGCAACCGGTAACAAAAGGAGAGATCGAATCCATTCGTGGTGTGAGCAGTGATTACGCAGTGCAAAAATTACTGGAGAAAGAACTGATCTTGATCAGCGGCCGCAATGAAAAACTTCCCGGGCATCCATTGATCTACGCTACGTCTAAAACTTTCATGGATTATTTTGGAATCAATTCACCAGAAGATCTGCCAAAGATTAGGGAAGTGCTTGCCGACCAGGTGGTGGAACCAACCGTCATTCATCATACAGATTTTGAACAAAGTGAAGTGCTTGCCGTTTCTGATATTGGTGAACTGATTGCTTCGGAAGATGCACCCGAACCTGAAGGTTATGTAAATGGACATGCCTTCGAAAATGAAGTTGTATCTGATGAATCAGTTTCTGATGAAGCTGAACCAGACGAATCAATTTCTGATGAATTTGTTTCTGATGAAGAGGATCAACAATTAGGTGATGCTGCAGCGAATGAAAACGAAGATCAGCAGGACGATAACATAGATGATACTGCTCATGATGATGCATCTCCTGGTGATGAAGAGGAACAGGAAGACGAAGAAAGATCGCCCCAATAAAATTTCACTCAAATTATGGCTCAGACTATCTCTAATGCTGAACTGGTTGCTATCGGAAAAGAATTTGGCACTCCGGTTTACGTTTATCATGCGGAAAAGATCGAGGAACAATACCAGCACCTTGAAAAGGCATTTAAGGGTTGCCCTTCCAGATTTTTTTATGCGTGCAAAGCTTTAACCAACATTAATATCTTAAGGTATATACAGGGACTAGGCGCCGGGCTGGATTGTGTCAGCATCAATGAAGTACAACTGGGTTTGAAGGCGGGTTTTGCTCCTGAAAATATATTGTTCACACCTAATTGTGTTGATCTTTCAGAAATTGAAGAAGGAAAGGAACTTGGTGTGAACCTGAACATCGATAATATTTCGATACTGGAGCAGTTTGGAAATAAATATGGTGGAAGCTATCCTATCTGCATCAGGTTTAACCCGCACATCATGGGTGGCGGGCATTATAAAATGTCAACGGGCCATATTGATTCCAAATTTGGCAGTTCTGTTCACCAGATGCGTCACATTGAAAGGATCATTAAAACAACAGGCATCCATGTTACAGGGATTCACATGCATACCGGCAGCGATATAAAAGATGTCAGCGTGTTTCTTGCCGGCCTCGAGATCATGTTTGAACTGGCAGATCACTTTCCGGAGCTGAAATTTGTTGACCTGGGTAGTGGCTTTAAAGTGCCATATCATGAAAATGATGTAAGAACAGATGTATATGACCTCGGAGAAAAAGTAACAGAAGCTTTTAAAAAATACAGTGCGGAAAAGGGAAGGGAATTGGAGGTTTGGTTTGAACCGGGGAAATTTCTTGTAAGTGAAGCAGGTTATTTTATTACAAAATGTAACGTCATCAAGCAAACCACAGCGACTGTTTTTGTTGGAGTGAACAGTGGGTTCAACCACCTGATCCGACCGATGATGTATGAATCTTATCACCGGATTGAAAATATTACCAACCCGGAAGGCAATCCACGCATTTATACGGTTGTAGGACATATTTGCGAAACCGACACTTTTGCATGGGACAGGAAATTGAATGAAGTGCGCGAAGGCGATTTTCTTGTTTTTTACAATGCAGGTGCTTATGGTTTTGAAATGAGTTCCAACTTCAACTCACGGTTAAAGCCAGCCGAAGTACTGGTTAAAGACGGTAAACATTTGCTCATCCGGAAAAGAGATGTTTTTGAAGACCTGTTAAAGAACCAGGTGGAAGTATTATAGAATTTCAATTCATAAAAAAAGCCCGAAGGATTTCTTCGGACTTTTTTTTATAAGATTATTTGAGATTATCCTTTAACAGTAACTGTAACTGTAGTTTTATCCGTTGTTGGAATTGACATTCCCTGGGCCTCAATATTTGCCTTGCTTTCTTTTGTAAATGTTTTTGATTTAAAGATTCCCGTTGATTTGTCTAATGTAATTCTACCATTAGATTTTTCATTGCCGGTAATAATGGCTTCAGCACCCATCATGTCCTGCTTGGTGTTGATCGTACTTTCTTCCGTAAAATCAATGATGATGTCTTCATCAGTAATGCTGGCTACCTTATAATTAGCGGTTTTTTTAACTCCGTTGACATCTGTATTTTCTGTCCAGGTTTCACCGGTAGTCAATGCCTTTCCGGGAAGTAATTTGAATATGCTGGAACTTCCCGTTTTAGGTAATCCAAAATTCAATCCAAATTGCATGGCAAGCATTTCAGAAACTGCTTCTTCTTCCGGCGTTCTTTTAGCATGTGGATTGTCATCATCAGCTTTTACGGCAATGATGTTACCGGATTTGTCAACCTCCATGGTGTATTTATTTTTTAAACCCTTTTCCAACATTTTTCCCAATTCACCTTTACGGTCGCCTTCTTTTTCAGAATCAAAGCTTTCTGTTCTTCCCATTCCTTCTGCAGTTACCAATACACGTTTTACTTTGTATTCAATGGTGGCAGCATTATCTGTCATGTTCTCCACGTCATAACTTTCTGTAACGGTGGAATTCACTTTGTTTTCCATAGACTGACCCATGAAATCCATACTGGTCGCCTTTTTTGTTTCAGTTACAATTTCAAGTTTCTGACCCTTTTTAAAATGAATGGCTCCAGGCGTCTGGGCTATGGCTACAATGGAAGATCCAAGAAAGGCAATGAGGAATAACTTTTTCATACTTAAATTTTGAGTTTCCAAATTTGACGAAATATTTCCATTTATAGATGCATGAACTGTCAGGATTAGGTTAATTAATTATTTAAAACCACTTGTTATCTCACCCTCCCTGCTGTTATTTACGCTAACTTAGGTTATGAATGCTGTTCAGCACGAAACCAAAAATGACTTTCATTCACTGGTCCGGAATCCCTTAAAATTCCGGTTTTTCCTGCTTAAAAACCTGCCGGCTGCCTATTTTTCAGGCTTAAAGCTGAATGATGCTGGTGAAAACCGCTGTGAAGTTTCGATCCCTTATAAATGGTTTACGCGCAATCCTTTCCGATCCACCTATTTT
This sequence comes from Chitinophagales bacterium 33-2, assembly GCA_002050435.1. Taxonomy (GTDB): domain Bacteria; phylum Bacteroidota; class Bacteroidia; order Chitinophagales; family Chitinophagaceae; genus Flavisolibacter. The sequence goes on along the minus strand of MWYV01000006.1, from coordinate 17,198 downwards.
GCCTGCCTTTCCATGGCAGCAGAAATGACTACCGGCATTTTGGCTATGGGCCATACCTACGGGCAGGTGCCGAAAATTTCCATGCTTGTAGTGGCGATAGAAGGTAATTTTCATAAACGTGCTGTTGGCATAACAAAGTTCATTTGCGAAGCCGGCAGGGAGATCGGCGACAGCATTGACCTGGCAAAAGTTACGGGTGTGGCCCAAACCGTTCGTGCAATTTCCTCAGGCTATAATGATAAGGGAGAACTGGTTGCCGAATTCTGGATCACCTGGTCGTTTAAACAAAAGAGCTGACGATATGAAACACATCTTATAATTACATATAAAAAAAATCAATGAAGATTTCTTTTCACGGAGCAGCACGAACGGTAACAGGCTCGAAACATTTGGTCAGTTTGAAAAATGGAAAAAAAATTTTGCTTGATTGCGGCATGTTCCAGGGAATGGGAAAGGATACCGACACCCTGAACAGGACTTTTGGCTTTGATCCTGCATCGGTTTCTGCAATGATCTTGTCTCATGCGCATATTGACCATTGCGGGCTCATACCTCGGTTATATAAGGAAGGATTTTCAGGAAAAATTTTCTGTACACCAGCTACAAAGGAGCTCGTAGCGGTTTTGTTGAGAGATTCAGCACAGATTCAGCAGTCTGATACCCAATACCACAATAAAAGCAGCAAGGTGCAGGGGAAACCCCTTGCCCAGCCTTTATATACCATTGATGATGCAGTGGCCTGCCTTGACCAGTTTGTTGAGGCTGGTTACGGAACCTGGGAACCGGTAATAGAAGGAGTGGAGGTGCTGTTTACCGATGCAGGACATATTATCGGAAGCGCTGCGGTTCATTTAAAAATTACTGAAGATGGTAAAACACGCCAGCTCAGTTTTAGCGGTGATATTGGCAGATACAGGGATGTGATATTGAAATCACCCCAGGTTTTTCCGCAGGCAGATTTTATAATCTTGGAATCTACTTATGGAAACAGTTTGCATGAAGATGTAAAAACATCTATTGATCATTTGCTGGAAATGGTTACAAAAACCTGTATCCAAAAAAAAGGAAAACTCATTATTCCCGCTTTCAGCCTGGGAAGAACCCAGGAAATCCTGTTTGCATTCAACCAGCTGGAGCTGGAAAACCGTTTGCCCGACCTGGATTATTTTCTGGACAGTCCATTAAGCCTGAAAGTAACAGAGATCGTAAAAAATCACAGCGAATACTTTAACAGGCATCTTCAAAAGATTATGAAAGAAGACAGCGACCCTTTTCATTTTAAGGGGCTGCGCTATATAGAATCTGTAGAAGCTTCAAAACAATTGAATTACCGGAAGGAGCCCTGTGTGATCATTTCTGCCAGTGGCATGGCGGAAGCAGGAAGGGTGAAGCACCATATTTCTAATACCGTGGAAAATTCAAGAAATGGAATACTGATGACAGGTTATTGCGAGCCGCGTTCACTTGGTGCAAGGCTTCAGGAAGGACGAAAGGAAATAGAAATTTTTGGTGTGCCGCATGAAATCAATGCGGAGATCAGTGCCATTAAAAGTATGAGTGCTCATGGTGATTATGAAGACATGTTCCAGTGGCTTGCCTGCCAGGATATGAAGGCGGTGCAAAAGCTTTTCCTGGTTCATGGAGAGTACGAGGTGCAGGCTGCATTTCGTGATCGCCTGGTTAAAAAGGGTTTCGCGGATGTGATTGTACCCGACCTGCATTCAGAAACGGGACTGGGTTAAGGAAAGCACAGCTCAAGAGAACTAAGATTAAAATTTTTTGGAACCATATTCACTGGCACCTATCTTTGCCCTCCCAAAAACGAGCCGCGTTCGTCTAAGGGCTAGGACGCCTCCCTTTCACGGAGGTAATACGGGTTCGAATCCCGTACGCGGTACGAATAATCGCCCCACATTTTGGGGCTTTTTTTATGGTATACGTCTATGTTTTAGAAAGCAGGTCAGACGGGGCCCGCTATACGGGAATGTCTCTTGATGTCATCAATAGATTGAAGGAACACAATATTGGTCGCAATCGTTATACTAAGGCTCATGTTCCCTGGGAGATAATCTATTGCTCTGAAGCTTTTCACTCATGGGAAGAGGGACGTAAACATGAAAAATATTTGAAGACTGCTGCTGGCAGGAAATGGCTGGATAAACTTCACGGAGGTAATAGGGGTTCCCTGCCTGCGTGACGCAGTCAGGCAGGGAATCCCGTACGCGGTACGAATAATCGCCCCACATTTTGGGGCTTTTTTTATGGTATACGTCTATGTTTTAGAAAGCAGGTCAGACGGGGCCCGCTATACGGGAATGTCTCTTGATGTCATCAATAGATTGAAGGAACACAATATTGGTCGCAATCGTTATACCTTTTTGCCGCAAAGGCGCTAAGCCGCCTAAACCGTCCCCCGGAGATTGCTTCGCTGCGCTCGCAATGACGGGGCAATTCAGCTGCGCTTACAATGACGGTTCCCCTTGTAGGGTTATAAAAAGAATTTCCTACATATATTGAATGAAGAATTCTTTAAGCAATTTCCCTGATTAATCAGGACAATATGTAAATTCATTTAAAGTAAGGGCGTTTTATTATTATATTGTAAGTCCATGGCATAACTCATTTTAAAGGTTAGCTATGTGTTTGATCAAAATCCAATCCAGTGAACCTGAAAAAGAAGCTATTCCTGCTTTGCCTTTTTGCTTTTTCCTATACAGGCTTTTCCCAAAAAAAATCTATTGATACGGTTGAATACGCCCGATCGCTGGCTATGCAAAAACGTTATGAAGATGCACATGAACTGTTGAAGGTTTATAACATGGCAAACCATAATGTGTATGCATTATGGCTGCATGCCCAGGTGAATTACTGGATGCAAAATTTTTCTGAGGCTGAAGAAATATATGAAAAAGCCATTAAAGATTTCCCGGGAGTTCATGGCCTGGCTTTAAGCTATGGTGAAATGCTTTGGGAAATAGGAAAATTCAAGGAGTCAAAACCGGTACTTGAACATTATATTGCTAAGGAACCAGGCAATGCCAGGGCCAATATGCTGCTTGCCTATATGCATTTCTGGAATACTGAACCTGGCGCAGCAAAAGAAAAATTGGTTGCTGTTTTAAAAAAAGAACCCACTCATGCAGAAGCTTTACAATTAAAATCTGCAATCGAATTTACACACGCACCAAACATTTCACTGGAAGGGTCCCTTCTGTCAGATGACCAGGAACTGAACAGAAAGCAGCTCCTGGTTACTGCGGGATGGCTGGCTTCGAAACGATTTGCTCCAGCACTAAAATTCACGTTTGCCGACAATCAATATGGTAAGGATACAAAAGTAAAAAATCAAACTTATTCGCTTCTTGCAGGAAATACTTTCAGGTTCAACTTTGCAAAAACTTTATTGAATGTGGAAGCAGGCTTTTTTAATTCAGGACAGGAAAATTTTTTGATTGGGGCATTAAAATTCACCCAAAAGTTTTCTCCAAATCTTAATGCTCATCTGCATGTGTCAATGCAACCCTACCAGTACACACTCGCCAGTATCAACAATCCTTTCACCTATACCACTGCTGGCGTTGGATTAGGATATAACAAAAATGATAAGTGGACAGGAGAAGCAGGATACCTGCTGCAATCATTTGAAGATGGCAATAAAATAAATAACCTCTTTGGTTGGTTCCTCTTTCCGATCATAAGCAATCAGACTTTTCGTTTGCAGGGTGGATATGCTTATAGTTATGCCAATGCAGAAATAAATAAGTTCATTCCTGCTAAGTCTCTAAACGAAATTGCTTCCAGTCAGCCTCCGCTTACCCAGGTGGAAGGTGTTTATGATCCCTATTTTACACCCATGGATCAGCATGTGCATTCCTTACTGCTCTTGATACGCTCCTCACTTTCAAAAACGATCAACCTGCAGTTCAAAGCAGGTGCGGCTGTTTTAGGAAAGGCCTTGAATCCTTATCTCATGCTCGATAAAAATGGCAGCCAGTTTAGTATCACAAAAACTTTTCATCCACATAACTATACGCCCTTCGAGCTGCAGGCAGGTTTGAATGCTGCGCTGAACAGGAAAATTATGCTTCACGGAAACTATAACTTCAACAGCCTGCTTTTTTATAACAGCCACCTCGTAAATCTTGGTTTGGCATATCGGTTTATAAAATGAAAAGTTTCCTGGATCCTACAGTATGGAAATCACGACGGGTACAACCTCCGAATGTTTGGTCCAAAGCATTACTCGCCGCACTTGTTGTTGCAGGTTGTTTATCTATTGCACGATTTTTTAACTGGTGGTTCAGGGAAGAACATATTGCTTCACTGGCACTCTTTATTGTATTAAGTGGTATTATGTGGTGGGGTGTTTTCAGGATGGTTATGTTATGGATCTCTTACCTGGGCATGAAAGTGCCGCCAAAACCACCCGCATTAAAGAGGAATCTAAGCGTTGCCATTTTCACTACCAGTTCTCCCGGTGAGCCTTTAAGCATGTTTGATAAAACACTTGAAGCCTGCGCGCGCATTTCCTATCCCCATACTACCTATTTACTCGATGATACCATGGATCCACGATACAAAGAAGTAGCGCAAAAACATGGCGCAGTATGGCTGGAACTGGTAGGTTACCAGGGCGCGAAAGCCGGCAAAATAAATGAGGCGCTTAAAAAAACAACCGAAGAGATCATCCTTGTCCTGGATCCTGATCACATCCCTTTCGATAATTTCTTTGATGAAGTGCTTGGATACTTCAATGATGAAAAATTAGGGTATGTACAGGTTGCACAGGCCTATTATAATCAGCCACTTTCGTTTACAGCAAAAGCAGCGGCAGAGCAGACCTATGGTTTTTACGGACCCACTCAAATTGGAATGAACGGATATAATTGCGCTGTGGCTATTGGTGCAAACTGCACCTTTCGCAGGAAGGCACTTGAAAGTATTGGCGGACATGGCATTGGTCTCGCGGAAGATATGATCACCGCCATAAGAATTCATGGAAAAGGATGGAAATCTATTTATGCACCCGTTATTGTAAGTCGCGGATTGGTACCGGAAGATCTGGGATCATTTTGTAAGCAACAATTAAAATGGTCAAGAGGTGTTCATGAAGTTTTATTTGCCGAACTGCCAAATCAATGGAAAGGACTTTCTGCATGGCAACGGCTTTCTTATTTTACTATTGGCACTTACTATATTTCTGGATTCACCATGTTGCTATTTATGATCTTTCCCTACCTGTTCTTGTTTTTTGGATTTTTACCTGCCAATATGGATTTCATTGATTTCGCTGTGCACTGGCTACCCATGGCATTTTTTGCTATCACCATTTATTTATTTGTTCAGCAATGGCTTTGTCACCCTAAAATGGAAAGGGGATTACATTGGCGTGGAATGTTCTTAAAATTCGCGTGCTGGCCTGTTTTCTTTAAGGGATTTATTTTGTCTATTTTGAATAAAGACATCCCCTATATTCCAACAGAAAAAAAAGCGGTGCGCGGGTTAACAAGATTTGCGAGGCCATTATTTCTGCACCAGGCGGTGTTTATACTTACGGTTTTCCTTGTGGTGATACAGAGAATATATTTTACGCACGAAGCCCGGCTTGCGCTGAGTAGCGGAGAGATCTGGGGCATGGTGCTTTTTGCAACTATAGGATTTGTAATGACTTTTGGTGGCACCTACGCTGCAATAGAATCAAAAAATATCAGGTCTCGCGAACCCTGGAATGAAATTGATCTGGATGCCTATGCGGACCAAGTTAAAAAACCTGTAAGCATTCATCCAATAAAAGAAAAATTTTTATGAAAACTGTTGTTATAAGGTTTACAGCGGTTATTACCGCAGTGATCCTGGGCATCGTTTTTTTCCTGGCTATGGTTTACCTTGGCAACAAATCAAAAGGTCCTTTTGAAGATATTTTATCAGGCGTTGATGCAGGAATTGCAAGAACAGAAAATCAAATGTTGAATACAAGACAGAGAAGGTCTGCGGCTTTAGAATGGTTCAATGCCTACCGTAACAACAAATTATACATCAACACCATTGATACGCTTTTATTGGGAGCATATGACGATGCTACCCAGGAATCTTATGAGAACATCATACAGCTTGAAGATTCCTTAAAAACCAAATTGCCCGTTGTTTCAATTTATACAGCCTGGGGCAGTAAAAAAGACCAGGTATTTCCACTCCTGCGTGCACAGGCGCTGTATGATCTTGGCTCTATTCCCATGATCACCTGGGAGCCCTGGCTAAATGATTTTGACCCGCTCTATTTTGTACATAACAATTCCGGCAATGCTGATGTAAACAAAGGCGGTTTAAAAGCCATTGCTGAAGGAAAATATGATGCCTATATCGATAAATGGGCGGTTGATGCCAAAAAGTTCGGCATGCCTTTCTTCCTGCGATGGGGACATGAAATGAACGATCCTTACCGTTATCCCTGGGGTGAACAGAATAATCTGCCTGAAGATTATATTAATGCGTGGAGGCATGTGGTAAACCGTTTCAGAGCAGTTGGGGCGGATAATGCCATCTGGATTTGGTCGCCACACCCGGCCTATGCCACCTATGCGCAATTTTATCCAGGTCATGAATTTGTAGACTGGATCGGCTTCACAGGATTGAACTATGGAACCGTAGCCACCTGGAGCCAGTGGTGGGCATTCCCGGATATTATTAACAACGCTTATAATGAACTTTCTTTATACGGCAAACCTATTATGGTTGCTGAATTTGGATCGCTAGCCGTGGGTGGAAAACGCAAGACCTGGTTTAAGGAGGCTTTTGAATCTATTTATTCAAAATACCCGGCGATAAAAGCCGTGGTGTTTTTTCATGCTGCCAACGATAATTCTATTTCTTATAAAGCGCTCGACTGGTCATTTAAGCAGGATACCGCCGTGCTCTCAGCCCTGCGACCTGTCATACAAAAGAAATAAAATTGTTTAAGATGTTGATGGCCCAGGCCCATCTTTAGCTTAATGCATAATCTTCTTACCTTCGCCCCGCTAAACAAACCAGCAAAATATATGAGTAAAGTAAAAGTTGCCATCAACGGTTTTGGAAGAATAGGCCGGTTGGTATATAGACAGATCTATAATATGGAAGGAATTGATGTAGTAGCGATCAATGACCTTACAAGTCCAAAAGTGCTTGCGCATCTTTTAAAATATGATACTGCCCAGGGTCGTTTCGGCCAGGATGTACAGGCTTCAGAAAATTCAATTTCAGTAAATGGTGAAGAAATAAAGATCTATGCTCAGAAAGATCCTGCACAGATTCCCTGGGGAACCCATGAAGTGGATGTAGTACTGGAATGTACCGGCTTCTTTACCGATAAAGAAAAAGCGGAAGCTCATATAAAAGCCGGTGCCAAAAAAGTGGTGATCTCTGCCCCCGCTACCGGTGATTTGAAAACAATTGTTTTTAATGTCAATCACGAAATACTGGATGGTTCAGAAACCGTCATCAGCTGTGCTTCCTGTACCACCAACTGCCTGGCACCAATGGCCAAGGTGCTGGAAGAGCAATTTGGTATTGCCACCGGGTTGATGACAACCGTGCATGCCTATACCAACGATCAGAATACACAGGATTCTCCTCACCCGAAAGATGATCTCAGAAGAGCAAGAGCCGCCGCCCAGAATATTGTTCCAAACAGTACAGGTGCTGCAAAAGCCATCGGGCTGGTGCTTCCTTCATTAAAGGGAAAGCTGGATGGTACTGCACAGCGTGTTCCAACGCTGACAGGTTCTCTTACCGAATTGACAGTGATTTTAAATAAAAAAACTTCGGTTGAAGAGGTCAATGCAGCTATGAAAGCTGCAGCCAACGAAAGCTTTGGTTATACAGAAGATGAAATTGTAAGCAGCGATATCATTGGTATCGAGTTTGGTAGCTTATTCGATGGTACACAAACAAAAGTGCAAACTGTGGGTGAACACCAGATCGTAAGAACCGTCAGCTGGTATGATAATGAGATGAGTTATGTTTCTCAGCTCGTGCGCACGGTACACTACTTTGCAAAAATGATTAAATAATGAAAGGCTCTTCGGAGCCTTTTTTGTTTAGAATGGACTGAATTTTTAGTTGCGGATTTACGTCTCAATTAAAAACATCAAAATATTTACCTTCATCCTTATCATAATAACAACATGAGCAAATTCAGTGATTCTAATTTTTCCGGAAAGAAAGTGCTGATCAGGGTGGATTTTAATGTTCCACTGGATGAAACATTTCAGATCACAGATGATAACCGGATGCGTGCCACCATACCTACGCTGAAAAAAATATTGGATGATGGAGGAAGCGTGATCCTGATGTCGCATTTCGGAAGGCCAAAAGATGGTCCTGCAGAAAAATATTCACTTAAACACCTTGTAGATCATCTTTCAGAATTACTGGGAACCAAAGTGGACTTTGCAAATGACTGTATTGGTGAAGAAGCGCAGCATAAAGCAGCAGGCTTACAACCAGGTGGCGTATTGTTGCTGGAGAATCTTCGTTTTCACAAAGAAGAAGAAAAAGGCGACAAAGCTTTTGCAGAAAAACTTTCAAAGCTGGGCGACATTTATGTGAATGATGCTTTTGGAACTGCGCACCGTGCACACGCATCCACCGCAGTGATCGCACAATTCTTTCAGCCGGAGAACAAAATGTTTGGACTGGTAATGGAAAGTGAAGTGGAAAGTGCGGAGAAGGTCATGCACAGCTCAGAAAAACCTTTTACGGCCATTATCGGGGGAGCAAAGGTTTCTGATAAAATCATGATCATTGAAAACCTGCTTGACCGTGCCACTGATATCATTATCGGCGGTGGTATGGCCTATACTTTTTTCAAGGCCATGGGAGGATCGATCGGATCATCGCTGCTGGAAGAAGATAAAGTTGACACTGCGAAAGAACTGCTGGAAAAAGCCAAAGCAAAAGGTGTTATCATTCACCTGCCATCAGATTCCATCATCGCCGATCAATTTGCCGAAGACGCCAGCATTTCATCATCACTTAGTAATAACATACCGGATGGCTGGATGGGGCTTGATATTGGCGCACTTGCCTGCGAGGTCTTTTCAAAAGTGATCATACAATCCAAAACCATTTTATGGAACGGACCTATGGGTGTTTTTGAAATGGCAAAATTCCAGCACGGCACAAAAGCCATTGCCCAGGCAGTTGCAGATGCTACCAACAATGGGGCCTATACGCTTGTCGGTGGCGGCGATAGTGTGTCGGCGGTTAACCAGTTTGGATTCGCAGATAAAGTAAGCTATGTATCCACCGGAGGCGGTGCCATGCTGGAATATTTCGAAGGAAAAGAGTTGCCAGGAATTGCAGCAATGAAATAGTGTCAGCCGGTTCTCAATCGTTTCTCATTTAGATATGGAATGGAATGTGTAGTTATGCATTGATTTTGTTTGTCTAAATCAGTTAAATTTAAATATTCAAAAATTTTTTAAAAAACAAAAATGAAAACGTCATCACTGGTTATTTTGGTAATAGTAGGATTTCTGATTCTGGTTGGTGGTTGTATGGGTTGCGGCGCGATCTCTTTGCAAAAACGTGCTGTTGGTCTTGAAGAAAATGTGAGAGGCAGATGGGCCGATGTGCAGGCCGAATATCAGAGAAGATCTGATCTGATTCCCAATCTGGTAAGTACGGTGAGAGGTGAGGCGAATTTTGAAAGGGGAACTCTGAATGATGTGATCAATGCCAGGGCCAGGGCATCCTCCATGCAGATCAATCCTGAAAACCTAACTGCAGAAAATTTCCAGCAGTTTCAACAGGCGCAGGCACAATTATCCGGAGCGCTCTCCCGGTTATTGGTCACCGTTGAACAATACCCAAACTTAAGAGCCAATGAAGGTTTTCGAAGCCTCCAGGTTCAATTGGAAGGAACTGAAAACAGGATCAAGGTATCAAGAAGGGATTTTAACCAGGCAACTCAGGATTATAATACCACTATCAGAACTTTTCCCAATAATTTTTATGCAGGCTTTCTCGGGTTTGCGGAAAAACCATATTTCGAAGCCGATCCGGGAACACAGAATGCGCCCAATGTTGATTTTTCCGAACAACAGGCCCCGCCAAGAACACCTCCTGTTAACCTGGATACAATAAGATAAACGTGAATTTATTTCCCTGGAAGAAAACCAAAGAATTTCTGAGCGAAGCAGAAAAGCAACAGCTGGTTGAGGCAATCAAACATGCCGAACAACGCACCAGTGGTGAGGTGCGTGTATTTATAGAATCAAAATGTAAATATGTGAATGCATTGGACCGTGCGCTGGATATTTTTGAGCAACTAAAGATGTATGATACAGCCATGCGCAATGCAACACTGGTTTACCTTGCTGTTGATGACCACCAGGTAGCCATTTATGGCGATGTTGGTATTCATTCAAAAGTTAGCAAAGAGTACTGGCAGGTTGAAGTTGCAAAAATGCTGGCACATTTCAGGGTCAATCACCTGGCAGATGGTATTTGCCAGGCCATTAATGATCTGGGCGAAGCCCTGCACCAGCATTTTCCTTACCAGGGACCCACAGACAAAAACGAGTTACCCGATGAAATCGTTTTCGGGAAATAGATATGAAGAAATTGCTTGTCCTGATATGCCTGCTCTCCGGCTTACATGTTTTTTCCCAGGTGGAGAAATATGTACCCGAAAGACCATCACCTCCAAGGCTGGTTAATGATTTCGCCAATCTATTGACTGCAGAACAAGTGGCGACGCTGGAACGCAAACTGGTGGCCTACGATGATTCGACTTCTACCCAAATCGTAATTGCCACTGTAACCGGTTTAAATGATTATGCTGCGGTGGAATATGCAGTGGCGCTGGGAAGAAAATGGGGCATTGGTGGTGCTCAGTTCAATAATGGTATGGTGATCCTGGTTTCAACCGGAGGGGGTGCGGGCAACCGCGATGCCTTTATCGCTACCGGGTATGGAATGGAAGGATCCATTCCTGATATCACTGCCAATGCGATCCTGCAGGCAGAACTGATTCCCAACCTGAGAGCCAATAGGTTTTACGAAGCTTTTGATCAGGCAACCAATGCCATTATACTGGCGGCAGCGGGTGAATACACGGCACCACCCGGATACAGCGAGAGGGGCAGAACAAGACCTGGTTCAGGAGGTGGACTGGGACGTCTGATCATCGCGATCATCATCATTTCTGTCTTAGTAGGTTTTGGAGGCCGGGGTGGAGGTAAAGGAGGAGGTGGTTATATGTCACGCAGGGGTTATCGGGGATTTGGCGGTCCGGTTATTTTTCCAGGAGGCTTTGGCGGTAGTGGAGGCGGATTTGGTGGTGGCGGCGGAGGAGGCTTTGGCGGCTTTGGAGGTGGCGGTTTTGGTGGTGGCGGAGCCGGAGGCCGGTGGTAATGGTATGTGAATTGAATGCCTATGGAAAAAAGTTATGAGTAAAATGATAATTGCTGCCACTGCAGTAGGTGCCGTTGTTGCAGGACTGATCTGGTTTTATAAAAGTAAAACCCATCCCCATGAAAGATTGGCTGACGGGGTGATGAAAATGTTTGATGAATCAAATAAAGATGCTCCCCACCTGGAGAGAGGACAACATGCGATGGGGTGAGAGGGGTTAGGTTTAGTTGTTTAGTTGTTTAGTCGTTTAGGCGTTGAGGGTTTGGAGGTTTGGGTTTAGGTGTTTAGGCGTTTAGTTGTTGAAAGGTTGCTTGCCTGCTTAGGTATAGTTGGTGTATAGTTAGTGTATTAGCTAATCGTTTTAGGAATGACCCTAAAATTGCTTCCTCGCTTGTCGGCCGAGCCTGACTTGTTCTATAATCGATGGATCCAATTAGATAATTTCCATGTTTATTTGTGAGCGAACCGTTTTTATATCCCGAAACTGGTGATTGATAAATAAAAAAAAGAGAGCATTACGCTCTCTTTTTCTTTTGGAATAGGTGTCCTGGCTAAACGACTAAACGACTAAACGACTAAACACTTCTTCAAGCATTCTTCAACTTCAATTCAATATAATCAGCAAACGCCTGCTGGCCGTTAGCGATCTTTTCTTTTTGAAGTTCCCTGAGTGCCTCAGTTAATGCCGGGCCAATTTGCTCCTTATAAGCCGCAGGAACCTGATCCTGAAATGCCATCAAAGCATCAACACCTCTTTTAAATTGATCGAGTTGTGATGTGCTAACCAGGAATTCGAACAATCCCTGCAAAGCAGCAAATTTTTCCTGGCCAAAAGGAAGTTTTTCAAAATCTGAAAGCATCTGATCAGCACCCGATCTGTCATTTGAACTTAATAAAGATCTTATTACGGAAGCCAGTCTTCCTTTGGAAGGAAATGCTGACAATCTTTTGGCTTCATTGGCAGCATCTGCACTATCCACCCTGCTCAATGCTTCCAGTGCATTTCCTGCAACGGTATAAGAAGAATCATTGACCGCAGTGCGGAAAAGATTCGCATATTTATTATTCCTGTAGGTGCCCAGTTTGGCAATGGCTGCCGCTTTTGTCAAACGGTTTTTTTCCCTTTGTGCAATTTCAAATAGCAAAGGTTCTGCTGCCACTTTTAAATGATCATTGCCCATATCCAGTTTGGTAATGGCATAAGTTCTCAAACCTGCATAAGGATCGCGCAGCGCATTCAGCACAAGTTGAATGGCTAAATTATTATCGAGTCGGGCAAAGGCTGAATCAAGCGCTTCTCTTCTATCTATATAATTCTTTGAATTCCTGTACTGGAATACATATTCTTCTGTTGTTTTGTGTTCTGTTCTCTGGGATAATAAAACTTTTTCTGCGTCAAAGTTTACCAGTGAAGGTGCAGCAGTAGCAGGAAAGAAAAATGTATCTGTTTTGTTTTTCAGCCACACAGTATAACGTTGTGCTGTTAATCCATTCCACACATCAACAGCAACCGGAACCTGGAAAACAGGTTCGCCCTGGGTTTGTTCTACAATCATCCTAACACTGCCGGTATTACTGATATATTGTTTTTGAATGTTCAGTTTAGGATGTCCTGCACCAAAATACCACTGATTAAAGAACCAGTTCAGGTCCTTCCCGGTCACTTCCTCAAAAGCCAGGCGGAGCTGGTGTGCTTCCGCAGCCTGGAAACGGTATTTTGTCAGGTAAAGATTTAGTGATTTAAAGAAAGCGCTGTCACCTATAAAGTTGCGGAGCATGTGCAGTATGCGACCACCTTTATTATAACTTACTGCATCAAACATTTCTTCCTTATCATGGTAGTTGAACCGGATCAGGTCCTTACTTTCACTGCGACTTCCCAGGTAGCCCTGCATATCTGAAAGTCCATGATCATCGGCAGCATCCTTACCATATTTATGTTCTCTCCACAGGTATTCACTGTAGTTGGCAAATGATTCATTGAGTGAAAGATTGCTCCAGCTTTCAGTAGTAACGATGTTTCCAAACCATTGATGAAAGGCTTCGTGTGCAATTACATCTTCCCAGATATTCTGATCTGTTAGCTGCCTCGCATCCTGCTGCACAATATCACTGTGAAGCGTAGCCGTAGTATTTTCCATAGCGCCGCTAACATAATCTCTTGCGGTCATCTGTGCATATTTATTCCAGGGATATTCTACACCCGTGATCCTTGAAAAGAAACCAAGCATTTCGGGTGTGAGGCCAAATATTTTCCTGGCTACAGATGCATATTCTTTTTCAACATAATAGCTTACTTCCTTCCCTTTATATTGGTCTTTTATCACCGCATAATCACCCACGCCCATAAAAAACAGGTAAGGAGCGTGCGGAAGATCCATCTTCCAATGATCAGTGCGTGTGCCATCAGCATTGGGTTTTTGGCTTACAAGCTTTCCATTACTTAACGTAACATATTTTGAAGGCACCGTCATTATTATTTCCTGTGTGGTTTTCTGGTTTGGGTTATCAATCACCGGAACCCATACGGAAGTGGCCTCGGTTTCACCCTGTGTCCAGATCTGTGTTGGCTTTCCTTCTTCTTCACCACGGGGGTTAATAAAATACAATCCCTTGGCATCGGTAATGGCAGCGCTGCCTTTTCCTTTGTATTCATCTGGTTTTGCTACATAATCCACATATATGGTATAGCGTTCATTTCTAGTATATTTTTTGTCGAGTTTGATCTTCAGCTCCATGTTGTCATAGCTGTATTTTAAAGGAATATTTTTCCCGGCTTTAACTATGGCAACTTGCCTGATGTCCATTCCCTTTGCATCCAGCGTTAAAGAATCGGTGGCATAAAAATGCGGAGCAAGCGTGATCCAGGCTTTGCCGGGCATCCTGGATTGGGTATAATCAAAACGCACTTCCACTTTTGTATGTACCATGTTGTGGATCTTGTCTGGTGTTGCCTGGTAAATGGACTGGTCTGCAACATGCACCTGCTGTGCGATGGAAGCATAGCTAAAGAAAAAAGTAAAACTTAACAATAGAAAAGGCTTCATATAACAATTTTAGTTGGGCAAATTTAGTTGTTACCTTTCCATTTGAATATTTTAAGTAGATAAATGGCAATCGAATATGGATAGCCTAAAGATTTTCTCCCTCCTGTTATTGGTTAGGATAAAGCTAAAACGGCACTTGGGTGCAGCTGCAAAGAGTTTCAGAGTTTAATTTGCTTTAATTTTGAGACAATGAAGAAAATGCTTCTCTTATTTTCCCTCATTTCCATATCGTTTGTTGCCATGGCCCAGCAACAATATTTTTTATATTTTGAATCAGCAGAGCAGCATCCTTTTTATATAAAAATGGGAGATAAGGTGTATAGTTCCATTGCGCCCGGTTATTATATTCTGCCTTCACTCACCGAAGGAAAATACCAACTGGCCATGGGCATGCCGGGTGAAGGGGCGAAGGAGCGAAAATTTGAGATTGATATCAGAGGCGACAAAGGATATATCATTAAACAGCAAAACAGCCGGATCATTTTAGCAAATTTAGATGACAACCGCGAAGTAGCGCCATTGGAAGACATCTCCCGTTCTGATATCACTTATGAAACCAGGACGGATGCCTTCACCTTATTATTAAGCAGGGCATCAGGTGATCCGGGATTGGTGATGATGCCGGTATTTGCGAAAAATGTGGTGGCACAAAAAAAGGAAGTGGCCGTTACGGCTGTTCAGGTGGAAACACCAAAAGAAGTCAATGCAGATCCGGTAGTTGTTGATACCGTGGCTTATGTGCAGGCTGAACCAACAACAGATACGGTGACCGTGATAAAAGCAATCATTGAAACTGAGGCTGAAAAAAAAGAGGAAGCCCAGGTTGTCGAAGTTGAGCAGCCTGAAAAGATTCAAAAAGATACTGCATCAGGTGAAACTGTGGCACCCGCTGAACAAATGGTTCCGGAACCGGGGGCGCTCAATAACAGGACTGGTGTGCGCAAATATGCAGAAAGATCTTCCACAGAGGGTTTCATCATGGTGTTTCTTGATGAAACACCGGAAGGCACCGATACCATTCGGATGGTCATTCCCAATCCACGTTTCAGGCTGATGGAAACGGATACTCAGGTGAAAGATGAAAGTTTGTTTCTTGATGTAAAAAGGGAGGTGCCAATAGCAGAAGATAAAAAGCCGGAAACCACATCCACATTAAATAAAGAGGATACTACAGTCCTGCAAAATCCTTCCACAATTCAGGAGCCTGCTGTTAGCAGGAACCAGTGCAGACAAATTGCTTCAGAATCAGATTTCTTCAAGCTGAGAAAGAATATGGCGGGGAAGCTTACAGATGAAGCTATGGTGGAAGAAGCGCGCAAGGTATTCAGGAGCCGGTGTTTTTCTACCGACCAGGTCCGGCACCTTGGTGCATTATTTCTTACGTCTGCAGGGAAGTATCTTTTTTTTGATGCTGCTTATTTACATATAAGCGATCCGGCTCAGTTCCCATCCTTACAGGCCGAGATCAGTGATGATTATTATCTTAGGCGTTTTAAAGCGCTTATTGGTGAATTCTGATGCCACGATTTTTTATTGAACTTTCTTATAAGGGAACGCAATTCAGCGGTTTCCAGGTACAGGAAAATGCCAGGACTGTACAATCGGCAGTGGAAGAAGCTTTTGCGCTGATCCATAGGCAAAAGGTAGCAATGACCGGTTCGTCGCGGACGGATGCCGGGGTACATTCCAAAAGCAATTTCTTTCATTTTGATGCGGCGGCACTGCATCCGCAGTTTCTGTATAAAATGAATGCGTTGTTATCGCCGGACATCGCCTTGAAAAATTGCTGGGAAATGCCTGCGGAGCGTCATTGCAGGTTTGATGCCATTGGCAGGAGGTACCGGTACAGGGTGCACAGGAATAAGGATCCTTTTGCGGAGGGCTTTTCTTATTATTATCCTTACCGGCTGAACCTCGAACTGATGGCAGAGGCAGCTGCTATCGTAAAGGAAAGGGAGAATTTCCAGGGTTTTTCAAAATCCAATACGCAGGTAAAGCATTTCATTTGTAAGATTGAAAGGAGTGAATGGAACCGTGAAGGTGAAACATTGATCTATACGATTGAGGCGAATCGTTTTTTAAGAGGGATGGTTCGGTTGCTTGCGGGTGCTTTGCTCAGGGTAGGAAGGGAGCAGTTAAGTGTGGAAGCCTTTAAAAATCAGTTTGAGAATGATAAGAATCCGGGGTTTTCGGTCCCTGCGCATGGTCTTTACCTGGAAGAAGTAAGCTATCCCGAAAATTATTTCCCTTAACAGGCTTCGTTTTCACAGGTTTTTAGCAATAAAACAATGGATTTATTTGGAAGGGAAAGCACATGCTCCTTATCTTTGCATCCGCTTTTTGAAACAATGGTCAGCTTAATAGAAACGGAGCAGGTGCTTTAAGATTCTTTTAAGGAAAATGGTGAAATATAGTTTGTTGGGTATCAAATACTTACTTATCTTTGCACCCGCTTTTTGACCGAATGATCCACTTTAAAATCTGATTGTTTTCCTTTGCATTTTTTTGTGTGATTTGTTCAATAAATATTTGGTTGGTATTGCATGGTGATCGTATCTTTGCAGTCCGCAAAAAAAAATCATCAGTTCTTTTTTTATTTCGAAGTGATTCAGGTCAACAATTTTGGAGGGTTGTCTCCGGGAAATTTTCAAAGTTTCAAAGATTGTTTTGGCTGAAATAAAAAAGGGTTGTAGCTTTGCACTCCCAATCGAAAAAAAGGGAGTACAAAAAGAGTTCTTTAGACAGTATAAAAAG
>MWYV01000026.1 GCA_002050435.1 Chitinophagales bacterium 33-2 | reverse complement strand
TCATATGCCTGTACCTTGCGCTTTTCCTGTATTACAGGAAAGGATGGCGGAAGGTTAAAGAAGGCAATCCTAAAGGAGCAATAGGTAAGGTAAAGGTTTCCGTAGTTATTGCTGCAAGGAATGAAGCAGACAACATTCTCCGTACTCTTGACTCGCTTGACAGGCAATCTTACCCAAAAGAATTTTTTGAGATCATAGTTGTTGATGATCATTCCACAGATCATACAACAGAAATAGTTTTACAGAGGCAATTGATCAACTGCAGGTTAATCAAACAGGATGCAGGTATTTTCTCTAAAAAGCAGGCAATTGATAAAGCCATTCATGCAGCCACCGGTGAACTGATACTTGCAACGGATGCGGATTGTACACTTCCACCAACCTGGATAGAAACCATGGCAGCCTTTTATTCAGATCATCATGCAGCTTTTATTGCAGCACCGGTAAAATTGCACTATGGTCAAAACTTTATTGAACGTTTCCAGTCTTTGGATTTTATGATGTTGCAGGGTATTACCGCCTCCGGCATTGCGCTTGACCTGCATTATATGTGCAATGGTGCTAATCTTGCTTATCCGAAAAAAAGGTTTGCCGAAGTAAATGGTTTCGAAGGAATTGATTCGGTGGCTACCGGCGATGATATGTTGCTGATGTTTAAAATAAAAAAATCAGCACCTGGAAAAATCTTTTTCCTGAAAAATCAAACCGCCATGGTATCCACCGCACCAATGCCCACTATATTGTCGTTCTTAATGCAAAGAAGAAGATGGGCAAGCAAAACACCTGTATACGAAGACAAGCGGCTGATCGGCATCCTGGCATTTGTTTATTTCATTAACCTTTGGATGGTTGTATTAACAGTAGCCTCCTTTTTCTCAATGGCCTATCTTCCTTTGGCGCTGGGTTTTTTATTGATTAAAGCATTATCAGAAATGATATTTCTGTATCCTGTGGCTCAATTCTTCAATGAAAAAAAATTACTGAAATATCTTTTTTTATACCAGCCTATGCATGTTGTTTACACCGTCTTTATTGGCATCTGGAGTCAGCTGGGTAAATATGAATGGAAAGGAAGAATCACAAAATAACTATCTTGAATTTTTATGGAACGCGCATCACCTTCCTTCTGGCAATCTTCCTGGAAAAGACTTAAAAAAAATAAAGGCGCCATGGCTGGCCTGGTGATGATATTTTTAGCCGTATTCGTTGCTTTATTCGGTTATTTCATTGCACCCGATCCTTCACCATACGCCAACCGCATTTTACTTGAAATAGGCGGGGAAAAACCAGGATACCGGCAAAGTTTTGTGCTTATAAAAAAAGAAGCACCTGTTGAAGTAAATCTTTTTTCAAGATTGATCAATGGCCGACCCGATCCTTACGAGCATGTTCCCATCAGCAGTTATACTATAAAAGGAGATAGCATGGTGGTGGAAAAATTCATTGATGAAGGACTCACCGAAACGATTTCTTTTCACAGCTCGGCGCTTGCTGCAGATCCTGTTGTGCATAAAAAGTTTTATCTCGGAACAGATACGTATGGCCGGGATATTTTAAGCCGGTTGATCATAGGAACACGGATTAGTTTAAGCGTTGGGTTGATCACTGTCATCATTTCATTAACAGTAGGCATTTTCCTTGGTGCTATTGCAGGCTATTTTGGAGGAAGATGGGACAACATGATCATGTGGCTGATCAACGTAATTTGGAGCATTCCTACCCTGCTGCTGGTTTTTGCCATTACATTATTATTGGGCAAGGGTTTCTGGCAGGTATTTATAGCTGTAGGATTAACCATGTGGGTGAATGTAGCACGACTGGTGCGCGGGCAGGTGCTGGCTACAAGAGAAATGCAATATGTTGAAGCGGGAAAAGCATTGGGGTTTTCAAACTGGCGGATTATTTTCCGTCATATACTTCCTAATATTCTCGGACCGATACTGGTGATCGCTGCTTCAAATTTTGCATCTGCCATTGTAATTGAAGCCGGACTGAGTTTTCTTGGCGTAGGCGTTCAGCCACCTACACCCAGCTGGGGATTAATGATCAAGGAAAATTACAATTTCATTATCACTCAAAATCCCATGCTGGCACTTGCGCCCGGGTTTGCGATCATGTTACTGGTGCTGGCTTTTAACCTGCTGGGCAATGGTTTAAGAGATGCCCTGAATGTAAGGGGAAAGATCTGAGGCTTTTTTTGTCTGCCGATCCCCGATGATGATAATGGAAATCAGGATAAAAAATAGACTGCCCACTTTATCAGATTCGATCAGGTCACTCAAAAAATTAATGGTACAGATCATAACCAGCATAGCTGCCATAGTTGCGGAGGCAATTTTCCAGAACCTGCTCACTGTTCTGTTGTAGATAGCCTGCAGGTGCCAGAACATTGCGCCAACAAGTGCAATAAAGATCAGCAATCCGGCGAGTCCCTGCTCAATTAACAGGTAAAGAAAATAATTGTGTACGGTAGACTGTTCCTCGTTTACACTTACCCAGGTTTTAAATGCCGGAACCGTATAACTTTTGTAGTGATGGTAAAATGTATTTGGACCAAGACCGGTCTTCCAACTGTCTTTGGTCATTCTGATGCCGGCGATCCACCGGTAATATCTTTCAGCCGTTGACACATCATTCATTTTGTAAGTAGCCACCAGGTGCTCTTTAAAATTGGTATGAAAAACGGTTGATTTGTAATCGTGCGAATAGGCTAAATAGCGGTCATTGGTCTTTAAGTAAAATACTGCTGCCACTGTAAACAGCATAGCCAGGATAAATCCAAAAAAGATCAGTCGTTTTTTTAAAAGCCAGTAACCTGCATACCCGGTGATCAGGGATAGCCAGGCACCGCGTGCATAGGAAAAATAGAGTGCGAAAAGGGAAACGATCAACACCATCCATAGAAAGGTGCGCAACCCTTTAGAATCTGTAAGCCTGATCACAGCCAGTTGCACCGGAACCATAAATACAAGTAATGCTGAATAATTGACATGGTTCCTGTAAAATGGCTCAAGCGCTGTATTGATCTTATCAAAAGTCCAGTTGTACTGTTCATGACGCACCATGGTTAGAAAAGTAAACAGCAGCATGGAAGTGAGTAAAACAATTGCGGAGGTTCTAATGGGCTTTTCATCTTTGATCAATAACAGAGGCGCTCCAACAAAGGCCATCAGGTACCAGCTTTTTGCAAGAAGGTATTTTAAGGAAAGCGCCTGGTGACTGGAAAAGATCACGGTTACTATGATCCAGGTAAAATGGAGTAATACGATCAGGGCCAGCGGGTGTTTGATCACTGGTGCTATTGTGCGCCTGTGATAAAAAATATAGGCGACCACTGCAAAAGATAAAAGCAGCATCAAAGGTTCATCGGGGAGATCTGTTCCGATCGACGGTGTGATATTGTATTCGATGGACCATGGAATGGTTGCCAGCAAAATATAAAAAAGCATTAATGGGAACTGCAGGCCATACAAAACAAAAACAAGTGCAACAGGAACCAGCAACCATAAGGGCTGATGTAAATAACTTGCCATGGCCGCTGCCGCCAGCAACATGATGGAAAATATAAGTGGGAGCTTGTTATGTAAAGCAACAGGTTTCAATAATGCCCCTTTCTGCTTTCCATGTAAAGGCTCATTAGAAACGTGAGCGCGAGGGCTGCAAATAAGGTGAACGCTACGTTTTGAAATGTTCTTGGTTTATCGGCCCACAAACCTGCTCGTGCATGTTCAACAACCAGTAAAACTGGTGGATTGGTTTGAATGGCCAGTCGGTATTGTGCGATCATGGCTTCATATTGGGTTAACTGATTCAATATGACGGATTTGCTGGCCCCCATCATTTCAGCATCCGCACGTTGCATCCTTGGGATGGAATCGCCCACAGAACGGTATTGCTGCTGAAGCCTGGTATAATCTTCCTGCATCCTGCTTAAAACTGATTGGCTGTTCTCATTTTGCAGGTGCTGGTGAATGGAGCCCAGTCTTTGCATTAAAAAATTAGCAACTGCTGCGGCCATGTTCCTGTCTTCATCCCAAACTTTTACCTTAAGCTCACCGAATGCACTGCGCGCGATCTTGCTGTTCTTTTTTAACTTCCGGGCAGCCTTGAAACCGCTTTCCCCGGATTCAGGCAGGTTATAATGCGCCGCCAGGTTAAAGGAATCCGAAGCGGCTATATATAAAGTATCAAGAACGGCTGTGCCTTCCAGCCGGTCTAACTCATCTGCTGTACCAATATCTGAATACAGCGCCTCAATATTATTATTAAAAATTCTTCCCTTGTCTGCAACCATGCTATTGGCCGGAAGCGCAGTGGCCTCAGAGAGGTATTCTTTCGGACTGAATTGGGAAACCACAAAAGCAATGGTGGCTGCAAGCAGGGAAATTCCCAAAATAAATTTCCACCACCTGGCAAAAACGATAAACAGATCGGGCATGTAATGAAATTAACGTGAGACAAATTGTTGTTTAAAATATTTTACCTGGGTTAGCAGGAATACCAGCGTAAATAAAACTGTAAAAGCTAAAATAAGCCAAACATTTATTATCGCCACCCTGCTGATGTAAAACAGCCCGGTGAATACAAGAAACACCAACAGGTATAATGTCAACGATCGCTTATAAAAAGGAATTTTCAATTTACCAGATGCAACAAAAAAACAACTGAGTCCTGCGCAGTATTGTGTGACCAGCGCTGATATGCAGGAACCTAAGGCGCCGTAACTGGGAATCAGAATAAAATTCAGGACGAGGTTCAGAATAACGGCAAAAACCATTATGATGATAAAAGGACGAAACCTTGCTGTTGCGGTAAGCAAAGAACCATATATATGGATCAGGAAATAAGCAGGCAAGGTGGCCAGGCAATAGCGGATCACATCTGAATGAAAACTGAAATCGCTGTGGTACAACTGCTGCTGTATCCACGATGAAAATATAAGACCAAAACTGGCGATGATCATGGCCATTAATACCAATACGTGCCTGGTGCTTATAACCGTTTTTTCTATCAGCGCCTGATCATCTCTATTCCTGGCAATAAAAGGCACCAGGAATGAAGCGGCCAGGTAACCTACCATATTGGCTGCATCCAGCAAACGAAAGCCCAGGGCATAAACACCGGCCTGGTAAGCTCCCTGAACATGAATACGCTCAAGAATAAAAGCATCTGCCCTTGAATGAATGCCCATTAATAAAATGATCATTGCAAAAGGAAGGATGGACCGGATCAAAGCAATTGTATTCAGGCTGGCCTTTGCACCCATTGTGCTTTTGCTGTATAAAAAACCAGCAGCGATCAATACCGCAATAAAAGTACTAAGCAATTGTGCCAGCAGAAATTTTTCAATACTAATACTTCCAAAAATGCCGGGCCAGTAGATAAAGCTGCCTGCAAGGATGATTAACAGGATCTTGTCGATCACGGAAAACCATGCATCTGCAGTAAACAGCTGTTGTGCCGTGATGATACTCCTGATAAAAATGAAATAGGAAGTCAGCAGGTGAATGCCCATGATATAAAACAGCATTTCCCACGTATCTATTCCTGAAAGAAAAGATACAAGCAGAATCATCAGGATATAAAATAGCGTAAACAACAATTTGAGCCTGATAAAAGGCATGACATCAAGGTTTCCCTGACTTGCGAGCTGGCGGTTCAACAGGTTGGAAAGCCCGGCATCTGCAATAAACAATAACATGATGGAAAGGCTGAAAAGGGAAAAATATTTTCCATACACCTCGTGTCCCAGTTGATTTTGCACTTCCCTGTCGATCAACAGGATCCATATGGGCTTTACCAGGAAATTCAGGAGAATAAGCCAGGAAAGTCCTTTGATCAATGAAAGGGATTTCATGATGGAATGATGACTTTTACGTTACGGTTCAGACTTTCTTCAAGTGAAATAAAAGTTTCTGTTCTTTCTATGCCTTTGATTTTTTGAAGCTCATCATGCAGAATGGCCCGGAGCTGCCCGATGTCTTTGCAGATGATCTCGGCAAAGATGCTGTAATTGCCGGTGGTATAATTCATTCGTACAATTTCCGGAATCTTTTTAAGGTCTTTCGCCACGGCATCATAAAGCGAACTTTTTTCAAGATAGATGCCGATGAATGCAATCACATCGTAACCCAGTTTTTTCATATCGGCCTCGTATTTTAATCCTTTGATGATACCAGCTTCCTGCAATTTTTTGATCCTTACATGTATGGTGCCGGCCGACACAAATAATTGCTTTCCAATTTCAGCGTATGAAATGCCTGCATCATTCATCAGTTGCTGAATGATCTGCAGATCGAGTTTGTCAATATTCAAAACGGCGCCCATACATACACATGTTTTTGATTTATTTTCAATAAAAAGACAATTTATTATTTTTTATCGAAAGTTTTTAAGAATTGATTGAAATGTGTTCAGTCAAACATAGTTTTGTTCCAGATCATTGAATATTACCTAACAAATGATGTCATACTGTGGGGTGATGAAACCTTAGGCAGACATGCCCTCTTGTCTCGAGGGTGGGGAATAACAGGATAAACAAGAAGTAGAGCCGACGTTACTCAGGTAAGGCCGACCAGGGTTGACCACTACTCTTTGCTTTTTGGCTAACTGCCCCGTGGAGGTTCGACTCCTCCCCCTACAGCTCTCTTTCATGTGTTTTAGCCCGTAATAAGTTTTACTTGTTGCGGGCTTTTTTCTGCTATGTTGTTCCTTCTTGAAATTGTCAAGCTTGCCTCAAACTTTTTTCTTTCCACCCTGGTAATTGATTCAATGGGCAATTGCATTTGATATCTCATCAGCAAGGTTGCCTGATACAACTTTTTTAAAATTCAAACCATTTCTTTTTTAATTACGTAAATGGAAACCAATGTAGCCAGTAATTTTTTAGTGCAGGCACTTGCTAAGTGAATCATAAACTTTAAAACATAAAATCCATGATTAAAAATTTCTTTCCCTATTTAATGGAAACATACCTAAGAAAACAGGATGAAGTTTCCCAGACGGAGGAAGATAATCAGCAACTAATTTTTTTTAACCATTAATTGTTTAACCTGCGCACAATTTAAATTGATATAGCTTATTCAACTGAGGAATTACAGGCTAAAAAATTTAGGTATGTTTTTTAACAATAAAAGAATCACATACCTCCATAGATAATCACTACTCATATTTAACTATTAATCAAATGGAAAACATCAAAAAAAACAATGAAGATTCTTTATTGGAAGAGATCGAGCTATCCAATGTCTCTAGAAGAAAATTTCTTCGATTCAGCAGCCTGTTCGGCGTTTCAGTTATCGCGGTAGGATCAATCGGTGGCCTTACTGGTTGTGATAAGGACGACGACGATCCCATGGCTATTAACCTGGGTTCAGGCGATACCGGTGTGTTGAATTATGCCTATGCTTTAGAGCAATTGGAGGCAGCATTTTATACGCAGGTGATCACTTCGCAGTATTCAGGCATCACCGCAGCCGAGGTAAGTTACCTGACAGATATAAGAGACCATGAAATTGCACACAGAGAATTTTTCAAAACCGCTCTGGGCGCGAATGCGATCCCAGCGCTACAGGTTGATTTTTCTACTGTCAACTTTGGAAGCCGGGCAAGCGTACTAGGTACTGCAAGAGCTTTTGAAGACCTGGGTGTTTCTGCTTACAATGGTGCAGGCAAATTATTAACCGACGTCAACAATCTTTTAATTGCAGGTAAAATTGTTTCGGTTGAAGCAAGACATGCCGCACTGATAAGAGAGCTGATCACGCCTAACTCTTTTGGCGCCAGTGATGTAGTGGACAGCAACGGCCTTGATGTTGTGAGAACTCCATCAGAAGTACTTGCAATTGCTGGTACCTACCTCAAGTCTGCCTTGAATGCTTCTAATTTACCTACCTCTTAAATTAATTATTATGAATCTTTATAACGTTATTAAAGAAATAGAAAAAGTAGACCCTGAGGTTTACGAAAGGCTCGATGGAAGAAGGGGCGCATTAAAAAGTTTTTCACACATCGCTGGCAGAGTGGCTGCCGTATCACTTCCTTTTTTGATGGGCTCGATGTTCAAGAAAGCTTATGGACAAACATCCACTCAAATTGTTGGTGTGTTGAATTTTGCTTTAACGCTTGAATATCTTGAATCTGAATTTTATAAAAAAGGGGTAAGCACCGCCGGGTTGATACCTGCCGCTGATCTTCCTGGAATTACAGTAGTTCGCGACCATGAAGTGGCACACGTTGCTATCCTTCGCGCGACCATTATCCAATTAGGTGGTACGCCGGTAACCCTTACACAGGCAAGTTTTGACTTTACTGCCGGTAACGGTAGTATGAACGGACCATACAGTACGGTATTTACCAGTTATGATACGTTTCTTGCAGTTGCCCAAGCTTTTGAAGATACTGGTGTACGCGCCTATAAAGGACAGGCCGGTAATCTGATTAGCAATAATGATGTGCTGACAGCAGCTTTAAGAATTCATTCTGTGGAAGGAAGACATGCTGCTTATGTAAGATATATTCGTCAGAAAAGAGGCGCTACCAATAATAAACCCTGGATAACTGGTAATGATGCCGGTGGTATACCAGGTGTTGCCGCCGTGTACGCTGGAGAGGAAGCAACAACACAGGCTGGTGTTGTTATCACAAACATCAATGGTATGTCAATATCTGCCAACGCCGCATCTGAGGCTTTTGATGAGCCATTGACTCAGGCGCAGGTTACTGCCATTGTTGATCCATTTATTATTTAACTTTAACCGGCCGGATAATTGAGAAGTCCTTATTGGACTTCTCAATTATTTTTTCAACGCACTAAAAATTACATTTTGGGAATTAAAGAAATACTAATCATCCTGGTAATAATATTATTACTATTTGGAGCTAAAAGAATTCCCCAGCTGATGCGCGGTGTAGGCAGCGGTATTCGAGAGTTTACAGATGCCAGAAGCCGGAAATCAAAAGATGAAGTGGAGGAGGAAGAAATCAGGGAAGATGTAAAGAACTGATCCTTCCTTATTTCTGCAGGTTTACTCTGTGCTTTATTCTCAGCATTACCAAGCCTGCTGAATCCTGCCTAACCTAATGATCTAAATTGCAATTACGAATTTATTGTTCCTACTGGTAAGGCATATCCCACGATCTCTTTCAATTCTTCAAGCAATTCTTCATAATTCATTCCTTTTCGATAGCAGGCGGTTACACCCATTTCCAGCAACCTGTTTTTCTTTTCGTCAGAAATGATGTTTGTAAGAATGATCAGGGGCAGATTTTCAAATTGAGGTTTTGCCTTCAGGTAATTAACAACTGCATTCCCGTTCATCCCCGGCATTTTATAATCTAGAATCACCAGTGACGGTTTTACATTCAGGCTGCTGATCATTTCGGCATACCGGACAAACTGCAGGGCATCACTAAAGAATTTTACGTTTTCTTGTAGGCCGATTTCTGTAAAGCAGTGGTTAAAAAGATAACGGTCCTCTTCGTCATCATCAACAACAATAATATAGGGTTTAAGTGGGTCCATCTGCAGCTTGTTTTGAGTAAGAAAAATTACAATAAAATCAGCGGCAGATCTAAATTAAATTTCCACTATAGTTGTACACTATTATTTTACCAGGTCCATCACCTGAACTACTTCCAATGGCTTATGCGCCGGGCCTGTGATCACCTTTCCATCAATGTCAAATCGCCCTCCGTGGCAGGGGCAATCCCAACTTTTTTCAGCTGTATTCCAGTCTACAATACATTTTGCATGGGTGCATACCGGGTTCAATGCGAATAATTTTCCATTTTCATCTTTATATATGGCCAGCCGATTTCCTTCGAACTTAACGAGCCTTCCTTCGCCCGGAGCCATTTCAGCAAGTTCACTGATCTTATCCGTACCGATCCTTTTTGCAATAAACTGCCCTACCACATCTGCATTTTCCTTAATAAATTCTGCAAAGCCGGCAATAGGTTTCAGTCGGTTAGGATTAAACAATGCAGCCCAGGCATTTTCCTTCTTATTGATTAGATCTGGTAAAAGAAGTGCCGCAATGTGACTGTAAGTCATGCCATTTCCACTGAATCCTGTGGCCACTAAAATATTGCCTTTACTTCCTGGCAACAAGCCAATATAGGCCAGTCCATCGCTTGGTTCAAAATATTGCGATGACCATTTATGCACGACTTCTTTTACGTCAAAATATTCCCTGGCATGTGCCTCCAGCTTTCTGAAACACATTTCCGTATTTTCTTCATGACCCGTTTTATGATCCTCACCTCCAACAATAAAATATTTTTCACCGTTGACGATCTGCGTTCTGTAATAATGATAAGGATCGTACATATCGTTCGATAAGCCGTCGGGATAATTTCCATTAAGCTTTACAGCCAGCGCGTAACTCCGATAGGGTGCACAACGGAAATGCAGGAGGTTGATGTGCGGCGGAATATGGGTAGCGTAAATTAAGAAGGTTGCCTGGAATGCCCCCAGGCTTGTATTTGCTGTTACCCGGTCATCTGCTTCCACAGTATCTTCCACCCGGCATTGCTGATGGATCACACCTCCGGCCTTTTCAAATTCCCTGGCCAGTGCCATAACGTACTTGGTTGGGTGCACCTGCGCCTGGTCGCGGTAAACAATGGCCTGGTGGAAATCAACAGGAACAGGTATTCGCTCAGTATAGGCAACGTCAACGCCTGCCTGCTTTGAGGCCTCAAATATCTTTGACAGTTGAACGGTTTGCTTTTGATCCCGTGAATACACATAACCGTCTTTTTGTTCATATTCACATTCAATTCCGTAATGTTCTATATTATGATGATACAGATCCAATGCTCTTGAAGTAGCGTTGGCAACCAGGTGTATAGCATCTTCCCCAAAATTAGACCTGATCTCTTCATAAGAAGTATCGAAAAAACTGTTGAGATGTGCTGTAGTGCCTCCCGTTGTGCCAAAGCAAAGCGAATGTGCTTCCAGCAACAGGCATTTTTTCCCAGACTTCTGTAACTGCAACGCGGTGGTTACTCCTGTTACGCCTCCTCCAACAATTATAATATCGTAGAACCTGGTTTTGATCTCCTGAGCTGCGCTTTGGAAGTCTTCCATTCCCTGTTGCCAGAGGCTGTTCATTGCACCATCTCTTTTCATACTACTGATTTTTCTATAACGCTAAAAAATAATGCCTGATCAAGTTCCCATGGCACGGCGTTGGATTAAAATATGAAAAGTGCAGAATGAAATTGTTTAAACTGGTATTGATCCCTTTATTCTTCATGGTGCAGACCAGTGTGTGGGCGCAATCATTTGGTTTGAACGACCTTAAAGGAAAATGGACAACAACAAATGGAGCCGGTATTCATGTGGTGGACAGCAATCAGGTTTTTTTGTTATACCAGGGTGAAAGAAAAGAAACAAGTTCCGTAAGTCTGAATATGCAATCAAAACCTGCATATCTGGATTTTCATGTTGTGGATTCAACAGGAAATACAAAAATTCAATCCATATTTCAATTTGTAAACTCTAACCTGATTCAGTGGCAGGTGTTTGAAGGAGAGCGGCCTTTAAATTTTACTGCTTCCAGGGGCGAATTACTTTTTCTGCGGAGATCTGATTAATTACCACCTTTCTTCACTGCTATTTTGTTCACCTGGTTTGAACAATGAGTTGGAGGATGCTTTTTCCATCTGTCTTTGAATCAGCAGATCAGCAATAATAACAGCCGCATCTTTTTCTTTATTTTCCTCAAGTAACTTACGCAGTTTGTCTTCATCAACATCAACCCGGTAAAGCAGGTGTACCAGTTTATTATGATCTTCCAGCAACAGAAAATTCAGGTAGCTGATCAATTCTTCTTTTAGTTCAGCCAATTTAAAGATTTCGGATTCAGATTGAATCAACAATAAAATATGGTGTACGATATCTTTATCCATCTTTCAAATATCTGCTTTATCATTAAAATACACCGCATATCAGATTGTTATTCAGATGTACGAATCCTGTCGTATAATTGAACTCTAATTAGTTATATGAAGAAAATAGGATTGTTCTTACTGGCCCTCTGTTGTTTTTCGCAGGTGTGGAGCCAGGGAAGTATCAAAGGAAAACTTGTAGATTCATTATCAGGATCACCCCTGGGTCTGGCCACAGTTACTGTATTCCAGGCAGCCGATACTACACTGATCACCTACAGGTTGAGCAACCATGATGGTGACTTCAGGGTCACAGGAATTCCACTGAACAAAGCATGCCGGGTGATCATTTCCTATTCAGGTTATGATGCATTTCGCAAGGAATTCACATTAACAGACGAAAACCCGCTCGACCTGGGTAAAGTGGAACTCCTTCCAGGTTCCAAAACACTCGAGGAAGTTTTGGTAATTGCAGAACGGCCACCCGTGACCGTAAGAAAAGATACAATTGAATTCAATGCGTCTTCTTTTAAAACACTTCCCACCTCACTGGTAGAAGACCTTCTAAGAAAACTTCCAGGCGTAGAGGTCGACCGTGATGGAAACATCACTGCAAATGGAAGGCGCGTGAACAGGATCCTGGTTGATGGAAAATCTTTCTTTGGCGACGATCCTAAAATGGCAACACGCAACCTGCCTGCGAATGTGATTGAAAAAGTTCAATTGACAGAAGACAAAGACGAATCTGCACGCAATTCGGATGGTGACCTGACCAACGTTGGGCAGGTGATTAACCTTACTCTGAAAAAAGGGATTAAAAAAGGGTGGTTTGGAAAAGCCTATGCAGGAGCGGGTACAGAAAACAGGTATGAAGTGGGTGGTATTGCCAATATTTACCGCGACACGCTTCAGTTAAGCGTACTTGGATTCAGCAATAATATGAACCGGAGTGGTTTTAGTTTTAAAGAAGTGCAGGACATGGGTGGTTTTAACAGGAGCGGGTTTAATTCTGTTTGGATGACGACCCGTGGCGGGCAGACTGGTTTTGCTTTGAATGGGATTTCATTTGGTGGCATGGAACAGGGTATAGCAAGAACATCTGGTGGCGGATTTAACCTCAACCACGCACCCAACAAAAAACAGTCACTCTTCCTGCAATATTTTTATGGAAATACAAGGAGCCGCGTACTTCAAACCACCAATAACCAGCAATATATCCAGGATACTACCATTATTTCCAGAACCGGTACGCGTAATGATAAACAAACCAACGCACATAATTTTGGAGCGGGTGCTATTTTAAAACCGGATTCACTGACCGACATTAATTTCAGGTCTGGCTTTTCACTTGCAGGTATCAATGAAAATGTGCTGGCACAAATCAATGTCAGAAATAATAAAGCAGGTTTGCTGAGCGAAGGAACAGGGAATCAATACAACAATACCAACTCACTGAATTATAACCACAATCTTTTTGTTACCAGGAGATGGGGTTCAAAAAAAGGAAGAACCTTAAACATCATCAATAACATCAATTACAACAGGAACAGGAATAATTATATCACTGAATCTGAATATCATTATTATGAGCCGGTGGTACAGGATCTTTTATTCGAACAATTAAGAAGACAGGTCACTCCGGTTTTTAACGGACAGCTAAGTTTGTATTATTCGGAACCACTCAACTCAAAGTTTACGCTGAGATTTAACAACAGGGCAGAATATATCACAGACCAGCAGGATATTGGTATTTATGATAAAGATGCCAGCCAGAAATATGAAAAGGTGAACGATGCAAAGAGCAGCGGATTTGAACGGAGTCAGAAAAGATTCAATTCCAATCTTGCACTTTCCTATAAGATCAAAAAAGTAAATCTTACTGCGGGAATCAATGGGCTCTGGCAGCAAATTACTAACCAGTTTAAACAGACCAACCAACCGGTGGAAATGACCTTGTTTAATGTACTTCCAAATTTTTCCATGCAGTATAAACAGCTTTCTGTTCATTACAGCCAGTCGGTAAATGCGCCATCTATTTTTCACCTGATCCCGGTTCCTGACAGTACCAATCCATTTTATATTCGTTATGGAAATGCAAACCTGTCACCCTCAAAACGCAGATCCCTTAACTTAAATAATTTCACCTTTCTCCAGGCCAGCGGCACAAGCATCAATGTATATGTAAATGCCAGCTTTATTGATAATGATGTGGTGATGAGCAGAAGAGTAGGATCGAATGGGATCACCACTGTGCAACCTGTAAATGCAGATGGAACCGTTGACTTTTATGCTGGTCTGGGATTTGGAAAAGAATTTAAGAATAAACAGAAATTCATATTCTCGTTCCGCTTCAACCCATGGATCAATTTCAATAAAACAAAAATGATCATAAATGATCAAACCAGTTATGCCTCCAACTTCAGATTTGGACCAAATTTCAACATCGGTTTGAACTGGAATGACATTATAGAATTCAGACCTCAGTATTCACCTTCATTTACCCGCACCAGTTATACGGATCCTTCATTTAAGAACATAAAAGTTATTACTCATTACCTGGAAAGTGAATTGATCGTACGCTGGCCAAAGAAACTTGTGTGGGAAACCAATGTTGCTTACCGTACCAATGCGGATGTGGCACCGGGATTACCAAAGGAAAATCTGTTGTGGAATGCGGCGGTTACCTTACTGATGATGAAAGGCGATGTGGGTATGCTCAAACTCGGGGTGTTTGATTTATTAAACAGGAACAATGGTTATACGAGGTTTGCCAATCTTAACCAGGTGATCGATCAGGAAACAAATGTTCTGCAAAGGTATTTTTCACTCAGCTTCACTTATAACATCAGGAACATGGGTGCCAAAAAAGTGGGTGGTAAAGACCGGCTGTTCATGTTTTAATATTGATCCATTGTTAAGTTAAGTGAATTGGTAAGGTGAAGGGTCAATGGGTCAAGGGTCAAGGGTCAAGGGGTGGTATCAGGTAAAAAATCAAACATTACTTTTAAGCTATTTTGCCTCAGGCTGGCGGGCCTCGTACCTGTCCGACAACCTTTTTGAGCGTTGCGGGAAACCTTACGAACAGGCAACAAAAAGGCCTCCCGCAGATTACGCAGATTTTCGCTGATGGGTCTTCTGCGTTCATCAGCGCGATCTGCGGGCAACAAGAGGCAGGTACTGGTTTATTAGATCCAGGTTTCCCTCACAAATGAAATTCCAGGCACTAATCTTATACCATTTGGGTGGTTGTATGCGCATGATTGCTCCTGATTTTTCCTAAGAAATGTTTTTTCCTAAAGTGTGCGCGTTCTATCGAAATCAAATAATTTTTCCCCGGACAACGGTGATTGACCATTGACCCATTCACCATTCACCATCCCCATTCACCATCCCCATTCACCAGTGGATTTCTTTTGCTGCGAATGACATTAATATTTTTCAATGACACCTAAACCAAATAAAGCAAAATCATATTTTGTGGGATCTTGGGGATCCAGTTCCTTCAGACTTTTCGTAAGTTCTATTGCTGTCAGCCAGTCGGTTTGTTTTCTTTGAATTAAATTGAATCTGCGCGCCACACGTGCTACATGAAGATCTACCGGACATACAAGCTGGGAGGAGGCAATTTGCTTCCATAAACCAAAATCAACGCCACGGGAATCTTTACGAACCATCCACCTTAAAAACATATTGAGCCGCTTACAGGTGGACCCTCTCCGGGGTGTTGCGATGTGTTTGCGGGTACGTGCCGGTGCATGTGGCAGCGAAAAAAAATAATCATGAAAACCAGTCAGCGCATGCTCAATAGAGCTGTCCTCTTTTTTCATCCATTTCGAAAAAGCAGGTTCCAGTGAGTAATGCTGCTGGTAGTGAAAATGGAAGAAATCGATGCAATAATACAGATCGATCGCATTAAAGGTGCGGTGTTTAAAGTTGGCAAGCTTTTTCAGTTCAGCCCCTGAATAGTTCATGCAGAATTCATAAGGCCTATCACCCATCAGACGCATCAGTTCATTTGTTTTATTGATGATCGTAACGCGGTTGCCCCAGGCAAAAACAGCTGCAAAAAAACCAGCAATTTCAATGTCCTGCATTTTTGAAAACCGGTGTGGAACTGAAATGGGATCAGGAGTTATAAATGAAGGATGATTGTATTCCTTCATTTTTTTATTTAAAAAATCAGTCAGTTTTTTATCCACCCTGCAAAAATAAAGAACCCCGCAGTTGCGGGGTAATAACATGAATTCAAATTCCTAAACACCGGCGATGGCCTGTTCCAGATCTTCTATGATATCTTCCACATCTTCAATACCTACACTCAACCTGATCAGGGAATCGCTCAACCCGTTTTTTATGCGCTCCTCCCTTGGAATAGAAGCATGTGTCATGGATGCCGGATGATTGATCAGCGATTCTACCCCTCCAAGACTTTCGGCAAGCGCAAAAACTTTTGTAGAGGAAAGTAATTTCTTTGCTGCGTCCACGCTGTTATCTTTCAGAATAAAACTCATCATACCGCCAAAGCCACGCATTTGCTTTTTAGCCACTGCAAAATTGGGATGATCTTCAAACCCGCACCAGAATACTTTTTCCACCTTTGGATGGTTTCGAAGGAATTGCGCCACTTTTTCACCATTCTCACAATGTCTTTGCATACGCACGTGCAGTGTTTTAATTCCACGCAACACAAGGAAGCAATCCTGTGGGCCAGGCACGGCACCGCATGACTTTTGAATAAAATACAATTGCTCCTTCAGTTCCTTATTATTCATAACCAGACAACCCTGGATCACATCACTATGTCCGCCAATGTATTTTGTAACAGAATGCATAACAATGTCGGCACCAAGATCCAGTGGGTTTTGCAAATAAGGCGATGCAAATGTATTATCAACACATAATAAAACACCCGAGGATTTTGCAATAGCAGCCACGGCTTCAATATCAGTGATATTCATCAATGGATTGGTGGGTGTTTCGATCCAGATGAGTTTTGTTTTATCATTCATGTATTGCCTGATGTTTTCAGCATCCTGCATATTTATGTAATGAAATTTGATTCCGAATTTTTCAAACACTTTTGAAAAAAGCCTGTAAGAGCCACCATACATATCGTTACCGGCAATGACTTCATCGCCTGGCTGCAGCAATTTAATGACCGCATCGGTAGCTGCCACACCACTGCTGAAGGCCAACCCGAACTGCCCGTTCTCTATTGCAGCAAAAGCGGTTTCCAGGGCCGTTCTTGTTGGATTCTGACTTCTGGCATATTCATAACCTTTATGTTGCGCCGGTGCTTCCTGAACATAAGTAGAGGTCTGGTATATCGGCGTCATAATGGCCCCTGTGGTAGGGTCAGGCTCAACACCTGCATGTATAAACTTGGTTCCAATTTTCATATTATCTTATTAGAGCGCAAAGATGAAGAATATGATCCAATCTTTAAGAGCGATCTTCTAACCACTCATCCAACGCAAAATTGTATTAACAATCGGTTAACCATTTTCCTGCAAACTGGTTTTATGCACTTCAGCAATTCATCTTCACGTTTGATCCATACATTTTGCGTGCTTATCATTTATAACTTTTATTAACCTTCAGGTTTTTAAAATTGGTGTTGCCGTTGGAGTAGAATCGCTTGAACACGGTTCGAAATAAGAATAGTTTCGTAGAGAAATTTAATTCAAACAATAAAAAATGATCACCATGAAAAAGATCTTAATAGCAGCCGCCTTTATCCTTGCAACTACATCTTCATTTGCAACCGGGCCTAATGAAAAAATTCTTGAGTCCTTTAATAAAACTTTTCAGCATGCAAAGGAAGTAAGCTGGCAGGAAGTGGAAAATAATTACGAAGCCAGCTTCAGTCAGAACGAGATCATGCTAAGGGTTCAATACGATAATCAGGGAAATATAATGAGAAGCATCAGGTATTATAATGGCAAGGTGCTGCCCATTTTTATTCAGTCAAGAATAGAGAAAAAATTCCAGGGAAAGGATATTTACAGCGTTACCGAAGTAACCACACCTTATGAATTGTCTTACCATATTATTCTTGAAGATGATAAAACATGGACGCACATCCAATCAGATCCTTACGGCAATATTTCAGTATCCAAAAAAATTACAAAAGCCTGATCACCTGAAAAGAAAGGATGCGCTCCAGTAGCGCCAGTCATTTGACCCAGCCGCATGTGCTTCGTGTGGCTGGGTTTTTTTATTGACTGCCAGTGGCGAAAGAATTTTCTGATCACCCAATATTTGCTTTGCATCAGCAATGGCTTCCTGTACCATTGGATTGCGCATCCATTGCTTCTGTGGTGGCTCAAATCCTGTTTTATCTTTCCGCCAAACAATTTCTGAAGGCAATCTATTGTTCATTGATTTTCGCAGGAGGTATTTGGTCCAGCCCTGATGAATTTTAGAAGATGGTGGCAGGCTGAATAGAAAAGCTACCAGTTCATGCTGAAGAAAAGGAAGGCGCACTTCCACACTGTGCGCCATACTATTGCGGTCGGCCAGCCTGAGTAATTCTTCAAGTCCGCTAACGAAAGCGTTAAAGTACAATGAGCCGTTCAGATCCGGGGTTGCAGGAAGCGTATAATAAAGATTTCTTTTATTGCTGTAAGCAAAATCACGATGCAGATCAGGATTGCGTGCAGCCTGCTGCGACATCCTGCTTTGCCACAGAGCAGCAGTAAAATCTGGAAACAGCGCTGCGGCTTTTTGTTTCCATCCGAAAGGTTGCTGAATGCCCAATGCCCTTGCAGTTGCCAGCTCTTTTGATGAAGCCAGCCTGTTTTGCCTGTACAATTCCTGCCAGTACCAGCGATAATACTTGTGATAACCAGCGAGGATTTCATCGGCGCCCTGGCCATCAAGAATCACTGTAACACCCTTCGCGCGCGCAGCAGCATAAACTGCATACTGGGCAATCGGACTGGAAGATGAAATGGGTTCCTCCTGATGCGCCATCATTTTCATCATCAATCCTGGCAGGTCGCTTTCGTTGAAGGACACAGGAAAATGTTGCAGACCAAACTGATCCGCCACCATTTTTGCAAATGCAGTTTCATCTTTTTCAAACCCATCAAAACTTGCAGTAAAACACTTATGTGCAGGAGCGCTTTCAAGAGAAGCTACCAATGCCACAATGCTGGAACTATCTAACCCCCCGCTTAAACTGGTGCCAATTTCAACATCACTTCTTAGTCTGTTTTTTATTGATTGTTGCAGCAGTGAGCTAAATTTTTCAATAGCATGAGATTCATTGTAATGTTGGGCTACTTCAAAGTCTGGATGCCAGTATTTCTCAATATGAATCTCCTGTCCATCCGGTTTAAATTCAAGGCAACTGGCGGCAGGCAGCTTATAAATATTCTGGTAGAACGTTTCCTGGGGATCACCAGGGTTGGATGTATAACCGATCGATAAAAAATTATACAGCATGGCAAGGTTGGGTTCTTTGCTGATGCCCATTTGCCATAAAGCTTTCATTTCGGAAGCAAACAGGAATTGCTGACCGTCGTAATAATAAAAAAATGGCTTTTCACCGAACCGGTCACGCGCTGCAAAAAATTTTTTTTCCTTTTCATCCCAGATTGCAAATGCAAACATGCCGTCAAACTGCTGAAGACATTCTTTGCCAAATGCTGCATAAGCTGCCACCACTACTTCTGTATCAGAATCTGTGATGAACTGAAATCCTTTTTGAATCAAAACTTCTTTTAATTCAACATAATTATACAACTCGCCGTTATACACCAGGTGATACCGTTGCATATAATGAAAAGGCTGCGCTGCCCTTTCGGTAAGATCAATGATACATAAACGGGTATGGCCCAGAGCAAGTCCATTAGAAAAATAAAATCCCTGGTTTTGTGGACCACGATGTTTTAGTGAAGCTGTTCCTGCTTCAATTCTTTTTTGTGAAACAAGATCGGGGTTGGCAGATATAATTCCTGCAATGCCACACATACTAATTGATTTCGATCGGCAATTTTGCAACAATTGTATCCCAGGCCATGATCAGATCAGCACCTTTAGCAGCGTCCTGGAAAACCATGCTGAAATATTCGACGTGCTGGCTGGTTACTTCAACATTCACATCAACTTTTAATACATCTTTAGAAGGATTCGGGGTGAGTCCCCACACATCCAGGTTTGAATTGAATACAATGGTCCATCTGCCATCAAATGGAATGACGTACATAGTGTATCTTCCTTTGTTGAGCCGCCTGCCATCTATGGTAACCGGCACAAAAAATTCAATTTCGGTGGCTTCATTTGCACCCAGACGCCATGGTTCACCAAATTTCAGCAATCCACCAAAAACGGTTCTTCCCTGCCTGTGTGGCCTGCTGTATATCACTCTTGCAACCAGCGGCTCCGGTATCCTTCCATACATACTTTCAATGGGGTAATCAACAGGAAAATAACTGATGTCCATAGGAGAAACATCCACCGGGGCGTAGGGATTAATTATATCCGATTTAATAATCGGCGAATCGTTATTAACCAGTTTCGGGCGGGAAGCAGGTGTTGACGCTTTCTCTTTACAGGAAAAAATACAAACTGCCAGGATGCACACCAGGAAAAATTTCATGGCGAAAAAATAGGAAATTTATTTTAGTAATCTCTTTGTATTAACCGGGTTTCCATTGCGCAGCCATTCTGCACAAATGACCTGAGCGTGCATTCGGCACAAAAACAAATTCAGGAAATTCAGGAATATGACTGATTATTTTCTTGCAGTGTCTTTAACGGGAACAAAAGCCAATGGTTCTTTTCTACCATTATGACAGGTATAACAGGTAACCATTAGTTGAACATTCAAATCCTTTTTTCCTCCTGAACCTGTAACGTCAAAATATTTTTTATTGATGTTGTTGGTCATTTTCATCATATCGCGGGCAATCAGTTTATGTTTGTTTACGTCGGATGGAAAATTCCACTCATCGCTACCTTCCACTTTTACATGGCAAAAGTTACATTTTACGTTAAGCGCAGTGGTAAAATGCTTCATTACACTATCCAGCTGATGTTTTGTTATATTTTTAGGCAGCACTTTCAGATTCTTATAATGGGGATCCTGCCCGCTGGTAAAGGCCATTGAAGCAGCTACTATTAAAACAATTCCAAGGGTGACAAGGAAAGACTTATTCATAAAGCGTTAAATATTGTCTCAAATTAATCAAATTTCCTTTTCCGGCGTTCAAACACCAAATCCCCGGGAATCTATCACTATTTTTGCCCTGAAATTCCTTCTATGGCCGAAATAGTTAATGAGTTTAACGAGTACAGGGAAAAAATGAACGAGGTGATCCTGGGCAAAAATAACCTGGTCATGAAAAGGTTATGGAACCTGGATACCAATACTTACGAAGCCGGGGCATTGGACAAGAAGACCAAAGAACTCCTTGGACTGGTTGCCAGCATGGTTTTAAGGTGCGATGACTGCATCAAATACCACCTGGGCAAATCATTTGAACTGAATGTTTCGACCGAGGAATTGTATGAAGTTTTTGCTGTGGCCAATATTGTGGGAGGCACCATAGTAATTCCTCATACAAGAAGAGCAGCGGAATACTGGGAAGCCTTGAATGAAAAAGCGATATAACTTTAAACTATTGCCTTCGGGCAACTTAACATGGAAACAATAACAACACCTGCGGTCAGTTTAACACCAAAGGATTTCGCAACAGACCAGGAAGTGCGCTGGTGCCCTGGTTGCGGAGATTATTCTATACTGGCACAGGTTCAGAAAGTAATGCCTACACTCGGTATTCCAAGGGAAAACTTTGCGATCATTTCCGGGATCGGATGCTCCTCGCGCTTTCCCTATTATATGAATGTTTTTGGCATGCACTCCATTCATGGAAGGGCAACCGCCATTGCCAGTGGCTTAAAGGCCTCCAGGCCCGACCTGAGTGTATGGATTGTTACCGGCGATGGTGATAGTCTGAGTATCGGCGGCAACCACACCATCCATCTTTTAAGAAGGAATTTTAATGTAAACATTCTGCTGTTCAATAACCAGATCTACGGACTTACCAAGGGACAGTATTCGCCCACTTCTGAAACCAATAAGGTAACCAAATCAACTCCTTTTGGCAGTATAGACCATCCTTTCAATCCACTGGCGCTTGCCATGGGTGCAGATGCGAGTTTTATTGGCCGCAGTATGGATCGCGATGTAAAACATCTTCAGTCGATGCTGCTGAGAGCACATGCGCATACGGGTGCTTCATTCCTTGAGATCTACCAGAACTGCAACATCTTTAATGATGGTGCTTTTGAAGTATTTACTGAAAAATCAAGCAAGGCAGATGAAGCCTTGTTTCTTGAAAACGGCCAGCCGCTTGTTTTTGGTGCTGCAAAAAATAAAGGCATCCGTCTTGAAGGATTTACGCCCACAGTGGTGGATTTGAATAATGGATTTTCTGTAAATGATCTCTGGGTTCATGATGAAAAAGACCTTTTCAAGGCACAGATACTCACAAGAATGTTTGATGATCCTTCAAAAGAAATGCACCTTCCGCGTCCTTTTGGTGTTTTTTACCAGAATGACCGGCCCACTTATGAATCGATGCTGAAGCAACAGATCGAATATGCCATAGAAAAAAAACCTGCTGACCTGGACAAGCTGCTCCGCGGAAATGAGGTTTGGGAAATTGTATAATTAGGTAATCATCCCGGTACTCCCGGGATTTTTTTATTATGAATGATTTTTGCAGGAGTGTGGTAAAATAATCTATGCTGATTCATATTCATCCCGATAATCCACAGGAAAGGCTGATCAGGCAGGTGGTTGAGGTGCTTCGCAACGGTGGCATTGTTGTTTATCCAACAGATACGATCTATGGTTTAGGATGTGATATCCACCAGCACAAGGCAGTTGAGAAGATCTGTGCGCTCAAAAATGTTTCGCCTCAAAAAGCTCAATTGTCTTTTGTATGTTATGATCTGAGTGACCTCAGCCAGTATGCAAAACAATTAAACACATCAGTGTACAGGTCACTAAAACAATACCTCCCAGGTCCGTATACATTTATTCTTGAAGCCAGCAAACAGGTTCCCAAAATTTTAAAAACGAAGAAAGATACGGTGGGCATCCGCATCCCGGACAACAACATCGCCAGGGCCATTGTAAAGGAACTGGGCAATCCCATTTTAAGTGCTTCGCTTCCGGGCGAAGATGTGGAAGAATACACAGACCCGGAGATTATTCA
The DNA here is from genome assembly GCA_002050435.1 of Chitinophagales bacterium 33-2. Lineage (GTDB taxonomy): Bacteria > Bacteroidota > Bacteroidia > Chitinophagales > Chitinophagaceae > Flavisolibacter. Next base: position 34,475 of record MWYV01000026.1, on the reverse strand, counting down.
TGACCGGTTTGAAAAACGGGTAGATATAGTGATCGATGGTGGTGTGGGAGGGATGGTACCTTCCACCATTATTGACTTTACTACAGGCGCAGGCGAACTGGTAAGAGCCGGTGCGGGTGAATGGGAAAGTTGAAAAGGATTATTGATAAATGATTTCATCGCATAATTCCTGCTGGCTGTAATCCAGTCGAAAAGATCGCCTGTGAAATTTAGAAGGGCCCCATTTTTCCAAAGCTTTCTGATGTTCCCTTGTGGCATAACCTTTATTCTGCAGCCAGTTGTATTGTGGACATTTTTTATGCAGCAGTTTCATATAATCATCGCGGTAAGTTTTAGCCAGCACACTTGCTGCAGCAATGGAAGCATACAAACCATCGCCCTGAATGATGCACTTATGCGGGATCTTTTTAAAAGGCGTAAAACGGTTTCCATCGATCAGCAATAATTGAGGCTTTAAGTGCAGTTGCTTAATGGCAAGATGCATGCTTTTTAAGGAGGCTTTGAGGATGTTGATCTTGTCGATCTGTTTATTGCAAAGATCAGCAACAGCATAAGCCAGTGCTTTCTCTTCTATAAAAGGCCTTAAACGATAACGCTGCTCTTCAGTGAGTTGTTTGGAATCATTTAAAAGCGGGTGCGAAAAATTTTTAGGGAGGATTACGGCTGCCGCATAAACAGGGCCAGCAAGGCATCCACGCCCTGCTTCGTCGCAACCGGCTTCCAGTAAGTCTTCATCAAAAAATGACAGCAGCAAAGTTCAAGTTTGAATCAAAAATAACTGAAACTGGTTTCAGGTGCTCTTATGTGGAAATCTAATTTATTAAACAAAAGAGGTGATATCGTGGCAATTTTAAGGATTGATGGCATATATACAAAAGCATGTAAGAAGGCACCTTAACTTCGCAGGCCATGAGACCCAGCCAAAAACCTGTAGCCACCTGGCTGATGATCGGTGTAATCATGATCATTGTCCAAATCATCCTGGGAGGGATCACCAGGTTAACAGGATCAGGATTGTCTATTACGGAGTGGAATGTTGTTACCGGCACAATGCCTCCGATGAACCAGCAGGCATGGATGGAAGCTTTTGATAAGTACCGCCAGACAGAACAATTCAGGCAGTTGAACGCCGGGTTTACCCTGCAGGATTTTAAATTTATTTTTTTCTGGGAATGGTTTCACAGGCTTTGGGGAAGACTGATCGGTATTGTATTCATCATACCATTTTTGATTTTTCTTTTTCAGAAAAGATTTAAACCATTTATGGTGCGCCCGCTGCTGGTCCTTTTTCTTTTAGGTGCGTTACAGGGTGCTGTTGGATGGATCATGGTGGCCAGCGGATTAACAGGCGACGCGATTTATGTAAGGCCAGCAAAGCTTGCCATGCATTTTGTTCTGGCCATGTTCCTGTTATTTTACACTTACTGGTTTGCCTTGCAATTAAGAACAGATAAAAACAGCCGTTTTTTTAATCCTGCTGTGAGAAATTTTACCTGGGTTATTTTAGTTGTTGTTTTCCTGCAGTTTTTCTGGGCGGCATTAATGGCAGGTCATCGTGCAGCAGTGGTGGCACATACCTGGCCGGATATGAATGGTAGTTTTATTCCGCCAGCTGTTTTTAATCGTCCCGAAGGATGGATCAGTATTATTGAAAATCCGCTGGTGGTACATTTCATCCACCGGATGCTGGCTTACCTTCTCGTGATACTGGTGATTGCATGGACCTTCCTGGTTGCTAAACTCCCTGGCCCACCTGCATTCAGAAAACTATGCTTCTTCCCTTTAGTAATCGTTCTCATTCAAACAACACTCGGCATACTTACAGTGATCAGCAGTATCAGGATCAGAGCCTATCGCTGGAATGAATTTGAATGGATGGCACAACTCCACCAGTTAGGAGGCATGTTGCTTTTACTAAGCCTGGTTCACGTATTATTCCTCAGCAGTAAAAAACATCATTCTGCCTCCTAAGATTGACCCTCTTGTAATTTAATAGTATTTTAGTCGCAGTTTGAAAACCACATATTCCATTAAAGACTATATCCGGGGACTGTTTTATTCACTGCCCTTACAACTCCTTTTCCTCCACTTCAGGAAATACCAGGTTTTGCTGATTTTCTGGATCCTTCTTTTCAGTGTTGTGAATGGAAGTTTCATGAAAAGTTTTGGTGCTGAATCGCTTTTTCTCGGACCCGAATACCTTGGTGATGTAAATCCGCTGGGTACAGCAATCATGGGCCTCTCCATTGGCGTATTCATCATGTGCTGGAACATTACCACTTTTATTTTATTCAGCCGGCATGTTACTTTTCTGGCAGCCACCCAATTTCCATTTTTAAAATATTGCATCAACAACAGCATTATACCTTTAACCTTCCTAATATTTTATCTTGTAAAGGCATACCAGTATGCCCATTACAAAGAACTCATTCCCAATGTGGAGATCATTTTTTTAAGCCTGGGCTTCCTGGCCGGTTTCATAATGATATTAACCATTTCTTTTTTTTATTTTTTCAGAGCAGATAAAACCATACTTAAAAAACTGCAGCCTGCTTTTAACAGTGCCAGGCACCTGATCGCCAACCTTCAGCCTGAACAGGTTTCTGATCAAAGCCGTTCGCTGATACATATTGAATGGTTCCTTGAATCTTTCTGGAAAGTACGCAGGTCACGGGATGTTTCGCATTATTCACCGGAGTTGATGGAAAAAGTTTTCAAGCAACACCATTTTGCGGCTGTGGTGAGTTTGATCATTGCCTATATTTTTTTATTGCTCATCGGATTTCTGCTTGATTCAGATTTTTTCCAGCTCCCTGCAGGTGCAAGCATCACCATCTTCATAGCGATTCTTGTTGGTGTAATCGGCGCGCTGGTATATTTTTTTCAATCATGGATCGTTCCTGCGCTTTTATGTTTCTTTTTTATTTTAAATGGATTGTACAGGATCGAATGGATTGATCCCCGGAACAAGGCTTATGGACTGAATTACAATACCGGAAAATCTGAACCGGAATATTCCCAGCAAAGTTTAGAAAAACTTGCTAACCCACAGGCTGTTGAAGCCGACAGGCAGAACATGATCGGCATTTTGGAAAGATGGAAAAAAAAGCAGGCAGAGGATAAGCCCTTATTGGTTTTAATGACCACCAGTGGCGGAGGATCCCGTAGTGCTACATTTACCATGAACGTGTTGCAGCACCTTGATAGCATCACGAATGGCCAGATCATGAACCAGACCTTCCTCATCACCGGTGCTTCAGGAGGCATGATCGGCGCAACCTATTTCCGCGAACTGTACAGGCAAAAACTAATCGGCCAAAACATCAACCTTCAATCGCAGGAATATGTTGATGACATTGCAGATGATTTGCTCAATCCTATTTTTACTTCCTTTGTTGCACGTGATATCTTTGCACCGGAAAGAAAATTTTCTGATGGTAGTTATACCTACCTCCGCGACAGGGGCCTGGCATTTGAAACTGCACTCGATCATAACACGCGTGGCTTCCTCAACAAAAAATTGCGCGATTACATCGCTGATGAAAAATCTGCCAACATTCCGCTGATACTTTATCACAATGTGGTGGCCAGAGATGCGAAAATGATGATGATCAGTACACAACCATTGCGTTTCATGATGAGTCCTTCAAAAGATTCTTCTGAACATATTACTCCGGATGCAGTTGACTTTACCACGTTTTTTGCGAAGCAGGATCCTTATAATCTCCGTTTACTGACCACCTTGCGCATGAACGCCACTTTTCCGGTAGTATTACCAAACGTATGGCTGCCTTCTGAACCGGTGATTGATGTGATGGATGGTGGACTGCGTGACAATTATGGCATTTCAACTGCACTACGCTTCCTTTCGCACATGCAGGACTGGATTGAAAACAATACCAGGGGAGTGCTGATCCTGCAGATGCGCGACAGAATGGATGGCGGCTGGGAACATCCTTTTGAATACGATAATCTTACCGGCAATGCCGTTAAACCATTTTTTCTTTTACAAAACAACTGGTACAAAATGATGGAATATTTCCAGTCAGACATGGTTTCCTATTACCTGGATAATAAAAATTTCCCGATACATAAACTCAGCTTTCAATACATACCAAAAAAAGAAGAAAACAAAGCGGCGCTCAATTTTCATCTTACGCAAAGAGAAAAGATCGACATTGCCGCTTCGCTCAGCTCAAGTTATAATGTGGAAAATTTTCAGAAAGTGGAGCAACTCCTGCAAGTCAGGGATAAATAAGTTTAAAACAGTTTTTGATCAGTTCAATTTCAATTTCGGATGCTGTTTCAACAGGGTCGCCATCTATGTGCATTGGTGCCAGCTTTAAATTTTGAATTTTAAGTTTATTGGTCTGAAAATAGATCAGCAGGCTTTTTTCATCAACAGTTTCAATTTTCTGGATCTGGTTAAAACCACAAACCTGTTTGGCCGTACAGTAAAGCACACCCAGTTTATTTTGTTTGCTGATGACCACAATATCCAGTAAGCCATCCGTTAAACTTGCACCGGGCGCAATAGTGAAGTGGTTGCCAAACTGGTTGCTGTTGGCCACACTTATAAAAAATGCATCAGTGGCCATCTGCCTCTCTCCGGTATCAATAATAAATGGGTAGGCTGATGCTGTGAAAAAATTACTGATGGTTTTTTTAATGTAAGTCAGCAATCCCCGGCGGGGGTCATTACCAAAATCATGAGCCACTTGTGCATCAAATCCCAAACCGCAAAGCATACAGGCGAAGGTGCCATTTACCGTAAAGGCATCCGTCATTTTTGTATTGCCTTTAAAAATGGTTTCCAGTGATTTTGCAGGATCCTTTTGCAGCCCGGCACTGAAAGCAAGTCCATTTCCTGAACCCGATGGAATGATGCCAAAACTGATGTCAAACTTTCTGAGGTCATCCACCACCTGGTTAATGGTTCCGTCGCCACCCACTACTACAATATCTGTAACTCCGTTTTCTTCAATTGAAGGATACAGGAAAGAATAATTACCATCCGCAACAGAATCATACACTTCAAAACCAAATCCTGCAGCATAGGTTTTGGCATGAATCGTTGCCAGCAGGTTGTTTTTATCCCGCGTTCCGGAAATAGGATTAACGATATAAATAAATCTTCTGTCCATTATTCTAAAACCAAAGTGCACAAATGTACTCTCCGCACGCGAATCCGCTTCCTTAATGCAGGATCATCTGGCAGTGCCCAGGTATAGATATGAATGGTTTTATATTTTTGAAGCAGCTTTAAAAGATCCTGGTTGGTATAACGCAGCCGGTTCGATTTTAAGCGCCTGATCTCATGATCTTCCGAATTATTAAGCATGATGAACCGTGACCAGTCCTTTTGCTTTTCCCTGTCAAAATAAGTGAGCGTAAAAACCTGTTTGTTTTTCAGATCCTCCTCATTTATGCTAACAATGTTTTTTTCAGGTGATTCTTGCGTGGACTGTAAAACCTGGACTTTATTCAGGTAAACGACCCAGCTGTCCTGGGCTTTCATGGAAAATGCTGAGAACCCCAGCATCATAATAAACAAGGTTTTCATTTTTCAAATCTATAGCATATTCTGCAGGATGTAAATTGCCTTATGGACCAGAATACAGGTAAATACATCATCTTATTTGGATTGCTGGCCGTGGTCACCGGCATCCTTATTTATTTTTTTTACGATAAAATGCAATGGATCGGGCGGCTTCCCGGAGACATCAGGATTGAAAAGGAAAATTCAAGGGTATATTTCCCCATTACTACAATGATCCTGTTAAGCCTGAGCATTAGCCTGTTGATCTACCTGTTCCAGAGGATTTTTTAATAAATAATTCGCAAATCGTCCCTTTTTTAAATTTCCGGGGAAATCAATAGAAAAGACACCGGACATATCGTTTATTTACCCCAATTTAACCTTTATACGCTGGCTTCCCGGCCTGATTAGCTTACCTTTGCGCCTCTTAAAACATGCTGAGTCCCGGCTTTACAATAGTTGTTAAAGCTCCGGGGCGGCAAAAGCTTAATATGGAAATCAGAAATATTGCGATCATTGCCCACGTTGACCATGGCAAAACCACCCTTGTAGATAAGATCCTTCATACAACCAAAGTTTTCAGGGATAACCAGGAAACCGGCGATCTGATCATGGATAGTAATGACCTCGAACGCGAACGAGGCATTACCATTTTTTCAAAAAATGCCGCTGTCGTTTACCAGGGCGTAAAGATTAACGTAATTGACACACCAGGTCACGCCGATTTTGGTGGTGAAGTGGAAAGAGTCTTAAAAATGGCAGATGGAGTGATTTTGCTGGTAGATGCATTTGAAGGGCCAATGCCCCAGACAAGATTTGTGCTTCAAAAAGCATTGCAACTGAATTTGAAACCCATTGTGGTGATTAATAAGGTTGACAAACCGAACTGCCGTCCGGATGAAGTGCATGATGCCGTTTTTGAACTTTTCTTTAACCTCGATGCTACTGAAGAACAACTGGATTTTCCAACGTATTATGGTTCGGGAAAGAACGGATGGTTTAACGAAAGTCTTACACAGGTGGAAGGCATCACTCCTTTGCTTGATGGCATCATTAAATATGTTCCGCCTCCAAATGTAGCAGAGGGCCCTTTGCAAATGCAGATCACTTCTCTTGACTATTCTTCTTTCCTTGGAAGAATTGCGATTGGAAAAGTAGCCCGCGGTGTCATTAAAGAAAATCAACCCATTTCATTGATGCAGGCCGATGGGGTGATCAAAAAACAAAGAGTGAAAGAGCTTTATGTTTTCGAAGGCATGGGCAAAAAGAAAGTACAGGAAGTAATTTCCGGTGACCTATGTGCGATTGTAGGACTGGAAAATTTTAATATTGGAGATACGGTTGCTGATGCTGAAAACCCGGAAGCACTTCCGGTGATCAGTGTTGATGAACCTACAATGAACATGCTTTTTTCCATCAACAACTCTCCTTTTTTTGGAAAAGATGGAAAATTTGTTACCTCCAGGCACCTGCGCGACCGCCTGATGAAAGAAACTGAAAAAAACCTCGCCCTAAGAGTATTTGATACCGAAAGTGCAGATAGCTTCATGGTCTATGGTCGTGGCATTCTGCATTTGGGCGTACTGATCGAAACCATGCGTCGCGAAGGTTATGAACTTACCATTGGTCAGCCTCAGGTAATTACAAAAGATATCGACGGAAAAAAACACGAACCTTTTGAAACACTTGTTGTGGATGTGCCACAGGAATTTGCTTCCAAAGTGATCGACCTGGTCACCAGGAGAAAAGGTGAAATGCTGGTAATGGAAACCAAAGGTGATATGCAACATCTTGAGTTTGATATTCCATCAAGAGGATTGCTGGGCTTGCGTACCACCATGCTAACCAACACGGCAGGCGAGGCGGTAATGAACCACAGGTTTTCTGAATACAAACCATGGAAAGGACCTATTCCAGGAAGAAATAACGGTGTAATGGTGGCTAAAGAGGCCGGAAGCACTACTGCATATTCCATCGACAAATTACAGGACCGTGGATACTTTTTTGTTGACCCGGGAGAAGAAGTGTACAGAGGCATGCTGATCGGCGAAACAAACAAACCAGGTGACCTGGTGGTGAATCCAAATGAAGGAAAAAAACTAACCAACATGCGTGCATCCGGCAGCGATGGTACAGTGAGTCTACCTCCAAAAAGACTGATGTCACTTGAAGAATGTATGGAATACATTCAGCAGGATGAGTGTATAGAAGTAACCCCGGTCAATATCCGTATGCGTAAAGTGATCCTTGATGAAGAAGAAAGAAAGAAACAACAAAAACGAATGAGCACTCAGGCAATTTAAATATTCAGACCGTCTCAACAGGACGGTCTTTTTTTTGCCGCAGTATTAAGTAACATTTAATACAAGTTGGAAACAGGAGCAATGAGCGGAAGCCACCCAAAAATTGTAAGAGAAAATCGCTGATCATTCTTAAAAATCAAACAAAAACAATTGAGCGATAGTGATTGAATCCCACTCCAAACCAAATAAGGGGCTCAAGTTTTTAAAAACACAACATCCTTCAAACCCACATTGAATTTCAGCGACTGGCTTCAGCATTTAATTTGTTGCTTTTCATGGTCATTCTAGAGGTATTTTTGCTGATCAATTACGCTTATGTGTTACGATGTATCTTTTGCCTCCGGAGTGAACAGGATCACCGAATACTTTCCCGGCATTGATATGAACCAGGTTCAAATGGATCCTGCGCTGATGCTGCACATACAGGCACAGGCATACAGGAAATACCCTGTTGTGCTGTTAAAAGATGAAGGTTACCAGCTTCATCAGTTTGAATGGGGCATTATAGCGGAATACATGGACACACCGGAAAAGATCAAAAAATCACGCGCGTCGATGTGCAATGCCAGAAGTGAAAAAATCTTTGACGATAAAAAAAGTTACTGGTACCGGATCAGGAAGCAGCGTTGCTTAGTGCCTGTTACCGGAATTTTTGAACACAGGGAAGTGAAAGGTTTTAAAAATAAAATTCCTTACTTCATCAGGCTGAAGTCACGTGAATTGTTTTTTCTTCCCGGTCTTTATCATTATCCTCAAAAAGCAGATGTAGAAACCGGCGAGGTCACCGGAACGTTTACAATAGTTACAAGGGCTGCAAATTCCCTGATGCAACAGATCCATAACAGCGGCGACCAGGCCTTCCGCATGCCGCTTTTTTTAACCCGCGATCTTGAAAAAGAATGGTTGAAAAATGACATCAACGAAGACCAGCTGAGGCATATCATCAATTTTGAAATGTCTTCTGATGAACTGGAATATTTCCCTGTTTATACCATTCGCACAACAAAAGAACGCCCGGATGGTCTTGGCAAGACCGATCCTTATCCATGGCAGGGACTTCCAGTTTTAGGTACCGACAGCGCGCAGCCTTCGCTGTTTTCCTGACTATTTCTTTAAATGGGTTTCAAAAAGTTTTAAAATTCTTTTGTATTCATCCATCCAGCTGGAAGGTTCTGTAAATGCATGATCCTCGACAGGGTAAACTGCCAGCTCCCAGTTTTCTTTTTTCAGTTCGATCAGTCTTTGTGTCAACCGCACTATGTCCTGAAAATGTACATTCACATCCACCATTCCATGACACATCAGCAAAGGTTTTTTCAATCCTTCTGCATAATAAATCGGAGAGCTTTTCCTGTAGGCCAGACTGTCATTATACGGTTCATTTAATATGTTAGAAGTATAAGAGTCGTTGTAATGTGCCCAGTCGGTAACTGAACGTAAGGCCGCACCTGCAGCAAAAACATCAGGCTCTGTAAACAGCGCCATCAACGTAATAAATCCACCATAAGACCCACCATAAATACCGATCCTTCCAGGATCAACACCATGCACACTGGAAAGATATTTTGCACCATCTACCTGGTCGCTCAAATCCTTTCCACCCATATACCTGTAAATGCCAGTTCTCCAATCACGTCCATATCCTGAACTTGCACGAAAATCAATATCAAGCACGGTGTATCCCAGGTCTGTCAGCAGATTGTGAAACATGTATTCTCTGAAATAACTGCTCCACCATTTATGAACATTTTGCAGGTAACCCGCGCCATGTACGAAGATGACAGCCGGTTTTGTTGGATGCGGATTTTCCGGTTTATATAACCGCGCGTAAACATCAGCACCGTCCTTAGCCCTGAAGGTTATGATCTGTGGATCTCTCCATGGATATGCAGCAAATTCCTGTGATTGTGCTTTGAATGTAATCTGCTGAATTTTTCCACCAGGTTTGTTTTCCTGGAGATACAATTCCCATGGCTTATTAGAATAAGAATAAAGTATTGCAAGATTTTTTTCATCTGGAGAAACCGTTACCTGGTGCGCACCGGTCATAGAAGTTATTTTTTCTCTTCTACCACCCGCTACCGGCAAACGGTAAAAATGCTGCTCTCCGGGATGTACTTCATTTGTACCTATGTAAAAAGTTTTATTGTCTTTTGATAACCGCACGGACTGCACTTCAAATTTTCCTTCAGTTAAGGTCGTTTTACTTCCTGAAGAAATATTAAAAACATAAAGATGTGCATAGCCGGTTTCTTCACTTTGAAACCAGAACCTGTTTTCATCGATCCAGGGTGATGATACAAACATCGAGTTGACTCCAGGACCGCCAACCCATGCTTCATCCCTTTGCCGGTACAGGTGCTTTAAGTTTCCTGATAAAGGATCCAGTTGCATGATCCACCTGTCCTTATTGTCTGCAGAACGCACATCAACAATCGCAGTGCGTCCACCCGGGCTCCAGAAAGGGCCATAAATAGTTACCTGTCTCACCTGGTTTTTTTTCCTGGCACTATCAGCAGCATAATCCTTCAAATAATCAGGATCATCTTTAATTCCCGGAAGGTTGCTGGTATTTACGGCTATGGCAGTATCTCTTTCGCGGTCATAAATATAAAAGGTACTGGTGCTTTCAGGCGCACCAACCTTTGCCCTTGCTGTTAGGTTGGTTGTAAATCCCGATTCAGCCATGTAATCAGGAACGTACGTGCTGCGTGCACCGGCAGGATTGCGCACAAGGCGGTATGTGGCAAATCTTGCGTTGGGAGAAATTGTAAGTCCGCTTACATTTCTGTCGCCTGTATAAATAATTTTCAACGCCTGCGGTTCAGCATTCTTTCTCGCAACTTCAGCAGCTTCTCTCTTTGTTTTTCTTTCGCGTAAAATTGCTGATGTTAAGAGTTGATCCTTTTCAAGCCATGCTTGCTGCGCATCGAGGGTGGCAGCCTGCACGGCTGTACCTCTCTGTAAGTTGGTGAGCTGTAGGATTGATCCGTTTTTCAAATCATACGTAAATAAATTCTGGCTGCGCGCGAATGCAATCTTTGTATCATTTTCAACAAACACAGGATTCGATTCCGCTTCTACAGTTTGCGTAATTCTTGTGGTATTGCCATTGCGCTGATCAACATAAAACAAATCTCCCCACCTTGAATATGTGTACGTAGTTTGATTGTTGTTCCAGGTTATGTTTGATGAGGAAGGCATAGACTGCTGTAGTGTAGTGGCAGCTTTCCTGGGGTTTTTGTCTGAAACCGAAATATAATATAATGAGTCTGCTGGTGCCATTTCAGGGTTCCAGTTAAAAAACAGCATGCGTCCATCCGGGCTCCAGTTAAGGTTTGAAGGAGAAGTGCCGATCCATTTGGGATCACGCATGATCTTTTCAACGCTCAGAACAGATTGCGACTTACTGCAGTAAAAGCATAAAAGGAAAAAAAGGGATGTGATGCACTTCATAAACAATGTTTAAGACATTAAATTTATTCAAGTTCAGGTTAATCAGTCAATTTTCCCCGAAGAAAATGATAGGCTATTCTGCCCCGGTTTAACTATTTTTATTGTCTTTAGTAATTGATCCGGGGAAAGCCAGATTTAAAATGAATGTCAGAAAAAAAATATGGCTGATTCCTTTTCTGCTCTTTTATGGCAGCATCGCTATTGCCCAGAACCACATATTTGCACAACTTTCCGGAACACCGGTGAATACAACGGGCTGGAACTTGCAGGGTGGCGCGTACCCGGGAAATATTTCAGGGAACAGTGAAATTATTCTTACCAATACCAACAATAGCCAAAGCGGCGCAATTTTCTTTAACCAGGCGATCAACCTTTCCCAATGCACACGTTGGACAGTGGAATATGATTTCAGGATGAATGGAGGATCAATGGCTGATGGAATCGCTTTTTGTTTTCTTGATGTACCACCTGTTGGTTTCGTCACCGGCGGGGGTTTAGGCATACCCGCCACAGCAAATGGACTCAAAGTTTGCTTCGACACATATAATAACTGCAACGAATCGCCCACCACAATGCCCAAGATCGAGATCAGGTGGGGGCCGGGCTACAACGAATGTTCCACTCAGCCTACATTGTATAATTCAGGAGGCAATTTATCTTTTCTAAGAAGTCCCAATTACAATCGTGCACGCATCGAATACAACAATGGTTTAATAGAAGTGTTTGTGAACAACACACTTTACCTAACCGGTTTCCAGGCTTTTAATTTCACGGGTTATTTTGGTTTTACGGCATCAACCGGCGGATTAACTGATAACCATACCATTAAAAACGTGATCATTTATACCAACATGCCGGCTTCAGAAGCGGGCAACAATGTAACTATGTGTTCCGGCAGCAGTATCAACATCGGAACCTCCGCAGCTGCTAATTACAATTATCAATGGTCACCTGCTGCGGGGCTTAGTGATGTCAGTAGTTCCAATCCTGCACTGACGTTTGTGAACACGACAAATATGCCCCAAACGCATACTTATTATGTCAGTACCAGTTTTAGCGACGGCACGGGTTGTGCATCCTCAGACAGTATTAAAATAACCGTACTTCCACAACCGGTAATAAATATCAATCCGGCAACGGTCAACATTTGTTCCGGCAGCAATGCCAGTTTCTATACTACCACAAACATTTCCAATCAGAATCTTGTTTATGCATGGCTGGTAAATGGCGCACCTGCCGGCAGCAACAGCCCGGATTTTTCTGCTGCGAATTTTATGAATGGTGATGAGGTGAAGGTCGTGCTACAGGCGCCTGGCTGTCAGCCGGTAACGAGTAACGCAGTAATAGTGAATGTAAAGCCTCTCCTGGCTGCATCGGTTTCCATTACTTCAGACAAAACAAATATTTGTAAGGGAATGTCTGTTGTTTTTACTGCAGCTGCCAGCCCTGCTCCGGTTAGTTACCAATGGAAGAAAAATGGAATCGACGTTGGACTCAATGCGCCAACTTATTCAGATAATACACTTGAAAATGGCGATGTAATGGTATGCCAGGTCACTTCATCAGCAGATTGTTTGTCACAAGCTTCGGCAACGAGTAATGCCATTGCATTGAACGTGGAAACGCCACCGGCATTGCAGCTTGGAGCTGATACGGGTTTTTGCTCTGGTGCAGGCGTTCTTTTACAGGCCGGCAATTTTGCAACCTACACATGGAGCAATGGGGCGGTTACCCCTTCCATACAAATCAACACTGCGGGCACCTATTCACTCGTTGCACAAACATTATTTGGATGCGTACTATATGATACGATACAAGTTTCGGCTTACCCAACACCACAGGTTGCACTCGGCCCCGATGTGTCCTTGTGTGAAGGAAGTACCCGCACATTGGACGCGGGCAGTTTTAGTAATTACAATTGGAGCAATGGTGCCAACACAAGAACCATACAGGCAGGTCAACAGGGGAATTATAGCGTTAGCGTTACCGATAATAAAGGATGTACAGGAACTGGTTCAGTGAATGTAACGGGCATCATGCCATTGCCTTCGGGATTTTTACCGGCAGATACCTCAATATGTTCTTATGGAAGCATACAGTTGAAACCAATTAATGTTTTTAATGCTTATTTATGGAGTAATGGCCAGACATCTCCGGCGCTCACTATAACAACACCCGGCACGTATTGGCTTGAAGTGAAAGATGAAAATGATTGCAAAGGAAAAGATTCGATTTATGTGGAATTAAAAGAATGCATGAAAGGAATTTATATCCCTTCGGCATTCAGTCCCAATAACGATGGAAAGAACGACAATTTTCGCCCGCTTTTGTTTGGGAATATAAAACAGTACAATTTTAAAATATTTAATCGCTGGGGCAACCTGGTTTTCCAGTCCAAAGAACTGTTGAAAGGATGGGATGGGATGCAGGCTGGTAAAAAACAAAATGCAGGCGTATATATCTGGACATGCACTTTCCAATTGGGAGATGAACCCATACAAACAGAAAAAGGAACGGTATTATTGATCCGCTAACTGCAATAAGGAACTCAAAAGACCCTGTCCAGGATCCACGAGATTAGAGCTACAATAAGGCTGAATAATAAAGCAGCGACCCATCCATCCACCTGGAAGCCGGGAACAAGGCGTGCGGCCAGGAAAACGATCAGGATATTGATCACTAGTAAAAACAATCCAAGTGTGATGATGGTAATGGGAATGGTGAGCGCGACAAGAATTGGTTTTAAAAATGCATTTAATAGTGCAAGCACCAGCGCAACAAGGATGGCGGTTTTTGCATCACTTATGGTTACGCCCGGAACAATCATGGCTGCCAGGTAAGCGGCTAAAGCTGTCAGGAGAATTCTTATCAGTAATCCCATTGTTTTTTATTTATGCTATGCATCTTTTATACCAGCACCTATTTCAGCAGCTTCTTTACTTCATCCAGGATATACCCGTTTTGAAAATAAACATACAGGTTTTTTCCCGGGCAAGTGGTTTGTTTTGAATGATCTTTATGAGTAGCAAGCGTTTGAACATCTATTTTATAGGTATTGCAAACATAAGCGATCATATTAATGAGTGAATGTAATTGTTGTGGATTCACTTCCTGCACCTCCAGGTTACCCAGGCAGGTAATGAGCAGGTGTCCTTCCGGATCATATTCTGTTGCGGTTTCGCCCACAGTAAACACATTTCTACCCTCAAAGATTCTTCCATCGGGTGCAATTAGAAAGTGATAGGGAATATCAGCCCAGTTCCTGTCCTTTCCCATGCCCCATGTCTGAATGTTTTTGATCTTCTTTGCCGGATCATCCGACAGTTCGAGCCTTGTACCTTCATGATGTACGGTTACGCGTAAGGGTTGGTGTTGTTTAAAAGGCCTCGGATCAGCAGCATTCCATTCGGTTCGTGGAATAATTTGAGGGGCGGATACAGTATGTTTAGCCTGAACCGGCCTGCAGGAATAAAATAATGAAATCAGGATTATAAAAATGCCTGAGCCTGAAAAAAATTTCATGGATGAAAATTTGAAGCAAAGATGGATATAAAATGCATCAACCATGAATGATGTTTCAAGCGACTATTCCTGGTAAAAAACCTAAACAACTGCACAACAGAATGCTAACAATAAGAAATTCGCAACATGGGTTTTTTTGCAGCTGGTATATATTTTGACTATCTGAAAGAAAAAAAATGATCAGAGGGATTTTAAATACCATTCTTTGGATACTTGCCATCATTTCTATTGGATATGCGATTTACAGATCCACATCAGTAAAAGAAGTGTTGATCCAGGGCAACCGTGAAATTATTTATGGAGAACCTCAACATGGGTTAATCTTTGGTCTTTTCTTCCTTGCTGCCGGCTGTATTATAGGTTCGGTTATTCTTGTGCTCCATAGCCGGGACATCAGAATAACCGAAAGAGAAGACCTGAGTAAACGAACCCTTTAAAACCGCAAAAAAGATAAACAAAGCGTAAATGCCGCGTTAAAAACTGCAAAAATCGCCATTTTTTGTTGAAACTTGCGGTTATTGCGTATTTCTGCGGTGACTATTTCAAAAGAATTCGATTGATCTTTGCGATATAATTCTACGGAATGCAGCCTTCAAACCAAAACAATAAACTCAGAACCAAAAGAAAGATCTCTTGCAGATCAGCCCAAAACACAGGTTATTGTGTACAGAACTAATTAAAACGGATCTCCTTCCACGCGCTTTCATTTCCTGAACGGTCAATTGCAGTTATCGCCAGCGCTTCAAGGTTTTGATCGCCTTCTTTCAATGGAATTTCATGTCTTCTCTCTTCCTGGTTTAAGATCCGGTAATTCCATTTTCCACCATACCTGGTATAGACCACCCACCGGAAAATTTCATCTTCATGGGTATGTGTCCAGTTGATCCTGATCAGCTCATTCCTTCTTTCCTGTTCTACCACAGGGGGGATTGGAGACTGGTTGTCGAGCCACGGACTTGCGGGAACCAGTGCCTGCTTTTTATAAGGACCTTCAAGAAGTGCTTTTGAAAGATTGGGATTTTTCACAACAGAAGAAATGCTCCAGTGAATTACACCCGGACTTTCAGGAAGTAATCCCTTCGCTATCATGATCTGGCTTAAAGCTTCATTTACACTTCTGAAACTGGTATCGCGGGGAATACTGATGCCGGGCCAGAGATGCCTTCCCATGGTGTTCTCTTCTTTCCACCAGCCCAGCAAAACCGGATAGCTTTGTGCCTGCCTGTTGATAGGCCAGTAAAGCTGAGGTGCAAAATAATCGATCCAGCCCTTGTTCAGCCATAGTTTTGCATCTGCATATAATTTGTCGTACTGGTCAAATCCTTCGATAGATGCCGGGTATCCAGGACGCCAGATGCCAAAAGGACTCAATCCGAATTTAACCGAAGGCTTTTCTTTTTTTATCGACGTGTACACTCTTTCAATAAACCTGTTCACATGGTATCTTCTCCAGTCACCCCGCTCCAACTTTCCACCGCCAGCCTGGTATGCCTGCCAGCTTTCATGATCAGGAAAATCTTCACCAAGATTATAAGAAGGATATGGATAGAAATAATCATCAAAATGCACTCCGTCGATATCATACCTTTTTACAAGATCCATTACAACATTGGCTGAATGATCCTGGGTTTCCTGCTTGGCAGGATCGAACCACCAGTAGCCTTCCTTAAGATAAACTACCTGGCCTGCCATTCTTTTCACTAAAGAACTGTCTGTAACAGGGCCGCCGGAAATATGATGCGCGCGGTAAGGATTTAGCCAGACATGCAACTCCAGTCCTCGTTCATGGGCCGCATCGATCCAGAATTTCAAAGGTTCATAATAGGGACTGGGCGGTTTACCCTGTTCTCCTGAAAGGAAATAAGACCAGGGTTCCAGGTTGCTGATGTACAATGCATCTGCCTGGGGGCGTACCTGGAGGATCACTGCATTAAAATGATGATTCTTTAAAAAATCAAGCAGTTCAATTGCTTCTCTTTGTTGCTCTCCTGCAGTGAGTCCGGGCTTACTCGGCCAGTTGATGTTGGCTACCGTTGCCACCCATGCTGCCCTGAATTCACGCACCACTTCAGGCACACCCGCGGGTCTTGCCTGCACGATGGTCTTTTGAGAAGTGCAACTATACATTAACGTTAGAAAGGCAAGAACAACAATGCAGCTCTGTTTTGATACCATGTTTTGGTTTTATAATTTATTTTTCATTCTTTTTTCCAGGGGCATGTCCTTCACCTTCATTCTTTCCTTGTTGGGATCTGCAACAACGGGATCAAATCCTCTTTTGATCATCAGTGCATTCGTTTCCGGATTTCTCCCCCGAAACTTTTTGTATCCTTCGGCAGGATCAATTGTGTTTCCTACAGAAAAGATATAATCATTTAACCGCTTTGCAATGGTGCTGTCGTATGGACCGCCCGCATCTGTAAATGCACCGTATGCATCGGCAGTGATCACATCAGACCAGAGGTAACTGTAATAGCCAGCCGAATAACCATCACTGGCAAATACATGCGTGAAATGAGGGGTGCGGTGGCGCATGACGATTTCTTTCGGCATACCCAATGATTCCAGGGTTTCCTTTTCAAATTGATCCGGATCAATTTTTTTATTCCCTGCAAGATGCAGTTTCATATCGATCAAAGCGCTGGCCAGGTATTCTGTGGTGGCAAAACCCTGGTTGAACGTAGAAGCGTTTTCAATTTTTTTTACAAGTTCGGCGGGAATCGGTTTTCCGGTCTGGTAATGCAAGGCAAATTTTTGTAAAACCTCAGGAGTGGACAACCAGTGCTCCAGTAATTGGGATGGAAACTCAACATAATCCCGTGCAACTGCTGTTCCAGACAACAAAGGATAGGTGACATTGGAAGAAAGACCATGCAGTGCATGTCCGAATTCATGAAATAAGGTTTCAGCATCATCCCATGAGATCAGTACGGGTTCTCTATGATTTCCTCTGACAAAGTTTGAATTGTTTGACACAATGGTGGTAACACTTCCATCCAGCTTTTCCTGTCTTCTGTAGGCATTCATCCATGCACCTGAACGCTTGCCTGTGCGCGCATAAGGATCAAAATACCAAAGTCCAACATGTTCACCCGTTATCCTGCTGGTGACCTCCCAAACTTTTACATCTGGATGATAAACAGGAACACTATCTACCGGACTAAAATCAAAACCAAATAATTCACCAGCTACCCAGAACATGCCATCGCGTAATTTATCCAGTTGCATATATTGTTTTACTTCATTAAAATCAAGATCATAACGCTGTTTACGCACTTTTTCAGCATAAAACCTATAATCCCAGGGCTCGATCTTTATTCCTGCTCCTTCTGCATCTGCCATTGCCTGCATATCCTTCACTTCTTCTTTAACTCTGGAAACTGCAGGCTTCCAGACGGTTTCCAGCAATGCCATTGCATTTTCCGGTGTTTTGGCCATTGTATTTTCCAGGCGCCAGTGTGCATGGGTTTTATATCCCAGCAGATTGGCGCGCTCCATTCTCAATTGCAGAATCTTTGTGATGAGGGCATTGTTATCACGTTCTCCTCCTCCATCACCACGGTTAACAAACATCTTCCATGCTTTTTCCCTCAGTGAACGATCAGTTGAATAGGTGAGAAAAGGGTCCACAGAAGATCTTGTATTGGTAACAATATAACTTCCGTATAAGCCTCTGTCGGCGGCTGCATTTGCAGCTGCATCTTTAAATGACTGCGGCAAACCCCCGGTTTGATCTTCGGACATTGTCATGTACTGGTTGTTTTCATCATACAGTACATTCTGACTAAAACTGGTAAACAAACCAGCCAGTTCCTGGTTAATGCGCGAAAGCTTTGCTTTTGCTGTTGCGTTTAATTTTGCGCCTGCTCTAACAAAATTATTGTGATACACCCAGGCAAGTCTTTTTTGCTCAGCAGTTAATCCGCTCTTTTCTCTTTGATTATAAATTGCCTCAATTTTATGGAACAGCTTTGCATTTTGAAAGATCTTATCATTCAGGGCCGCCATTTTTGGCGCCATTTCTTTTTCCACAAGTTGAAATTCCGGACTGCTCATATTGGAGCCCCAAATACCCGAGATCGTTATTATTTTTTTATACACACTGCCGGCACGCTCCAGCGCTCCCAGTGTATTTTTAAAATCAGGTTTGGAGGGGTTGGTACTGATGGCATTTATTTCATGGAGGTAAGAAGCCATAGCTGCTTCCAGTGCAGGTTTAAAATGTTCCACACGCACTTTGTCAAAAGGAGGTACTCCATTATAAGGACCGGTCCACGGTTCCAGCAAGGGATTGGTTTGCGCCATCAGAGCAAAAGTGACAGACAAAAATTTTATTATGAAAAGTGTTTTAAGATATGTAGTGCTCATGAGCTGATTTTTATTGCCTGTGAAATTAAAGCTATTAGGGATTCAGGGGTCGCTTCATTTTATATATTGACAAATGATTAGCCTGGTTTCAATGGCACGGTTTTGAATAATCTGTAAGAGCAAAAAACATTGTAAACTTTAAAATTTAATAGTATGGCAGAGATAGAAGTTCAACCAAAAAAACAATCCTCCACATCATTTTTACCCTGGCTTTTGCTTGCGCTCGGTGTAATTGCGCTTGTATACTTTTTAACAAGGAACGGAGATAATGAAGAGGCTGCTACTGCAGCAACTACGGATACTACCACCTATAGCAGCACATCCGATAATGCAGCACGTAGCGGATGGGATGGGGTGGATTATGACAATGCACCATCGGCTTCTTACAGTGAGGTGCGCAATAACAACATTGATGTCAGAGGTACCGACAATTATGCAATCTACCGTATCAAAGAAAATGATCTGTTTGATAATGACCAGGCAACACTAAAAGCGGATGCCCAGGAATCGCTTAGAGAAATCGCGCAATCGATCAATACCAGGTTTAGCAACGGGCAGGTGAGGGTGTATTCAGGAAATGCACAAGCAGATAATGCATCCAGCCAGCATTCACAACAAAGGGCGGAGGCTATTAAATCGTGGCTGAATCAAAATGGCCTTTCAACAAACATTACCACGCATTCAATTTCTGAAAGAAATTCAACTGGTGGCAATAACAATAATTTATTAGGCAATGACAACAGGATCGAGATCGTTGCCATGCGCGCACAATAGATCATGGATTTTATAACATTTAAAAATTAAAAATTATGGCATCAGATAATATGAAGCACAGGCGTCTTCAGGAATTAGGAGAGAGTGATTTTGAAATAGTGGACAATCACCCGGATATTAGAGGCTGGGATGTAAAGAATGATCAAAATCAAAAGATCGGTGAAGTAGAAGAATTGATCCTGGATGCTCAGAAAAAGAAAGTCAGGTATATGGTAGTGGATCTGGATGATAATGATTTTGATCTGGAAGATCGTGAAGTACTGATACCCATCGGTATGGCTGAACTGCACAAGGAAGATGATGATGTAGTGGTGCATAACCTAAGTGCAGAGCAGTTAAGGGCATTGCCTGAATATGATGAAGACCATCTCACTCCTGATGTTGAAAGAAACATCTGCATGGCCTTAGGCCGTTCAGACCAAACTACATCAGCGCAGTCGCTCGACATGGATGAATCATTTTATGAGCATGAACATTTTAATGATAACAATTTATACCGCAACCGCCTGCCTTTGAGCAGCCCCGGATCATTAATGAACCAGGGAGTGGGTAACAGTGGATATGGATTGAGAGACAGAATCGGAAGCAGCGGAAGTGAGATAGAAGGTAACCAGGGTACTGATCAAACATCCTACGACAGGGAAAAGTCGGGTCGCAGGGAAGGCAGCATGTTCAGAGAAGAAAACATCAGGGAAGAATCTGCCGTACCGGTGAACAGGAACCCTGATAATGATGAAACAGAATGGAGAAAGGAAACAAACATCGACAATTTAACCGGTGATAATAACCGGGGAATAAGTGATGACGACCTGGGATCAACAGATAGAGATTCAGGAAGATCCGGAAGATAAAAAAAAGCAGCGCAAGCTGCTTTTTTCATTTATATGATTACCTTCTAGCGGGCCGGAATACATAGGCGGCATGTATGCCGAAGAAGCCCACGGTTCCTCCACCCGGATAACCAGCCTGGTACCTTACACCCAGGTCAAGTGCACTGATCTGTACGCCGGTGCCAACAGCCCATGTAAATCCACCATTAGAATTCTTTGATTTCATGGATGTGCCGCCCGTTTGTGTTTTGATGGTTGTTGTGTATATGCCATACCCTAACTGGGGCTCAAAGTAAAGCACATTTAAACGATGACGGTAGCTCGCCAACAGGGGCAATACTGAGGTTTTGATCTTGGAATTCTCATCAGAATCCGACCGCTTAAAAGCAGTATATCCAGTTGTAAAACCTATCTGCGAATGTTCGCCTAAACCCAAAAGCGCTTTGGCAACCAGCCCGATTCCTGTATTAAAATTGTCAAAACTTCCTAATGGAAATCCCACTTCAGCTCCAACCAGAAACTGGTTATTTCCTTTCTGTGCTAAAACAGCGGAAGAAATAAATAACAGCGCAAATAAAATAAATAAATTTTTCTTCATAAAAGACTGTTTTGATGATTCGTGCAAAATTCAATGAATCCAACTTATAAAGATCTTTATTTTTTCATCAATAATTTATGCAGCTTTTCAACTTCAGCAAGTTCAGAAGATGATATGGTGTTGTTTTCAAGTTTCGATTGCAGAAATAAAATTCGTTTATGTTCCGGGTATCGTGATAAGATTGCTTCAAGCTGATGAACAGCTGTTTTGTTTTCTTCGTACATGGGTTTGGTATCGGGAAGATCTGATTTATACCGGTTAGGCATTTTTAAGATCTGCGCTTCGAGTGTGGCCAGTTTGCCTGGAGCCAGGTCGTTGATCTTTTGGGCTTTCTGGAAAAGCCCCTGCAGCTGCTTTTTACTTAACCAGCCACGGATCATATATTGGTGCGAAAGACTTTGAATAAATTCTGATGAAGGAAAAGCCTCCATTGCCTTTTTCAAAATACTATGTACCACATCAACTTCCTTCATATAAAACAAGTTAGGCTTTTTTCATTTTCATTGAAAAACGGCGAAATAGCTGTTTAACATTAAGTTACCTTTTTCATTTTAATCCACCTATGTTAGAACCCTTCTGAAGTCCTGAACGCAACAAAACCACGTTCCTGGTCTATGAAAAAACAAATTCTACTCATTTCCGCTGTTGTTCTTTCTTCAATGGCGATGGCCCAGACCGCACCAACATTCAGTATTCGTGCCGGCGTTAGTTCTTCTGATATGCGTGGCGATGCAGTTAATAGTCTGGATAATATTCTTGGCTTCACCAATGGAATGATCGCAACACGTAGCAGGACAGGTTTCTTTGCCGGTGGTTCTGCAAGCATTCCTATTGCTCAAAATTTTTCCGTTGAACCGGGGTTGTATTATTCTCAAAAAGGTTTCGAGCTCAATGGAAGCCTGGATGTTAAAGCAATTGAATTTTTAGGCGTGGGCGCTAAAGCCGCTTTCAATACAAGTTATGTTGACCTGCCGGTTTTGGTAAAAGCAAATTTTGGTGGACTTGAAGTTTTTGCAGGGCCACAGGTGTCCTATCTCACCAAAGCTGAATTACGGACAACCGCCGGCGCACTTGGCTTCAATGTAGTGGATAACAGATTGGATGCAACCAACGAAATGCACCGCTGGGATGCAGGCATTACGGGTGGTATTGGTTATCAATTTAATGGTGGATTAAATATAAGAGCCTCCTATGATCATGGTTTAACAAAGGCAGATGCCAACAGAAACCTGGACACTTACAATCGGGTGGTGAAACTTGGTGTTGGTATCCGTTTTTAATTTCTTTTCTGACCTATGAATATAAGGGGCCTCATTTGAGGCCTCTTTTTCTATTCGTATATTGTTAGGTTGGCGGCAAGCATTGATAGACGATTGACAAACAATTAAACTATTTGCCAAATGACAAAACTTTTAATTTATATATTATTTTTTTTAGGAGTTGCATTGATCAATTCTTGCGATAAAGAAATCCAAACCGAAATTAATCCACCAACTGAAAATTTGTATTTTCCTCCAATTGGAAGTACTGAATGGCTTACTACTTCCGTGAGTTCGCTTGGTTGGAATGAAACAGAATTAAACAACCTTTATCCTTATTTGGAGGGCAAAAACACCAAAGCCTTTATTATTCTAAAAAGAGGAAAAATAGTTACAGAAAAATATTTTGGAACATTCAATCAAGATAGTTTATGGTATTGGGCTTCGGCTGGTAAAACTATGACGGGTTTATTAGTAGGAATTGCACAAAGAGAAGGATTACTTAATATCAATAATAAAACTTCACAGTATATAGGTACGGGTTGGACATCAATGCCGTTAACTAAAGAAAATCTAATTACAGTAAAAAATCAATTAACGATGACGTCTGGTTTAGACGATGGGATTACCGACAAAGATTGCACATTACCGTCTTGTCTGCAATACAAAGCTGACGCAGGAACTCGTTGGGCTTATCATAACGCAGCATATACTCTTTTGGATAAAGTGATTGAAAACGCTAGTGGAATGACTTATAACAACTATTTTCAACAAAAAATTAGAGATCAAATTGGGATGAATGGATTATGGATAAAAACACCAAATTCAAATAATGTGCTTTATAGTAATGCAAGAAGTATGGCTCGATTTGGTCTGCTATTGCTTAACAAAGGTAAATGGGATAACACTGAAATCTTAAATGACAACTTATATTTTGAAAGTCAAACAACTACTTCCCAAAACTTAAATTTGAGTTACGGATTCCTAACCTGGCTAAATGGAAAAAGCAGTAGTATGGCACCAACTTTACAAACAATTTTTCCAAGTCCAATAATCCCCAACGCACCTGCTGATTTATATGCTGCCCTTGGTAAAAACGACCAAAAAATTTACATCGTTCCTTCTCAAAAATTAGTAATTATAAGAATAGGAAATGCTGCCGGCACACCACAATTTGCAGTTTCAGGTTTTGATAATGAACTTTGGGGGAAATTAAAAACAGTAATTAACTATTAGGCGAAATGTGCCAGCCGCCAACAGCGGGTTATCAAAACCCAGGCGGAAGAATTTGACCATTCGCTGTAAAATATGATTCAACTTCAGTAATTTGGCTTTAATTAAAATGCCATTGCAACAGAAAATAAATCCTCGCTCCACAAAACCGTCACACGTAAACAATCAAACTCATTTTGAGACCAGCAAAATTCTTCGCGCTCTTTTTTGAACCGCTGGCATGGAGTGCAGGATTATTTATTTTATTTACCGGCTGGATGTCTGAAGGACCGGGAGTATGTATATTTAAAAATGCGGGCATACGATCCTGCCCGGGGTGTGGAATAGGAAGATCCATTCATGAAGCTTTACATTTTAATTTTGCTGCTTCATTCGAACATCATGCTTTAGGAATGCCGGCTACAATTGTATTAATCCTGTACATTGTTCGTTCATATATAAAATCAACCAAAAACTACTATAATGGATCAGAAACTGTTTATGATGCTCCCGGGTCTGCAACCTGAAGAATTGGCCCTGCTCCAAGCCCTTTCAAAAGATATGACCGATGCTGAAAAACAGCAGTTCTTCATGTTTTACAGTGGTAAGCGGAAAGAAGAGCACACCATGATGATCCTTACTGCAGTTGGGTTTTTTGGATTTGCAGGAATACAAAGATTCATTACCGGCGATATCGTTCTGGGCATCCTTTACCTGTTCACACTGGGATTTTGTGGCATAGGCACCATCATTGACCTGGTGAACTGCAAAAGACTCACATTTGAATTCAACCAGAAAAAAGCCATGGAGTCGGCCGAAATGATTCGATTGTTCAATCGTTCCTAAAGCTATTGCCAAAGAGGGAAGCCCCCGAAAAAGGAAAGAAAGTTCTCCTTTAAACCTGTGAAAAAGATCGCGTTTCCTGTTTTTTGTGCATTTTCGTGGATTAATACCCCGCTTAATGAAAAACAGCCTGCCCCTGATCCTATCTATTTTACTGGTATGCGCTTCGTGTAAAAAAAGTACAGATCCCATTACGCAGCCGCCGCCGGTAACTACAGGGCTTCCGCCGGATAATGATCATATTTTATTGGGCAATCCAACCAACGCACAACCTAATGCCGGGAATGGAAATAATTATTTAAAGGACAATATTTATTATAAACTGGCCTATAGCAGCAGCCGTGGAATTCCTGTTTGGGTGAGCTGGCATTTGCAATCAAGTGACCTTGGAAATACGCCAAGGCAGGATGATTTCAGGCCGGATGTGCTGCCCTCTTCCTGGTATGCCGTTACTACAGGAAGCTATTCTAATTCCGGTTTTGACCGCGGCCATAACTGCCCTTCCGGTGACCGCACCAGCAGCATAGCTGCCAATTCTTCTACTTTTTTAATGACCAATATTATTCCGCAGGCGGCAGCATTGAACCAGGGACCATGGGAAGGCATGGAAGATTTTATACGCAACAGCATGGTAGGTACAACCAACGAAGCCTACATTGTTATGGGAAATTATGGTAGCGGCGGCCGGAATGCTACCGGCTGGTTCACCACAATTGACAATGGTTTTGTAGCAGTTCCTAAGATGATTTGGAAAGTTGCCGTGGTAATGCCGAAAGGAAACAATGATCTTACAAGGATCGATACTTCAGCAAAAGTTGTGGTGGTAAATATGCCCAATGATCATACGCTGTATTCCACATCAACGGGCGGCAAGGCCGCCTGGAAGAACTACGTTGTTTCCATCCAGGAACTGGAGCAGGCAGCAGCATCAGAAGGGCTTACACTTAACTTTCTTCAAAATGTGAGCACCACAGTGAGCTCCTATCTTAAAAACAAAAAACACCAGTGAGCCTCCCTTATCAAAAACCGTTTTGATTGTTTAACGCCTTTTCAAGTTGAAGGCTTTTTCCCAGCGCCCCTTTAAAAATATACCGGAGCATTCACCAGGGTGGCAAGCATCGGGGAAATGAACTGGGGGAAATTTTCCGAACCTGTTGTGGGTTTTTAATTTTTGGAAGTTGCAGACCTTTTCATAATGATTTTACTTCAAAAAGTAAACCTTAGAAAGTTCTCAGTAGGTGTATGAAGCTGATTGTTCTTAGCGGATCATATTGCCTTTTACGATCTCCATTAATTCGGCTTTATAGCTGTCGCCGATCATGATATCTGTATTTACGTCTTGCAGCCTGACCAGGTTGCCCTCAAGGCCTGTAATTTTTGAAATGGCAATGATGAATGATTTATGAACGCGGAGGAATTTTTTTTGAGGAAGATTTTCTTCTATCTCTTTCATGCTGGCATAGACCATGGTTTTCTTACCACTGCAGAAAAATGCCACATAGTTCTTCATTCCCTCTATGTAATCAATATCTCCAAGGTTGATCTTGAGGAGTTTTCCTTTTGATTCTGTTTTAACGAAAATAAAATCTGATTCTTCTTCGCCTGCCCTGGGATTCAGGTCCTGTATCTCCTTTGCTGCTTTCTGCACCGCAGAAATAAAACGGGGCAGCCTTATGGGCTTGAGCAGGTAATCTACTACATCCAGCTCGTAGCTCTCAAGTGCAAACTCACTATAGGCTGTGGTTAAAATAACTTTACATTTTCCGTTAAGTGCCTTAATAAAATCCATCCCGGATAGTTCCGGCATTTGTATATCAAGAAAAACCAGGTCTGTCTGATTGTTTGCAATCATTTGAAGTGCCTCCAGTGGGTTGGTGGTGGAGCCAACAAGCTGCAATTGTGGTGTCTGGCCTACATAATGAATGAGTATGTCAATAGCATGCTGTTCATCATCTACAATTAAGCAACGGATCATAATTCAAATATTGTTAGTTCGGTAACATAATAAACTTCGTCATCTGCTATATGTAAACGGTAATTTTTCCGGTAGGCCAGGTCCAGCCTTTTCTGAATGTTATCAAGTCCAATACCGGTAGATAATTCCTTTGGACCGCTTTTTTTCTTGTTACTGCAGTAAAAATACATTGCATTTTCATTGATCTTCAACCTGATGGTGATGGGATCTTCCGTGCTTTTCAGGTCGCCGTGTTTAAAAGCATTTTCAACAAGTGTGATGAGTACAAAAGGAATAATTGTAGCGCCATTCACCACACCTTCCACTGTAAAATCAACATGAAGTTTATTGCTGAACCTGAGCTGGTTGATCTTGATCACATTTCTTACATGTTCTATTTCATCCTTTAATGGCGCTTTGCCGTCTTTTGCAATCCCTTCGCTTAATGCATAACGCATGATATCACTCAGCGTAAGAATGCCTTCCGACAGTTCGGCTGAATAAGGAAGCGATTTAGCGTAAAGAAAATTAAGTGTATTGTGCAAAAAATGGGGGTTGATCTGGGCTTTCAGGAAATTAAAATTGGCCTGTGATTTTTCAATCTCCAATTGCAGTTTTTGTTCTTCCAGGATCTTTCTTTGTTTTTTCTCATCGCGCAAGGTGGTTAAATAACTTACCAGTAAAGCCACACCAAAATAAAAGCAGGAAGAAAATGCATAACCAAACACCAGGAGTCCGGTAGTAATTCCAGCGTCGAAATTGTTTTCATCTACGGAAATGCCTAATTTTTTATCAGACAGGAAAAAATGGGACAACATGAAATAAGCTGCAAGAAAGAGAAAGGCAATACCCGATGTTTTCAAAAAACCTGAAACTGGTTTTTTCAAAACCATCAGGTTATAATATTCATTTATGGTATAGTAATAAAATCCGCTTGCAAATGCGATTCCTGCTAACTGGCTCAAAAGGTTCCTGATACTAAAAATGCTATCCATTCCACCCATCCTGTTCACAATTGGTGATATAAAGATCACCAGAACTGCCAGCAGGCTGAGTATTACATTCACAGCCAGGACCACCCAGAAAATCCGCCAAAAGCTATACCGTCTATCAGGATGCATCATAAATGTTTCCTCAAGTTATTGATTCAAATATTAAAACGCCAGGCTTTTAAACCCGGCGTTTTTTAATTTTAATTTTTATTGGCCGATTCCCATTCCTCCACCCTGTTGTACTCTTTTTGTTTCTTCTTCAGAAGCAGTTCCTCTTTGCCTGGCTGCTTTCACTCCGGTATTTCCAAACCTGTAATTTAAGCTGATCTTAAATTGCTGGCTTTCCCACCTGGAAGTAAAGTTGGAAACCTGTCCTGCAAATTCGGTTTTCCCGTGGAATTGGAGGCTGTTAAATACATCAGATACCGAGGCTTTTAAAGTTGCTTTCCCTGCAAACAATTGCTTTTGCAATCCTGCATCTACACCCCACATGGATTTGGCCTGGAAAGCGCCCTGGTAAATAGTAGGTGCATTATAAAAACCGGAAAGTTCGGCCGTCCATGTTTTTGCAAAACGCAGGCTGTTCTGGGCAAAAATGCTGAGGCCATAAGCATTCAGATCCACTTGTCTTCCAGGGCCGAAATCAGCTGTATAATGCGATCTGTTTGCATTCAGGTTAGCAAATAAACTGTAGGACTTGTATTGGAAAGGATAACTGATATTCAGACTTACGATATCCTGGGTGGCCAGGTTTTTCTTCGTTATAAATGATTTTGAGATTTCAGCCGTATCGATCCATTGTACAAACATATTCTTCACCCTGCTGTAGTTCAATGTGGTGTTCAACCTGTATTTGAATGTATGGGTAATGCCAAAGCTATTGGTGTATTGGGGACGCAGGTCAATGTTTCCCTTCTGGTAGGTATATTCATCCAGTTTAAACTCGAATGGATTCAGATCCTGGTAGGCTGGCCTGTCTACCCTGCGGCTGTAGGTTACACTGAACTGGCTCATAGGATTCTTGTTGAAGGTAATTGCAGCACTTGGAAAAAGATCCGTGTAATTTCTTTTGAAAGTAGAATCATATTTTACGAATCCTGAACCATTATGGCGCATGCCATTGGAAACACCTTCCGTAATGGTATTTTCTGCGCGCAATCCGCCCTGTATCATGAAGCCGGTGAAAGCACGGTTGTAGTTCACATAAAGCGCGTTGATGTTTTCCTTGTAATTGAAACCATTGCTTCTTTCAATATCCAGTTCCTTGGAATTATTAAAAACATTATATCTTTTAAAATCATTTTCTGTACTGATAAAAGCTGTTTTTCCGCCAAAGCCTAACTTACCTTTTGCGAAGTTCTGCTCCCAATCTGCTTTTAATGATTTAATGCTGATGTCAGTTGGAGCAATCATCTGGTAAATTACACTGCTTGTTAAAGTCTGGCCGGATGGATCGTAATAGAAATTGGGCTGAAACTGGTCATTGCCCAGTTCATATTTTCCCATATCTCCATTTAGATTTAAGCTTTTCCCTTGTTGATGGTTATAGCTGTAATTTAAATTCAGTCCGACATTATTTCTTTCAAGACTGCTCCTGTTATTGGCCACCAGCCACCGGTTGGTATTTCCAGTTTGCGAAGCAATACTTGTGCGGCTGTTATTGGCCATACCAATTTCTGAAACAGAACCATTCACAATAATTCCGAGCGTATTTTGCTTATTGATAAAGTAGTCAGCGCCTGCCTTAAAGTTGTGATTTTTACTTTGAGCGATGATTGTATTCCTGGTAGAGAAAAAGCTGTCCGCAACTGAACGGTCAATACTCAGGGAGTTTTGGTTTTTATTATTGTTGTAATTGTAATTTCCAAAAAGATTTAGTTTCTGGTTCCTGTGGTTCAGCGAAAAACCAGTGTTGTATTTGGAATAAATTCCAATATTGTATCCGGCGTTCACGGAGCCGTTTGTACCCAGCGCTTTATTTTTCTTCAGTCGAATATTGATGATCCCTGCATTTCCGGCAGCTTCATATTTTGCAGAAGGATTGGTGATCAGTTCTATAGCTTCTATGTTCGAAGATTGCATGGATTTTAAATATTGCGCCAGGTCCTGACCTGCAAGTGGAGTAGGGCGTCCGTCAATAAAAACCTGAACGCCGTTTTTGCCACTCAGGCTGATGTTCTCATCCTTATCCACAGTTACACCAGGTGCTTTTCTTAATAGCTCCAGCGCATCTGAACCCGTGGCATTTATTGTTCCTTCCACATTCAGAATCATTTTATCAGCCCTCACTTCCACCACAGGCTTTTTAGCTGTTACCACAACCCCTGCAAGATCTGAAGACAGCTTTTGCATAACAATATCCAGCCTAAAGGGGTTTTCGCTGAATTCAAAAATCTCAGATAAAAATGGCTGATGGCCAACGAATGAAGCGGTTAATCTGTAACTGCCATGGGTCACCTCTTTAAACATAAAAACACCCTCGTCACCAGATACGGCATATTTAATTAAGGCAGAATCCTGCACGCGCATTAATGAAACGGTTGTCCCAGTAAGTAGATTTCCCTGTCCGTCTTTAACCTGACCAGTGATCTGGGCACTGGCCTGAATACCTGCAATTACCAGTAAAAGAATAAATAAGCTTCTCATAAAAAAAGTTTGTGGTTGAGTAGTTGTACCCGGCAAACCTATTTTCATCCTTTTATCTTCAGAAATCTCTTACACCAAAAGCGCTTTTATCATGACAAATCAGGCGAAAAAGGGTAATTGAGGCTGAATTATTATGAAATTTTTTTTATATTTATAGTTCACCTCCCAGCTATGAAATACTTTTTATTTATTGTTATCGCCTTAGTAAGCTTTTATGCGCACGCGCAAAATGAAAGCCAGGCGGCCATAAGGGTAAATCCTCTTCATGAGAATATGGAACTTCTGGAAAGCCAGGTTTTCCTGTACAAAGAATTCAAAGAAGGAAAAGTTGTTTTTAAAGACTCAGTATCTACTACAGGCAAACTGAATTACCACCGTTTATTTGGACAGATCCTTTTTATTAATCAAAAGGGTGATACGCTGGCACTTTCCAAGCCGGAAACATTTGACCATGTTATCATCGGTACGGATACTTTTTTTTACTACCAGAAAGGTTATGTACAGCAGCTCACACATTATCCTAAGTTTAACCTGTCGTTAAAACAAACATTGAAATATATTGGAAAGGAGAAAAAGGGAGCTTATGGAAGTTATTCTGCTACCACTTCAGTGAATTCAGTTTCTGATTTAAATGTAAATGAACCTGAAATGACCAGGTTGTATAAGGCAGATGAAAATTCGGTGTACACTTTCAATAACCAGTTCTTCATCGCCGACAGATTCAATAACCTCTTTGAAGCCTCTAAAAAGAACATCTTCGATATTTTTTCAAGGCATGAAAAGGAGATGAAAAATTATATCAGGATCAATAAAATTGATTTGGGGAAACAGCGGGATCTGGAAAAGCTGATGGCCTTCGTGCATTCAGTGGATCAATAACCAGGAAGAATTCCTTTCAAACTGATCTGTTCAAGGTAAGGATCTAAAAAACTCAATTCATTAAAGCAGGTGGCCTTTATGGTGACATTAAAGTGGGCGTGTTTGTAAACTTCCATATAACTGTTTTCAAGCTGGAAAAGCTGGATTTTAAAAAACCCTTCTTTCCTTTCTGCTACCAACATACCTTTTTTAAAAAGCAACTGGGCTTGTTTGATTTCTTCAACAGTGGTAAGATGACGTTTCATTGAGCCAAAAATCATAAAATCTTCCGGTCAAGTTGAATTTACTTAGTTAGGAGGGCATTATTTGTCGGTCTGAACCAAAAAATACTGGCTAAACTTTTCTGAGCTCATTTTCTCGATATACATTAATAATGAATTTCCCGAAAATACATGGCAACTGCTATAAAAATTGCATGTTTTTTGTTGCTGTACAGCAAACCACACTGTATGCGCAACACCAGAAAAAACCCCATTGAATTACAAGGGACCGATCAAGATAAAAAAGACAACTCCGGGACAAAAACGACCGCTGAAGACATAAAAACTCAGAAAAAAAATAACAACAGAGATCAAAGGGCAGGACTAACCAGGCCCAGCTATAACAATGACATGCCAGGCGGCAGTTATACTGGGTTGTAATTTTTCTTCACTGTCTACTCTTTTAACTTCAACCTCTATGAATTTATACTTTCATTTTACAATGAGCATTTTGCTCTGCTAAAGTGCCATAGGTGAAGCGCTTTCATATAGCATTGAAAGATGGAAAAGATTGTCTCTAATGACAGAACTGGAATACTCAATATTGACAGTAATCCTGTTGAGAACAGCATACGTCCCATAGCGGTGGGAAGAAAAAACTATTTGTTTGCCGGATCACATAGCCTGCCCCCAAAAGCGGGGAAGCAGCCCAGCAAAGTGCCATTGCTTTATTCTTTATTGGGCACCAGCAAAATGAACGGCATCGAACCGTACCAAAAAGCACTCGCAGCATCCATCGCAGCAGACGCAGCATAGTTTCAATTCCTCTATGGTACAATTAAAATGATCCTGTAAATTCCGTTTCACTGAAGTTTAGTATGTTTCAATTCCTCTATGGTACAATTAAAATACAATCGGAGTTATTTTAATCGTTACGGGCTTTTTCAGTTTCAATTCCTCTATGGTACAATTAAAATAAGAACAGGGAACAAAATGAATCATTCCCTGTATTGTTTCAATTCCTCTATGGTACAATTAAAATAACAAGCCTTACCTTTTATATAACTTCTAATCCAGTTTCAATTCCTCTATGGTACAATTAAAATACTGCAACCGGGGCTGGACGTTCCTCTGGAAACATGTTTCAATTCCTCTATGGTACAATTAAAATGTTAAACACATAGCAATTCCTTGTAGCACCACCAAGTTTCAATTCCTCTATGGTACAATTAAAATAATTTAGCCCCGGCAGGAATCGTAAAAGCATCAAAGTTTCAATTCCTCTATGGTACAATTAAAATTCTTTGTATTCATCCTTATATGTGGGGGTCCTGACAGTTTCAATTCCTCTATGGTACAATTAAAATACAACGTATTTTTGTCGAAACAAAACAAAAAGACAGTTTCAATTCCTCTATGGTACAATTAAAATATCCTAAGTAAGACAGTAGGCAACTTGGGTTAATTGTTTCAATTCCTCTATGGTACAATTAAAATTAATAAGCCTAACGCCTCGGGTAGATTATAGCCAGTTTCAATTCCTCTATGGTACAATTAAAATTAGCCTAGGTACAGGCTTAAGTAAGCGATAATCGAGTTTCAATTCCTCTATGGTACAATTAAAATTACCTTCCTTATTGAACATATCAATTATGTACTTTTGTTTCAATTCCTCTATGGTACAATTAAAATAAACGGTAAGAATTTAACATGCTTCCAGCTTTCTTCGTTTCAATTCCTCTATGGTACAATTAAAATAGTTCCGCTCGTGGCCGTAACTAATAACCATACATGTTTCAATTCCTCTATGGTACAATTAAAATACGGATGGTTGCAGGGATGGATTGGTCACCAATCTTGTTTCAATTCCTCTATGGTACAATTAAAATTAAGTTCGTATATTAGTACGTTGTACGCTATTCTAGTTTCAATTCCTCTATGGTACAATTAAAATGTGTGTTTTGTTGCTTACTACTAAGCCTGATGTTACGTTTCAATTCCTCTATGGTACAATTAAAATCTATGTTCTGCATCATGGGGTAAGTTCCAGATTAGTTTCAATTCCTCTATGGTACAATTAAAATAACAAACAGCCTACCAAATGCACAGGGAATATATGTGTTTCAATTCCTCTATGGTACAATTAAAATATATTCGCCCAAACAGCCCTAGACGCACAAAACTTCGTTTCAATTCCTCTATGGTACAATTAAAATTTCCTGAATTGTTGCCACAACCGCAGCCCCATTCATTTTATAAGTTTCAATTCCTCTATGGTACAATTAAAATGGTTTCCGGGAAGTCGTTAACGAAAGTTGTAGATTGTTTCAATTCCTCTATGGTACAATTAAAATTTCGTTCCCAGACCGTCGATTCTCATGTCTAGTGTCGTTTCAATTCCTCTATGGTACAATTAAAATACATAGTCTGTTCAATCAGCGTCTTTTTAGCATCGTTTCAATTCCTCTATGGTACAATTAAAATAATTCACAAAGTCCTTTATAGAAAAACTTATAATAAGTTTCAATTCCTCTATGGTACAATTAAAATACCACGAAATAACCGCCGCATCGCCTAACCTTGTATGTTTCAATTCCTCTATGGTACAATTAAAATCCAGACCAAGACCCGCTAATCTCAGCCTCTTTCAAGTTTCAATTCCTCTATGGTACAATTAAAATCTGGCATATCTTCCATAATTAAAACAGGTCTTAACTGTTTCAATTCCTCTATGGTACAATTAAAATGGAAAAGTTTCGATCGGTGTAACGTCCTGGTAAACGGTTTCAATTCCTCTATGGTACAATTAAAATAAAACAAGTGCGACAGATGGCACGGCAGGTAACAAGTTTCAATTCCTCTATGGTACAATTAAAATGCGGTTGGATTTTCAATCACAACGGAAGTCTCTTGTTTCAATTCCTCTATGGTACAATTAAAATATAGCCCATGTACAGGCTTAAGTAAGCGATAATCGAGTTTCAATTCCTCTATGGTACAATTAAAATTAGCCTAGGTACAGGCTTAAGTAAGCGATAATCGAGTTTCAATTCCTCTATGGTACAATTAAAATTACCTTCCTTATTGAACATATCAATTA
>MWYV01000003.1 GCA_002050435.1 Chitinophagales bacterium 33-2 | reverse complement strand
ATTTAGGCAAGTACAGTGTTTCACCATTGACCATTCACTATTCACCATAGACCATTGACCATTGACCTTAATTTAACCAATGCATTATCCTTACCAGTTAAAATCTTTTGAAGCCTACCAGGCTGCTTATGAAAAAAGCGTTCAGGATCCTGAAACCTTCTGGGCAGAAATTGCAGAACATTTTCTCTGGAAAAAGAAATGGGATAAAGTACTTGAATGGAATTTTAAAGAGCCTCGTGTAAAATGGTTCCAGGGCGGGAAATTGAACATCACTGAAAACTGTCTTGACCGCCACCAGGCAGCGCTGGGCGATCAACCTGCACTCATCTGGGAACCCAACGATCCTGAAGCCGGTCACAGGATCTTAACCTACGGTGAACTGCTTTTTAAGGTAATGCAGTTTGCAAACGTGCTACGCAATAATGGTGTAAAAAAAGGCGACAGGGTTTGCATTTACATGGGTATGATTCCCGAGTTGGCCATTGCCATTCTTGCCTGTGCACGCATTGGGGCCATTCATTCCGTAATCTTTGCCGGATTCAGTGCACAAAGCATTGCCGACAGGATACAGGATGCGCAGGCAAGCATGGTAATCACCAGCGACGGGGCTTACCGGGGCAATAAGATCATTCCGTTAAAAGCTGTAGTGGATGATGCAATGGTGGGTTGCCCATCAGTAAAAAATATCATTGTGTACACACACACCCGCCTGCCGGTGAGTATGATCAAAGGCCGTGATCTCTGGTGGGAAGACGAGATCAGGAAAGTAGAAAAACAAGGCAATCCATTTTTGCAGGCCGAAGAAATGGATGCAGAAGATCTGTTGTTCATCCTGTACACATCGGGATCTACCGGAAAGCCAAAAGGAGTGGTACACACCTGTGCAGGGTACATGGTTTGGGCAAATTACAGTTTTGTAAATGTATTTCAGTACCAGCCCGGCCAGGTACATTTCTGCACTGCGGATGCAGGCTGGATCACCGGCCACAGTTATATTATATACGGACCCTTAAGCGCGGGTGCTACTACATTGATGTTTGAAGGCATCCCAACTTATCCTGATGCAGGAAGGTTCTGGGAGATCATTCAGAAATTTGGCGTTGATATACTTTATACCGCGCCCACTGCCATCAGAAGCCTGATGGGTTTTGGAGAAGGACCGGTTCATGGAAAAAAAATGGATTCATTAAAAGTACTGGGTACTGTAGGGGAACCCATCAATTCAGAAGCCTGGCACTGGTATGATCAGCATATAGGTAAACATCAATGTCCGATTGTAGATACCTGGTGGCAAACAGAAACCGGGGGTGTCATGATCAGCAATCTTGCAGGCGTTACCCCTTCAAAACCCACTTACGCCACTTATCCCCTCCCAGGAGTTCAACCATTGCTGGTAGATGAACACGGCCGGGAGATCGAAGGCAATGGTGTGAGTGGCAATCTTTGCATTCGTTTTCCATGGCCCGGCATGTTGCGCACTACTTATGGCGATCATGAAAGATGCCGCCAGGCTTATTTCAGCACTTATGCAGATCTGTATTTTACAGGCGATGGTTGTTTAAGAGATGAAGAAGGCATGTACCGCATCACAGGACGAGTAGATGATGTGTTGAATGTAAGCGGTCACCGTATTGGCACCGCAGAAGTGGAAAATGCGATCAATATGCATTCAGGTGTTGTTGAAAGCGCAGTAGTAGGCTATCCTCACGATATTAAAGGCCAGGGCATTTATGCTTTTGTGATCTTCAACGGCTTCCACGAAAATGAATCTCTAACCAGGCAGGATGTGCTGCAAACAGTTACAAGGGTCATTGGTGCTATTGCAAAGCCGGATAAGATCCAGTTTGTTGCGGGACTTCCAAAAACCCGGAGCGGAAAGATCATGAGACGCATTTTGCGCAAGATCGCAGAAGGTGAAACCACTAACCTGGGCGACACCTCCACCCTGCTTGATCCCGGAGTGGTGGAAGCGATCATGGAAGGAAGGATCAGTTGAGATGAGAAAGAGAAGGCGAAGTTGTTGAGAGATTCTTTTACTTTGCAACGCGTTTAACCTTTCCTTAACCGCGCGGAAAATACATTTGCTCAATTAACCATATTTATGAGAAGAATATTTTTAGCTGCTTTGTTTCTTTGTACTGTGAGTTGCGCTTTTGCCCAGGCAGATACGATTATCAGGAAGGCCAACCCTGCAGCTGTGCCACGTGTTGGAGGGAATGATCATTTTCTGATGCAGTTCGGACTTACACAGTGGGCTGGAAAACCCGATTCCATTAATACAAGAGGTGCTTCCCGCAGTTTCAATATGTACTTCATGTTTAATTTTCCTTTTCGTACCAATCCGCAGTGGAGTGTAGCCATCGGCCCCGGACTGGCAACCGACCATATTTTTTTCGATAACACTTATGTAGGCATCAAAGACGAAACTACAACGCTGCAATTCAGGGATGTTACGGATACCAGCCATTTTAAAAAATATAAACTGGCCACTGCCTACCTGGAGGCACCTGTTGAATTGAGGTTTACACTCAACCCGGAAAAAACCAGGAGCGTTAAAATAGCTGTAGGTGCAAAAGTGGGTACCCTGTTGAGTGCCTGGGTAAAGGGAAAAAATCTTGTTGACCGGAATGGCAATTCCATTTCTGAGTACATTTCAAAGGAAAAAAGCAAACGCTTTTTTAATACCAACAGGCTTTCTGTCATGGGAAGGATCGGTTATGGAAATTTCAGCGGATTTGTAAGTTATGCCATTAACCCGCTGCTGAAAGAAGGCGTTGGTCCAACCTTAAGACCACTCACTATAGGCATTACTTTAAGTGGATTATAAAGAATTTGCATAATAATTGCCCTGGCGATCATGTAACCATGATCGCTTTTTTATTTTTACACCTCAACAGAAGGAAGCAATACTATGTTAGAAATTAAAAACAGAATACAGGAAGAAGAAAGAGCCGTTTTAGTAGGTGTCGTGCATAAAGACCAGCGCGAACAGGAAGTGAAGGAATACCTGGATGAACTGGCCTTTCTTGCAGAAACTGCAGGAGCCGTACGAGTAAAAAACTTTTACCAGAAACTCGCTTCCCCCGATAGCCGTACCTATGTTGGAAAGGGAAAGCTTGAAGAGATCAGGCAGTACATCCAGGGAAGGGATATAGACCTGCTGATCTTTGATGATGAACTCAGCGGATCGCAGATCGGTAATATTGAAAAAGTGGTGGGTATTAAAGTAATCGACCGCTCAGATCTTATCCTGGATATTTTTGCCCGGCGCGCTAAAACAGCCCAGGCAAAGGCACAGGTGGAACTGGCACAATACCAATATATTCTACCCCGCCTGCGTGGTATGTGGAAACACCTTGAAAGGCTGGGAGGCGGTATCGGAACCAGGGGTCCGGGTGAAACGGAAATAGAAACGGACAGAAGGATCGTAAGAGATAAAATAACCCTGTTAAGAAAAAGACTGGCGGAAATAGATAAACAGGCTTTTACGCAAAGAAAAGACCGCGGGGAATTTATCAGGGTTTCGCTGGTAGGATATACAAACGTTGGTAAATCAACTATTATGAATGTGTTGAGTAAGAGTGATGTGCTGGCCGAGAATAAACTCTTTGCCACACTGGAAACCACCACACGCAAAATTGTTTACGAAAACACACCTTTCCTTTTAAGTGATACTGTAGGATTTATCCGCAAGCTTCCTCACCACCTGGTTGAAAGTTTTAAAAGCACGCTGGATGAAGTGCGTGAAGCCGACATTCTGTTGCATGTGGTGGATATCGCGCATCATAATTATGAAGAGCAGATCGGGGTGGTGAATAAAACGCTGCAAGACCTGAAAGCGTTTGATAAGCCGATCATTACCATTTTCAACAAGATGGACATTTATACAAAAAATACTTTTGATGAATGGCTGGATGAAAGCACAAGGACGCAGCTGCTGGAGGATCTTGAAGCCAACTGGGACCGTCAGACCGGTGGGAATGCCATTTTTATTTCTGCGCTGGAGCGAAACAATATCGATCAGCTGCGAAAAAAAATTCTGAATAAGGTGCGCGAATTATCCAAGATCCGCTATCCCTATAAAACAGAATCATTTTATTTTGATCCTGAAGCCTGATTCCTGCTGAAATTAATTAAGGTAAATTGTCCCTCCTATAGATTATTTGGTAATTTGAACCCAACCCTGGTCTTATGAATGATCTTCAAATTTCAGATCAGTATATAAATGATATTCTGGGCATGCAACCGGCATTTCTGATGTTACCCTTATGGGTGGACAATGAAATTGCCGACTTTGAATATCGTTATGTGAACGAGGAATTTGAACGCACCATAGGATATTCAAAAGAACAAATGATCGGAACGCGTATTTCCAACAGCCCATTGCTGAATGATGAATTGCGCGCCCGGTTCCTGCAGCAACTTAAAGAAGTATTCATCACTGGAAATAAAATACAGGACAAACTTTATAACCCGGTTTTAGATACCTATTTCAATTTTACCCGAACAAAATTCAGGGATGGGGTACTCACTGTCATGCAGGACAAAAGCCAGGAATACAAGATGATCCGGCAGCTGGAAAACCAGCAAAATCTTTTAAATAATATTCTACATAATACTAGCACGGGCATTACTGTGACCTTGAAGTGCTAATTAAAGAAAAAAAATGCAAAGGTCACCTATTCCACTTCCCGGGATTCATGGCAATCAAAGACAGTTTCAGCAATTATTTCAAAACCTGATATCCAACTCCATCAAATACAGCAAACCAGATACACCACCTTTCATCAGAATCCGTTCAAAAAAAGTTACTGCTGGTGACTATCCTGAAATGCGCATTTCCGCTGATGAAGATGCGTCTTACCATTTACTGGAAATCACAGATAACGGAATTGGTTTTGAAAAGGAAGATGCGATCAGGATTTTTACCATGTTCCACCGTTTACGCGGAAGATCTGATTATTCAGGAACAGGTATTGGTTTATCTATTGTAAGAAAAGTTGTAGAAAATCACGAGGCTATATTTGGGCAGAAAGCGCGCCTGGTGCCGGTGCAAAATTTTCACTGCTCCTGCCGGCAAAATAAAACATGCATTTACTGACCGAAGCTGCTGTTGCTGCTGTACAATTCATTTTGCCATTATTTTATGAGCCATTGCCTTTGTAAGTGTTGCCTGTTTTAATGATCTCTGCAATTAAGTTCTATGCAGTCATTTAAATTACAGTGCTAAGATTTGTTTTAGTAAATTAGGGGAGATGAAACTGCTCCTTCTAATTTTTACTTTCAATTTAATTTCCGTTGTGCTGCCTGCACAAAAAGTGGTTTCCATTAAAATTGACGGACCCATTCATCCTGCCGCAGCCGGCTATATTGAAAGGGGCATTCGCAAAGCCTCTGAAGAAAACGCACAATGCCTGTTGATCCACCTCAATACACCTGGAGGTCTATTGAAATCCACCCGTGTAATTGTTGGAGCCATCATGGATGCGCCCCTACCCGTAATTGTTTATGTATCACCCAGTGGCGCACATGCCGGATCTGCCGGTGTATTTATTACCATGGCTGCGCATATAGCTGCTATGGCACCGGGAACAAATATCGGTGCAGCACATCCTGTTGCCGGACAGGGACAGATGGATACCACCATGAATGAAAAAGTGACCAATGATGCCGCCGCTTTTGTTCGCACGATTGCAGAAAAAAGAAACAGGAATGCAGCGTGGGCAGAAGAAGCGGTGAGAAACAGTGTTTCCATTACGGCTACGGAAGCAGTGAACAGTAAGGTAGTTGACCTGCTGACTATGGATGTAAAACACCTGATGGAACAAATTGATGGAAGATCAGTTGAAACGATTTCAGGAACTGTTACTCTGCAAACCAAAAATGCCACCGTGGAGCCGGCAGAAATGCGGCTGATTGAAAAAATACTGAATATCCTGAGTGATCCCAACCTGGCCTATATCCTTTTAATGATCGGGTTTTACGGGATCTTATTTGAATTATATAACCCAGGCGCTGTTTTACCCGGTGTATTGGGTGTATTAGGATTGATCCTGGGACTTTATGCTTTACATGCACTGCCTGTAAATTATGCAGGTCTTGCACTGATCATTTTCGGAATTATTTTATTCCTGCTTGAAATCAAGATCACCAGTTATGGAACACTTACCATTGGAGGGATCATTGCGTTGCTAATGGGGAGCATGATGCTGATAGAAGAAGACCCAACCCTTCCTTTTATGCGCATATCCCGCACAGTAATTTTCACCTTTACTGCCTTATCCGCACTCTTCTTTCTTTTTGTGGTGGGTGCAGGCATAAGTGCACAAAAATTAAAACCGGTTACCGGAATGGAAGGATTTATGGGTGAAACCGGGATCGCACTTGACACACTCGATCCCCTAGGAACGGTCAGGGTTCATGGAGAGATCTGGCAGGCAGAAGCGGTGGCTGGAAAGATCAATCCCGGAGAAAAGATCAGGATCCTTTCTATGAAAAATTTTAAACTAAAAGTCGAGGCATTTGAAACTTCTAAATAGAAAAATATGGAACAGTATCCCGTTATGTTGATCGTAATTGTTGTTTTTGTTTTATTTATTTTAAGCAGTGCCATTCGTATTTTACGAGAATATGAAAGAGGTGTTGTTTTCAGGTTAGGCAGGCTTGCTGGTCGTGAAGGTGTGCGTGGACCGGGTTTAATACTCCTTGTGCCGGTAATCGACAAAATGGTGAAAGTGAGTTTGCGCACACTGGTATTGGATGTGCCGCCCCAGGATGTGATTACTGCGGATAACGTTTCCATTAAAGTAAATGCAGTGGTGTATTTCAGGGTGATGGAACCACAAAAAGCCATTGTGCAGGTTGAAAATTATTTGCTGGCCACTTCACAGATCTCACAAACCACATTAAGAAGTGTATTGGGCCAATCGGAGCTGGATGAGATCCTGTCGAACAGGGATAAGATCAACCAGCAATTACAACAGATCATTGATGGACATACGGAACCATGGGGCGTAAAAGTTTCAAATGTTGAAGTCAAACAAATCGATCTTCCGCAGGAAATGCAAAGAGCCATGGCCAGGCAGGCAGAAGCAGAAAGAGAAAGAAGATCAAAAGTGATTTCTGCTGAAGGTGAATACCAGGCTTCACAAAGGCTTGCTGATGCAGCACAGATCCTGGCCGATCAGCCAAGTGCTTTAACCTTAAGATATCTTCAAACGCTTGTGGAAATTTCATCGGAACACAACACTACCACGATCTTCCCTGTTCCGATCGATCTGCTGAAACCATTTCTAAAAGAAAAGAACGGTTCTGATACTAAATGATCAAATAGGATGTATCAAAACTAAAATGAAGGTGCGGAGGATTGAATAAATGAATTGATTCCATCACTCGGCCAAATAAAAAGAGGCTGTCTCAGAATTTTGAGACAGCCTCTTTTTTATGTTTCAATTATTTTTCCAGTTGTACCTGGTGTTGCTGAAAAACTTTTGAGAGAATCATGTTGGAATCTTCTTCATTTTTCACAAGATCGGAAAGTGTGATCTTGTTGAGGAAGTCATCCAGTATGAACTGCATCATCTGCCATAAAGATCTGGATGAACAATCAACAGAGTTGGTACAGAATTTCATTGAACTCATGTGGGATCCGCAAAAAGAATTGTCGAACAGTGGGCCGTCAAGTGCTTTCAGCACTTCATTGAGCACGATCTTATCTGCAGGCATGGCCAGTACATAGCCGCCCTTACTACCGGGCGTACTGTTGATGAAGCCCTTTAGCCTCAGGATGCGCGTGAGCTTGGCAACATAGTGTGATGACAACCCCTCCACCTCGCTCAGTTGTGGAATGCTCATGCCTTCCTTCTCAGAACATCCTGCAACCCTGAGCAGGATCCGTAAACCGTATTCTTCCTGCGAAGTAATTTTCATTACAAAAGTTTAATTTTTTAATTCTTCCTACTTTACAACCATCCCAATTCGAGTTGTGCCACTTCCGACATCATGGACTTATCCCATGGCGGATCCCAGGTCACTGAAACAAAAACATCATTCACACCTTCAATAGCCCTGATCTTCTGGTCGACTTCCACTGGTAAGGTTTGCGCAGCAGGGCAACTTGGTGCTGTCAGTGTCATGGTTACCTGCACATTATTGATCGGAAGAATATCTACACGGTAGATCAGTCCCAGGTCATAAATATTTACAGGTATCTCCGGATCAAAAATTGTTTTGATCGCTTCCATTACTTTATCTCTTATTTCGGATGTATCCATTTTATCTTTTAACGCTTTGTTTTAAGATGATGCGCCGGCTCCATCTTTTCTTGCCTTAAATGCAAGCGCATAATTCTTCATCTGCTTCACCATCGAAAGCAAACCATTCG
The DNA here is from genome assembly GCA_002050435.1 of Chitinophagales bacterium 33-2. Taxonomy (GTDB): domain Bacteria; phylum Bacteroidota; class Bacteroidia; order Chitinophagales; family Chitinophagaceae; genus Flavisolibacter. Next base: position 50,103 of record MWYV01000003.1, on the reverse strand, counting down.
ACCTGGTTTGCGCGAGGTGGTTCATCATCCCGATCTCCCTGATAAATTCAAGTTTTGCATTCAATATATTGTCCGGCGACTGAAGATCCAGCACCCTGATCAACATACTGATCAAACCTTTTACGATCACAGCATCGCTGTCGGCTTTGTATGCTACCTGTCCATCCTTAAAATCTGCCACCAGCCAAACTGCAGACTGGCAGCCGCGCACCCTGTTCTCATCTGTTTTAAAACCTGGGTCCAGCGCAGGCAATTTTTTACCGAGATCAATAATGTATTCGTACTTATCCTCCCAGCTATCAAAAAGCTGAAATTCCTCTATGATCTCATTTTCAATAGCAGCAATGGAATTTGATTCCTGCATCAGGATAACATTTTTATTGCCTTATTCAATCCGCTGATCATGATATCAATTTCTTCTCTTGTATTGTACATCGCAAATGATGCTCTTGTAGTACCCGGGATTGAAAAAAATTGCATCAGTGGTTGTGCACAATGGGTTCCGGTACGAACAGCAATTCCCCGGTGATCCAGCAAAATTCCAAGATCCTGCGGATGAATATTTTCTATTACAAAAGAGATCACACTGATCTTATGTTTTGCATTTCCAATGATCCTCAGGCCCGAAATTTTTTCCAGTTCTGCTGTTGCATAAAAAAGCAGTTCGTTCTCGTGCCTGCGAATGTTTTCCTTTCCGATAGCTGTTGTAAAATCCAGTGCCGCTTTAAAAGCGATCGTATCGGCTATATTCGGTGTACCTGCTTCAAATTTATAAGGCAGGTCGTTATAAGTAACCTGTTCAAAAGAAACATCTTTGATCATTTCACCACCACCCTGGTACACAGGCATTGCTTCGAGCAGGTGTTGTTTGCCATAGAGCACACCCACGCCGGTAGGACCATACACTTTGTGCGAAGAGAAAACAAAGAAATCAGCATCAAGATCTGTTACATCAATATCCAGGTGAACAGAAGACTGGGCACCATCAACCAAAACAACAGCACCGGCATTGTGTGCTTTTTCAATAATTAATTTTACAGGATTGATCGTTCCCAATGCATTTGAAACATGAACAATGGCAACCATTTTAGTTTTAGCAGTAAGCAAATTTTCAAATGCCTCCATATCAAGTTCACCATTTGCATCAACAGGGATCACTTTTAATACAGCACGTTTTTCCTGGCAAAGCATGAACCAGGGAACCATATTGGAATGGTGCTCCATAGCAGAGATGATGATCTCATCCCCTTCGGAAATATTGGCCCTTCCCCATGTGGCAGCAACCAGGTTGATGCCTTCGGTAGTTCCTTTCGTAAATATGATCTGCTCGCGATGCTCCGCGTTCAAAAAACTTTGTGCAGCATCTCTTGACGCCTCAAAAGCGGAGGTAGCCTCTTCGGCAAGTGCATGAATCCCGCGATGAATATTTGAATTGTAACCTGTATAATAATTTACCAGCGCATCAATCACTGCCTGGGGTTTTTGAGTAGTAGCCGCATTATCAAAATAAACCAGCGGCTGTTTATTCACCTGGCGCGACAAAATAGGAAACTGCCTGCGCACCGCATCAACATCATAAACATTTTCTATTGTTGCAGAAGCTTGCATTAATTTAATTCTAAACGTTCACAGATCAATTGTTCAACATAGGCGCGAATCGCAACAGGTTTGATATGTTCTAAAACATCTTTGGCAAAAGCATGGATCAATAAGGAACGTGCCTTATCAAAACTGATGCCCCTTGAACGCAGGTAAAATAAACCTTCTTCATCCAGCTGGCCTACCGTACATCCATGCGAACATTTTACATCATCGGCAAAGATCTCCAGCTGCGGTTTTGTATTAACCGTTGCGTGATCAGAAAGCAGGATGTTTTTATTTGACTGGAATGCATTTGTCTTCTGTGCTTTTTGTCTTACATAGATCTTCCCATTAAAAACGGCCGTACCCTGGTCATTGATAATTCCTTTATACAGTTCATTGCTCAGGCAATTCGGATTTACATTATCAACGATGGTATGGTTATCCACATGCGTGGTGCCTTTAAGAAAATAGAGTCCGAACAGATTCGCTTCGCAACGATCGGCTTCCATCACCATGTCCAGGTTATTTCTTACAATACCTCCGTTCAACGTAATGGTAACTGTATGCACAACACTTTTTCCTATTTGGCGAAAATGCGTGGTAGTTACGTGGTGTGAATGTGCCGCGTCATTCTGAATAATATAATTTTCAACAACTGCATCCTGCTCCACCACAACTTCCATCACCTGGTTGGTAAAACTTTCTGAATTGCCAAGTGTGATAAAAGTTTCGACAAGCTGTACCTGTGCGGCTTCTCCCACATACACGAGAGTACGTGGCTGTGAAAGGATGTTGGATACGCGAGCATCAGTAACGTGGTAGATATATACGGGATGTTCGGTGACCTTCCCTTTAGCCACATGCAGAAAAATGCCTTCCTTAACAAAAGCTGTATTCAATGCATGTATGCCATCCTTATTATACTGACTGCTGTGGCCGAGGTGCGTGGACACTATTGTACTGTGTTCATTTTTTGAAGCCTCTTCAAGTGTGATCACTGAAATAGCAGCAGAACGAATGAGAGAAAGCGCTTCATTATATACGCCATTTACAAAAACGATCTCATTGGCATTTTCAAATCCTGGAAGATGCAGCGCATCAAAATCAGATTTGGAAAAAGATGAAGCCAGGCGCCCCGGAGCGAACTGAAAATCTTTATTAAAAAGGCTGCTGATGCGGGTATATTTCCACTCCTCATGTTTCACCGTAGGAATACCCATATTGCTGAATGCTGTAAAAGCTTTTTGCTCGATGGATGTGAGCGCACTTGAACCGTTTGCCGATTGCAATTGCTGGTATTGTTCCTTAATATTCTCGATCGTGTTCATTGTGTTGATTTTGGACTTAAGCTTCCTGTCCTTCGTTAACAGCATTCTTTATAAAATCATATCCTCTTTCTTCCAGCACAAACGCCAGTTCTTTTGTACCCGACTTAACGATCCGTCCATTATAAAGAACGTGAACGAAATCCGGTACGATGTAATCCAGCAAACGCTGGTAGTGTGTTACAACCAGCACAGCATTTTCCTTGTTTCTTAAAGTATTCACTCCATTGGATACTGTGCGTATGGCATCAATATCAAGACCTGAATCGGTTTCATCCAGTATTGCCAGTTTTGGCTGAAGCATGGCCATCTGGAAAATTTCATTACGCTTTTTTTCTCCGCCGGAAAATCCTTCGTTCAAAGGGCGGCTTAACAGCGACTGATCCATGTTCATCAAAGCCATTTTTTCCTTCATGATTTTTAGAAACTGCACGGCATCGAGTGGTGCTTCGCCACGGTATTTTCTAACTTCGTTCACAGCGGTTTTAATAAAATTGGTGGTGGTTAGTCCTGGTATTTCCACCGGGTATTGAAAGGCAAGAAAGATCCCTTCACCAGCACGGTCTTCAGGAGAAAGTTCAAGAATATTTTTTCCAAGAAAATCAACCGTTCCATCGGTCACTTCAAAATCTGCTCTTCCTGACAGCACCGCAGCAAGGGTGCTTTTGCCTGAACCATTTGGTCCCATGATGGCATGTACCTCACCAGGCCTGATATCCAGATTAATTCCTTTTAATATGGCCTTACCGTCTATGGCAGCGTGTAAATTCCGGATTGATAACATAGTATGAAGTTTTTTAGGCGTTTTTGGTTAAGGTTAGGGTTTAGCCAACACTTCCTTCGAGTGAAATGGCCAGTAATTTCTGAGCTTCTACCGCAAATTCCATTGGAAGCTGGCTCATTACTTCTCTTGCGAAACCATTAATGATCAGGGCAACAGCAGTTTCGGTATTAATGCCCCGCTGGTTGCAATAAAAGATCTGGTCTTCACCAATTTTGGACGTGGTGGCTTCGTGCTCCACCATGGCCGACTGGTTTTTTACTTCTATATAAGGAAAAGTATGTGCACCACATTTATCACCCAGCAACAGAGAATCGCACTGGGAAAAATTACGGGCGTTCAAAGCAGTTTTTCCAATGTGTACCAGTCCTCGGTAAGAATTGTTGCTGAAACCAGCGGAAATTCCTTTTGACACGATCCGGCTTCTTGTATTCTTTCCGATGTGCATCATCTTGGTGCCGGTATCAGCCTGCTGGTGATTGTTGGTGACCGCTACAGAATAAAATTCACCGATAGAATTATCACCTTTCAATATCACACTTGGATATTTCCATGTAATGGCTGAACCGGTCTCCACCTGCGTCCAGGAGATCTTGGAATTGATTCCTTTGCAGATCCCTCTTTTCGTAACAAAATTGTAAATACCACCTTTCCCTTCTTTATCGCCGGGGTACCAGTTCTGCACCGTAGAGTATTTGATCTCGGCGTTATCCAGCGCGACCAGTTCAACAACGGCGGCATGGAGCTGATTTTCATCACGCATAGGTGCGGTGCAACCTTCAAGATAGCTCACATAACTTTTGTCTTCACAAACAATCAGGGTTCTTTCAAACTGCCCGGTATTTTCAGCGTTGATCCTGAAATAGGTAGAAAGTTCCATGGGGCAACGCACATCTTTTGGTATAAAAACAAAGGATCCATCGCTGAACACCGCTGAGTTCAGGGCAGCATAATAATTATCGGTTACAGGAACTACGCTCCCGAGGTATTTCTGCACCAGTGCCGGGTGTTCCTGGATGGCTTCACTCATGGAACAGAAAATAATGCCCAGTTCGGCTAGTTGTTCCTTATAAGTAGTGGCAATAGAAACACTGTCGATCACTGCATCAACCGCCACACCTGACAGCCGTTTTTGCTCGTCAAGTGAAATGCCCAGTTTTTCAAATGTTCTTCTCAGTTCGGGATCAATTTCATCCAGACTGTTGAGGCTGATCTTTTGCTTGGGGGCAGAGTAGTAAATAATATCCTGGTAATCAATTGGTTCAAACTTAACATTGGCCCAAAGAGGTTCTTCCATCTTTAACCAGAGCTGGTAAGCTCTTAACCGCCAGTCGAGCATCCATTGTGGTTCATTCTTTTTTCCGGAGATAAACCTGATGGTATCTTCATTCAGTCCCTTGGGCGCTTCATCTGTTTCCAGGTCGGAGACAAAACCATATTTATATTCAGACTGGACGGCTCTTTCAATCGTACGGCGGTCTTCATCCACTTCAGCCCTTTCCACCTTCAAAACGTCTGTTTTCATGGCGCAAAATTACTGCTATTTGTACAAAAAAGTATAAAAGAAACAAAAAGGAAATTGTAAAAGCGTCGGCTAACCACATGGCGAGCACCCGGATCTCGTTAATTTGGCCTGAAAGGGCACCACGATGCAAAAACCTAAATCAAGAGGAAACGTGTTGATGGGGCCAGGATTTTATATGTTATTCACCGACTTGGCCAAAAAAGTTACATCTTAATTTAAATCCAAATGGCTGAAGTAAAATCCTATTCTAGAGCGAACAGGCAAAAAAAGGCCTCCCGCAGATTACGCAGATTTTCGCTGATGGGTATTCTGCGTTCGTCAGCGCGATCTGTGGGCAACAAGAGGCAGGTACTGCTGTCAAATAGATCCTGGTTTATTAAAAAGGCCTCCAACAGTTACGCAGATTTTCGTTGATGAGTCTTCTGCGTTCATCAGCGCGATCTGCGGGCAACAAGAGAAAATCAATTGCGCGATAGTGATTGATACTCCCTCCAAACCCCAATAAGGGGGCTTCAGTTTTTAAAAACACAACATCCTTCAAACCCACATTGAATTTCAGCAACTGATTTGCCCCGGACAGCAGTGATTCACTATTGACCCTTGACCCTTGACCATTGACCCTTGACTTTCCCCATCGTCCATTCACTACAATATAATTTCAGGCTTGCCGCTGGTTTCAAGTTCCTTTCGGTATTCACGCAATAGTTTCCTGTTCTTTTTTAACCCGGCGCTGGTTGTCAGGCCGCTCAGCGTCATCTTTACCACATAATTAATAAATGACTGATCGCTGGTATGTTTTGCATACATCACTCCTGTACGGTTATTGTTTTTATTTTTAATCAGAAAGGTATTGGCCAGAAAGCTAAGTGCGTGCTGGAACAAAGTTGAATGTTCAGGGTCGCCTTCTTTTATAAGCTTGATCTTTAAATCATGGTAGTGCAGATCCATATTTCCTAAAGCCAGGTCTTCTCTTCCCACTGCGCGGAAAGCGAGTGAATCCAGCGTTCCTTTTGTAATCTTCACATTGGCAACCGGTACAAGAAATGGGTTCATAATGGACAGGTCTGTACCTTTCAAAGTTGTTTCAAGTACAAAACCAGAAAGGCTGTCAGTATAAGATTGTTTCATACGAAGGTTCAGGGCAGCAGCACCCATCAATGAAGCTTGAACCATTAGCGAAAGTGAATCTTCAATGGTGTTTTCCCTGTTCTTTATATTTTCAACCTGGGCGTAAACATTTGTAAAAACCAGGTGACCTTCTTTATCGGAGGTTTTATTCTTTTCGGAATAGGTAATGATGCCGTTTTCAATCCCTATCCTTTTTATATGTACGGGTAAACCTATTTTCTTAATCACATTTACCAGGAGTGGCTTCTCTTTTTTAAAAGGGTTTGGCGGTGGCCCCTGGTCTTTATATACCGTAAATACCGGGTCGTTTATTTTTATTTCCCCTGCTATAAAGGAACTGTCTTTTTCATATTGAGTTACATCAAGTCCGCTAATAGTTACAACCCCGGTTTTCAAAGTAATGTAATCCAACTGGTAGGGTGCATGCGCTAAAACGGAATCCAGACTTTTTGTTGGATGATAGATAAAAGAATCGAGGCTTAAAGTTCTTTGGGTATTATCATATCGTGCATTATGCCATTTCAATGTAGTAATGCTGTCGATATATCTTCCTTCCGGGATGTGCAGCCAGGCTGAAATGTTGGCTTTCATCAGCTGCCCAAAATCGGGCAGGTATTCGGATGATAAATGAAGGTTGCCCACAGAAGCCTGTTCAAACAATAATTTATTCTTTGTTTTTCCCATGCCAAGTCCCCCTGCATTTTGAAGTGCAATCAGGTTTACAGATCCGCTCCAGTTCATTTTGCCATTCCTGTTTGCAAAATTGATGTTCGTAAGATCCATATCGATCCTGCCTTTTTCAATACCCATAACTTCGCCTCCTTGCTTTACAAAAGTGGCAGAAGATGTATTGATCTTTAATCCCCCGATGTGCATTCCTTTTTCTGAAAAATGAATGTCAGAAGCCTTTACCGAACTGTTTTTCGACCATGGGATCTTCATGGTTGATGAGGAATCATTCCTGTGCGTAGCAATTGTGATCGCCGGCTCAATGGCAGTCAGGTTTTCTATCCTGATGGACTGCTTCAGGCTCGTTGTATCTGCTGAATTGCCTGAGGAATCTCTCTTTACCATATTGAAGACCAAACCATCTGCCTGCACGGATTGAAAGTGCAGATCACCCGCAATGATCCTGTTTAAATCCGCGATCAATCCGATACGCCTGGAAATGATGGAAAGACTGTCACTTCCTTTTATCTGCTGGAGTCTGATGTTATCAAGAGAGGAAGGAGCATTATTTAACAGATCATAGCTGCCTGCTCTTAAAATCATTTGTTTATTGGTTACCAGCAGATCATTTCCTTTCAGCATAAATCCTTCCACCCTTAATGGATCATTCCCTTTTTTGTATAAAGCAGATGCCGCCAATTCATTAATAAATGTAGAGATGGTTGCTGCACCACTGGAAACTTTTAAACTTGTTTGCTTCCCTTCAACATTTTTAATTATAAGGCTGCTGCTGTTATTTTGTTTTTTATTTTTCCCTGCCGGCAGCGAACTGATATTCACAGTTGCACTTTGCCATTTCAAACCTTCCACTTCAATGGCTTCGGTTATATCATCCAGCTGCACATTATCGATGTTCACATGGTTAATGGTTGCTGCTATTTTATTTCCCATTCCGGATAAGATCACCTGGTCGGCAAATACAAGATTCTTTCCTGTAAACCTGGCATTTTTTAATTGGGCTGTTAGGTCTTTAGTACGTAAAACGCCTTTTGAAAAAGAAAGAAATTCCACAGCATTACGCAATCCTTCCTTATTCTTTGAAAGCATTAAGCGGTCGCTGTTAATTTTAAAATCAATCTGCTGCACATTGAATGAAGTGGTTGGTCCCAGTTGCATGTTCACCTGTCCGTTCCTGATAGAAACATTTTCAAGTGACACCATGCTATCTAAATTTAAAAGCGCATCGAAGAGGTCCATCTTTTTGCCGCCGGCTGATGGGCGCTGGCGTTTGTAGCTGATCACAGGATTGATCATTACAGCTTCTTTTGCTACCATTTCCTGATCGAAGATCAATTTGTACCAGTTCAGGTCTGACAATTCGAAATAAGGCACTTTAACATCTAAAATATGTTTTCTGGTTCTGGAGGGCCGGCTGTTCACTACAAAGTTATTCAGCACGATCCTGCTGTTGAGAAAGTGAAGGCTGTCGAAACTGAAGGCAGAAGAACTGTCTTCATTATACAAATGATAATCCCTCAGCGTCATATCAAAAACACCAACGGAAACCGGATGAATGGAGTCCGGGTTGATACGAAAGTTTTTGATCAGGAAATTATCTTTATTCGAATTGAAAAAGGAGCGCTGTGATTTACCGTACACATTAAAATGGAGGCCTGCGTTTTTTACTTCCACATAAGCAAGATCAAAATCCCCGGTGAGTTCCCTGATGATCTTATCAGGATCAGGTAATTCGGTTTTCTTTTTTACCGCGTCTGTCCGGTAGAGATTGAAATTAAATTGCGGCTCCTCGCAATAAACCGTATCTGCTTTGATCCTGTTTTCCGACAATGCCGCAAAGTCTACACCTGTAAAATGAAGCTTATTAAAAAATATCCGGTAATTGCTTTTGATGCTGTCACCCGGACTGGCAGTGATGGTGCAGCTGTCAAGTTCAATGGTTTCGCGGAACAGGCGCAGATTGAAAGATTTAAAGGAAATGTTGTGCCTTCCGCCAGGAAGTGCTATATCCTGTTGCCCGAGTGTTAATTCAACCGTTTGTTCATTTTTAAGAAACTGATGTTTTTTTCCTTCCTCCAGAGTTCTTGCCAGATCCAAAAAGATCCCTGAAACGGTTACAGGCGGATTGTTTTTGATCTTGTCAATAAGACTTATTTGAGCATTATCTATCACGATGCGCCTGATTCCAAATTCTTCCAGCGCTTCCTGCATGGAATTGTAAACTTTACCCATTTCCTGCGGAATAGAAAGATCTTCCCTAGCCAGGCTTTTTGTGGTGTCTTTTTTCCACTGGTAAATACTTATTGAAGGATTGTATAATTTAACCGAATCCAGTAAAAGCCTTTTTTGAAATAAAAGTGCCCAGATGGAACCCACCTTTAAGGATAGTTTCGAAAAAGAAACATGGTAAGTGATGGGCGCGGTTAGGCTGTCAGTACTTACTAAAACCGCTTCATTGATATTTAACCTGTTCGTCCATAGATTTAACCCCAGTTCTGAAAGGTTCAACTGGATCTTTCCCTGCGATTGTTCGGAAATATAGGCTTTCAAAACATTCCTGGCATTGTTTACAAACCAGAGGTGAAGAAAAATTACAATCAATACCAGTGTGCCTGCCACCAATAAGGAGATCCTGAATATTTTCTTGCGAGAACCTTGTTTCAAAACTGCCATTTATTTTTAGTGCATTCAGGATTGATAATGGTGGGAAGCCATTTGAAGAGCATTAAGACAATATAGCCTTAATTATCGGGCCAGTTATGCTTTAACGCCATCTGGGCAATAATTGCCTGAGGTGGTTTTTTTCTGGTCTTTGAGTTTAGAGGTTTAAAATGTTATATTGTCGGATATTGGCATTAAGCCGATTTAAAAACAAAAATTTTCCCCATGTTTAAATCTCCATTTTCATTTAAAGGCCGTATCAGAAGAACAGAATATGGCATCTCAACGATTATTTATTTTGTGATTATTGTGGCATTTGAACTTGCTATTATGGCAATGGCAGCTTCCAGTGATTCAATTGCGGCCTCCATTATTTTTATATTCCTTCTCATTCCGGTGATATACTTTATGCTGGCCCAGGGTGCCAAACGCTGCCACGACCGTGGAAATAGCGGATGGTATCAGTTGATCCCGTTTTATGGTTTATGGATGTTATTTGCGGAAAGTGATCCGGGAGATAATGAATACGGTCCAAATCCTAAAGGAATTGGCAATATTGACTTTTCTTTTGAACAAAGCCAGGAGCAGCTGAATTCTTAGATATTTTAAGCTTTTAAGTCATTGAGTTTATGTTGAAAGAAGCAAATGTCTTCTTTCAACATAAACTTTTTTCTTTTAAAAGGGAAGGTCTTCTTCAGATTGAATGTCATTATAAGTTACCGTATCTCCACCACCACGCACATCATTTCCTGCCGCTTCGATTTTCCAGGCTTTCACGTCTGTATACCATCTGCCGTTAAATTCGCGGCTTTCCACATCAAAATCAATTTTAAACATATTGCCTGGCTGCAGTTGTTTTTCATCAATCTTGTCGCCCCAGATTGAAATACAGATCTTTTTTGGATACTGTCCCTCTGTTTCAACAATGATGTCCTGTTTTTTCCAGGTGCCGTTCTTTCCGGTACCTGTTTGAAGTGGTAATAGCTGGATCAGTTTAGCGGTAAGTTGCATTATCCTGGTTTAAGGCCCGAATATAGGCCTGGCATTTGAAAAAACCATTTTGATTTGAATTTGGGGAAACAAACTAATGCATCCGGATTTACATTGGAAGTTGGAACTAAAAGGATCATTATCCAACCTTATCCTGCTTTAAAGCTTCATCCACTTATTAATAGGAAAACAAGAATTATAAGCGTTTAACAATTTGATTGAAAGTGCACCAGGTAAAGGATGTGAGATCTTGCACCTTCCCCATCATAGACCGGGAAATCGGTGGTTTTTGCAGGATGCTTCCGCTTCATTATAAAGCTCAGATTAAAGTTTCCTGATAAAGCTGCCGATGGCCAGTGCAAATGCCAGGAATACTGAAGCAGCAATAACAGCCTTTGTTCCTTCCTTATGATTCATGGTTGATTGTTTAATGGAAATCTGAATTTTTTAAAAGAATTTATCCGCATTATTGTGTCACATTTGTTTTATTGCTTTCCAGCCACTGATCCAATTCCTGAATTTCCTTTTGTTGTGAACTAATCATATTATTTGCAACCACCTTTAATTGCTGTTGCCTGGCTACCGGAAGATATTCCATAGACATTTTGATACCGTCCTTATGATGTGGGATCATCATACTGGCGAACATGGCATCTATTGAACTGCTGGCAATATAATCCTGGTGCACCTCTGTTGCCATTCCTGCTGCGCGCTGTCCATAATCAGATGAACCTGAAGGTTTGTTTTTTTCAAGAAATGCGTCAAAAGCTTGGATTTCTTTCTGCTGGTCTTCCAGCATTTTGCGGGCCATGATTTTCATTTTTTCATCCTTACCATTTTCTATTTCGATTTTTGCCATCTTAATTGCTCCTTCGTGGTGGTGTTTCATCATCATGGCAAAATCATGATCAGGGTCGCCTGTAGGCTGCATCTGTTTCATGTGCTTCATCATTTCAGTCATAGCATTGTGCATGGAACTTACAGGATCCTGCCCGCGCTTTTCACCTTGTATATGCGCATTGTGGTCGGCTGAATCTTTTGTTATAGATGATTCTGAGTTGTTATTACAGGCTGAAAATCCTGTCGCCAGCATGAAAAGAAAAAATAGCTGTTTCATATAATCTTTATATTAAAAGCAAATGGTTTCGTTTTTTAAACTTACAATGATTCAGGCAATTCCGGTGCTGCATTAACCAATGAATACGCAATTCCCACAATTTATCAATTTAAGAGTATAAAGATCCTCCTTAGAAGCCTTTCAGACAATACACTTAGAATGGAAATATGGTTCACATTGAATAAAAAGCATTTGCTATTTTTATTTTCTTTTAAACTCCTATCCTGAAAACCCTAAGAAAATATATTATTTTCTTCTTGCTCCTATACTTTCTGGTACCTCAAACAACCGTGGCCCAGGGAAGGATCGTGATCAATGAATTTATGTCCTGGTCCGGATGCAATACCACAAGTGAGTTCATTGAATTGATGAATTTTGGTCCTGGCCCAATGAATATAGGTTGTTACATTGTTACAAATGGCACCTATGCTGTTACCATTCCTCCCGGGACAATTGTTCAGCCCAGGCAATATTACATTTTATCCGGACAAAATTTTTTACCCCAGAATTGTGGGAATGTTGACAGTACCGTAATGGTTCACCTGAACTGGAATACCTGCAATTGTACCAATGTTCCTATTCCAACTACCGGCGATGGGTTTTTAAAAAACGGCGGAAGTGCCAATGAAAAAATCATTCTGCTCGACCCCAGTCTTAATGTGATTGATGCGGTTTCAAGAACCAGCACAATAAGTGCATCAGTTTCCATTACTACGCCTGCAATGGGAAGTTGTTTAAGCAATACTTTTGATCTTACCAATATGAACATCAGCTATGAATTCATTGGTAATTCAACTGGAATAGATAACAGTTTTGCACGCAAAGTTGACGGCGATTGTGCCTGGGTGAAAACTACTGCCATCAGTGCCAATGCCCCAAACAAAACCGGTAGCACATCTTCGAATACCTATGAGTTCAGCACTGTCAGCGCTTCGGAATGCGAGGAAAGTAACGGAAGCATTTCAATTCAGGTGAACAGCACGGATGTGGGCACCTTTTTTCCAATGAATTATACCCTTGCTTACGATGCGGATAGTAATGGCTTGTTTACCGCTAATGATGTGTATATATATGGGGTGGACAGTTCCGCTTCAACAATTGATATTGGTAACCTGGCATACGGGAGGTACCGGATTACCGTTGCTTCCTCATCTTCCTGTAATCTTAGATCTTTTGATTTTTTTATTTTCAATTGTTATGGGGTTGTGCTGCCGGTGCAATTGCAATATTTTAAATATTCAGGGGTAGAGCGCAATGCTCATGTTTTTAAATTCAGATTTAGTGAGATTGATGGATTAAAAAGCCTTGCCCTGGAAACAAGCGATGGGAATATAGTGGCAGAAAGCCTTGGCCCTTTTAGCAAAAATGAAATGACCATGCAGGCTCCTTTATCCGCATACCGGCGTTACAGATTGCGCATGACATCATTAAGTGGAAAGATCAGTTATTCTCCTGATGTTATGTTGCCTTTCACAAATGTTGCCGGGCGTTCATGGCCCAACCCAGCAACGGATAAAATATTTACGGAGCTCAATGCAGTGTCAAAGGGAATTATTGACTACAGGATTTATAACGCTGTTGGTGAAAAAATGTCTGAAGGCAGAATGGAAGTTCCGGAAGGGTACCAGGTATTAGACTTTCCGTTATACAAACTCTCAAAAGGCCTTTACTATTTGCAGATAACCGGCGCACCGCTCCTTTATCCTGTTCAATTAAAATTTTTAAAATAGTTTATGGGTTTCGATTTTTTAGCTGGCGTCCTTGCCATGAACATTATTGCGTGGATCATTTGTGATGATGTTGAAGTAAAAAAGGATGGTTTATGAATACTGATGTCTTTCATTGTTTTGGGAAAGATTGGTTGTTAATCCATTCCCGCCCTTCCCTGTTCTTCACCCGCACTTCCCTGTGTTCTTTTTCTTTGTGCTTCAGTTTTTCCTTTACTGAACCTGTAACTGAAACCGATCGTTAAAGTACGGGAGTCATCACGCTCCTGGAATGATGCATCAACATTCGCGTAACGAGCAAAAGCTTTTTGAACACGGGTGTAAAACATGTCTCTTACTGCCAGTCTTATGGTTCCATTATTTTTTAAAACCTGTTTGCTGATTCCTGCATTCATCATCCAAACCGCTTCCGTTCTTAACACGCCCTGCACGCCTGCACTTCTGAAATTTCCACTTAATTCCGCGGAAAAGCTTTTTGTGATTTTAAATTGCTGCGTTCCATTCAATAAAAATCTTGCACCCGAAATTAAAATGGGTTCATTGTTGATCATCCCCTCAAACCGGTTATGAAATACATTGATAAATAAACTGCTGGTCCACCATTTCGTTAATGCCTTGTTTGCATTGATCGACAATCCATATTGGGTAAGGGTTGCGAGGTTGGCGAGGGTCATATAAGCATCTTGTCCTTTCTGTTCTAGAATCTGCTGAATGATGTCTGTACTTGTACTGAAATTTAAAGTGGTGGTTATGATGTTTTTGTAACTATGCGACATTTCCACCTGGTGACTTAATTGCGGCCTCAGATCTGGATTCCCTTTGTTATAAGTATAACGGTCAATAAAACGGATAAAGGGATTCAGGCTGCTATAATTTGGTCGTCTTATTCTTCTGCCATAGTTCATGCCGAAATTGTGTTGGTCTGTTGCTTTGTATTGAAGATAAGCTGTTGGAAAAAGTTGCAGGTAATCTCTCTCAAATGAGCTGCCTGTTGTTTTTTGCTGTCCTTTGGAAATGGTCTGCTCCAGCCTTAGTCCAATCTGTCCCTGCCATTTTTTCGACAATGAACCACTAAGGTTTACGTAAGCGGCATGGATGATCTCTTCATAAATAAAATGATTGCTCCGTCCAAGGTCTCGTACCCGGTTACCCATTTGAATGCTGTCATACCGCGCATCATTGTCTGTTCTAACTGTACTGCTTTTAATGCCCGCTTCAAATTTTCCATTCTTTTTTAATGGATGCAGGTAATCCAATCTGCCACTATAAATCCTGATCTGCTGCGGCAGTGATCCCAATAATGTATCCGGGTTAGCGATCTTATTGTTATTATGATCGTAAAATGAATTGATCATCAATTGACCAAATCCAGTGTGGTAACTGGCATAATCCAGGTCTGAAGTGATTTCCCTTCCTGTGGAATGAAGTAGGCGTCGGAAATACAAACCTGAGTTGAAATTTTTCCAGTTCCTGTCTGTTTCAACATCTGCTATAGTAATATGTGTGAGTGCTTTTGAAGCGTCGGCAATATTAGTCGTGTTGATCCTGTGGTTATTTGAATTGGAACGAACGGCACCTGCCGTAACTCCGATCGTTGTTTTTTTATCAGCAAAATAATCGACTCCGACCTTTACATTGTAATTATGGTTGGATGAAATTTCATCTGCCTGCTGACTAAAATAATTTTCTGTTGTACCCGTTGAATTGATGATCCGTCTCTGGATGTTCAGCACCTCAAATTCTTTCCTGAAACTATGGTTAACGCTGGAAGAAAGGTTGATCTTGTTTTGCCTGTAATTAAAAATGGCACCTTCATTAGTCTTTGGGTAACGGCCTTGCGAATAAGATAGATTTACGGAGCCGTTCATTCCGGAGATCCTGTTCTTTTTTGTTTTAATATTAATAATGCCAGCATTACCTGAAGCATCGTAACGCGCAGGAGGATTGGTCATGATCTCCAGTTGCTCCATCTGTGAGGAAGGCAGATTTTTCAGGTAGTTAATTAGGTCCATACCTTCCATTTGAATGGGCCGGCCATCTACAAAGACCTGGGCACCCTGCCTGCCTTTTAAACTTATGGTGCCTTCTTTGTCTACCGTGATGCCAGGTGATTTTTCCAGCACATCCAATGCTGTTGTTCCGGTATTGGTTACCGATGCATCCACATTTACGATAAGGCGGTCTGCTTTCTGTTCAAACAACTGTTTTTCTGCTGTTACTGTAATGCCGGCAAGCGTAGTTGAAAAGGGTTTCAGTTCCACAGGTGCTAATGCGATCACCATTTGGGATGTTGTTACCTGGACGGGTTGTGAATGAAATGTATTGATTCCTGTACCCGAAGCACGGATAAGGTAAATGCCAGGTTGAAAGATGTTGAAATCAAACTTCCCATTTTTTAATAGGGTTGATTTGATTACAACGCTGTCAATGCTTTTTAATAAAGAGACAGTAATGGGTGGAAGTTCTTTTTCAGCAACCATAAAAAAATTTCCCGTGATTTTCCCATTGCTTTGTGCAAAAGAGTTGAGTGCTACAAATAGTAAACAAAAGCATAAGTAAGGTCGCATAAAAAAATGTTTTGCGTGAATTTGATCTGGCAAGATTAGATCAGAATCAGGCTGACAATTTCCATAAGTGATCAGTCACGGTAAATATGTGACCAGGCAAATATTTCTTCTGATGGCCATGTGAAAATGGAGTGTGGTCTAAATTTTAAAGGCGCAGCATTTTATTGGGTTGTCACAGGTAAAATGGTTCGTTAAGTTCATTGAAGGTGCATCCAGTGAAAATTAATGCCTTGGTTTTATCACATTATACCCGGCTTTCATCACTTTCCGTTAATTAGCAACCTCTTATTAGCTAACATTGTTTTTTATTAATGCATGAGAAATTTAATAAGCAAACCGGAAAATTTTAACCGCCTGGAGTTTTGGGCAGCCACTACCATTTTTGTATTTATTATCTTTTTTCATATAACAGATGCCCTTACAGGCCATACGGTTTATGAGGTGGGGATTGAAAAGCAGAATGCACCCTTCAGTTATTATTTTGTTTCGCAATTGATCCGCTACATCGTCCTTTACGCATCCTTTATATTCCTGAATTTTTATGTAGTTCCCAGGTTGGTAAAGAAGGAAGATACCTGGTTGAATATTTTTTCAATGCTTCTGATTTTCCTGATCGTTGCGCTAACACTGGGAGTTACAGGTACGTATTTGAAAGATCAATTTCTCCCAGGCAGTGTGGGTGAACCTTTTTATGTAGTGTATCAGAAAACCATTTTGTTTGCTGCCTGGCTTTTACTTGCCTTTGGATTTTATTCCGTGATCCGGTATGCATCTATTTATATGCTTTCACATTCTGAGGCGATTCATGAGAAATACAGGTTCTTAAAACCAGGTACGCTGGTAGCCACTGTATTCTGGATGATCACCATGTTTCTTTTGCTAACCAGCGACGCGTCGCGGGAGTTCAATGCAGGATATGCCATTGTGATTCCTTTTTCAATATTTTTATACACCTACTCCTTTCATCTTCTGATCCCTGCCTCCCTTTCAAGATCTAAATCATTCAGAGCCTACCTTGGCAAAACCTTTGTTGTGTTGATCCTGGCTTTTATACCCGTTGCCTTATTGGGTGGGTTGCTTACACAGAATGGTGAGGGTGGCTTTGCCATCAGTGCCTTTAATAGTTTTGTGCAGTTGCTGGTAGTGGCACCTTTCTCCTGGGTGCTGTTCAAGCGTTATTTAAAAGGCAACGAAGAGATCTACATACTGAAAAAGGAACTGGGCCGGTCACATGCAAATCTTGATTTTCTCCGCTCCCAGATCAACCCGCATTTCCTTTTTAATGCATTGAATACGATTTACGGGACCGCCATCCAGGAAGGCGCAGAAAGAACCAGTGCAGGAATAGAAAAACTCGGTGATATGATGCGGTTCATGCTGCAGGAAAACATGCAGGAGAAAATTGCGTTATCAAGGGAAATTGAATACCTGGAAAACTATATCAGCCTGCAGAAGCTGCGTACTGAAACCAAATCGAATATCAGCATCCAGTCTGATATTCAGCAACCGGTGGGCACAATTCAGATCGCGCCAATGTTGCTCATCCCCTTTGTTGAAAATGCCTTCAAACACGGCATCAGTTTCAGGGAGCCATCCTATATTAACATTACGCTGGAGTTGCGCGATAAAGAGTTACATTTTGATGTTTCCAACAGCAAGCATGTGCAACAGGAAAATGACCCTGAAAAGGGTAAGAGCGGAATTGGGCTGGATAATGTTCAGCAACGTTTGCAACTGATCTATCCCGGCAGGCACGAGCTGGTGACGAGGGAAACCAGGAAAGATTTTTTTGTGCATCTTACCTTAAAGTTATCTTAGTTCTTAACCCGAATGTAAATGAAAGCCATTGCCATCGACGATGAACCCATTGCTTTAGCCATCATTAAATCGCATGCTTCAAAACTGCCTTTTCTTGATTTAAAAGCCTGCTATACGGATGCTTTCCAGGCATTGGAATACCTCCAAAAAGAAAGCATTGATCTTATTTTCCTGGATATCAAAATGCCGGATATTTCGGGAATTGATTTCTTTAACAGCCTATCAAAAAAGCCGCTGGTAATATTTACAACGGCTTACAGCGAACACGCGGTAACCAGTTTTGAACTGGATGCAGTGGACTATCTTTTAAAACCTTTCTCACTTGCACGATTCATAAAAGGCTGCAACAAGGCTTTAGAAATGTACAATTTCAGAAATGCTGCGCCTGCTGCCGATCATGTATTTATAAAAACGGGTTATGAACAGGTAAAACTGATGTTTGATGACATCCTTTACCTTGAAGCTACCGGTAATTATGTAACCTTTGTTATGAAGGATAAAAACATCCTGTCGCGCAGCACCTTTAACGAGGTCATGAACTTGCTTCCAATAGAAAATTTCATAAGGGTGCACCGGTCGTACATCGTTGCCCTGAATAAAATAGATAAGGTGGAAAAGCAACAGGTGACCATCCAGGGAAAATTCATTCCCGTAAGTGATGCTTTCGCCCAAAACCTGGTAAACGCTTTAAAAAAGTAGGACATCTCCTCACTCTTGTTAATCTTATCTTTTCTTCTTTTGAGTAAAAGGAAAACTACTCTATTATTAGGGTGTTTTTTGTTGAATCTTATTGATCCGGTTATAGATTTGATTTAATCAAAAGGAAAATTTATATTCATTGTCCTATTCCAATCTCTTTGATAAACTGCCATCCTGCCTCTTGTCTGCTTTTTTTTCAAACCAAAAACCAAAAAAAAATGAAACAGTTATTATTTGCATGTGCGGTCCTGCTTTTTGCCTGTAACGACGGTACTAAAGTAGCAGGTTCAAACGATGACGCCCATGCCCGCAACTCCGAAAGCAACCAGGCCGTTTACAAAGCCATTGAAACCGGCGATGTGAGTAAATTGGACAGCTTTCTAACAGAAGACATAGTAGATTATAATGGCCACCCCAATGGAGGTGATATCAGGGGCCGGGACAGTGTTAAACATTTCATGAGTCAGATCCATACCTATTTTGAAAACTTAAAAATAGATGTCCTTTCTGAAGGCGTTTCCCAGGATGGAAATCATCATTATTCCATGGTAAGAATGCAGGGCAAGGCAAAAGAAAACCCCTGGGGTATGCCAGTTGGTATGCAAATGGACGATACCATGGTGGATGTAGTGAAACTGCGCGACGGGAAGGCCGCTGAACATTGGGGCTTTATGAGCATGGGCGACATTAATGAAATGATGCACGGTTCAGGAGGTGATAAACCACCGGTAAGCGACACAACAAAGAAAAAATAAAAAATATATGAACCCTGGTTTTCGCCAGGGTTTCTTTTTATTTACAGTTGAAAACCAGTAGGTTTTCGTTGATGAGTACCACCTTTTTAGCCTTCCTGGTATGCTTTCTGTTTTTTAAATTGGATGGATACAGGAACTATGCTTTAATTTGTAGCAGTTTGCTCAACAAAATTTTAGAAGATGGAATCTTATCAGGCCTTTTCGAAATGGTTAAAAACACAAAATAAAAAGCTGGTACACATCGTGTATCCGCAATACATGCAAAAAGTTGAAAGCATCCTGATGATGCCTCTGCATAATGTTAAGAACCCTAATCTGCTGAAAGCACTTTATAAGGAGTTCGAAATTAAAAGAGGGTTTACTGCACTGTCAAAAAAAGAGCAATCCAACCTTAAAACAGGTTTTGCTTCATATATAGAATTTGTAAGTCTCAAAATTCAGCCCGAAGCCGAAATAGTGCGTGATGATGATGAGCAATCTAATTAGGGTTTGGAAGTTTGAGGTTTGAGGTGAACAATACCTAATCTTTTTTCATCCAACCTTCCAAACCTCCCTTTTCCACCCTCATCTTCTCACAAAAATGATAAATTAGAGGATAATTCTATTTATCATGAAATTTCATTTTCTTTTTTCGCTCCTTTTTGCATCCGCGATCGTATATAGCCAACAGTCCCAAACTTATTTATATGACCCGTCAATTTCGCCAAATGGGACTGAAATCGCATTTGTTTCTGGTGGCGATATCTGGACGGTAGCTTCCAGTGGTGGCGAGGCCCGTTTGCTTGTTTCTCATACTGCAAATGAAATGAGACCTTTGTATTCTCCTGATGGTAAATACCTTGCTTTTATTTCTACCCGTACGGGAAACGGAGATATCTACATCCTGGAAATGCAAACCGGCGCGCTTACAAGATTAACCTTTGATGACGGTGGAGATGATCTGCATGCCTGGTCGGCAGATGGTAAATACATTTATTTTTCAACCAACAGCCAGGATATTTCCGGGATGCGTGATGTACTACGCATAAAGGCAACTGGTGGTACGGCCATGCCGGTTTCAGATCATCGTTATATGAATGAATTTTATGCAGCCCCCTCACCCGATGGCAAAACGCTTGCTTTTGCTGCAAGAGGATTTGGTGTGTTTCAGTGGTGGCGTCTTGGACGAAGCCATCTTGATGAATCAGAAATATGGTTGTTAAACGAAGCGGATAAAAAATATACAAAGCTTGCTGAAAAAGGCGCAAAGCAGTTGTGGCCTATGTGGAGTGCAGATGGAAAAACATTGTATTATGTATCAGACCGCAATGGTCCGCAAAACCTGTGGGCACATCCTGTAAACGGGACAGCAAAGCCCCTCACCTCATTTAAAAACAGCCGTGTTCTGTGGCCTTCTATTTCCAAAAATGGGGAAACCATTGTGTTTGAGAGAGATTTCAAGATCTGGAAATATGATTTTGCTAAAGGAGAAGCAAAGCCCCTTTCCATCAATTTGCGCGGTGCTTCGGCATCACCTGCAACAGAACTTTTACGATTGTCAAATGGCTTCAGCAATTTGGCACTTGCTCCGGATGGTAAAAAAATTGCTTTTACGGCAAGAGGTGAAGTTTTTGTTGCCGGAACCAAAGAAGGTGGAGAGGCTACGCGCATTACAAATACGCCGGAAATGGAAGGCCTCATCAGCTGGTTGCCCGGAAGTAACAGCATTGTTTATTTGTCAAAGAGGTCCGGGAAAAATAATATTTACCAATATGATTTCTTAACAGCAAAGGAAACAGCATTGACTGCTTCAAATAACAATGATGGCGGTATCACCTTGTCTGGTGATGGTAAAAAGATCGCTTTTATTCGCAACAATGCCGAACTGCGCGTACTGGATCTTTCAACGAAAAAAGAAACATTGCTTACTAAAGGAAACTTCAATTTTTCTCCAATTGCTTCAGGAGGAAATATCAGCTGGTCGCCTGATGGAAAGTGGATCGCTTATGCCGCTTATGGTGCCAAGGCCCTGCGCAATATATACATCGTTCCTTCCGTTGGTGGCGAAGCAAAACCGGTGAGTTTCCTTGCCAACACATTCGGGAGTGATGTGGTGTGGACCGCAGATGGAAAATCAGTTTTATTCACTACAGGGCAAAGAACAGAGAATGGTAACATTGCGCGTGTAGATCTTCAACCCAGGCAACCACGATTCAGGGAAGACCAGTTCAGAGATCTGTTTTCTGATCCGAATACATCAAAACCTGCAACCAAAAGCGATCCGGTAGTGGATTCCCTTGCAGGCAAAAAAGGAAAAACTGATAACCAGCCAATTGTTTGGGAAGGCATACGCCAGCGTTTAAGTCTGTTGCCACTGAATGCAGATGTAAACAGTATGACCATTAGTAAAGATGGCAATACCCTGTTTATCCTGGCAAACATTGGGGGACAATTCAATATATTCAGTTACTCACTTGATGAACTTTCAAAAGAACCCGCCGTATTAAAACAACTGACGACAACACCCGGATTTAAGTCCGACCTGCAGGTAAGTGCCGATGGAAAAGAAGTTTATTATGTGGAAAGCGGTCGTTTGAATTCTGTTTCCGTTGATTCAAGAGCGGTGAAGCCAATTGCTGTTACAGCAGAAATGCAGGTGGATTTCAATAAAGAAAAACTGGAAGTATTTCACCAGGCATGGGAGTTACAGAATAAAGGATTTTATGATGAAGGATTTCATGGTGTGGACTGGAATGCAGTAAAAAGAAACTATGAACCACTTGCGGCTGGTGCTAAAACGCCTGATGAACTGCGAAGAATTTTGAACCTGATGGTGGGTGAATTGAATGCATCACATTCGGGTGTTGGATTCTCTGGGGGCAGCGCTCCTGCTACCGGCCGCACCGGGCTTCGGTTTAATGCAAACTTATATGAAAAGGAAGCAAGGTTAAGGATCACGGACATTGTAGATTATAGTCCGGCTGCACTTGCAGGAAATATAAGAGCAGGTGATTACCTTACCGCGATTGACGGAATAACGATCAATGCCAGTCATAACCTGGACCAGTTGTTGGAGAACAAGATCAATCGCCGGGTAGTATTGTCTGTTGCAAATGCAGATGGTAAGGATCTACGCGAAGTGGTGATCAAACCTGTAAGCGTGGGTGTAGAGAAAGGATTATTGTATAAACAGTGGGTGCAAAATAACCGGGAGCATGTGGCTAAAATCAGTGGAGGCAAACTGGGTTATGTACACATGTTTGATATGGGTGAAGAATCACTCAGGCAATTTTACCTGGACCTTGATGCAGAAAATCATTTGCGTGAAGGGGTTGTGGTGGATATCAGGAATAATAATGGTGGATTCGTGAATGCCTATGCACTGGATGTTTTGTCAAGGCGCGGATATATGAATATGCAGCCAAGGGGTTTGCCAACTGCGCCCGCCCGTGTTCAGTTAGGGCAGCGCGCATTGGACGCCCCAACAATTCTGATTACCAACCAGCATTCGCTTTCCGATGCAGAAGATTTTTCTGAAGGTTACCGTGTGTTGGGACTGGGCAAGATCGTTGGAGAACCCACGGCCAGCTGGATCATTTATACTTCAAATATTACTTTGTTTGATGGGACTTCTGTGCGTTTACCTTTTATAAAAGTTACGGATAACCAGGGGCGTGATATGGAGTTGTCTCCTCGTCCTGTTGATATACCCATCTCAAATAATTTAGGCGATAAAGGTGATAGCCAGTTGGATCTTGCGGTGAAGGAATTGCTGAAGCAGTTAAAATAATTTATTCACATTTTATGCGCCATACCCGAATATTGCCGAAGCTGGTATAATTATTTTATTGGATAATAAAACCGCTTTATGCAAAAATTATTACAGGCATTTGCTATTTACCTGGAAAAGGAAACGCAACTGCATAAAAACGATTTATTGCGAAGGATAAGAAGTGACTTTTCTGACAAAAAAGATAATAGTAAATTAATACGCTTTCTTACGGCATTGAGCTTTCACCATATGTCGAAAGATGCCAGCGGACAAGTAAGTATTGTCTAAGCCAAAAGCAGTCGGAAACCAGAACCTACTGGATGAATAGAAGTCATATCGACTTTATTAGTTCCATAGAACTTCCGGAACTGTCGTTTTAAATCACTCAAAATTTTCAGGTTTTTTGCGGATCGAAAAACCTGGTGAGACAATAACCCTAATACAGTACCAAACAAAGCGCCAACTATAAGTCCCGTTTTTGATGTTTCTTAATGGACTTATTCCATAAATAATAATGCTATCGATTTCATATACATGAACCCAGTCTAATTATGAAACTGCTGCTGAACGCAGATTAAAATTAAAATTTTACAGTTCAAGGCAAGGCTGGAATCACTAAATTATGACCATATAAAGATGAGCCAGTAAGCTATCTTTTTTATAAACGGGAGTCCTGAATATTTTTTTCTTCATTTTTCCCGAAGTATCTACGATGCTTTCCTGGCTGAAACCATGAAAAAACAACAATAGCATGGATGATGTGATGATTCACTTTTTAATTGTTTTGATGGATTAATCTTATGAAAGGCCGTTTCGATCTGCATCAGTTATTTAACGGCCATACACTCTTTCCAGCAAACTGATATTAAGTTCTTTTAATGCGGAAGGATTGCGATTAATATAGAATTTCTTAGTCGCTATTGCCCCAGAACACCTCCGATGATACCGCCTGCGAGTCCGCCTGCTATCCCTAAAGAAAAAGCTTTTTCTCCAGCTGAAAACTGAATTAATTCAGACCTGTTATCATTTCCGGAACCAAAACCGGTAATAACACCCAGGGCGCCCCCTACAATTACGCCTGTTAGAATGCCTCTTCCTACTGCACCCTTTCTTTTCAATTGGATCTGGTCAATATCTGAATAATTGATATTGTGTAATGAAGCGGCATGGTAAGACGGGAGCCCAAAAGGCTGCGGATTTTGTGAAAGCGCAATAGTGGAATCATTTACCTGTACCAGGTAATCATTGTTGATAACCTTATCATTATTAAATACCATTGCCTTATAGATGACCTGTCTGAACTTCCGGGTGGTGTCCTGTGCATGACTTTGGGAAATCGCGCAGAATAGTATTCCTGCTAATATTAATTTTCTCATGTGTAGGTTTTTGTAAGAACAAACCTAACCCTTGACACCGCCCATTAAAAATTGAATTATGCCAGATTGGAATAGGGATTTGCAAAAAATACTAAAACCTCGGTGGTTCTGATGCCTAATGGTCCTTGCTCTTTGAATGGAGCCGTCCAACCTCTTTTTTACAAGATCAATATATTTTGCTGACACAGTTTAATTTACAGACTCTTTACATACGAAACGAAGCCTACTATTTCTGATTTTATGATTGCCTGCAAAATGGTTTTGGTTGCAAATTTTTTGATTCAATTCAACATTAATTTATGTCCAAATCCAACACGCCCAACGATACGCTTATAGCAACACCTCCTCAATTTCAACCAGCTCAATTTCTGGATTATATTTCATAAACGCGTGAAGAAGTGCGGTATGGGCACTTCCAAAAATAACCAAAACCCTTTCTTCATTCCCGTTCAGGCGCTTCAGGATGTTCTCATAAATGATCATATTGCGGCGCCACCATTCACTGACTAAATAAGACCCTACATGATTGTCTTTGCCACCAGCCTTTAGAAATTGGAAGTACATGCCTACGCTAAAATCGCGGTCAGCTTTGGAATTGCTGGCTAACAACATTTGTTTGATGGAGAAAGTTTTTAATTGCTGGTTATGTGAATCTTGAATGCTGTCAATTGTTTTTTTCATGAACACCAATTGGTCCATTTGATTAGCCGCTGTTATAACTTTTACCAGGCTATCGAACGGGAAAACCGCTTCCCGATAATCCACACATAGCAGGAGGGCAAGGTTTAATTCTTTTGAAAGCCGGAACCCAAGTTGATAAATTTCGTTGGCTCCTAATTGGAGCGCTCCTCTTTTATACGCAGCAAGCAGTGAATCATAATTTCCTTGCCGATCCGGGGTTGCTTCAATAAATATTTTAGTGGGGTTAAATCCTTTTAGCTGCTTTACCACTTCCACTATCTCTTGTTGCCGCCTGGCGGAAAGCACATCTGCATTTTCAAATTTGGCCACGTCCAGGCCAGGATTATCAAAATGAAAAGTGCCCAACAGCAAAACCTTTGTTTTCTTAGCATTAGAAGGCTGGGCCGAGACTGAAATAACAAGGAGCAATCCAACCAAAAAGCTGGCAGTTAATTTTAGCATGGCGTGATAGTTTGCAAGGTTAGACGGGTGCCTTATTCTAAAAGTTACAGTTTCTGCAGATTGTAAAAATAATTTGCTGCCGATGATTAATTCGTATTACTGGCTTTAATTTTTTATTCTTATTAAACAATCACTGTTGTCCGGGGAAAGATTTAAAGTCTCAAATCAGTCGCTGAAATTCAATGTGGGCTTGAAGGATGTTGTGTTTTTTATAAACTTGAAGCCCCCCTTATTTGTTTTGGAAGGAGTATCAATCACTATCGCTCAATTGAATTCTTCTGATTTTTAAGAATGCTCAGAGATTTTCTCTTACAACTAAGATTGCAAAATGCTCACAGGATACAGCCTTACGTGACATACAAAATGATGGACCGGAAAATATTGATCAAAGAGACCTCTGGGGGAAGAAGTACGAGTTATGTTTTGGGGGAATAAAATGTAAAAGCCGCACTGCTCTTAATTAATTTGGAGCGTGCGGCTTGGGTAGCCCCGACAGGAATCGAACCTGTATCTAAAGTTTAGGAAACTTCTATTCTATCCATTGAACTACGGGGCCAAAGAGAAAATTTGTCAATTCACCATTGACCATTGACCATTGACCATTGAAATTCCCCCTTGCGGGGCAGCAAAATAACAAAGAAATTCTCATACCCCGCCTTATCTTTGCCCTCCCACAAAAATTTCTATGAAGTTCTATAATTCACTAATCAAATACAGGCTTTTCCTTGGGATCTTCCTTATTCTTGCCGGCCTGGTCCTTAACCTTACTGTGAGTGGTTTCTGGCCCGTTTTCCCGCTTTACCTGGTTGGACTTATCCTTGTTTTGGGTCATTTCTTTTTCGGTCCCCTGCGCCTGATCCAGGAACACCTGGAAAGTGGAAATGTAGAGGAAGCTGAAAAAGTGATCAATTCCATATACTTTCCCAACCTTCTTTATAAACCCATCCGCTCGGTTTTTTATACCCTTAAAGGCAATATTGCCATGATGAAGCAGGATTTTGATGGTGCGGAAAAAAACATGAAGCGGGGACTTGACCTGGGTATGCCTATGAAGGAAGCAGAAGGGGCGAGCATGCTGCAAATGGGCATGCTGTCCATGCAGAAAAATGACCTCAAACAGGCAGAAAGTTATATCCGTGGGGCACTTAGAAAAGGTTTGCCTGATAAGGAAAATCACGCAGCCGCTTACCTGCAGATGTGCAGCCTGATGATGAATAAAAGAGAATTCAGGGCAGCTAAAGATTTTTTTAGAAAAGCAAAAGCACTAAAACCTACTACTCCGCAGATCGTTGACCAGATCAAACAAATTGAAAAATACATCAGCCGCATTCCGGGATAAAAGAATAGCGCCCTCCCGGGGAATATTTTTCTTATTCACCCGGCCATTCTAAATACAATCTCACGCCTGCAAATCTTTCCTGGTCTAACTTCGCGATTCTAAAATTCAAAATGAAACAGACATCCATCATATTTGATCTCGGGGGCGTATTGATCGACTGGAACCCTTCCTACCTTTTTGAAAAAGTTATTCCTGATGAAGAAAGGCGTAAGTATTTTTTGGAACAGGTATGCACACCAGAATGGAACGAAGAACAGGATGGAGGAAGAAGTATCCGTGAAGCCAACGAACTGCTGATCGCGCAATTTCCTGAATGGAAAAAGGAAATTGAAACGTATTATGAACGATGGACAGAAATGCTCAGCGGTCCAATCGATGGTACGGTGCAGCTATTTAAAGAGTTAAAAGAAAAAAATCAGTATAAGTTTTATGCGTTGACCAACTGGAGTGCTGAACTTTTTCCAATAGCATTGGAGAAATTTCATTTCCTGCATTGGTTTGATGGAAGGGTAGTCAGCGGCGAAGAAAAAATGCGCAAACCATTCCCTGCATTTTATAAATTATTGCTTGACCGCTACAATCTGGATGCTAAGAATGCTGTTTTTATTGATGACAATAAAAGAAACATCCAGGCAGCTGTTGAAGCAGGTATTCCTTCTATTCAGTTTACCTCTCCTGAAGCCCTGCGGGAAGAGCTGGTGAAGAGAGGATTATTGTAGAAAGCTGTTAGCTGATGGCTAACAATTGATTTAGGTTGATTTTTTAAAATGACCAGAGATTTTCTCTTTCAACTTTTGGGTGGCTGCCGCGCCTCCTATGTTTGTAACTTAAAGAACGATCATACCTAAGATGGAGCAATACAGCGCATCCAGACTTTTAAATAACCAGAGCGCGGGGTGTTGCACTTATCACACGGAGGTTGCTCTTGCGCAATCACCCGAAGACAAATTGTAACCGATACTGCTCGCATTGATTGCGCTTGAATTTTTGCCTGCCCCCGAAGCATGAGATTAATGTTATAATCCTTCGGAAAATCTTTATTGGACAACAGTGATTCGTAAATATTTAATTTAATACTGCTGCCACGCTATTGTTTCCGACATAAATGAAATCAACTATTTTTTATCACCTGGCTGCGTTAGCAGCGGCATCTATCAGAAAAGTAATTCTTTGCTACATAAAATTTAAAGGACAAATTGCACCAATTCCGTACGCACATCCTTATCATTAAAACTAAGGATCCGGTAGCCAAAATCCTTGCTACCTGTTTCGATTACCGGTGCAGTTTTATTAAGCTGGTAGGAGGCGGCCATAGTAATCACCTGCTGCACATTGGCTACTGATCTTTGGTCTTCCATGTGATAATGCCCGCAAAAAACATGAATGGGTTGATCAATCGCCATGAACAAATCCATTACAGCCTGCCTGTTCTGCAGGGGGTATTGCGCATCAACCGGCGTATCAACTTTAATTAATGGGTGATGAATAAAAACAAAAATGGAATGATCGGTTTCAATAGATTCTTTAATAAATTTTAATTGAGCTGAACTGATTTCGAAGGAGGAAGAATCCAGAAAAATAAACCTTCGTTGCGCGTCTTCAATTAAATAATATAATTCATCTGAGCCTTTATTGAAATAATTAGGAAAGCATTTCCTGATCAACTGCGACTGATCATGATTTCCCAGTGTAAGTTTCAAATCGAAAGCTTTTAAACTTTCGAAAAAATAAGCATAGCTTTCTTCAAGTCCGATATCACCGCCAAATATAATTTCCTGAATGCCTCTGTTTTTTATATCAGCCAGAATCCTCTTCCAGTTATTTCCCGGATCAATGCCTTGTTCTGTAATGTAAGATTCATCAAGATGGACATCAGTAACGTAAGCGATCCTTTTCATGCCTGACAAGGTAGAAAAAATCCAGATAAGTTGGTATATAAAAAAAGAACTGCAAGCCAGGAACATTTCCGGATAATTGCAGTTCTTTTATAAACAATTTTCTTGTGATCGTTACCCAATCAGGTCTTCAGGGTCGCGCGGCATTACATGTTTTCCCTGGTTTAGTTTACTGTGCTTTCTGCCATAGCCAAAGTAAATGGCAAACCCGATTGCCAGCCAAATGAGAAGCCTGAGCCAGTTGGCTCATCCCAGTCCAAAAATCATGGCGCCACAAACCACAATGCCTAAAATGGGCACAAGCGGAACCCATGGCGTTTTAAATGTTCGTTTGATCTCGGGATTTGTTTTTCTTAAAATGATAATGCCGGCGCACACCAGCATAAAAGCAAACAGAGTTCCGATGCTGGTCATTTCACCCACAATATTCCCTGGAACAAAAGCAGCAAATATGCCTACCAATATAAAGATGATCCAGTTGGCTTTATAAGGTGTATGGTGATTGGGATGTATATCCGAAAAGATTTTTGGCAATAATCCATCCCGACTAATAGAATAAAACACCCGGCTTTGTCCCATAAGCATCACCAGGATCACTGAAGAAAAACCAGCAAGTATGGCAACGGTAAGTAAATTGGAAAGCCATTGATAATCTGCCACCCATACACTATTTATGGTTTGTCCGCTCATGTGTTCTATGGCATATGCCACCGATGCTTCCCCACCGAGTGCAGGGTTTCTGAAATCTTCAACGGAAGCAAGGCCTGTCAGTACATAAGAGAAGAGTATATAAAGAATGGTACACACCACCAGTGATCCCAGGATGCCAATGGGCATATCGCGTTTGGGGTTCTTAGCTTCCTGCGTTGCGGTAGAAACTGCATCAAACCCAATAAAGGCAAAGAATACAACGCCCGCAGCACCAAGAATGCCCATGATGCCTCCGTAATTGTAGGTCAATCCTGTATGCGGATCCGCATATTTTGTGGGTTCGGGGATGAAGGGCGTATGATTTTCTGGCCTGATATACTGCCATCCAAGAGCAATAACGAGAATAACAATTGCCACTTTCAATACCACGATAAGTGAATTGATCATCGCGGATCCTTTTGTTCCCCTGATCAATACCAGGGTAAGAATTAGAACAATGAAAAGGGCCGGTAAATTAATGATGCCTTCCACACCACTTACAGAAGTTTCAAAAGGCGAGTGGCACCATTCATACGGGATACCCAAGCCGAATATGCCGAGAAATTTGTTGAAATACTCACTCCAGGCTATTCCTACAGTAGCAGCACCTACACCGTATTCTAAAACAAGATCCCATCCAATGATCCAGGCAACCAATTCACCCATGGTGGCATAGCTATAGGTATAAGCACTTCCGGCAACCGGTATCATAGAAGCAAATTCAGCATAACACAGTCCGGCAAAAGCACAACCTACGGCAGCTATAATAAAACCTAAAGTTACCGATGGACCTGCGTGTTGGGCGGCAGCAGCGGCTGTTCTTACAAATAATCCTGCGCCGATGATCGCGCCAATTCCAAGCGCCATAAGGTTGGTGGCAGTTAAAGTTCTTTTTAAACCTTTGCCTGTTTCGCCGGCATCGGCGATAAGCAGTTCAATTGGCTTTTTTTTAAAAATGCTCATAAAAAATGTTTGTATAATGAATAACCGCCTGCTATTACAACAGGCGGTTGATCTGTATTATGAAGGAGTGTTCTTGTTGTCCCTTTTGTGGACGATTTTCAGGAAACCGATGAATAGCACAACGATTCCTAGCAGCACAAGGGCTGTAGTTACATGAGGAGGCATTGTAAATAATTTAAAATGATAAAATCTGGTTGTTCTGCGGAGGCGTTATTTTACCAGAAGTGATGCGAAGGAAAATTATGGGAGAGGTGCGCTTCTATGAAAAAAAAGACTTTTGAAGCAGCTTTTCCTGTATGATAAAAAGAAAATGGAAGCTTCAGGAAAGCACATGCAAAACTTCCTGTTTTTTCCTCGGACTTTTCAGAATGTCCATTCCCGGAAAAAAGATGCTGAGGAAAACCAAAAATGCTATGACCTGCGGCTTCTTCACAAGTACTAAAATCTGGCTTCCTTTCCGGGCAGGCAAATATCCTCGGCCATTTAAGCTATTTCATCGTTGGTGGTAAACCTATTGAACATTCCTTACCTATATAACATCCTAGGCTTTGCCATGCTGGTCAACGCTATTTTACACCTTGTATGGCATACAAATCCCTGACACAAAAGCCAACCTTTCAGAGAGCTTAAAATAATAACGCACAAGCCACCCGCCCCCAGCATCGGCATGACACTATCCATTGAATTTCTGATTCGACAAATTTACATGAGATTAAATGTTCAATATATTGCAGCATGTTTATACTAATAATGTTAGCTTCTTGTCGAAGAAATTAAATCGTTATCAAAGTTGGCAGAAAAAGAAATAATTGAAGTGAAATTTATTTATGATAAACTTTTACTATTATCAAAAGAAGACTGGAAACGAATTGTTGATATTGCAAGTCAGACTAATATTTTTAATAACCTTGAACTTGCAAACGTAAAATCGGTGCTAACATCAATTTCAAAAAAGGAAATAATAAAAGAACAAGCATTAGTAAGATGTTTTGAATCCTTAAGGAAATTAAAGAAATTTGGTATTAAAGTTTAATTCATTCCAATTAATAATTTCAATACCTATCATTAAAAGTTAGAATAGTTCGCCTATGTTGGTTAATTAAATGTCAAATGGAATGGGGGGAAACAATGGTTCGGAATCTACAACCCATCTTTCAACTTTTTTTTCTTCAATTTGGCCTCATATCCAGCTTGTCGTTATTAATTTAGCTATGTGCAAATCCTCAACATTTATTTATAAAATTAGTTTCAGTTAGTCCCCGTTGTTCAGGATGTTCTGAAAGGACATCCAGAACTTAGGATCAAAGTTGTTCTTTGAACGACTGGCTCTGCAAGAGCCAACCATGTGGCCCTTCATAATACTTTTGCTCTTGTTTGTGTTTCTTTTGCGGAATATACTGTACCAATAGGACGTTTCAATCTGACCTGTTTACAATACTACGTTGCCCACCAAGGAACCAACAGTACAAGAGTGCGACGCAACGATGCCTCATAGCCCCACTACAGCCGGTCCCACAATCATTTTCACCTAATGCATCGATGATTTTCAACATGACATCAAACTATGCCTATTGCCTTACTCGTCCACCCCCATCACATTATCATCCCGCCTCAAATCAATCATCAAATTATTAGGATCAATACCGCCGCGGTCAGGCTTTCGCGGTACTGTTACTTTTATGGTCTGCTCACCAGAACGGATGCGGTGCATCTGGAGGTAGAGTGGCTCGTTTAAGCCTTTGCCTTCTTCATAAATGCCGACTTCCAGCCAATCATTCATCGGCACTTCTTTTTCAGTACCCGTACTGTCAATTACCAGTTTTTGAGCCTGCACCTTCAGCGTTACCTGCCAGTGGCCAGCTTTGGTTTGCACTGCATCAAATTGCTTTGTTTTAAGGCGCCAATATGTGTTTGCCTTAAACAGGTCGTGTAACAGGTAATGTAATGAGTCGGGGGTAACCTGTTGTATCTCCTGGAAGAGATCAAGGGTAGTGGGCAGGGGTAGCGCTCCTGAAATGCGTTTTTGGAGCAGGCTCCGAAGCGCACCATTCACCTTTTCTTTTCCAATGTACTTAGTCAGGGCATACATGGCGAGTCCACCTTTTCGATAGTATAAAAAGGCTTCATTTGCCTGGAGTAAGGAAGGGGTTGCGAGTGAGCGTGGCATTTCATAGGAGGAATGCAGATAGTTCACGTATTGCCGCAAATGACCATCACCATATTGCTGCTCCAGCACCTGCATGCCGGCATATACTGCAAGACCTTCAATGAGCACACCGGCTCCTTCTACGTTTGCAGGTGTTAACCTGGCAAGTCCCCACCACTGGTGCGCCACTTCATGCGCCAAAATATAATACGGAAGATCAAAGCCATTCTTGCTGTCATCGGGATTCATAAGGGAATACTGTTCTCCATAATATATGATGCCCGCATCCGCAGTTGCTCCACCACCGAAACCAGCACGCTCTACTACCGTAAAATGCTTATACGGGTAAGGACCAAACTGCTCTGTAAAATAAGCCAGCGAAGCTTTTACGCTGCGTAGCATTCGGTCTATGTTTTGGGCATGGTCGGGATGATAGTACATCCTGATCACGACATTATTCCACTGGCTTTCCTTCACCGTATATTTCCCTGATAAGATGGCGTACTCGCCCCCGATAGCCGCATCCGTTTTGTATTGGAAGTAGCGCCGGTCGCCTTTTGTCCAGGTTTTGTGCAATGCACCCGACGCAACGGCTACTTCATCCTTTGCCGTACCTACAACGGCTTCAAAACTGGTCTGATCTGTACTGAACGGCTTTTTACGCGCCTCGCTATCATAAAGAGAAGGTATCGCAGGTCGCGCAGCAAGCCTATACTTTTTTCTAATCACCGCATCATTGATTTCTTTATGGCGTTGGTAGCCAATGGCTGGCAGCAGGTTATTTTGAATGTTTAATCCTGGATTGTCCCTACTTTCTGAAGGACAAAGACTAATAAAAAAAAGGAAAAATAGTAACTAAAATTTTTAATTTCCCTGCTACGAATCCAGTTTGATAAAACTGATAAATTGGTGATATCAAAATGTACAATACTAAGCTGGCTTAAAACTCATTTAGTATGCAGTCAATTTTTCGGGGCTGAACCTCTTATCTTACACTTCCTTGTAGTTTAATGAAACTATCTTTTATTAATACTTAAAATTATCATGAGTAATAAGGAGCTTACACAGGTAAATTGAAGTACTTCAACACGCTGCTTTTGGTAGTATAGGACTTTATTGCCACACACCACTAATATGATTTTTTCTGTACATTAATTATAATCCAAAGAAATAATCCAATAATTCACCTAAATATTAACTACTTCAGCGTCTCATGGTATTTCTATGAGATTTGAACTTATTTAAAAGAAGTTTGCTTTGTGCAAACAAATACATAGGTGGTTGAATACCTTTTTAGGAGGACCATCTTAGGAGAACCCCATTGAACGGGTACCTTGGTATATTGCTAAAGTAAAACGAGTGAGAAATGCCAGCAGCAAATAATAGACTTTGTGCAGGTGGGGCATTGACGGAAGTAAAATCATCAGCAGTACATATCCCAGCACTATATCCGGCGGACGGAATTCTTTGTCCTGCCACGTTCTTCTTTAAAGCCATGTGCGCTTACCAGGGATCCTTCATATTGTATGGATACAAAAACGGTAGCTAATTCTTTAAAATAAAAACGTAAGAAGTGATTACTAAAGAACGGCACTGGGTGAACAGGAATATTTTCTTTTAAATGCCTTGCTAAAACTAAACACATCAGCAAAGCCACAAATGCCTGCTACCTCTGTTATTGTATATATCTTTTGCCGGATGAGTGAGATGGACAGTTCCAGTCGCTTGTGTACCAGGTACTGATAAGCCGATTGGTTTTCTACCTGCCTGAATACGCGCATAAAATGGAAGCATGACATTTGTACCGTGGCTGCAATGTCTTCAATGCCAATATCCTTTTGCAGGTTGTCAAGCATAAAACATTTGGCTAACTGCATGCGTTGGTAGAGTTCTTTTTGTACTGCAGGTTTACGGGCTTTTACTTGTTGTATTTTCCGCTCAACCTGTTGTTGCGATACAAGCAATGACTGTGCGATCTGATAGAAAATGGCATTGGTGTTGGTCGCTTCATCCGTTGTTTCACTTTGTATTAAACAACCCAGTGATTGCAATATTGTGCCCAATCCATCTTCATTGTCTGCATACATACCTGCTACTATTTCCGGACGGTAATCCAGCGTATAATGGTGGTCGAGCAGCTTGTGATCGGCGTATATCATATTGCAGTGTACTTCATTCAGCAATTGCCTGCCAATGAAAATGCACAATCCTTCATTGAACAGTTTTTCCTGTAACTGGCATATATAGTCAGTGCCGGTATTTATTACGAGTAATTTACCCGGCGTTACGGCATATTCTGTACCATCCGCCTGGTATCGTTCTTCTCCTTTCAGTACATACTTAATTGCTACCGTGTCTTCAGCAGCATTGTTCTTATCAAAGTTGTAAAGTCTGCTATGCCGGATCCTGCTGTTAGCAGCGCCTGTTGAAATGGTGCGTATACCTATTCTCATATTGAACAAAAAAGGAAAATAGGCTACAATACCAATCCATACTGGTGAAAGGTATAAGTGGAGGATCGGGATTGATTTCCACCGTACCCCTTACAGCATCTTCTATTGAAGCAGTAGCGGGAAATGTGATGAGCGGTTAGCGAAATAGCAGTTTTTGATAAAAGAGTAAAACGGCAGCCTGATACATTTGTAGGGAACTATTATCATTTTTTTTATGAAAAAAGCCCTTGCTCTTTACGCTTTTTTATTCCTTACATTTTCATCCTATGCACAAAATGAATACAGGTATTCCATCGATCTCAATAAGGTGGAAGGAGACAAGCTTGCAGTAGAACTATTGGCCCCATCATTGGGTAAAGGACAAGCCATATTTAGCTTCCCGAAGATCATTCCCGGCACTTATTCCATTAGTGATTATGGAAAATTTATTCATGATGTGCAAGCCTTTGACAAAGCCGGTAAAGCGATTAAGGTGGAGCGATTGAATGATAATCAATGGTCCATCAGGGACGGTGCTTCCGTCAATCGTGTAACCTATAAGGTCGAAGATATATTTGATACGGAAATCAAAAATGGGATTTATCCAATGGCTGCAACCAATATTGAAGAAGGAAAAAACTTTGTCTTCAATACCCCGGGCGTATTTGGTTTTTTTGAAGGACATGGTAGGCTTCCCTTCCAGGTGTCTATAGTAAAGCCAGCCGGCTTTTTTGCCTCCACCAGTCTAAAGCCTGTAGCTGCCTCCAGCCGGCAAGATGTATTTAAAGTATCCAATGTTGATGATCTGTATGATGCACCCATTATGTATACAATACCCGACACTACCACGATCAGGGTAGGCAATACGGAGGTAGTGGTGTCGGTGTATTCTCCATCAAAAGGAATTACATCGGCTCATGTGGCTGAGTGGCTGTCAGATCTTTTATTTGCAACCAAAGACTATCTCGGTGGCAGATTGCCTGCTGAACGCTATGCTTTCTTATACTATTTCAAGGACCCTTCACTTAAACATTCATTTCCTCCCGGTGTAGGAGGTGCATTGGAACATAATGCTTCTTCTTTTTATTACCTGTCTGATTTGCCTGCTGCGCAACTGAAAAATACCATTGTCAATATCTCTTCACACGAATTCTTTCATATCATCACACCGCTCAATATAGCTTCACGCGAAGTGAAAGAATTTAATTATGCTAAACCCGTTCTTTCCAAACATTTATGGTTGTATGAAGGAACAACAGAATATACAGCGCACCATGTACAGGTAAAACAGGGGCTCACTACACCCAAACAATTTCTTGGCCAGCTTTCGGGTAAGATCACCAACTCAAGAAAAGCCTATAACGACTCCTTGTCATTTACCGTTATGAGTAAACAAGCTGCTGATAAGTATGAAAAAGAATATGGAAATGTATACCAGAAAGGTGCGCTGATTGGTGCCTGTCTCGACATATACCTGCTGCATTTATCTGGCGGCACTTATGGACTTCGAAACCTCACCTACGATCTTGGTATCCGCTATGGAAAAAATAAAGCTTTTGATGATGAAAAACTTTTTGATGAAATAGCAGATCTAAGCTACCCGGAGATTAAAACATTCCTTGAGAAATATGTTGCCGGCAATGAGCCCATTCCTTATGAAGATTACTTCAGCTTAGCCGGTATCCGTTTAACGCCTAGGGTAGAAAATGAGATATTCTCGCTCGGTGGCTTTGCTCCTGGTATCAATAAAAAAGGAAACTTCTTTGTAACGTCACAGTCTAAGATCAATGAGTTTGGCAAAAAGCTGGGCCTTAATGTAGGTGATGAGTTGTATGCGATCAACAACGTTCATTTATCAATGGAAAATCTAGGTAGGGTTATAGACAGCATCAAACGCAATATGCAGGTAGGGCAGTTGATTTCACTGAAAGTAGGACGCTCAAATGCCAGTGGAGTAATAGATACGCTAATGCTTACCGAAAAAATCTTCAAAGTAAAAGATATTGAACTGAATAAGCTGGAACCAGTAAAAGAACCAACCAGGCAACAGCAACTGGTATACAATGCATGGCTGGTACCCGCTAATAAACCTTTAGCACAGGAGACGCCGGTAGCAAAGCCTGCAGATGTTGCAACAATAGATGCCATCGTTCAATCATTGTATGATGTGATTTCAGGACCTGCTGGACCAAGAGACTGGCAACGATTTAACAGCCTGTTTTTACCTGATGGTAAAATGGGTGCCGTTTTACCTTCGCCTGCAGGGCAGTCTTCTTTTGTTTCCTTTTCGCCCGATCAGTACAAAAAAATGAACGCATCCACTTTTACACAATCTGGTTTTTATGAAGAGGAACTGGGTAGAAGCACAAGGCAGTTTGGAAACATATCCGTAGTAGAATCGGCGTACCAGTATCGTTTTACACCAGGCGGGCAAGTGATGCAGCGGGGTATCAACTACATCACACTGGTAAAGTCGGCCGGGAGGTGGTGGATATCTACCATATTCTGGCAGGATGAGAATGAAGCCAATCCTATACCAGCCTCACTCATCACCAAAAAAGTAAAAGGATAACTACACACTATGATAAAACATTTAAAGCATTTGGTGCTACTGGCTTTCATGGCTGTTGCTTCAACTGCATTTGCGCAGTATGAATGGCATAAAACTACAGCCCCTGACTTCAGAGGCAAACAGGATGATATTTATTTTGTAGATGAAGACAAGGGGTGGTATGTAAACGGTACGGGAAAAATCTATAAAACCGTGAATGGCGGGCAGGATTGGCAGCTAATCTTCGAGAAGCCGGGGACCTTCTTCAGGTGCATTGGATTCATTGATTCGCTCAGGGGTTTTGTAGGCAATATTGGTACAGACTATTTCCCAAATGTGGCTGATACAGTACCATTGTATAAAACCACTGATGGGGGTAAAACATGGGAGGCGGTCCAATATAAAGGCCCAGTTGTAAAAGGACTTTGTGCCATCGATATATTAAAAGTCCCCTTTGTAAATCATGGTGTACTCGATTACAAGTATTATATAAATGCTGGGGGGAGAGTGGGGAGTCCAGCTTATCTCATGCGCTCTTACGACAATGGAAAAACATTTACCTCTGAAGATGTGAATGCACACTGCGCCTTCATTCTCGACATCAAGTTTTTAAATGAGCAGGAAGGCTTCATCATGGCCGGTAGCGACAACGTACTTACGAAGTCAAATGCTTTAATCTTGCGCACTGCAGATGGTGGTAAGTCATGGAAGAAAGTGTACCAGTCTAACCGCCCATACGAAATCACCTGGAAAGCTTCATTCCCTACAGCAAAAGTTGGGTACGTGACCATTCAAAGCTACAACCCCGATACCACCGTTACAACCCGTTATCTTGTTAAGTCAATCAATGGTGGTAAAAGCTGGGAAGAAATACCTGTTGCCGATGATTTTTCACTGCGGGAATTTGGCATTGGCTTCCTCAATGAAAAGGTGGGATGGATTGGAACCAATAAATCAGGACTGGAAACCACTGACGGTGGCAAAACATGGACAAAGAAGAATATGGGCAATGCCATTAATAAGATTAGAATTGTACAGAAAGCCGGAGGCGGTAGTACAGGCTATGCCATCGGTTCCAATGTTTATAAGCTGGATGTTAAAAAAGGATAGTAACCAGCAAAATAGAAATCTTTTAAATCAATGGAACTCGTTGAGATGTTCAGGTTCGTTGCAACGGCACTGGACTCTCTTCGTGCCACCTGGGTCTCCTTTAAGGGACTCCGGCGTGAGAGCAGCGCAGCATTCATGCTAGGATTCAGAAATAATGGAAATCCCTTTTCCCCAGGGAAAGTATGGTATGTTTCCTGCAGATATGCAAAACGGAGTTGGTGGCGGATTAATGCAGTCAGATGGTTTTAATCCTTCAATGGAGGGGACTGTTGTTTACCTAAATGGTGGGAAGGATTTAAATACTCCATTATCAAGGTAGTATCAGCTGGAGGGAAAATTGTAATGGAAAAAACTTCCATTGGAGAAAATGGATTCATGGCGCATTTCATAGACACAGAAGGAAATAGAGTTGCTTTACACTCAATGAAATAATTCCGATTTATAAAATAGCTGTAATAGCATTTTCAGACGAAATGAATCAAATCGCAAAAGGAATTTAACTACTGGACAGTCTTGCATTAGACTTTTCATAAAGCCAAATCAAGTAAGCCCAAAAGACACAACTGCCAACATGGGTTTGGCTAAAGTGGGACTGAAGCATCGCAATTCAGCTGTATAATATGGAGCTGCTGTAGTAATTTGGCCAGGAACTAATTGCGCAAATCTGGCCAGGCAATTGGTTTTTATTGCCTAAGCTTCGCAATTCTCCGACCTTAGTGGTCATTCCCCCTCAAAATGAAAATTTAAACCATTCATTTTAAGAACAATAAAAAAATCTTAGGCAGAATACTATTAAACCTCTAACAATTTCATATCATGACAATTATGAAAATCAAAGTTTACCTATTTATATTCTTTGCCATTTTGTTAATTGGTTGCAATGCCACAGGTAATAACAAGACGAAAAGTACCAGTAATGGTTTACCCAATTATGAATTAGTAAAAGACTGGCCGCAATTACCAAATGGTTATATCTTAAGCCAGGTAACTGGGGTGGGTATAGATACCAGCCAAAATATTTTTTTAATTCACCGAACCGGCAGACAATGGACAGAACCATTTCCAGACTCTTTCATTTCTTCAAATACCATATTAATGTTGGACAGGCAATCCGGAAAAATAATGAATAGCTGGGGAGCCAATTTATTTATTATGCCACATGGTTTAACCGTTGACAAAGACAATAATGTATGGGTAACCGATGTGGCTTTACATCAGATTTTTAAAATTAGTTATGATGGTAAATTAATAATGAAATTAGGTGAAGCGAAAATTCCGGGTAATGATTCTACCCATTTTAGTCTTCCTACTGATGTTGCCGTTGCAGGTGATGGTTCCTTTTATGTAAGTGATGGATATGGAAACAGCAGAGTAGTTAAATTTTCAAAAGAAGGAAAATACCTTTTTGAATGGGGGATAAAAGGAGCCAAGCCCGGTGAATTTAATACGCCACATGGGATTGACTTGGATTCATACGGTAATGTATTCGTGGCGGACAGGGAAAATAACCGCATACAGAAATTTGATGCCCGCGGGAAGTTTTTAAAAGAATGGAAAAATAATAGGGCAATACAATTATATTCTTTAACAGTTGACAAAAAGAGTAATGATGTATTCGCAATTGACTACTTGACCGTCAATGATTCCCTAATCAAAGGTTCTGATATAATGCAGTTTGATTCAACTTTAAATGTATTGACCCGATTTGGAAGAGCAGGGTTGTATAACGGTCCTATTTGCAGGTATCATGATATTGCTGTAGATAATGATGGAAATATCTATGTTGGCGATATACTTGGCAATAGGATTCAAAAATTTAAAAAAGTTTCAATTAGGTGATAAAGAAGTACGAACGCACAACAAAAGTATTGCTGCAAGTGGGAGAGTACGTTGGACCAATCGGCTGCAAATCGCTATCAGAAGCAGTGTCGGATTGACGATTAAATCCAGGCAAAAGTTCTTATATTCAAATTCCTAAACAAACTAAACTTTAGTACCGGGCGGAAAGTTATAAAATCCCAACCTTCGATATTCTCCAACTTTTGAGGTCATTGTAAAAAGACACGGTTCAGTATAATCAATAGACAAGAATGACAGTTAACAATATGGAACTTCCTGGCCAATCAATCCTTAGTAAGGGCGATAAGCAGTATGACTATATTGACAGCTACCAAATGGAGTTCATTGACAAAAAGAATAATATCAGTCCGACAGAAGTTGGAAAAGCGTTTTTTTTGAGTGGCCCAAAATGGGTTGAAAAATTATTTGCACTGCGAAATACAATAGTTGGGTTTTTTGGATTAAAAACTTCAGGTAACACTGCTGACAGAAAAAAGCAGCTTGATAATTTTAAATGCGAACCAGGCGAACAACTTGGGCTTTTTAAAGTGTTTAGCAAAACAAATAATGAAGTTGTGTTAGGGGAAGATGACAGGCACTTGAATTTTAGAGTGTCATTATTGCTTGACCAACTAATTAATGAAACAGACAAAAAAACATTAACTATAACAACAACCGTACAGTTTAATAATTGGTTTGGACGAATATATTTTTTACCAGTTAGACCTTTTCACAAACTTATTGTACCCGCAATGTTGAAAGGGATTATAAAAGAATTGGAAAAATAATACAGTACAATAGTATAAGATGATATGCCTGGAATTTCATTTTGTGATGAAACCTGAATCTATTTGAACCAGTACCTGCCTCCTGTTGCCCGCAGATCGCGCTGACGAACGCAGAAGACCCATCAGCGAAAAT
Source organism: Chitinophagales bacterium 33-2 (assembly GCA_002050435.1). Lineage (GTDB taxonomy): Bacteria > Bacteroidota > Bacteroidia > Chitinophagales > Chitinophagaceae > Flavisolibacter. Next base: position 8,583 of record MWYV01000003.1, on the reverse strand, counting down.
CTGCGTAATCTGGGGGAGGCCTTTTTAATAAACCTGAATCTATTTGAACCAGTACCTGCCTCTTGTTGCCCGCAGATCGCGCGAATGAACGTAGAAGAGCAATCAGCGAAAATCTGCGTAATCTGCGGGAGGCCTTTTTAGGAAACCTGGATCTATTTGAACCAGTACCTGCCTCTTGTTCCCGCAGATCGCGCTGACGAACGCAGAAGACCAATCAGCGAAAATCTGCGTAATCTGCGGGAGGCCTTTTTGTTGCCTGGCTTTAGTCACCACGGGAAATTCAGCAGCGGGGCAGTACGAGGCCCGCCGGCCTGAAGCAAAATAGCTTAATTAAAAAACTGATGTTTGATTTTTTACGGGACAGCAGTGAATGACTATTGAACCGAAAAGCAGGGCCAACGGGTATTGCGGGCAACACAATAAATGGTCACAATTTTATAAGCATTTTCCCCTACCAGGGGCTTGATATTATTAAGTTTTATTCCTATTTTGGCCCGCTATCCTCCTCCACAGGGCAAAACCACCTAACCGTTTTAATGAAAAAGATTTTTTTGCCAACACTGGCACTCCTGTGCTTTTTAATCAATGCCCACAGCCAAAGGAAGATAGCATCCCTGGCTGTATTGTTGGGTACCCATGGAGTTCAATTTGAAAAATACCATGCTGCATTTAATGCAGATACCATAAAATATTCCACACCACTGGGTTTTTGTTTAGGAGAAAATGTGGTATTGGAAGCTGATGGAATAACTGGAAATCCAACCTTTCAATGGTTGAAAGACGGGGTGGCCATTGCGGGCGCTACAAATGTAAGTTATACGGCGATTACGTCTGGAGTGTACTCGGTTGTTGTTACAAATACCCCCAATCCACCGGTTAGTTATTCGCCTGTAACCGTTACGGTACAACAAATTCCTGTAGCATCTTTCAGTTTTTCCCCAAACAATAGTTGCAGTAACCAGCTTGTAACCTTTACAAATAATTCCTTTGGTTCGGGCCTTACTTATCAATGGAGTTTTGGAGATCCCAATTCCGGGTCTTCCAATTCTTCAACAAATATCAACCCAACACACAGCTTTATTGGATTACCTGGAAATTCTACGCAAAGCTTTGATGTGAAATTAATAGCTACAACTTCTTTAGGTTGTGTTGATTCTACTATTGCAACGGTTACAACAAAACAAATTCCGGATGGGACCTTAGGCGGCACCGGCTACACGATTATCAATGGCAGCCCTTATTTCAGGCAATGTAATTCTACAAATGCTACCCTTTCGTTTACGAATCAATCCACCACGCTTGCTACTAACTTATCTTATAAAATTATTTGGGGTGATGGGGCGCCGGATTTTAACGCAGGTTCTTTTAGTGCAACATCGCATAACTATGTAGTGGGCACCTATACCTTGCAATTTGTAGTTACCGGGCAGAATGGGTGTGTAAGTACCACCCTCTATACAGTTTTTGTGGGAAGCAATCCGGCGATTGGTATTGTTAACCCGGGAAATACATCGGTTTGTACAGGCAATACCATAACCTTTCCGATAACGGGTTCGGCAAACAATCCTCCAGGCACACAATATTCTGTCAGTTTTAATGATGTTCCCACGACCATTATATATGAGCATCCACCACCAGCAAATGTTTCTTATACTTTTTTAAATGCCAGTTGCGGTACTACCAGTTCAAATGGTACTACTGCTTTTCCTAATTCTTTTGCGGCAAGTATCGTTGCTTCCAATCCATGCGGTTCTTCTGCAGGCAGTGTTGTTCCCATTTACGTTTCAAGAAAGCCTATAGCAACCATTACTGCAACACCCGGCGATACGGTTTGTGTAAATACTATAGCAACATTTTCCAATACAAGTGTACCCAATCAATATATAGATAATGGAACCTGCATTTCCGGAACTGCTGTCTGGAAAATAACTCCAGCAACTGGTTGGACAGTAAGTTCAGGTAGTTTGGGCAACGATTTTGGTCTTCCAGATCCCACTACATGGCAAAGTGGAACAAATTCAATAGGCATCAATTTTTCTACTCCCGGGATCTACACGATTAAATTAATAAATGGCAATCCCAAATGCGGCCTGGATTCTGTTATCCGGACCATTTGTGTGAATCCTTCTCCAACGGGTTCATTTACATTAAGTCAAACAAATGGCTGTGCATCATTAACCGTAAATGCAACCAGTAATTCCAATACACTTTTATGCGGGCAGAATCAATATTTATGGAATATAACTTATGCAAGCTTTTCAGGTTGCCCTTCAACAAATGGGGCGACTTACATTGGGAATACAAATGCAACATCTGCCAATCCTCAATTTAGTTTTTCAAATCCGGGCACTTATAGTGTTCGCCTCACCATTACCAGTCCGGGTGGATGTACGTTTACAACTCCTGTTCAAACGATTACAGTCAGGACGCCACCTACAGCCAATATAACAACAATTACAAATGCCTGCGGAAGTGCAACCATATCCCCTACCGTCAGCACAACCAATTGCGGAGCGAACGCATTATCCTATCTATGGAATTTCCCCGGAGGCAACCCCGCGACTTCCACATCACAAAACCCCGGAAATATTTTTTATAACGCACCCGGAAACTATACCGTTACTGTAGCTGTCACCAACGAATGTGGCACCACAACGGCAACAAGAAACTTTACCGTAAATCCTGTGCCGGTTGTTACTGTACCGGCCAACCAGGTCTTTTGCCCTGGCGCCACCGCAGGACCCTTTACCCTATCCAGTTCACTCGGTACAGTTTCCTGGAACAGCAGTACTACAGGAACGGGACTTCCGGCATCCGGTTCAGCAACGATCAATGCATTTACAACAATAAATACTACGGCCAACCCGATCACTACAACAGTAACCGCAAGTGCCACCTCAAATAGCTGTACGGGTCAATCCACTTTTACCATTACAGTAAACCCAAGGCCGGCTGCGCCAACGGTATCTCCAATATCCTATTGCCAGGGAAGTACTGCCAATCCGCTTACTGCAACAGCGGCTTCAGGAAACACACTTACCTGGTACACAAATGCTGCGTTAACCGGAGGATCAGCTACAGCACCAACGCCTTCTACAGCAACTCCTGGTACAACCGCCTACTATGTTACCCAGACAAATACACATGGATGTGTGAGCCTGCCATCCACTCTTAATGTAACTGTAACTGCCAGCATTGCTAACAATAATATTGCTGCCGACCAAACCATTTGTGCCGGAATAACGGCCAATCAAATCGTACATAGCGGACCAGCAGTTTCGGGTGGAACCAACAGCTATACTTATAGCTGGCAGCTATCAACAAATGGAGGCACTACATGGAACATTGTGCCGCTAACCACTACCTCCTTTTTAAATCCCGGTTCACCAACCACCACTTCACATTATCGTCGTATCATAATTAGTGGCGCTTGTGCCGACACTTCCAATATTGTAATTATTACTGTTCTTGGTTCTTTATCCAACTATAATATCAGTACATCCCAAACCATCTGCCAGGGCGAAACCCCTGCAACACTTACAGGGCAAACACCCATTGGTGGCAATGGCAATTTTAGTTTTCAATGGCAGTCTTCTCCTAATGCTACAGGGCCCTGGACCAACATCTCCGGCGCCACAGGAAATGATTATTCACCGCCTGCACTTACCTCTTCCCTTTATTACAAGCGTGTTACAACCAGCGGACAATGCAATGCAAATTCAAATGTTTTACTGATTACGGTGAAGGCAAAACCTTCCGGAACTTTATCACCTGCAACAGCTTCAATTTGTTCCACCTCAGCTGGCACATTAAGTTTTTCCGGGACCGGGGTTGCACCTTATGTTCTTCAAATCACCGTAACAAACCCAGATGCATCTACCACTGTTCTTACACCTACGCTCAATTCAAATACAGGAACAATTACGGTAGTTCCGGCCAACAGTGCACCTGGCAATTATACCATTTCACTTACAGGCCTAACGGATGCCAATAATTGCCCTGCAACAGGTACGCTTTCCACAGCTGTGATCACCGTGAAACCCATGCCTGTGCTGGTAACTTCTGCCGATACTATAATTTGTCACGGTACAAATATTTCGCTTACAGCCTCCGGAGCCAACAGTTATAGCTGGAACCCTGGCGGACAAACAACAGCGACGATTACGCTCACTCCTGCATCCACAATCACCTATACAGTTACCGGCACAACGGATGGATGTGCTTCATCAAAAAGTATTCAGGTAACAGTGAACCCTACACCTGTTATACCTGACCAGAGCATTACCACTTGCAGTGAAAGTGCGTTTACTGTTACCCCTTCAAATGGTGGAACCACCATTGTTCCGGCAGGCACAACTTATGCCTGGGGCGCACCGGTGGTTACAGGCGGACTTACAGGAGGCCAGGCCGGAAATGGCCCGTCAATCATTGGTCTCCTGGCTAATCCAACCAACACATCACAAACAGCCGTTTATACCATCACCCCCACATCGGGCAGCAATGGCGCCTGCGTTGGAAATAGTTTTAACCTGACCGTTACCGTGAATCCGCAACCCGGACTTACCGATACCACACTAGCGATCTGCAGTGGTGCAACATTTAGTTTACTACCTTCCGGCGCACCAGCCAATACTTTATATTCCTGGATCCAGCCGGTTAGTGATCCAGCAGGTTCCATTACGGGTGGATCAGCACAAAATAACCAGGCGCTCATCAGCCAGTCGCTTACCAACACCACCAATACGATTGCTTCCTTATACTACACAGTTACGCCAACAGGACCAGGATCCTGCGGTGGTTCTGGTTTTACGGTGAAAGTTCGTGTAGCGCCAAGGCCTGTTGTACCTGCATTCACAGCGACAATTTGTACAGGAAATGCATTTTTAGCGAGTCCCCAAAACGGACAGCCATCAGCTACTACGATAATTCCCGCAGGAACCACTTACACATGGTCTTTACCCATATCAAATCCAGCAGGCGCCGTAACAGGTGGAAGTGCGGAGAACAGTTCTCAATCCAACATAAGTCAGCTGCTGCAAAACCTTTCAGACCAGCCCGCGACACTGACTTATAATGTGATTCCTGTTTCCGGCGATACGGGTTCCTGTGCAGGTATTGCTTTTCCAGTTGTTGTTACGGTAAATCCTGATGCAAAAGCATTATTTACCTGGACGAAAGATACAGCCTGCGCGCCCTTTGTAATTTCAAATGCGGTGTTGGCACTACAGCACTTTCCAGGGCGCAATGGAAGTTACCAGTGGTTTGCAAACAATATGCTGATCGGAACAGGAAACAGTTTTCCGGGTTATACCATTGGTGCAAGTAATGATTCGGTGATGATTAAACTTGTTGCCTTCAGTGCAAACAACTGCAAGGTGGATAGTATGGAACACATGTTTTATACCTATCTCACTTCCCAGCCTGCCTTTACCCAAACAGACAGTATTGGATGCGGACCATTAACTGTAACCTTCACCAATACAACACCGGCTCTGGGTCAATTTAATTACTATTGGGAATTTGGAAACGGACAAACTTCTTTTGCTGCCCAACCCGGACCCATAGTATTTGAACCACATCCAAATTCCGGAGATACGATCTACGTGGTGAAGATGCATGTATTGTCAAGTTGTGATACAATTACTTTAAGCAGCACAGTAAGAGTGAAATCTAAACCCAAAGCCCTTTTTACACCCAATGCAAGTACGGGCTGTTCTCCGATGAACGTAACCTTTAGTAATATTTCAAAAGGACTTGGCAATACCTATACCTGGAATTTTGGTGATGGAAGTCCGGAACTAACCACCAGCCAGGCAGGAAACATCAGCCACACGTTCATCACCGGCATACAGGATACTTTCTATGTTAAGCTTTATGCTTATAATGAATGTGGCATGGACTCCATTCAATATGCCATTGTAGTATTTCCAAATTCTGTAGTACTTGATTTTGCCATAAATGGAAATCAGCAAACCGGATGTGCACCCCATACGGTCAGCTTTATCAATAATTCACAGGGCGCATCTGCCTTTACCTGGAATTTTGGAGATGGCACCATCACCAATACTACATTGAATATTGATACCATTACCCATACCTATCTTAACGCCGGTACTTATATTGTAACGCTCCAGGGATCCAATGGCTGTTCCGATACATCATCAACAGAAACCATTACTGTATATCAAAAACCTGTGGCATCCTTCACGGCCAACCCGGTAGTGGCCTGCATCGGAACACCGGTAGCTTTTACCAATCAATCTAATAATGCTACTTCCTATTTATGGAAGTTCGGCGACGGAAATACTTCCACTGCAACAAATCCATCAAAAACTTATGCTACTCCGGGATTGTACCAGGTGAAACTGATTGCCTATCGATTCAATACAGTTGGAAGTATCTGTACAGATTCTACGATACAGCAGATACAGATCGTTGACACACTCAATGGTTGGTTCACATTATCCGACAGTGTAAGCAGTTGCGCGCCGCTGACCGTTAGTTTTACGAATCAGAATCTGCCCGCGGCATCGGCCATCTGGAATTTTGGTGATGGAAATACTGGAAGCGGAAATACGGTTACCCATACCTATACACAAGCAGGAACTTATATTGTTCAACTGGTATCCACCGCACCAACAGGATGTGTATTTACAACAGTGAGAACAATAATCATCAACGGTCCTTCAGGCACATGGACGCATTCAACAGGTTTCATCTGCAATGCCACAGCTTCATTCCAGGTTATGGCGAATAACGCGGATTCGTTTATTTATAATTTTGGTGATGGAAATATACTGACTACCACCAGCAATACTGTTTTTCATACTTACCTGAATCCCGGAAGCTATTTTCCTTCTGTTACCATCAAGAACACAGCGGGATGCTCAGTGCCACTTACCGGAATTGACAGCATTAAAATAGAGCGCATAAAAGCCGGCTTTACAGCTGCGCAACAAAACTTTTGTGGCTATACAATGGTGGCTTTCACCGACACGTCACATGTTTTCTTTGGTAAAGCAGGAGTGCTTTGGGATTTTGGCGATGGCAATACCGGATCAGGAATTAGCAACATGCATCAATACAACACTACAGGCACTTATACGGTACAGATGATCGTAAACGGAAACAGTGGTTGTGCAGATACCGTTACCAAACAACTGCAGGTGTTCGTTAAAAGCAAACCATTCGCTACGATCCAGGGCGACAACATTGCTTGTACCGGAAAGAACACTACGTTCACTTCGAACATACAATCCATTGATGCCATCAACTTTATAAAGTGGACACTTTCAAACGGCGCCGTCAGCACATCAAACACATTTGCTTATACTTTTACGCAACCTGGTAATTACACACTGCAGCTGGTTGCCGGCACGGTGAATGGTTGTTATGATACCGTGATGCATTCCATCACCGTGAACATTTCACCAACGGTTTCCACTACGAATGACCTGGTGTTATGCATTGGCAACAGCGCGGTATTGAATACTTCCGGAACTGGTGTCGTCAGTTATAACTGGACCCCCTTGCAGGGTTTAAGCTGCACTTCGTGCGCCTCGCCAACAGCGGCGCCTCTTGTTACCACCGCTTACGTGGTGGAGGCAAAAAACATTTTTGGCTGTTCGGCAAATGATACCGTTGTGGTCACCGTGATCCAGCCCTTGAACCTTACAGTTTCACCATCTGATACCATTTGCATTGGATCATCTGCCAACCTGCTCGTAAGCGGTGGCACTACCTATAGCTGGTCGCCGGCTGCAGGATTGAACAGTACCACTATTTCCAATCCTACTGCATCACCAATGGTAACAACCAATTTCCGGGTAGTAGGTTCTGATGGATTCAACTGCTTTACAGATACCGCATTTGTCCTGGTGGTGGTGGGTCAATATCCAACGGTGAACCTTGGCCCCGATCTAACCTTTCCCACAGGAACCGTGCATTCTTTCGCACCAGTGATCCAGAACGGACCCATTGCCAGCTGGAACTGGACTCCATCAAATGATTTGAGTTGTTCCAATTGCCCCAATCCATCAGCCACAATAAGAAAAGACATCACCTACATTGTAAAGGCGACCAACATTTATGGTTGCAGCGCAAGTGATACCATACGCATACTGGCTACGTGTGAAAGTTCACAAGTCTTTATTCCAAATGCATTCACTCCTGATGGCGATGGCATTAATGATATCCTGATGGTAAGAGGCAAAGGCATTCAGACAGTAAAAACCTTCCGCATATTCAACCGCTGGGGCGAAGTTGTTTTTGAAAGAGCAAATTTCCCTGCGAATAATTCCACTTATGGATGGACCGGCGCCGTACGGGGTGTGATCGGGGGTCCTGATGTATTTGTTTACACAGCGGAAGTTATTTGTGATAACGGATCTACGTTTACTTACAAAGGAAACGTGTCCATTTTAAAATAGAAAAAGAGGCGTCATGCATAAAAAAATAGGGCTGATTATTTTGGCAAATGCCATGTTTCTGTGCGGCATCTGCCAGGACATTAATTTTTCGCAATTCTATGAATTGCCTCTGCTGCGTAACCCCGCTTTAGCTGGGACCTACCGTGGTGATGTA